>CADCVE010000008.1 GCA_902806065.1 uncultured Rubrobacteraceae bacterium | reverse complement strand
GAACCAGTTCTCCACGTTCCCCGGCACAAAGTTCTCTATCAACCGGATAACAATGGAAAAGGCCACTTGAGCGATAAGGGCCACCAGCAACGCCTCGAGTAGAGGGTTGACCAATAGCCAGCCGTCAATCTGCATCTGCTGACGGGTCACCGGACGCATTACGAGCCCGGGAAGGTCTCGGACCTGCAAGATGACCCACAAGGCGGCGAGTCCAGGGATCAATAGGTTCCCCAGCATCTCGAATCTGCGTTTGCTTAGTACTAGCAATACCACGGCTCCTCCAGCTAGCGCCAGGACAGCTCCGCGGGAGAAGGTAAAGTAGAGTGCTACCAGGAAGATCACGCTTGCTGAGGAGTAGAGTGCCCGTAGCGGAATGGAGCGCAGGGAACCAACGCGGGAAACGGCCAGCAGAACCCCCATGGCACACATCATCCCGAAGGTGGGATGATACCCGAGGGTCGAAGATGCCTTGGGATCTAGCTCCAGTGTCTCAATGCCTGTGTACCGCGCTCGCGGTCGTTGTCGCGGGTTTGCTCCTTGCGCTGTTGTGGGCACTCGGACGGGTCCGGGGCCAAAGGGATGAACACCGCCGTTCCGATTCACTGCGCGACTCGCTGACCGACCTGCCAAACCGGGCTTTGTTCGTGGAGCGCGTGGAGAGTGCCTTGCTGCAGGCCGTCAGGGAACGAGGTTCCATTGCCGTACTGCTTGTGGACCTGGACAACTTCGAGGAGATCAACCACAGCATGGGGCACGACGCGGGTGATCGGCTGCTCGTCGTTATAAGCGAACGGCTTAGAGAGTCCGTAGGACGCGAGGGCATGGTAGCGCGCCTGTGTAGCGACGAGTTCGCCGTCTTACTTAAAAGCATCCCCGATAAAAATGCGGCTGCCCTCGTGGCGGAGCACATAGGGGACGCGCTCAAAGCCCCCATAGGGCTGGATAGTAACGAGGTGTTGGTCAGCGCCACGGTCGGTATATCCCTCGCCGGCTCCGACCAGGACAGCCCGGAGGGCCTGCTTCGCAAGGCAGATGTAGCGATGCACGCGGCCAAGGCGCAGGGCAAGGCGTGCTACAAAGTCTTCGATCCTGACGCCAGCACCACCACTTCGGGACGTTTGCTACTCGAGTCCGAGATGCGCCGGGCGGTCAGGGAGGAGGAGTGCGTCGTCTACTACCAACCGCTGGTCGCGCTGGAGACTGGAGAGGTACGCGGGATGGAGGCACTCGTGCGCTGGCAGCATCCGGTCTATGGCCTGATTCCGCCCGGTGAGTTCATCCCGCTGGCCGAGCAAACAGGGCTGATAGCGCCCCTTGGACGTTGGGTCTTGCGGGAGGCCTGCCGTCAGGCGCGGCTGTGGCACAAAGAGAAACAAAGCTCCTCGTCTCTGATGCTCAGCGTAAACGTCTCCGCCTGCCAGTTCCGGCAGCCCAACCTTGTCGAGGAGGTCCACAGGGCCCTGAAAGAGACTGGACTAGATCCCCGTTGCTTGAAGCTCGAGATAACGGAGAGCGTCATGATGCACGACGCGGCAGCCATTGCCGCGCTGTGGGAACTCAAGGGTTCGGGTATCGAACTGGCCATGGACGACTTCGGAACGGGCTATTCGAACCTCTCCTACCTCAAGCGCCTCCCTATAGATACCCTGAAGATCGACCGCTCCTATATAAGTGGACTGAGCCACGACGCTGAAGACGCGGCTATCGTCCATGCTACCGTCGCTTTTGCGAGAGCCCTGAACCTGAACGTCACCGCAGAGGGTATCGAGAACGCCGAGCAAGTCGCCCGGTTACAGGAACTCGGTTGCGAGCTTGGGCAGGGATACCACTTCGCGAGGCCCCTTCCGAGCAACGAGGCGACAGAGCTTCTCGTAGCCGGCCTGCTCCGCTAGCCAGATCCTCCGTCACGCGCTCCTCTAGGCTCGCTGCTGTCTACCCTGCTCGATGACCTCCTCGAGCTGGCCCTGCAGCGTCGCGAGAGCTTCCTCCGGTGGGATGTCACCCCTTAGGGATTGGATGAACTGCTCCGCCATTCTCAGGGACATGTCAGAGTAAAACGGTGAGACCGGGCGGGGCCGGGTGTTTTGTATCGCGTCCTGCCCGAGCTCCGCCACCCGCACGTTCTGTAGTACGTCTTCGTCTTCGTAGAGCTCCTGACGTGAGGGGAGCACGGAGCCCTCTATCGAGCGGAACTTCTGCTGCTCGGGGTCACTCATAAAGCGGATGAACTCGTAGGCGGCGTCCGGGTCTCTGGCATTGGCGTTCATAAACAGGTTCCAGCCACCCAGAGAGCTGTAGGACTGAAGGCCCTCTTCGGCAACGGGGAGGGCGGCTATCCCGATCTGCCCGGGGTCTATATTCGACTCCGCCGGGTCGGAGGCGAGCGCGTACATACGCGGCACGTTGCGCATAAAGACCGCTTCCCCGCTCAGGAACAGCGTCGCCGACTCTTGCTCCTTGTACTGGCTCACGCCCTCGGGTGCCACGCCCTCGGAGACCATGCTACGTTGAATTTCCAACCCCCGCCGCGCCTCCGGGCTGTCTATTACGACCTGATCCTCACCTTCGAGGACATCCCCGCCGGAGTTCCAGATGTACTCCAGGGCGTTGACAACCCCACCCTCGTATTCCGCCCCCTGAAAGACGTACCCGTACCGGGTGCCGGCCTGCTCCTGAACTGCCCTTGCCTGCTGTTTGAGCTCGTCCCAGGTCCCTGGTGGTCTGCTAAAGCCAGCCGCTTCCAGAAGGTCTCGGCGGTAGTAGAGCATGCCTGCATCGGTGTACCAGGGGACGCCATAGATCCTGCCCTCGTAGGTGTTGGCCTCGATGGGCGCTGGGAGAAACGCGCCGCGCTCGTCCTCGGTAAAGCGGTCCGAGAGATCGGCTATAAAGCCATTAGCGGCGAACTGCGCCGGCCAGATCACATCCCCCCCAATAACGTCTATGTTGATCTCACCAGACTGGAACTCCGTATTGAGTTGATCGAAATGCTGCCCCGAATCGGCGGGCATCTCCCGCAGCCTTACCTGCACCTCATTCTCCTCATTGAACCGGTCGATCAGTGCTTGCACACTGCCCGACGGGTCGGGAAAGAAGGAGAAGACGATCTCCTCCGCGCCACCACCCTGCCCACCACCACAACCCGAACTCCCCAAAATCGCCGCCCCAGCAAGCCCCGCGCCACCAACCTTCAAAAACTCCCGGCGGCTTAACTTCCGCGCAATACCTCCGCGGCCCGATACCCACGTCCTGCCCATAGCTCTATCCTCCTGCTCATACTCATACGGCTGCAAGACCGCCTTCCCCGAAGCCTTATTATGCACGAAGGCAGAGGCCCGGCGCTCGTCACTATGTTTCGACACCCAAGCGACCGGCAGGCCGCAGTTGCTCTAGAATTAACAAAAGTTCAAAAAAGACTGCAAAAACTACAATTGAGTACTGAATTTTGCACTTGGCTCTTTACAATCGTAACCAAAAAGCTTTACTATACGCTTGTTATTAAAAGAGAGTAGCTGGAGGGAGATCTATGAAGAGTTGGAAGACGCGTCTAGGGCTTGTGCTCACTATGTTGGCGCTGGTACTCGCGGTTTCGGTACCCGCAGTAGCTGAAGATGACAATTGTGGCGACCGTTGCGAGAATCGTTTGGATCGCCTGGAGGATGTCTTCGGGTTTGACATCGACGAGGATGATCTCGACAGAGACGATATCGAGGACATAAGGGACTTCGACTTCGATGACAACGACTTCGAGGACATAAGAGACTTCGATGACGACGACTTCGAGGACATCTCTTTCGAGGCCGATGACGTTGAGTTCTTCTGTGGCGATGACGACGGCGACGGGTTGGTCGATGAGGATGACTCCGACGGTATAGACGACGATCTCGATGGCTTGTTCGATGAGGACAACTTTACCGAGTGCGACGAGCTCTTCGCAGTCGCGGAGATCGACCCCGACGACTTCGACCTCGACGGCATCCTCGACCTCGATGACGACGACGACGACGACGACGGCATCTTCGACTTCGATGACGATGATGACGACAACGACGACGACTAGGATTACGAGCAACATCTCTTAATCCTCTGCTTCCGAAACTCCGGAGGTAAGAAAGGCTCTCCTTAAAAGGGGGGCCTTTCTCTTTGTGTTTTTGAATGTGTAAGTTTAGGGACCAATTACCTTGAGAAAGCAAGCTGATGAATTAGAGGGTGCGTTTGCTGGCGGGGCTTATGCCGGTAGCGGTGGTGCGACCACTGTTGCGGGGCCGGCACTGGTGAACAACAGCCGCTAACGACGGGAACGGGGGGCAATAGCGTCAACGCCCACGATTTCCGCGGCGATCACAGATCTATCGTCTCAACGGCCGGTTCGACTCCTTCAACAGCCACGGCGACCACATCGACGACTGGCGGGACCGCGACGGCCGGTTCGACAATAGGGAGAGCTTCTTCTTCTCCAGCTCTAACATCGATGGCATTGACTTCGACTGCTTTGACAGCGACGGTCCTTCTTCGTTAATGGTCGGGACACCGAGTCCGAGAGCTAAGAAGGGGAAGTTCCGGAGGTTAGATCCTCCTAACCCCCTCTCTCCGAACTTTCGGAAGAATCAGGGGCGAGCCTGGGTCAAGAGACCCGGCCCCACCCTCTGCTATCTCCCGTCTCTTCCCAAGAAGGCGCGCGTTGTCGCTAACCGGTGACTAGCTCACCGAATATCCTAAAGACGACCAGCGTTACGTATAGTTAAGCCTTGTTAAAAAGATAGGATAGCCTATTCCGCTTCCCAGAACACCAGATATTGTGGATAGTAATAGTGAAAACCGGTTACCTTGAGGAGGTACATCGATGAGGAATTGGAGAGCACGTCTGCTGGTAGGGTTCATGTTAGTGGCGATAATGCTCGCCACCGTTGCAGGGCCGGTGCTGGCTAACGATGGTGAGAGGGGCGACGGTTTCAACGGCCGCGGCGAGCGTATCGACGACCGTCGGGATGGCAATGACAACCATCGAGACTGCGACTTCTGGGACTGCGACTTCAACCGTGAATTCGATGAGGTAGAGGTAGTCTTCGTTCCCGTAGGATTCTGGAACTTCCATTACTTATGGGGTTGGTTCTGGGATGACTGCGAGGTCGAGTCGTACGGCACTGTGGATTGCGACTAACCTCGAAACATCGGGACGCATGGAGCGGGGTTACCCTTGAGGGTAGCCCCGCTCTCGTCGTTAGGACTTGCTGCCCTGTAGGAATGTGCTGAGGCGTTCGTAACTCTCGGAGAGTAGCGATACCTCAGTGTATTCGTTCTGCTGGTGTGCCTGGGCGGGAAGGCCGGGACCGAAGTTGGCGGCGGCCACGCCGCGTTCGGCGAAGCGAGCCACGTCCGTCCACGCTTGTTTCGGGCGCACTTCCAGCCCGCCGCTGGAGATAAAGGCTCGTAGCAGCGGATGATCCAGGTCCACCGACCCGCTCGGGGCGAAATCCGCGACTTCGTACCGCGCCTGCTTTCCTCCCGCCTCCTCGAGCAACCTATCGAAGACGCTCTTTACATGGTCCATGCCTCGCCCTGGCGGGAAGCGGTGGTTTACGTTGATCCAGAACTCGTCCGGCACGACGTTCTTGGCCCGACCGCCTTGCGCCATCGTCGGCACTAGCACCTCGTAGAAAGGAAGTCCCTCTACCATGACCTCCTCGACCTCTCTTTCGCGCAGGGTATCGAGGAACCGTCCGGCGGCGGTAAGCGCGTTCTCACCCTGCCAGGGCCGGGCCGAGTGGGAGGGCCTGCCTTCAAAGGTGACCTCGACCTGCGCCGTGCCGACGCATCCGACCTCCAGGGCGTTTACCGTGGGCTCCAGGATAAAGGCAAGCTCCGCGTCCACCACCCACGGGCACTCCTCGAATACTACTTCCAGGCCGTTCTCCGTGTATGGTCCCTCCTCCCGCTCGTAGAACACGAACGTCGGCTCCGCCCAGGACGTCTCCCAGTCGAAGTCTTCCAGGAGCGCGAGCATTACGGCGTCACCGGCCTTCATGTCCGAAGACCCCCGACCGTAGACCCGGTCTCCTTCTACCCGAACCGGCAGGCCCCCCGATGGCTCCGGTACGGTGTCCAGATGCCCGGCGAATACTACGCGCTCGCGCGAGACGTTTGGCTCCCGGCGGCTGACTATCAGGTTGTTGCCGGTACGCTCCACGCGCCAGCCGGGGAGCTTGACCGCGCGTTCTTCCAGGTCGTCGCAGAGACCCTTCTCCTCACCCGTAACGCTCGGGCGTTCGAGGAAGAAGAGCAGTGCTTCCAGAAGCCGATCTCTCATACGCTGACCCCGAACTGTCTCAGAGCCTCGTTCAGGGAGGTCTTCCGGTCGGTGGATTCGCGGCGTTCACCTATAATAAGGGCTGTCTGCAACTGGTAGGAGCCGGCGGGGAAATCCCGGGAGCGGGTACCGGCGACGACCACGGAGCGGGCGGGCACGACGCCTCTGTGTACTACCTCTTCCTCCCCGGTGACGTCGATGATCTGGGTGGAGGATGTGAGGACCACGTTCGCTCCCACGACCGCTTCCTTTTCGACGCGCACCCCTTCGACGACGATGGCGCGCGAGCCGACGAATGCTCCGTCCTCGATCACGACCGGCATCGCGCCCGGTGGTTCGAGCACGCCGCCGATGCCGACGCCGCCGGCGAGGTGGACGTTCCGTCCGATCTGCGCCCCCGACCCCACCGTCGCCCAGGTATCCACCATCGTCCCGCTCCCGACATGCGCACCGATGTTTACGTAGCCCGGCATTACCACGACGCCCGGCTCTACAAAGGCACCGTAGCGGACCGTGCCCGGCGGCACCACGCGTACCCCGGCTTGCGCGAGGTTCTTTTTGGTGGGGATCTTATCGTAGTACTCGAACGGACCCGCCTCTATGGTTTGCATCTCCGCGACGGTGAAGTACAGCGAGATCCCCTTCATCACCCAGGCGTTCGAAGTCCACTCTCCGTCCAGGTTCTCCGCGACCCTGATCTCACCCGTGTCCAGGGCGGCGATGGTGTCGAAGACCGCCTGACGATACTCCTCTCTCTTCAGTAGCTCTCTATCCTCGAACGCGGCCTCTACCTGCTCCCTCATATAAAGCTCCTCTCCGGTGTAAGATTCGGCGGTAGCCGTGCGCTAGCGTGCGCTAGTTTAGCAAGAGGACACGGCATCTCGCGTCGGGAGGAGTAGTTTGAGATGGCCGAGTTCGAACTCGTCGTAAACCTGCTCTTCGGGCTGCTTCTATTAGGTTTCGCCGTCTTGTGTTTTCTCTTCCCCCGGCAGGCCCGGAAGTGGTACTCCGGAAGAAAAAGGCGGGAGGGCGATCTACCCTCGCCCTCCTGGATAGTTCTCTTTTTTTACCGGGTCGTGGGTGCCCTGCTCTTTGTTGCTTTCCTTTTCTTCCTGCTGGGCATGCTGTACTCCGGGTGAGTTTACCCCCGGCAGGCTTTCTGCCCGCGAGGGAGTCATGGTGATGAAGGGGTAGCGCGCCGTCACGCGGCCGTTTTGCAAGAGAGGTTCTGTTAGTGAGAGATGTCCTCGTCCAGGCCAAGTAGGATGTCGAACTCATCCGGCGGGAGATAACGTTTTAGAGTTCGCGCCAATAAGCTGGGAACTTTCCATATTCGGCGAGTCTCTAAACTAAGGAACCGCCGGTGGAACTCCTACTCGGTCAGACCCTCCCACCGCGCTATCGCCTCTTCACACTCCTGGATTGCTGGCACCAGGGCGATCCGGAAGTACCCTTCGCCGCCGGGTCCGAACGAGGAGCCGGGCGCCACTATTATTCTCTCGTCGAGGAGCCGCACAGCGTAGGCTTCGTCGTCCCCACCGTACTCCTTGGGCACTTCGACCCAGAGGTAGAGGCTCGCGTTTGTGGAGGTATACCGGAAGCCTGCCCTCTCCAAGAAGCTCTCGAAGAGAGCGCGCTTCGCGGCGAAGGTGCGGTTGCGCTCGTTTACGTGGGCGTCGTCGGTCCAGGCGGCGGTGGCGGCTTGCTGGACGAAGCCAGGGCTCGCGGCGCCGATAGAGGGCCTGAGTTTTTTGAGGGCGGCTATGAGTTCGGGGTCGCCAGCCATCATCGCGGAGCGGTAGCCGGTCATGCCGCTACGTTTGCTCAGGGAGACGAAGGCTAAGGTCCGCTCTTTGGTTATCTCCAGGACCGAGGGCGGCGGATCGCCGGAGTAGACGTCGTTGTAGCACTCGTCCGAGAAGAGCAGGATGTCGTGCTCGCGGCAGAAGTTGGCTAACTCTTCTATGTACTGCAGGGTCGCGGTAGCGCCGGTCGGGTTGTGAGGGTAGTTGACCCAGACGGCCCGCGTCCTCGCGGGGTCGATGTCCCGGACGGGCAGCAGGAAGCCCTCTTCTTTGCGAAGTTTTACCGGCAGAGCCTCCCCACCGGCGAAGAGGGCGCCGCGCTCGTAGACGGGATAGCCCGGCGTCCCATAGGAGATTCCGCGCCGTTCATGGACAGGATGTATGAAGGCTAGCGGGGCGTGAAAGATCGCCTCCTTAGAGCCCGCCGCGGGCAGGACCTCCGTCTCGGGATCCAGCCGCACGGAATGGCGGCGGAGCATGAAGTTCACAAAGGCCTCGCGCAACTCCTTCGTGCCGGTGGCGCTCGGGTAACGGCTGACCTCGAGGACGCCGTCTATGAGGGCTTGCCGGATCTTCTTATCCGTCGGCTCGCGAGGGTCGCCGGTACCGAAGTCGAAGAGCTTCGCGCCTCTCTCTTCCAGATCCCGGCGGCGCTCGTCCATGCGGACCAAAGGGTAGGCGGGGAGCTCCGCGAGCACGGGGTTGAGGAGGAGGCGGGGTGATCTCTTGGGGTTTGGTTGCTCGCTTGGTATCTTCGTGTCTCTCTCGTATCGCGTCTGGTTCCGGCAAGGAGTATATTCGTCCCTGACAGCGAAAGCTCGGCGCGAAAGCGCGGCCCGTGAGGTTTTGGAACTCGGGCGCAGGATCATATACTTTGTAGCGGGATGAGGTACGAAGAGGAGGTTTTGTTTTGGACGACTCTTATTACTATGGGGAGGGCGAGCTTCGGTGCGAAAGCGTCGCCCTCTCCGAGATTGCCGAGAGCGCAGGCACTCCGACTTACGTCTACAGTTATGGTGCGCTAGAGAAGGCTTATAGAGAGCTAGACGAGGCTTTCGCTGGCCTGGATCACCTGGTCTGCTACGCGGTCAAGGCGAACAGTAACCTCGCGGTCCTACGCGCGCTCGCCTCTTTCGGGGCGGGGGCGGATATCGTCTCGGGCGGCGAGCTGTACCGGGTAATGAGGGCCGGGTTCGACCCGAAGAAGGTCGTGTTCGCGGGGGTTGGTAAGACCGAGGAAGAGATGATATCCGGTCTGGGAGAGCGCATCCTGCTCTTCAACGTCGAGTCGGTCTCGGAACTGGAGCACCTCGAACGCTACGCTGCCCGCCACGGCAAAACGGCGCGCGTCTCGTTACGCATCAACCCCGACGTCACCCCGGAGACCCACGCTCACATCTCCACCGGCCAGGGCACGAGTAAGTTCGGCATCCCGGTGGACGAGGCGTTGGCGCTCGCCGGGAGGATGGGGGAGTACCGGTTCCTGGACCTTATCGGCATACACCAGCATATAGGGTCCCAGATCACCAAACTCGAACCCTACGCCGAGTCGGTCGAGAAGAGTGCCGGACTGGTCGAGGAGCTAAAACGCCGCGGCTTCGACATCAAGTACTTCAACATTGGCGGCGGCCTCGGAATTCGCTACAAGGACGAAGAAGTCCCTACCCCTAAAGAGTTCGTAGACGCCGTCCGGCCAACGCTGGAGGCTCTCGGGACGAGCGGCACGAAGATACTCTGCGAGATGGGCCGCTACATCGCCGGGAACGCGGGCGTTCTGCTGACGCGAGTGCTCTACCGCAAAAACAGCGGCGGTAAGAGCTTCCTCATCGCCGACGCCGGGATGAACGACCTGCTCCGCCCGAGCCTCTACGATGCCTACCATGAGGTACGCTCTGTAAACAACGGTGCCGCGACCGCCGCGGCCGGTCTCGTCGGCCCGGTCTGCGAGACCGGTGACTACCTGGCCCGGGATCGCACCCTGCCCGATGCCGCGGAGGGTGACCTGCTCGCGCTCATGAGCGCCGGGGCTTACGGGTTCTCGATGGCCTCCAACTACAACTCCAGACCACGCCCCGCCGAAGTGCTGGTAAAGGGCGACCGCTGGTCCGTAATCCGCGAGCGCGAGCACCTCGCCGACCTCGTCAAGGGGGAGTTAATACCGGCGTTTTTGTAGCCGCTGGCTCTGACTCCCGTGACGCTGATGATCGCCTCTAGGCCCGCCGCCCGCCGCGACGGTTAACGAGGATGGGGGAGAGGCGGGGGCGGTTACGGGCGAGGGCGGCGTCCAGGGAGAGCGTCTTCGCGGTAGGGCTGAGGAGGATGACCGCTGAGATCAGGGCAACTAGCAGGTTTATAGTCAGGAACTCCGGCTCCGCGAGCCCCGTCCCGAGCCGGACACCGCCCTGAGATAGGAGCACCGCCACGCTGAAGACGATGCTTCCCAAGGCGGCCGCATTGGTCAGGAGACCGAAGATAAGCGCCAGCCCCAGCACCAACTCCCCGAAGCGCGCGAGCTGCGCTACGAGCTCGGCGTTCGGCACGACGCTGTTGCTCATGAAGCCCTGGAACCACGGCGGCGCCTGGGAGATAAACCCCCCGGCGTCGAGGCCGGTGGCAAGTTGTTGAGGGAACTCCGGGTTCAAAAACTTCTCGATTGCGCCGTTCAACCAGACCGCCCCGATCAAAATCCTCACCCACGCCATGCTGCTCAACCCTCGACCCTCCTCACCGGGGATACAAAACTACCCTATTCTACGCATACGCGAAGCTGGTAGCCGGAGGAGATAGCCAACCGAACCTGACGAACCGGAGCTAACGAACGCGCGTATATAGCACTACTGTGCGGTGAGGACCGCGAAGTACGATCAGGGAGGATGTTTTGGCCGAGCAGCGTTTCTCACGCGAGAGGTTTATCAAGCTTGGGGCGGCCCTGGGTGTAGGTGCCGCCGGAGCTTCGGTGATGGCCGCCTGCGGCGGCGGTGGCGAAGAAGCCAGCAAAGAAGATAAGGGCGCCGTGGAAGGGGCTACGGAGGCGACTACCGAGGGTGAGGGCAAGACCGTGGCTCAGGTCCAGGGAGGTGGGGCTATCGTCCAGGAGTCGGAGGTGGCGGCAGGGTCGGCCCTGGAGTTCACCGACGAGGAGTCCGGGCAGCAGGCTGTGTTGGTGCATCTGGATAGCGGGGACTTCGTGGCATATTCGGCTATCTGCACGCATCGGCAATGTACGGTGGGCTACAGCGATGGCAACCTCACCTGCCCCTGCCACGGCTCGGTCTTCGACCCGGCCAACGGTGGGGCCGTCGCCAACGGCCCTGCGACTGCGCCCTTGCCGGAGATACCGGTCGAGGTCCGCGATGGGGAGGTATTTCGAGCCTAGAGGGCTCTTCGGCTCTTTAACGATAGCTGATGGCTGACCGCTGCTATAGAATGTCGGGTTATGGACCCCAGGGAGGTCAGCGAGGAGCGTATTGGACTTGGTGGGGCGGCGGCTATCCTGGGCCGTTCGGCGAGTTCGGTTCGGCGCTACGTCGCCGAGGGGCGTCTGCATGCCGAACGCACCGGCCGGGGCGGCTACAGTCTCCTGCTCTCGGAGGTCGAGGAGCTTGCGCGGGTGTTAGGATCTCAGCAAGGCTCCGGTGCCGCGGACAGCTTCGATGACTCCGCCGGTGAGGAAGAAGAGGAGATCTTCGAGGGAGAGGTGATCGGGGACGAGGCCCCTTACGCCAACAGTTCCTCCTCCTCGCAACTCCCGGCTGTCCCGTTCGAGCGGTATGAGCGGCTCTTGCAGCAGGGCCAGGACTACAAGACGCGCCTTGAAGAGCGGACCCGCCAGATAGAGGAGGTCCGCCAGGAACGCGACGCGGCACGCATGGAGATAGACCGGTTGTGGAGCGAGATCGAACGCCTCAACCTCATCGAGTTCCAGCGCGAGCTGCAAGAAAAGACTATCTCCACGCTCGAAGAGGAGAAAGCTCGGCTGGAGGCCGAACGAGAACGACTGATGCAGGAGAAGATGGGGCTGGTGGAAGAGAAATCCACCCTGTACGAAGAGCACGTCCGCCTGGAGGCAGAGCTGAACGTACTAAAGAACCGCCGGGGCTTCTGGGCGCGTTTGTTCGGCGGGTGAGAGTAGACTACCGGCTCCCTGGCCGCAGCGGGTTCTTTAGCGCCTAGCGGACAAGAGGACGAGCAACAGGGCAGAGACCATCGATGGAGGCGGTATCGCCGAGCCAGCAGGTGGAGGACTGCAGAGGACGTAGCGCCAGCCTAAGCTCACCCCGGGACATGTCCCGGTTAGAACCAGGTCAAACTACCTATATACAGGCTTATCGACTCCGGCGATAATCCAAGGAGAGCGAGAGCCGCGTTCACATCGCCACCAGCCAACCGGAACTACGCTATCAGCAACGGTGCATCTTAACCTCGTTGTTGCCCCGGTCAACCAAAAGTTTGTTGCCAGCTACAAAGGTCTTTATCTTCTACCGTTACGGTTCGGCCGTACTCCACGCTCTCGCGCTGGTCCTCCTGGCCGCCTTCGCCTTCGGCCGGTGCGACATCTACACGTTACGGCCCCTGGCAAAAGCCGATTAGCGGAGGACCGTTTAATGCTAGAGTAGCGGTCTGTATGGACGGGATTTATCTGAACGAGTTGCTGCTGCGGGCGCGGGGGATGGCCGTGCTGCGGGGGGTTCTGGCGTCGCCGGCGGCGCAGGACTTCCTGGCGCTGCTCGCGTTATTGTCCTCGAAGCCCCCCGAACCCGTAGTCGTGGCCGAGACGTTTGGGCGGCTGTGGGAAACGCTTGCCGCCGAGTCTGAGAACCTCCTCCCCGACGCCTGGCAATCGTACCTGGTAGAGCGTATTCTGGACGATGAGAACCCCTTCAGCCTCGGTGCGGAGAAGGGAGAGCCGGCGCCTTACCTCGTCGAGCAGACCCGCCGCGACCTGCGCGCGCTCCGGTCGCTCTTCGATCTCGAGGGCGAGACCTTATTAGATATGGCCGAGGCGGCCGTGCCCGAGTTGGAGGGGGTGTGGGTGCCCTGGCGGAAGCCGGATGCCAACGATCCACCGCTCCCCGCTGAGCCTCGCCGGGCACTGGCCCGCAAGATGGCGGCGGCAGAGGACTGGGGGAAGCTTGCTGAGACCCTCGTGGAGTATCACGCCGCGCACGGGGCGGGGAACTTCGGACGCTACCGGGTGTTCCGGTGGGAGGGTGGGGCCTTGCGGCCCGTGCCGCGTCCCGACCCGGTACGGCTGGAGGGTTTGATCGGCTACGAGAAAGAGCGCGAGCCTCTGCTGAAGAACACCGAACGCCTCCTCGCCGGCCTCCCGGCTCACCACGCCCTCCTGTACGGCTTACCAGGTACCGGCAAGTCTTCGACCGTAAAAGCCGTGGCGGACGGTTATGCCGGCATGGGGCTCAAGCTCGTCGAGCTCGCCAAAGAAGATCTCGGAGAGCTACCGATGTTACTCGATACTCTACGAGACCGCGGGCCGCGATTTATCGTTTTTATCGACGACCTCTCCTTCGAGGAGCACGAGGTTGAGTACAAGGCGCTGAAGGCGCTACTAGAAGGGAGTGTGGAGGAGCCACCGGAGCACGTCAGGGTCTACGCGACCTCCAATCGCCGCAACCTGATCCGCGAACGCTTCTCCGACCGCGGCGAAGAAGGCTCCGCCGGAGCAGATGACGTACATCCTCGCGACACTATGCAGGAGAAGCTCTCCCTGGTCGCCCGCTTCGGGTTGCGTCTGACCTTCCCCGCTCCCAATCAGAGGCGGTACCTGGAGATAGTCTCCGGTCTCGCCCGGGAGCGCGGGATGGAAGTCTCTGAAGAGGAGCTAAAGGAGAAGGCCCTACTCTGGGACCGCTGGCACGCCGGACGCAGCGGCCGTACCGCCCGACAGTTCGTTGACGAGCTTCAGGGCCGAACCCTCCAGGGACCGTGGTAGCGGTCGCCATACGGCGTCTCGCGGTAATGCTGGCACCCTTTTCTCGACTCGATACCGGGAGCAAAGCGTCGACGATACTGGTTTTACGCAGGCAGAGATACATAAGTTTGGTGAACTATCGTTACCCTCATTGCCGGTAAGCAGCGTCACGCTCGAAGCAAGAACAAAAGGCCTGTTGGGGAGCAGCAGCTCGCCGCTTGACGAGTCATCACCACGTAGATGAAAGCTCACCGCTCTCCGAACGACTGGGGGCGATGAGCGTTGAGGAATATGAATGCTTTGACGGCTGCGAGAGAGTCTTGAGATCCCGAGAGAAGCTCGTGGCCGCTAACTCGCTGCAACCTGACTACGCGTAGCGGTTCTGCCTGGAGGAAGAGGTGCGATCCGACCTGTGGAATCCGATGTAATAAAATATGCTGGTAGAGAGTTACATTCGAGAGAGGTTGTATGTTGGCTGAGAAAATTTATGACACCATTGTTATAGGATCTGGTCCGGCCGGGTACACGGCGGCTCTGTATGCGTCGAGGGCGAACCTGGATACGCTGGTCTTTCAGGGGTTTGAGTCGGGCGGGCAGCTCATGCTTACCTCTGACGTCGAGAACTATCCGGGGTACAAGGAAGGCGTCGCGGGACCGGACATGATGGAAGATCTGGAGGAGCAGGCTGCACGTTTCGGGGCTGAGATGCGCCCGGATAACGTCGAGCGGGTGGACTTCTCGGAGCGTCCCTTCAGGCTCTGGGCCGAGGACGAGGAGGAGCCCACCCTGGCGAAGTCAGTGATCATCGCCACGGGGGCGAAGGCTAAGTGGCTGGGGCTCGAAGGCGAGCGGCAGTTCATGGGCCGTGGGGTCAGCGGCTGCGCTACCTGCGACGGGTTCTTCTTCAAGGATAAAAAGGTCGCGGTCGTTGGCGGCGGCGACACGGCGATGGAGGAGGCGCTCTTCCTCACCAGATATGCGAGCGAGGTGCTGTTGATCCACCGCCGCGACACCTTCCGGGCATCTAGAATTATGCTGGACAGGGCTCGCAAGAACCCCAAGATTACCTTCGTCACCGACACCACGGTAGAGGAGATCCTGGGCGAGAACTCCGTCGAGGGCATCCGGGTGAAGAATGCGAAGACCGGGGAGGAGAGGGAGATAGCAGTCGATGGCTTCTTCGCGGCCATCGGCCACGAGCCTGCCACCCGTCTCTTCAAGGGCCAGGTCGAGATAGACGAGGAAGGCTACATTCTCCAGCGCGAGCACACCGCGACGAGTGTGCCCGGCGTCTTCGCGGCGGGCGATGTCTCCGACAAGCGCTACCGTCAGGCAGTAACCGCCGCCGGTGATGGCTGCCGCGCGTCGATAGACGCCGAGCGCTGGCTTGAGGAGCAGGGCGAGGCCGAGCAAGCCGAGGACCCCGGAAACTGGACCGCGGAGAAGGACGGGGAGGCCGGCAACTGGAGCAAGAACCTCGACGAGGGAGCCGCGTAAGTCAAAGCGGCGGTTGTCTTTATCCGAGCCCTCCCACCCGCCTGAGTACCGGTGTAAAGACCTCGAACGAAGCCAGCGGGTAGACGGCGCTCGCTGGCTTCATCTTTACCGGTTGCCGACCGCTGCATTCGCCCTATCTTCCCTCACGGTGCGGCCCTCTCGCTCTACTCCCCGTATCTTGCGGAGCGCCTCGACTAGCCGTCCGACGAGCGGTTCGTTGCGGCGAAACCTTTGGGATTGTCCCGCCCGGTTGACGGTCAGCTCTTGCGTAAGCTCCCCCACCGCGAAGTATGCTTCCTGCTCGCGGGCGCAGCGTTTGCAGAAAGGCACTCCTCCGATCTCCAGAGCCGCGGGACGGAGACAGGGACTGTCCGTCCCGCTCCGTACCCCGCACCGCCCTGTGGCTGTAATGCGGATCAAGAAGCCTCCCTTCCTTCGACGTATCCTTATCCGGAGAGAACTTCGTCTCTCGACTACGGATACCTATAGATACGCACCTCGCACTCGAAGGTTGCACTCTGAAGCTAAAGCTCGTCCGGTGTGGGACAAGGGGTAGCGCGCTGCCCCCGTCACCTACCCCTATGGCGTGGTCGGCTCTTCCCCGGTCGTCGGCTCCGATGGGTCTTCTTCCTCGGGGTCTTCTTCCTCCTGGTCGGGTGTGTCCTCCGCACTATCGTCGTCAGGCTCCGTCCCGGTGGTGGGCTCGGGGCTCGTCGGGGCGTCTGGGTCCGTCTCTGAGTCGGTGCCGGGATCGGGAGTATCTTCCTCGGGAGTTGCCGGGTTGGGTGAGTCGGTACCAGTGGGTGTATCCGGGCTTATCGGATCTACTGGAGCCGCCGTATCGGTGGGAGCGGTCTCGGGTGCTTCTTCGAGGCTCGCCGGGCTACTCGAACTTTCTTCGGCCGCTGGAACCGCAGTCTGCGAAGCGGTTTCGGCGGGTGCTACCTCGTAGCTGGAGGGAGTCTGGCCGGAGGATCTGTTCGACCGGCCACCGGACGCTCGCCGGGTACCCCCGTCGCCCTTGCCGCCGCGCGCTGTTCTACCCTCCGTGGCACTAGCACTCTTCCGCTCGGCCCTCTCGGCCTTGGACTGCCTCTCACCCCTGCCGGCCCTGTCAGCCTTGGCTGGCTTGTCGCCCTTCTCAGCCCTGGCGCTCTTCCGTTCGGCCCTCTCGGCCTTGGTCCGCTTGGCTTTGTTCCTCTCTTTGGACTCGGAGGTAGTCTCCTTCTCGGAGACGGTACGGAGATCGTTGTCTTCTTCGTCTTCCGCTACGGAGTTCTCCCCAACGGAGACTTTAGGTTCTTCGAGGTTGGCGCGGAGCCTCTCGTCGGTCTCGACCCCGCTGAACAGCGCCCATGCTGCCCCGACGGCGATGAGCAGCGCTACCCCAAACAGAGCGAACGGGACGATTCGCCGTCCCATGGCGCCCCGCCTTCTCCTGCTTCTGCTACCTGCCATGCGCCCTCCATTCGTTGGCTCCGATCCTGCCAGAGCCTAACGTTTCTCGACGAAGCCCGCCAGACTGTACCATTTCGGGCTTAGATCCCGCATCATCCTAAAGTATGATCTCGTGGATCTAAAGTATGACAGGCTCCAAACGCGGTGAATGTTGTCCGACCAAGTGCCGAACTCTCATCCGTTACGGGAGGCTACGGATAACAGACCCCGTCTATCTCCACCGGGAACACAACGGGACAACTACCATCAGGCATAAGTGGTAGAGGACCGCCGGTAGGCCCACCGGCGTTCATGAGCTGGCCGGCTTGCTGTTGCGGTCCTGGTTGTTGGATCTCTCCCGGTACCTGGATCTCTCCCGGCACTTGGATCGGGCCGGGTTGTTGTATCTGTCCCTGCGCTTCGGCCTCGGGGAGACTCTCCCAGGCTACTCGCAGCGCGAACGCACCGGCGACCAGAGCCAGAAGTGCCAGAGCGAGAAAGACCTCCTTCGGAACCGAACTCTCATGCCACACAATATTGCCCCTCTTTGCACCAACGGATGCTGAATCATACAGGAGCGCGTAACCGCAAAGCTACTCCCGTGGCACCTCAGACGGCCAAGCCAACCGGCCGGAAGTGCTATATACAGGCCCTCCCGAGAGACCAAACTCTAAGTCTGGGGGCGAGCGAAAACACCGAGCGATACGCTGGCCGGGAGAGCTACTTTCCTTTTTTCAGGTGCTCCTCGAACTCGGGCCAGGGCAGGCAATTGACTACGCTCTCCTTCTCTACCCACGCCCTTCTGGCCTGCGCCACCCCAAACTTTATGAAGCCGAGCGCGGTCTCGTCGTGGGCATCCGTGTCTATGGTGATGCGCACGCCCGCGCTTATCGCTTCCCGCACGTAGGGGACAGAGAGATCCAGCCGGTCTACGTAGGAGTTGAGTTCTAGAGCAGTATTCGTCGCCGCAGCCTCTTCTATGAGCTTCGATACGTCCACGGCGTAGGGCTCACGGCGGTTGAGTATGCGCCCAGTCGGGTGGGCGATGGTGCGGACGTAGGGGTTGTTCATCGCACGGATCATACGCTCCGTCATCGCCTCCTCGCCGATGTTGAACGAGGTGTGGATGCTCGCCACGACGAAGTCCAACTCGGCCAGGAGCGCGTTCTCGTAGTCTAGCGAGCCATCTTTGAGTATGTCCACCTCCGAGCCGCAGAGGAGATGTATCTCATCGTACTCCTCGTCCGCCGCGCGTACCGCCTCCAGCTTCTCTTTCAAGCGGGCGGGAGAGAGACCATTGGCTACTTTCAGGCTCTGCGAATGATCGCAGAAGACGAGGTACTCGTAGCCTAAAGAGATAGCGGCCTCGGCCATGCTCTGGATAGTTCCCCGCCCGTCGGAGTAGTTGGTGTGAACGTGCAGGTCGCCGCGCACGTCCGGTACCTCCAGGAGATTCGGCAGATCCGCCTTTGCGGCGGCCCGTATCTCGCCAGTATCCTCCCTAAGCTCCGGGGGGATAAAGGCGAGATCCAGTCGCGAGTAGATCTCCGCCTCCGACGCCACCGGTTGGTAGTCTCCGGTCCCTGCCTCCGCCAGGCCGTACTCGGAGATGTTCAGGCTCATCTTCACCGCCCGCTCCCGCAGTGCGATGTTGTGCGCCTGACTCCCGGTAAAGTGGTGCAAGAGAGAGCCATACGCCTCCGGCTCCACGATCCGCAGGTCCACCTCCACACCGCCGCACACAATAAAGACCTTCGACGGGCCATGAGCCAGAATCTCATCCACGAACTGCGCCCCGGCGAAGGCGTCGGCCAGAGCCTTACCATCGTTGCTCGCGGCTACGATGTCCAGGTCGCCGATAGTCTCCTTCCGGCGTCTCAAAGAGCCTGCAATCTCCGCCCGTTCGCAGGCCGGGTGAGAGCGGACGAACTGGAGGACGTGCTCCGCTAGTGCCGTTGCCTCGTCGAGGAGCAGACGGCGCTCGGTAGCGTTGTAGGTACGGGCGGCGCGCAGGATGCGCTCCTCGCTCTTTTTACCGAAGCCCTTGAGGGCGGCTAGACTACCCTCTTCGAGTTCCCCCAGGGCCTCGACGCTCGTAACCCCGATCTCATGCCACAGCCGCCCCGCCGTGCGGGGGCCGACGCCAGGTAAACGCGTAACCTCGACGAGGCCGGGAGGTATCTCTTCGAGCAGGTCCGCGAGTATCTCCGGGGTGCGATCGTCGGCCAGGTCCCGGATCACCATGGCCGTTGTGGCCCCGACGTGGGGCAACTCCGTGAGGTCCTCCATCTCGCGCGCCGGGCGTCCCAGAGCGCTTACCGACTCGGCGGCGCGCCGGTAGCCGAGGATGCGGTAGTAAGTTTCGCCTTTGATCTCCATGAGCGTCGCGACCGTCTCCAGGGCCCGTACGATCTCGGTATTCTGCAAGGGGGACCTCCATATCTCTCTCCGGCCGCCAGAGGGATTATACGTGGCCCGGCGGGTTGAACCGCGGGGTAAACTCCTCTCCATGCTATCCAAAGAGTTACTGCGCAAAGAGATCAACATCCGCCTCTCGCGCCGGCTAGTACTGTCGCTCTCGGTCGGGCTGGCCCTGGGTCTACTGCTCTCCGTGGGCGTCATCGCCCTCTTCGCCAAGATAGTCGAGGACGTCGTCGAGGGCGAGAGCCGCCGGTTCGACCGGACGATTCTTCTCTGGATAAACGAACACTCTCCAGCCTGGATCGACGGACCAATGCGCGTCATTACGGCTCTTGGCTACTACTGGGCGGTGCTCCCACTTCTCGTGATAGCAGCGTATGCCTTCTACCTAAAGGGACGGAAGATCTCCGCCGCCCTGCTCGCTGTCTCAACGCTCGGAGGCTTGGTCCTGACCACCACCCTGAAGTATCTCTTCCAACGCTCCCGCCCGGAGCTCTTCGACTCTGGGTATGAAGCCTCCTTTTACTCCTTCCCTAGTGCCCACGCTACGGCTGCCGTCGGCTTCTACGGCACGCTGGCCCTGCTCGTTGCGTGGCGCCTGACGGGCTTCCGGCGCTGGGCGGTCGCCGCGGCCGGCGTCGCCGTAGTTCTCCTGATCGGCTTCTCGCGCCTGTATCTCGGCGTCCACTACCCGACGGATGTCATCGCCGGCTTCCTCGCGGCGCCGCTCTGGGTGATAACCGTCGGGTTCTCCTACTTCCTCTGGCGCACGTTCCGCAGGCGTCCTTCGGGGAAGATCGAAGGGGAGAATTGAGTTGGCGTAAGCGCGGGAGAACGTGCTTTTATTTCTCAGCTACCTGCCTCCCTACTCGCCGGACTTCGACCCTATCGAAGAGACCTTCTCGAAGAAGAACATCCTACGCAGTACCGAGGCTCGGACCTGCGAGGCACTGGTAGGGGTAATGAGCGAAGCGATCTCGGTGGTTATTATTGGGGATGCTAGTGATTTCTTGGGTTATTGCGGGTACGGCATGTCAGTTTGATCGGTATGACAAACGCTGCAGAGAGCGTTTTCAGCCGCGTCGCTCTCGCTTAGGCACCATGAATACCAAAAGATAGAAGAGCGCACTTATCACCAGGATGGGGACGAGGGCGGCCCACGGGTCGCCCCGGTCAGCAAGATAGAAGAGGGACGGCGTCGCTCCCAACGCCGACCCGGAGTAGCTAACCACGAATCCGCCAAACAGATTGTTGGCGGCGTGGGCCCCGATGGCCAGCTCGAGCGTGCCATCCCTGAGCGAGATCAAGGCCCAGAACGCTCCAAGAACGAAATAGAGAAGCATCGCGGGGATACCCTCCTCGCGGACTTCCGGGCTGATCAAGTGCGGCAGCACGAACAGCCCCCCCGATACGAGTACCAAGAAGATTGTGCTTCTGCTGATGAGGCTAGCCCCCTGCACCAGGTACCCGCGAAAGAACAGCTCCTCAGTCGTGGTCTGTATCGGAGTGATGATAAGCGCGAGGAGGGCGAACGGACGAACGCCGCCAGATCCGGTTCAAACGAGAGCGACGATGGCTCCAAGAGGAACCCCACCAAGAGGGATGCGCACAGAAGCGCGAACCACAAGCCGAACCCCTGAGCGATGCGCTTTTTGTTGATCGAGCCCATGGGGGTCACGAGAGTGCGAAGACCGCGCCGGTGGATCAACTACACAGCAAGCACAATGCCCACTAAAAAGGGCAGGAAACCCGCGTTGAACGCCAGATAAAACCGGAACGGACTCAACGTAGAGAGATCGGCCAAAGAGCCACCAAAAGCAGCAACTAAGAAAAGGGTTAGTACCTGCCCGAGGATCAGGTAGAAGAACAGGATCAGGAGGATCCCCAACAGGTAACGCGGCCACGTATGCCGACCCCGCCGAGCAGCATCCACGTACGTCTCCCTCATCGCTGCTCTTTCCTCCAATCTGCACGTAAGAGGGTCGGTTCGGGCCGCCCGCCCACATATTGCGCCGCACTATAGCATCCATAATGGCATATTTTCCGTAGAGGGCAGGCGCCGACGATAAGAGCGGGTCAACGGCATCGCAAACCGCTGCCGGGGTCTTCCGGTAGATGCGGGATCAACGCATGAGGTAGCGCCGGATAGCCCTGGTAATCTCCCACCCGAGATGATAGCTTCCCGATGTGCTCGAAGTCATCCCGCAACCGCCTACACTCCGGGTCACGGCCTCTCCTGAAGGCGCCGATGCGCATAGACCCGGTTTCCGCGGGCCAGGATAGGAGAGCGAGTGTTCGGTAGCATTGGCCAATGGGCGTCCGACGTCCTCTCGGCGCTCGGGTCTTTCGGGCTTTTGTTCTTGATGCTGGCCGAGAACCTCTTCCCGCCTATACCTTCGGAAGCGATCCTGCCGTTGGCAGGCTTTCTCGTGGGCCGCGGCGAGCTTGGAGGGGTGCAGGCAGTCGCCGGCGCCACCACAGGCTCGGTACTGGGCGCGCTGATCCTCTACGCTCTGGGCCGGTGGGGAGGACGGGCGGTCGTGCTCCGTTACGGTCGGATGCTGCGCGTGACGGAGCACGACCTCGACCGCGCCGAGAGCTGGTTCGATAAATATGGTGACGCGGTGGTGCTCTTCGCCCGTATGATTCCCCTGGCGCGTAGCGTCGTCTCCATCCCGGCCGGCATGCTGGAGATGCCGGTGTTGAGGTTCACGCTCCTGACGACCCTCGGGTCCGCGCTGTGGAACACGCTGCTCGTCGGGGCGGGCTGGTTCCTCGGCGCCAACTGGGAGCAGGTCTCCACCATCGTTGGCTCTATCTCCAACGCCGTACTTGTAGTCGTGCTGATCGCCATCGCTGTCCTGGCGATCTACTGGCTGCGCAGGCCCCGCCGCGGCCTCCGGTAGATTCTCCTGGCATCCTGCTCCGTTAGAATCATCTGATGGATCTCTTTCAGCTCGCGGTTCTGACTGTGCTGGGCGTCTTTGGCGGGGTTCTCGCGGGCGCGGCAGGGGTGGGCGGCGGCATCGTCTTCGTCCCAACGCTCGTTTACGTGGCTGGCTGGGACATCAAGGAAGCAGTCGCGGCGAGCCTGGTAATTATTATCTTCAGCGCGCTCTCAGGCACCATAAGGAACCAGCGCGGCGAAGACCCGGTGGACTGGCGCGCTACGGTCATCCTCTCCTCGACGGTCGCTCCGGCGACCCTGATCGGGGTGTACGTGGCGAGCATCTCCCCGGAGAAGGTGGTGCAGGTGGTCTTCGCGACCATTCTCCTGCTCCTCGCCTACCCAACGGCCCGGGGGCGCCCGGAGGTGGACCCGAACGCGAAGAGGCTAGCTGTACCGCTGGTCCTCATCGCCGGTGTGTTTATCGGGACGCTCTCGGGGCTCGTGGGGGTCGGCGGCGGGGTGGTCATGGTCCCCCTGATGATGCTCGGAATGGGGCTTCGTACGAAGAGGGCCGTCTCGACCAGCCTCGCGGTCGTGATGTGTGCTGGCATCGTCGGGGCAATCGGTTATATAGCCACCGGCTTCTCGGACCTGTTGAGCCTGCCACCCCTGATCGTTGGCTCCATGATCGGGGCTTGGTTCGGGGTGCGCCTGCGCGAGAGGCTGCCAGAGAAAGCGGTGAGCCGCGGCTTCGCCATTTTCATGGTGATCGTGGCGTTCCGCATACTGGTGGACGCAGCGGATATACTCTAGCCGCTCCCATGGATAAGAAGTCGCGTACGGTCCTTTTCTCTAGCTCCTCGGCTCTTGCACAGAGTCCTGTATCCCCGCGTGGTCCTCACGTGTGCGGTATCCTGAGCGTCTGTGGCTGATAAGCATTTATATAAGCAGGGTTTCGAGACGGGCGCGGGGTCCGGGGAGAAGCGCGAGTCCAGAAAGGGCGGGGGGGTTCTTGAGTTCCTGATCATCCTGCTCGCCGCCTTCGCCTTCGTCTTCGGCTTTATAAGACCGTTCGTCCTGGAGGCTTTCCAGGTGCCGTCGGAGAGCATGGTGCCGACGTTTGAGATCGGCGACCGGTTTATAGCCAACAAGTTCGTCTACCGCTTCTGGGAGCCGGCGGTCGGGGACGTGGTCGTCTTCAGCAGCGTGGAGGGTGGGGACGAGGACCTGGTCAAACGCATCGTCGCCCTACCCGGGGACGAGGTCACGGTCCAGAACGGCGTATTGAGCGTGAACGGCGAGGTCCGGAACGAGCCTTTCGTGAACAAGAGGATGCCGGACATGGGTGATTATGGGCCGGCGACGGTCCCGGAGGGTGAGGTCTTTGTAATGGGAGACAACCGGGCCAACTCACGCGACTCGCGTTTCTTCGGGCCGGTCCCGATAGAGAACATAGAGGGTGAGGCGTTCGCCTCTTTCTGGCCGCTGTCACGCATCAAACTGCTCTAAGATGACCGGAGAGCGTTCTTACTACCGGGAGGAGGGGTTTTCGACGAGTCGTCAGGAGCTGCGGCGGGAGCGGCGAGTGAAGAAGAGTAGGGCCGGTTTCGTAGAGCTTCTGGTCACGGTTGGCGTGGCGTTCGTTTTGATCTTCGGTATCGTCAGGCCGTTTGTTATTCAGCCGTTCTGGATCCCCTCGGAGAGCATGCTGCCTACTCTGGAGGTCGGTGACCGTCTCTTCGTCGATAAGGTTATCTACCGCTTCCGGGAACCGGAGGTTGGAGACATCGTCGTCTTCGCGGGCCTGGAGACCGACGACGAGCTGATAAAGCGTGTCGTGGCGGTGGCGGGTGACAGGGTCAAGGTCCGTGACGGTGTGTTGCGGGTGAACGGCGAGTTCCCGGAGGAGCCTTACGCCAGAGCCGCCTTATTCCCGGACGGCAGCGATTTCGGTCCGACGAGACTGCAAGAGGGTGAGGTCTTTGTAATGGGAGACAACCGGGGCAACTCGCGCGACTCGCGCTTCTTCGGGCCGGTGCCGATAGAGAGCATAGAGGGTGAAGCTTTTCTCCGGTTCTGGCCGCTGTCACGTATCGGGACGCTCCAGGGCTAGCGGGAGCCTCGTATGCTCCGTGCGCGGTATCCTGAGAACTCATGACAGAGAAGCACTCCTATGACGAGAAGAATTCGGAGGTGGGTGAGGCCAAGGACTTCGAGGACTCGTCGGGGCAACGTTCGATCAGGAAGAGCGGGGGGTTTCTTGAGTTCCTGATCATTGTGCTCATCGCCTTCGCGCTGGTATTTGGTTTTGTCAGACCGTTTGTTTTGGAGGCTTTCTTTATCCCCTCAGAGAGTATGGTGCCGACGCTGGAGGTTGGCGACAGGGTCTTTGTCAACAAGTTCGTGTACCGGTTCTGGGAGCCGGAGAGGGGGGATGTGGTCGTGTTCAGGGACGTGGAAGGTGAGGATGAAGACCTGATCAAACGCGTAGTCGCCGTCCCCGGCGATCGGGTCGCATCCCGTCGCGGCGTCCTGCGCGTCAACGGCGAAGCCCAGGAGGAGCCCTACGTTAACGAGAGGCGGCCGGACAGGGGCTCCTACGGTCCGACGCGAGTGCAAGAGGGCGAAGTCTTTGTGATGGGGGACAACCGGAGTAACTCGCGCGACTCACGCTTCTTCGGGCCGGTACCGGTGGAGAATATAGAGGGCGAGGCTTTCATCACCTTCTGGCCGCCGTCACGCATCGGGCTGCTCTGAGATGGCTGAAGAGAGTTTCTACTATGGGGAGGAGGGGAAGCCGAAGAGCCGCCGGGAACTGCGGCGGGAGCGGCGGAAGAAGGCAGCGGACTCCTCTGAGACGGTCGAAGAGAGTTTCTACTATGGGGAGGAGGGGAAGCCGAAGAGCCGCCGGGAACTGCAGCAGGAGCGGCGGAAGAAGAAGAGAAAGGCGGGGCTCGCCGAGCTGGTCCTCACCATCGTCGTCGCCTTCGCGCTAGTCTTCGGGGTCGTGCGTCCGTTCGGCGTCGAGGCGTACCGTATACCCTCGGAGAGCATGGTACCGACGCTGGAGGTCGGCGACCGGGTGCTCGCGAACAAGTTTATCTACCGCTTCACGGAACCGGACAAAGGAGACATTGTCGTCTTCGACAGCGTCGACGAGAACGACGACCAGACGCTCATAAAGCGCGTGGTGGGGACGGCGGGGGACGAGGTCCAGGTCCAGGGCGGCGTTCTGTACGTGAACGATGAACCCCAGGAGGAAACGTACCTCAACGAGGAGACCCCTTTCGCGGGCTCCTATGGTCCAATCGAGGTACCCGATGGCAACGTCTTCGTGATGGGTGACAATCGGGGCAACTCCGCTGATTCGCGTGTCTTCGGTCCCCTGCCTCTAGAGAACCTCAGGGGCGAAGCATTCGCGCGCTTCTGGCCGTTCGGCAAGATCGGGGGGCTCTAACCCTCCGCAGGTCTCGGCAGGAGGTGTCAGGAAACGACCTGCTCGGTCAGGCTGCGAGGATCGAAGTAGGCCATAAAGCGTTTGACCTTGCCGTCCTCGATCTCCAATATACTCACACCCTGATAGGAGACAGTATTGCCGTTGGCGCTACCCTCGGTGGTCCACTCCAAAGCAGCGTGGCCGTCTCCATCAGCGAAGACGTTGTGAAACTCGGACTTCATATCATCGAAGGTATTACGGTAGTTCGTCCAGAACTCGCGCAGCCCCTCGTGGCCGTCAAACGTCTGCGGCACCGCGACGTTGCCGGTAGTGCAGTCCTCCGTGTGGATCTTCACTAGCTTCTCCACGTCCCGATCCTCTTCCAGCCTCCAAAGAGCCTCGACGAACCTGTCCGCAACCTGTTTAGACATGCCATTGTCCTTTCGCGTCGCTTTTGGTGTTGCGCCAAGAGTACAGTATTCTCCAAAGGGCACTGTAAGCAATCCTACCCGCAGGATTGTGCGAGCGCGGAGGGGGAAAGCTAACCTTCCCGAACAATCCGGAGCCCTGCGTCTACACATGCCTACCAGTGGCCTGCTCAGGTGTACACGAAACCACCCTCAAAGCCCCGCAACCAGCCACTTGCAGAGTGCAAGGTGACAGGTTCTACGTCCCCCACCCGCTGGCCTCTATACCGAGTGGTACACGAAAGTCTCCAGGGTGCCACTCCAGCCGTGGGAGAGGCGCAACACCCCGAACTGACAGAGTCTCCGGTCCCGCTCCGCGCGCTCCCGCCGCTGGAGTTGCACGGTCCACCAGGGCTAGAAGAGTAACTCCCCCTCGCAGACGTACTCGGCAGGCCCCGTCATGTACACCGGCTCCCCGTTGCCTGACCAGCAGACCTCCACCGTGCCGCCGTCCAGGCGCACCGCCACGGGGCTCTCGGCCAGGCCGAGCCGGATGGTCGCGACCGCCGTAGCGCACGAGCCGGAGCCACTCGCCAGGGTCTCGCCGGCGCCGCGTTCCCAGATCCTCATCCTCACCTCGTGCCTCCCTCGCGGATACGCGAACTCGACGTTCGTTCCCTCGGGGAATAGAGGATCATTCTCGACCGTTGGCCCGACCGCCCTCAAGTCCAGCGCCTCTACCTCCGCCTCGCTTTGCAGGAAGGCCACGGCGTGCGGGTTGCCCATGGAGACTCGCAGGAAGGCGAAGCCATTGATCTCTACCCCGGAGCCGAACCCGGGTGCGCCCATGTCCACCCGCGAGGAGCCGTCTTCGTAGAGTAGGACTTTCTTGATCCCGGCCCCCGTCTCGACTGTGAGGGTGTCAGCTTCACTTTCGATTATCTCGAAGTCGCGGGCGTAGCGTGCGAGACAGCGCAATCCGTTGCCGCACATCTCAGAGAGCGAGCCGTCGGAGTTCAGATAGACCATCTTGAAGTCCGCGACGTCCGACGGAGCCGGCACCAGGAGTCCATCCGCCCCAACTCCGAAGTGCCGGTCGCACACCCTTCTGGCAAAGCCCGCAAGGTCCGCCACCGGGACCTCGCCCGGATCTGAGATGATGAAGTCGTTGCCCGCACCGTGCATCTTGGTGAAGCGCATCGCTAGACCCCGGCGCCGGGCGCGAGCGTCGGTAGCCCGGATCTCCTGGCCGCCTCCGAGAGCCGCGCGTCGTAAGAGACGATACCATCGAGGTCGTCCCCGATGGAGAGTGCGGTAGCGAGGTGTATGGCATCGAGAGACCGTAGCCCCGGCGGGGCCAACCGGGCTGCCAGACCCAGGACCGCATGGTCCACAGCCACGAGTCCTACCCGGCTTACGAGGTTCTCGGCCCGCTGATAGGCTTCAGCCGCGTTGACGCGACGCACCGCGCGTAAGACCTCTACTCGAATGAGGGCGCTGGAGACGCGCTCGGGCCACCCGGCGAGCAACTCACGCAGTGCCCCCGTCTCGGGCTCCGGGAGCACGAGCTTTACGAGCGCCGACGAATCTATGTACAACGCCCCGCTTATGGGAGGCGCTCCTCCCGCTCCCTTTCGAGAGCATCGCTGAGCCGGGTCGAGACCTCACCCTCCGGCGGATCGAGGTCCAAAAGATCCCCCACCGGAGCGGTCGCCCGCCCCGCCGAGACCAGACGCCCCAAAGGCGTCGAAGCCTCCGGCAACGGCGCGAGGATCGCCACCGCGCGATTCCTCTCCGTTACCTCCAAAGTCTCACCTGAGGCAACCCTTCTCAGGTACACGCTCAGGTTCTGGCGAAGCTCGCGAACCCCGACACGCTCTCGTTCGTCTCTCATGTAGCATATGGTAGCACATAGGTACTTTGAGTACTCTGGACCTCGGTGTGGTGTGTATGTTCGGCTGGGCTCTTTGCTACTATAAATCGGCTGATGGGAAACGTCAGGAGGTAGAGTCGTGGAGAGCAAGGGTGAGGTCTGTTTCGAGGAAGAAGTCGAGAAGATGCGGCGTTCGGGGATGTCTACGCAGGAGATCTCGCAGAAGATGGGCGTGGATCCCGCTTGGGTAGAGAGCCTGGTCTCCATGTGGGAGTCAAACGACGGCTCTTCGGGGACGGGGGAGACCGGGAAGTAGCATAACCCTGGCGGTGGGATCGGAAGCCTGGTCTCTCTAGTCCTCCGCTCGCCCCCCGAGGTGTTTGGCGAGGAAGCGTTCGGCCGCCGCGTAGAACTTCAGGCGGTTCTCGGGGCGGGCGAAGCCGTGGCCCTCGTCCTCGAATAGCAGGTACTCGTGATCTATGCCCTTCTCCTGCATGGCGGCGACTATCTGCTCGGATTCGGCCTGTTTTACGCGCGGGTCGTTGGCCCCTTGAGCTATGAGCATTGGTATCCGGATCCTATCGACGTAGAAAAGCGGAGAGCGCGACTTCAGGAACTCCTCCTCGGTCTCCGGGTTGCCGACACGCTCGTAAAAGGTCGCGAGGAAGGTGGACCAGTACGGCGGGATGCTGTTGATCAGGGTGATAAGGTTGCTCGGCCCCACGATGTCCACCGCGCACCGGAACAAGTCCGGCGTGAACGTAGCCCCCGCGAGCGCCGCGTACCCGCCGTACGAACCGCCGAAGATCGCTACCCGCTCCGGGTCGGCGACGCCCTCTTCGACCGCCCACTCCACCGCGTCCACGAGGTCATCGTGCATCGCAGCACCCCACTCCTTGTTCCCCGCGTTCAGGAAACTCTTCCCGTAACCAGTCGAACCCCGGAAGTTCACCTGTAAGCATGCATATCCCCGGTTGGCGAACCACTGCGCCTCCGGGTTATACCCCCACCCGTCCCGCGCCCACGGCCCACCGTGTACGTCGAGCACCATCGGCAGGGCGTCACGCCCGGCAAGGTCACCCGGCGGCAGCGTCAGGTAGCCCTCGATGGTTAGGCCGTCACGGGACTGGAAGGATATGGGCTCCATGCGGGCGAGGGTGTAGCCCGCGAGGTCCGGACGGGCATCAAAGAGGTGTGCGCCTTCTCTCTTCGCGCGGTCGTAGGAGTAGTAGGATGCACCGCGGTCGTCCACGGTGAAGCCGACGAGCCAGCTCTCGTCCGCCCGGTCGCGGCTCGTGACGGCGAAGTCGCCCCGGCTCAGCTTCTCTATCGCCTCGAAGTCCTCCCGGACACTCTCATCCAGTACCGTCCACTCCGCGCGGGCCTTCTCGATAGCTACCGCCTCGACCTCGTAGGTGTCCGGGTTGACGAGCGCGTCAGCCACGTCGTAGCGCTCGTCCCCGGCGAGCAACTCTACGTCTCCGCTTGCCAGGTCGAGGGCGACGAGCCGGGTGGTATCCGCGTCCCGCGAGTCCAGGAGATACATCTTCTCGCCACCGCCGGAGAAGCCCATCGGGGCGCTGTTCAGGGCGTCTTCCGGCCCCCAGCTTACGAGCATCCGCCACTCAGCGTCTTCCGTCTCCCGGAATAGGAGGTCGAAGCCGCCCTCGGGGGTTGCGGCGACGGCCCCGCGCACCCGGAAGTCTTTGTCGGTGACCCACTCCGCTATATTGCCGGGGTTCTTGGCGACCTGTTCGAGGTCTCCGGTGGATATGGAGAGGCGGTAGACGTCGTGGGCCTCCGGGTTCTCCTTGTTCAGGCCGACGAGGAGCGTATCCGGGAAGAGCTTGTTCTTTGCCAGAAGCTGCGCCTGTACCCCTTCGAAGGGTGTCAGGTCGCGCGTTTGTTGCGTCCTGGGGTCGGTGGCGTGGATGCGCCAGTCCTCGTTGCCGCCGGCGTCCTGCAAATAGACTATGTGCTCGTTGTCCTCCGCCCAGAAGTATGTGCGGATGCCGCGCATGTTGTCCCGCGTAACTGGTCGGTAGTCCTCGCTACCTACGGGGGAATCCACCGGCCCGACCCAGACGTTGAGGACGCCGTCCACGGGGGCGAGGTAGGCGAGGCGTTTGCCGTCCGGGGAGAGGCGGGGTTGGGCTTTTTCGGGGTTTCCGAAGAGGGTTTCGCGCGGGATGATCCCGACCGCTGCCGTTCCTTCCATGCGTTCCATGCGCCGCTCCTTCCGGTCTCCTGGCCGCCTCTGAGGATACCAGCTTGAGAACGCGCGTCCCGCAGTGCGTCCACCGGCGCCTCTCGTGCCTGTGGAGTTCACGCAAGTTTAATGTAACTTTGTTGACCAGTGCTTCCCGATCAAGCTAGAATCCAGACGTTGCTTCGTCCCCGGAGCTTGGAGAGGTTCGAGTGGACTTCAGTACGAAACCCGTTTCGGAAAGGGGTGGGATGCAACCGCAAACGGAGAGCCTTGGCACACAGCGCAAGGGGTTCTTCAGATCGCTCTTCGACCTGTCGTTCACCAGCTTCGTCACCGCCAGCGTGGTCAAGTTCATCTATATGATCTCGCTTATCTTCGTGGTCCTCTACGTGCTCTCCACGGTTGGGTGGCTGTCTTTTCTCTCCTACGCCTTCATCGCCGGCATCTCGGAATCGGAGGCGATAGGCGTGGTCGTCGGGGTGCTTCTGTTCCTCGTGCTCCTACCCATCCTCCTCCTGATAGCCGTAACGTATGTGCGGGTGTTGCTGGAGATCGTGATCGTCTTGTTCAGGATCTCTGAGAACACCACTGAGTTGGTCCGGCAGGGCCGCGCCGCTTCAGCGAACCCTCCCGCGAAGCCTTCCTTCGAGAAAGTCGTCCGGGACACGGACCAGCCCGCGAACCGTTCCGCGGATCGGCCTACCGAAGGGTAGTAGAGGGTGAGAAGCGTCCTGATAGCCGCGCTCCTGGGCTTGTCCGTGCTCCTGTTCGCCTCCGCGTGCGGCGGCATCCAGGCGGCCCGGGACGCGGGTGAGAAGGTGAGAGACTCCAGCTCCCCCGAAGATGAACCGGCAGGCGAGAGTCAGAACAACGACGCCGGGGCGCCGGGGGCGGGGGGGGAGAGCGAGGAGCAGGCCCAGGCCAGCGGCAAGGGGTCCAACGCCTCCGAGCTCGTGCTGGAACCCAAGTGGTACAAGGACTCCGACGGCAACGTGGTCCCCGACTTTATAGAGGCCGATGGTGGCGCGGGCAACGACCCGCTCAAGGACGACTGCGCCCCCGAGAACTGCCCCGCTGCCACCGAGGGCATAGAGTTCCTCACCCAGCCTCGCAACGCGCTCCTCATCCTGGACTCCTCGGGCTCGATGGCCGCCGACGACGGCAGCTCCGCCGGGCGGACCAAGATGCAGGCCGCCAAGGACGCCCTATCGCGTTACTCGGCGGTCTCGGCCGCGCTCTACGAGACGGGCTTCGCGGTCTACGGTCACACCGGGAACTCGACGGAGAGTGGCAGGCGGATGAGTTGCGCGGAGTCCTCGGAGGTCCTGGCGCCCATCGGCTCGGTCGAGGCCACCAGCTTCCAGCAGACCCTCTCCCGGTTCGAGCCGACCGGCTGGACGCCTATAGAGGGGGCTTTGCGAGAGGCCGAAGCGGCGTTCGCGGGCAAGGAGGGCGAGGTCAATCGGGTCGTCCTCGTCTCCGATGGGATCGAGACCTGCGGCGGGGACCCTGTGGCGGCGGCTAGAGAGCTCCAGGAGTCCGGTATAGGGGTGCGGGTGGACGTGGTGGGCTTCGGGGTGCCAGACGACGAGACGGTACAGCTCCAGGAGATCGCGCTAGCCGGTGGCGGAGAATACTTCGACGCAAAGACCGGCGCGGACCTCGATGAGTATTTCCGCCAGCAGTCGGAGGCGCTCGGCCAGACCTGGGATGCCTACGCCTGCCAGTTGAGGAACTCCACCTTTGACTCTCTGTGTGACCAGGAGCAGTGCCAGGACGCAACGGTGTTCCGCATCCCCGACGAGCAGAGGGGGCTGTCGCTCGATGATCCCCGGTACAAGGCCCTGCAGGACCTCTCAGAGCGCATCAATGCGGGGCTTGCCGAGCGCCAGAAGGCGCGCGAGGAGGCTTCCGCCAGGGCGGACCAGCTTTATGAGCAGCACCAGAGGCTGCAACAAGAGTACCGCCGCGCCTTCGACGCGGCTTACGGACAGGGGCGGTAAGTCTTCTTCATCGCGCACCAGGCGGACCTCTGGGCGAACCTTCGGTCTTCGCGTCTGCCGGTTGAGCCGGGACGTTTTCCTTCTGGATCTACCACCTGTTATCCGGTCTCCTGGGGTGTGGAATGAGCGACGCTGAATTTCGGACGCCGGAGCGGGTGGTCCGTGAGTTCATCCGGGCGATGCACGACTGGGAAGTGGACGCTTACCGGAGGTACAAGGCGTCGATCTTCGACGAGACGGATCACGAGAAGATCCTTCAGGCCAGTAGTAGGGCCGGCGAAGAGAGAAAGGGCGTAGTGGCCCTCTACTGCACCACCACGGAGCGGTATCCGGCCCCCTTTGGACACCCGCCACAGTACGACCCTCTCCGCGAGGAGATAGTCGAGGTTTACGCGGACACGCCGGAGCGCGTGGAGGTGCTTACAAAGTACGTGTACCCGGAGCAGTACATAGATGAGAAGCGCAGATACGAGGTGATCCTGAGGCCCGACGGCTGGAAGATCGACGACCGAAAGATCCTATCCGACAACCGCTGGTACAGCTTGATCTGAGGCCGTGCTAGCCGATTTACCGGGCGTGGAGCGCTTCGTTGCGCTCGACCTGATACTCCTCGGAACAGCCACCGGGCATCCGGGAACCCGCCCGGTGGTCGGGCCTCCTCGTTGATTGCCGGAGAGGGCTTTGCGGGACGCTAGACTAGATCCACCTCCTCCACGATAACGGTAGTGGTCTTCTCCGCGTCGGTGAAGTTTGGCAGGTCGGCGAGGGCCGCCTCGCCCTCCGGGGAGGACAGAGCGTCTTGCATGTCCTCTACGCTGTCGAAGTACACCTCCGCGATACCGGCGACGGGTGGTTCGCCCTCCTCGGTCATCAGCGACTGATTCTGGACGTACTTCTTTAGTCCGGGCATCTTTGCCACTATCGGCCCGTGCGTGTTCCGCCAGTAATCCCGAAACTCGTCCCCGCTCATGTCCGGCCGCCGGTACAGCATGAATATTGCCTTCGTCACGCCGATCCTCCCTACTCTCTCCTCGAACAAGCATTGTGCCCCACGACGGCGGCATGCGCTACCGTTAGCCTCCGATGCGCCTCGCATCGAGTGGAGGCGGAGGCCCGGTCTCTCAAGCACGACGAACCCGGCTGGCTGCTAACGTGCCGTTTGCGAAGTCGCGGGAGCAACTCTCCCGGCGACCGCTGTGCGATTCTTGGCGTGCTCCCGAAAATCGCGTAACACACGAGAAATATTGACGCCCCTGATTTTTACTGCGATAGTCAATCGAGGATCCCTGCTTTCGGGAACGCCGTACCGCGAGTGAGATGACCGGTAAGGCGTAATTGGCGGATTAACCTGTTGGAAGGTTTAGAGAAGGAGAAACAGTGAGAAGAATAACCCTGTTGCTGTCGGCGATAGTGGTAATGTCGCTCGCGGCAAGCGGTACGGCGATGGCTGACGTGATCACGGGCACCGAAGGCCCCGACCAGCTCGTCGGCGGCATCGGCAACGACTCGATATTCGGCCTGGGTGGCGATGACCTTGTACTAGACCAGCCTGTGAACTACGATGGTCCGGGTGCCGACGATAGGCTTTCCGGCGGTTCCGGTGACGACGGGATCTATGGTGAGCGCGGCGACGACTCCGCATCCGGAGGACCAGGCGACGATGACGTGAGCGGTGGCTTGGGCAGCGATTCGGTCTCCGGCGACGACGGCGATGACTATGTGGATGGCGGTCCGCCCTTCGATACCTTCAGCAATGCGATCTACGGCGGCGCCGGTAATGATGTGATGGACGCGTTCAACAGCCCACCGGTGTCGGACCTCGTCTATTGCGGCCCCGGCAACGACCTCGTGTATACCGACGGGACCGACCTCATCGCCAGCGACTGCGAAGCATTTGTACGCGGGCCGGACCCCGATTCCGACGATCTGCTATACAGCTCGTAGCTCTGGTACTGGCAGAAATTTCGTGGGGGGGCGAGTAGAGAATAGCGAGTAGGAGTTGTCTCTCTACTCACCACCCAAAGCGAGAGGAGTTCTTCGTGCTCCTCTCGCTTTTGGAGTTGCCTGTTGGCGCTAGCCTACTCCAGCACGTCCGGCATAGCGTAGAGTCCGGGTCTGGCCTCCGCAACGAACTTTGCCGCCCTCATCGCGCCGTCCGCGAAGGTGCGCCGTGAGAGAGCGCGGTGCACGACTTCGACCTCCTCGCCTTCGGAGTAGAAGATCAGCCGGTGCTCCCCAACGACGGCCCCACCGCGTAAGGCGTGTATCCCTATTTCACTCTCCCCACGCGGCGCCACACCTTCCCGCCCATAAACCGCTACCTCGTCCAGGCCCTGCCCTCGCCCCTCTGCGGCGGCCCTGGCCAGCAAGAGCGCCGTCCCCGAAGGCGCGTCCTTTTTGTACCTGTGGTGCGTCTCGACGACTTCTATATCGTAGCCAGCGAGCTTCTCCGACATCTCCCGCACCACCTCGCGCAGCACGTTTACCCCGACGCTCATGTTCGGGGCAAGCACTATGGGTAGGTCCTTCGCCGCTTCTTGTATCCGCGCGAGTTGCTCCTCGCTGAACCCCGTTGTCCCAATTACCACTGGCTTGCGGTAGGAGAGGTGTTCGACCGTCGCCTCGGGGGTGGTGAACTCTATAAGGACCTCAGCATCTTCCGGCGGGTCTTCGGCCAGAGCGATGCCCAGCTTACCCGCGCCGCAAAGCTCGCCGAGGTCGACGCCGAGCCCGGGGGCTCCGGTTCCTTCGACGCCGCCTGCCAACTCGATGCCTTCTGTCTCCAGGGCCGCTTTGCACAGCTCGCGGCCCATGCGGCCAGCGGCGCCTATTATGGTGACGCGGGTTGCGGACCGTGTCACCGCACCTCTTCCGGGGTGGGGAGGAGGTGGCCGCTCGAATCCATGACTTCCTGGAGCTTGCGGAGGTTCTCGCCGGACATCGGAACGAGGGGGAGGCGCATCTCGTCCGAGCAGAGGCCGAGCAGGGAGGCGGCGGCTTTTACGGGGATGGGGTTGGTCTCGACGAAGAGCGCCCTGAAGAGGGGGAGGAGCTGATAGTGCAGCTCACGGCCCCGGTCGAAGTCGCCGGAGTTCAGGGCCGCGACCATGGCCGAGACGGCGCCGGGGGCGACGTTGGAGGCCACGGAGATCACGCCGGTCCCGCCCAGAGACATTAGCGGAAGTATCATCGGGTCGTCGCCGGAGAGGATGTCGAACTCGTCACCGCAGAGGTGTCTTATGTCGCTGACCATATTCATCGAGAGGGTCGATTCCTTGACGCCCACGATGTTCGGTACCTCGGCCAGCCTGGCAATGGTCTCCGCCGATATCGTCACGCTGGTGCGGCCGGGGATGTTGTACAGGATCAGGGGCAGAGAAGTGCTCTCGGCTATCGTCGCAAAGTGTCTGTACAGCCCTTCCTGGGTCGGCTTGTTGTAGTACGGGGCGACCTGCAGGGAGCCATCGGCACCCGCTTCCTCGGCCATCTTGGTGTATTTAATCGCCATGTCCGTACTGTTGGAACCGGTCCCCGCGACCACGGGTACCCGTCCGTTGGTCACGCGTACCACCGTCCCGATCACCAACCGGTCCTCCTCCTCGCTTAGGGTCGGAGATTCGCCGGTGGTGCCGCAGGGGACGAGGCCGTTCACACCCTGCTGTATCTGGAACTCTACGAGACCCTCCAGAGCCTCGACATCTACCTCACCGTTCCTGAACGGCGTAACGAGGGCAGTGAACGCGCCGCTAAACATCTCTCTCCTCCAGTTCGAAGTCCTCGTGGAGGCGCCGGACCGCCTCTTCTACCTGTGCCGCCGGTATAACACACGTTACCTGTATCTCGGAGGTCGAGACCATCCGTATGGGAATGCCCGCCCTACCCAGGGAATCGAACGTCTTCGCCGCGTACCCGGGACGATTCAACATCCCTGTTCCCACCACGCTGACCTTGCCGAGGTCCTCCTCCCCCTCGACCTCACCGCCCAGAGCTTCGGCGATCTCACCCGCCAGACGCCGCGCCTCCGCGAACCCGGCGCGGCTCACCGTAAAGGCCACGTCGGAGAAGCCCTCCTTGGGGGCGCTCTCGACGATGACGTCCACGGAGACGCCAGCCTTGGCTAGAGGCGCGAAGATGCGGCTCATGGTACCGGGCCCGGTGCGGATGCCGGTTAGGGTAACGCGCGAGACGTCCAGGTCGTGGACGATGCCGGCGAGGGTCTCTCTGGTCTCCAAACGCTCCAAGTCTGTGTCCTCCCTGATTATGGTGCCCGGACCTTCACCGAACGAGGAGCGGACGTGGATCTCCACGCCGTACAACGCCCCGAGTTCGACTGCCCGCGGGTGCATCACCTTCGCCCCCCGCCACGCCATCTCCGCCATCTCCGACGACGATATCTCCGGTATTCTCCGCGCCTCGGGCACTATCCTGGGATCAGCGGTATATATACCGTCGACGTCTGTATAGATCTCACACCGGTCCGCCCCCAGCGCCGCCGCCAGTGCCACGGCCGTGGTATCCGAACCCCCGCGGCCGAGCGTCATAACGTCGCCCAGAGCGTTCATACCCTGAAAGCCGGCGACTATGACGACCTGGCCTTCGGCGAGGAGGTTATGCATCCTCTCGGGCTGTATCTCGGAGATCAAACCAGACCCGTAGCGACCGGTGATCTTCATGCCCGCCTGTGGGCCGGAGAGTGAGGTCGCACCGACCCCTCGATCATGTAGCGCCATCGCGAGCAGTGCTACCGACTGCTGCTCGCCCGTTGAGAGGAGTTGGTCGATCTCACGCGGCGCGGGCCTTCGAGCAACCTCGCTCGCCAGCGAGAGCAAGCGATCCGTCGTCTTACCCATCGCCGAAACGACCACGACGAGATCCAGGCCCTCTTCCTCGCGGGCCTTTCTTACCCTCTCGGCTACGGCCTTTATGTGCTCCGCCGTTGCCACCGAACTGCCGCCGTACTTCTGGACGACAATACCCAAAGTCTTCACGCTCCCGTTCGCTCTTCGGGATAGCCTAGCGTATTTACAAGCTTTCAGCTAATCAGCCGTCAGGCAACTGCCAGAAGTCGAAGGCCAAGAGCCTAATATCTGACTGCTAGAACTATCATCCGTCTACCTCGGTCTCTACTCTCTCGCCATAGAAGCACAGGTGGTCCCTGACCTTGACGGCTTCGGGGAGGGGCTCCGGATAGTACCAGGCCAGGTCTCCGAGGATCTCGTCGCCTGTGTTCACCGATCTGTATGATGCGATGCCTTTGTATGGGCAGACGGTGTGTGTCTCACTGGGAACGAGCAGGTCGGCGCGGACGTCCTCCGGCGGGATGTAGTAGCGCACCGGCAGGCCGGTCTCGAAGAGGAGCCTGGGTCGCTGTGTCTCGGCGACGAGCTCGCCGCCCACGGTTACCTTGACGTGCCGGGAGCTTTCGAGGACGTCTACCCGGTGGTAAGGGTCGTGGGGATGGCCGAAGACCTCCTCGTCCTCCTCATACCAGGTATCCATCTTCTCATGGTAGAACGCGGCGTAACCAGCGAGCGGCGCGAAGTGTTCCCCGGGCTCTGGATAGTGCCACACCACGTTCTCGGCGGTCCTGTCCCCGACCCTGACGGAGCGGTAGGAGGCGTCGCCCTTGAACGGGCAGTGGGTGTGGTGGTCCGTCGGTTCCAGCAAGTCCTCGCGGATATCCTCCTCCGGGAAGTAGTAGACGGGGAGGTGGTTGGTCTCGTGCAGCAGCTTGACGCGCCGGCTGTCGACGACGGTCTCGCCGTTGAAGACAGCTCGAACCCGTTTCGGGGAGTCTTCGAGGTACAGCGCGTGGCCGCGGGGGGGTGTGACCTCGAAGTTGAACTTGCCGGTGCTCTGTTCGCCGAATGGTCCGCTTCCCAGGGTGAGTGCCATGACGTTCTCCTCTCTCGCCGGATACGGTTCCTGCGAACCGGCCGGCATGTTTGCCGAGCTTATATTTTATGCTCGGCGCGCAAGTTGCGGGGTGCCGAAGGTTAGGGGGAGGGGTACCGGGCCGCGGTTGGCGGCGTTACGGTACGCTCAATCTCCCTGCTCTCATCTGGTTGGAGGCGGGCACTTCTCCCGCAAGTCTGGAGAGAACGCCTCTTCACGCACTCCAATGGGTTGCCGGGCGCGTCGGCTTGAGGCTATAGTTGAGTATTGGCTATATATCGCTCCTGGCGACGAGGAAAGATGAGGTGCAAGGTGGCTGTCTTTATCATCCTTTTTGTTCTTAGCTTTGTCGTCGCGGGGGTGCATGTCTACCGCGACGAGCAGCCGCGGACGGGCAAGCGGCTAGCGGAGATGCTGCTACTCTGGCTCCTCGTTATAAACACGGGCCTTGGGGGGCTATATGCGTTCATGGGCCACACGTTCGCCGCGAATGAGGTCGCGGAGTCTATCGGTTGGCCTACAGGCAACCCGTTCCAGACCGAGGTAGCGGTGGCGAACCTCGCCGTAGGTACTCTGGGGATTTTGTCTTACTGGATCCGGGGCAACTTCTGGACAGCGGCCGTGATCGCAACCTCCGTCTGGCTGCTCGGCGCCGCCGTGATCCACGTGAGTGAGATGGTGGGCGAGAGTAATTACAACCCTGGAAATGCCGGGGTCATCTTCTATATGGACATCATAGGCCCGCTGTTCCTCTTGGTCTTGCTGGCTTACTCCCGTTACGCGGGGCGAGAACGAGCCGGACTGTCTGGCGGGGGGCGGTCCGTAGGACAACTACGCTAACCTGTAGCTACAGAGGCCGGGACATCAGGATCGGCCTCTCGACGCAGGTTACGCGGTGTTAGGCTTATAGAGTCAGGTAACGCACCCAGCGTCGGTTACTACAGTGCGCTTTCCTCTTCGTCGGGCCGGGTCTCCACATCGTCTACCCGGCCCTCTTCTTTGCTACTAATCGTCTTCGAGGACGCTGCGGGTATCAGTTTGAGTTCGCGGAACGCACCTATAAGCTTGGCGTCCGCCTCTTCAGCGGTAGCGCCCGTGGCGTAGATACACACGTGGTTACCGTTCTCGGACCATGCAATGGCTTCGGCGATGTAAGAATTTCCGTAGCACGCAGTCCATTCATTGTTGCTGTACAGTTCCATCCGCCTCGCCCCCTCTTTGGCTTCTACTGCCGCAGCAAAACATATGTTACTTAATACACCTTAACAGAAAGCCTGGAAAAAGCAACAAGGTAGTAGTAATTGGGTCAAGGTCATACCCACATTCAGCAGTGCTGTAGGAGAACGTGAGCAGCCGTGCGGTTGGCTGCTCAAAACTGGGCCAGGGTCTGGGTATACCGCTTCCTCGTACTCGTGGTTGTCCTGGCCATCGTTCAGGTCATAGCGATGGGCGACACTGGCCTTGCTCACGTAGTACGTTTCGTACTCGAAAGGGACGAGCGGGTGCTCGACGGTACGCTGCTCCACGAGGCCATCGAACGTCGTGGGCGTCTTCATCAACCTGGACAGGATCGTGCCTAACCCAGACCATGGCTTGACGGGCCGCGTAACGATTGACTCTGTTGACGGAGGCCGGGTAAGATGTTCGCGGGCCGAGGGGTTGATCCTCGTAGGGTAGGGGGACGACTCGATTGGATGAGCGAATGACCGTTGAGGATCAAGCCGTGCCAAAGCCACCGACTATACGCGCGACGCTCGCCGAGAAGCGATGCTCGCCCGAGGCCGTGCTCGACCACTTTGGCGAGGGCGACGACCTCATCGTTGGGATCGCTAACGCCGAGCCGGTCACAGTACTCGACGCGATCGAGGGCCGGGCTGAAGAGCTGTCCGACGTCCGGATTCACCAGATGCTGCCGCTGCGCGAGCGACGCTACATGCATGGCGACTTCCCGGGCCTTCGCCATGTCTCCTGGTTCCTCTCTCCGGCCAACCGCGAGGCCTTTCATAAGGGGACGTGCGAGCTGGTACCGAACAATTTCAGCGACGTTCCCCACCTGATGCAAACCTCGACGCGGCGCTCGCTGGTGCTAACCGCGATCGCGCCGCCCGACCGTCACGGCTACTTCTCGCTCGGGTGTCACGCCGAGTACGCGGCGGCCATGATCGGGGAGGTCCCGTTCTTCGTCGAGGTGAACCACCAGATGCCGCGCACCTTCGGGGAGAACCAGGTCCATTTGAGCCAGGTTGCCGGGTGGTGCGAGGCCGACTACCCGCTCGTAGAGCTGCCGTCCCGGCCGATCCGGGAGACAGATCGCCGGATCGCCGAGTTTGTCGCGGAGCGCATCCCGGACGGGGCCACGCTGCAGGCCGGGATCGGCGCGATCCCGAACGAGGTGCTGGGGCTCTTGGGCGATCACAAGAACCTCGGCGTCCACACCGAGCTTCTCTCCGACGGGTTCGTGGACCTCGTCGAGAAGGGGGTCGTCACCGGTTCCCGCAAGCGCACGCACCAGAACAAGATCGTCACGACCACTGCTTTAGGGAGCCGGCGACTGTACGAGTTCGTGGACGAGAACCCGGGCGTCGAGTTCTGGCCCGTCAACTACACCAACGACCCCCGCAACATCGCCCAGGAGGACCACATGGCCACGATCAACGCCACCCTCGAGGTCGACTTCCTCGGCCAGTGCGCGTCCGAGTCTCTGGGCAGCGAGTACTGGTCGTCGTCCGGCGGCCAGCCCGACTTCGCGCGCGGGGCGATCTTCGCCGAGCACGGCCAGTCCTTTATCGTGCTCCACTCGACGACCGCTGACGAGTCGGTGTCGCGTATCGTGGCGCAACTACACCCGGGCGCGGCGGTTACCACGTTCAAAAACGTCGTGGACCGCGTCGTCACCGAGTACGGCGTGGCCGAGCTTCGCGGCAGCAGCATCCGGGAGCGAACCCGCAAGCTCATAGGTATAGCCCACCCGAAGTTTCGCGACGAACTCGAGCGCCGGGCACGAGACATGGGCTATGTCTGAGACCTCGCGAGCGGATACGAAACTCCATGACCAGACCCTTACGGACCTTCGCGGCTTAGGATAAAGACAGTCACGGTGAATGGGTGCTGCTCATGACGGATGAACACGAGACGACGAGGCGCGAGAAACCGGTCGCCCGAGTCACGGTTTCCGCTGACATCGGTTTTCTGCCCCCTGTCCTGGATTTCGTAAGGCAGACGGCTCACCAGCTCGGACTGCGAGATGAAACTGCCGAGCACCTGGACCGCGTCGTTGAGGTGGTGTGCCGGAACGCTATCGAGCACGCGTTCGAGCCGGGCGACGATGGGCGCTACGAGGTGGATATTCTCCGCCGGCCCGGTCAGGTCGTGGTCGCGGTCGAGGATCGGGGGCTGCCCTTCGACTACGACCGCTTTAAGGACGGCGACCCGATGCTGCGCGGGATGATGCAGCAGTCGTTCGCCGACGAGGTCCGCTTCATGAACCTGGGTCGTGGCGGCAACCGGGTAGAGTTGGTCAAGGACCTGCCGCAGGCCGATGCGCGGGAGGGGCTCACAGGGGAGGAACACCGCGAGACCGTCAAAGCGCCCGCGGCTTCCGAGGAGGTGCCGCTGGAAATCCGGACGATGCGCTCCGAGGAAACGCCGCTTCTCTCGCGCGCCGTCTACAGGTCCTACGGCTACAGCTACGACTGGGACGACATCTACTACCCGGACCGTATCCGGGAACTGCAGGAGAGCCGGTTGATGCGCTCCTGCGTGGCGGTGACCTCTGAGGGAGAGTTCGTGGGCCATCTGGCCGTGATGGTCGAACGTCCCGACTCGCCGGTAGGGGAGGCCGGGCAGGCGGTGGTGGACCCACGTTTTCGGGGGCACCATCTGTTTCCAAAGATGAAGACTTTTATGGCGGAGCAGTGCAAGAAGAGCGGCATGTACGGTCTCTACAGCGAGGCGACTGCGGTCCATCCCTACAGCCAGAGAGGCAACCTGCACCTCGGTGCTAGAGAGACCGGGTTCCTGCTCGGCTACATACCGCCCTCCGTCGCTTACAAGGACATCAGCGAAGACAGGGCTGGCAGGCGCGGGTCTGTCGCCCTGTTCTACATGCGCACCAACGAGGAGCCGGAGCGGAAGATCCACCCGCCCGACCAGTACCGGGACGTCGTCCAGCGCATCGTCGAGCATAACGGGCTGCGGCGCAAGGTCGTGGACATCCCGGATTCTCGGGCGGCTCTGGCTTCCTCGCACGTGGACCTGCGCGTGCGCCGGGACCATAACCTCGCTTTAGTACGGGTCATCGAACCGGGGAAGGATCTGCTGGAGCTGGTGCGGGCGCGGCTGCGGGAGCTATGCCTGCACCGCCTGGACGTGATCTACGTGGACCTGCCGCTCTCTCACCCGGCCACGCGAGTCTGCGGAGGACGGCTGGAGGAGTTGGGGTTCTTCTTCGGAGGGATTCTACCCGAGCTCCTGAACGGCGACGTCCTCCGGCTCCAGTACCTGAACAACGTCGAGATCGAGCGTGGCGACGTAAGTACCGCCTCGGACTTCGGCGAGGAGCTCCTGGACCTTGTCTTCAGCCAGAGAGACATTGCAAGGTAACAGGCTCCTATAAGTACCCCCTGGAGAAACGTTGCAGGCCGACCTATTCAAAGGAGCGAAAAAGAGATGAGTTCGAGCCCCGACATCACGAAGACCTTCATACAGGGTATCCCGAAGGCGGAGCTGCATATCCACATCGAGGGTTCTCTGGAGCCGGAGTTGATGTTCGAGATCGCCGAACGCAACGGGGTCTCTCTCCCGTACTCCTCAGTCGAAGAGGCGCGACGCGCCTACAACTTCAGCGACCTCCAGTCCTTTCTGGATATCTACTATCAAAGCATGCAGGTACTCCTGCACGAGCAAGACTTCTACGACCTGACCCGGGCATACTTGCAAAGAGTCTCCTCCCAGAACGTGCGTCATGTGGAGATATTCTTCGATCCGCAGGCGCACACCGACAGAGGGGTACCGTTCGAGACGGTGATCACGGGTATCCACCGCGCCCTGGAAGATGGCGAGAGGCAACTGAGCGTCTCCTCGAAACTAATAATGTGTTTCCTGCGTCACCTCAGCGCGGAGTCGGCGATGGAGACCCTGCGTTCTTCGCTACCGTTCAGGGAGTGGATAGTCGGGGTCGGCCTCGACTCCTCAGAGGTTGGGCATCCGCCGGAGGACTTCAAGGCCGTGTTCGACGAGGCGCGGGAGCATGGTTTCCTGACGGTCGCCCACGCCGGTGAAGAGGGGTCGCCGGAGTATATCTGGCAGGCTCTCGACGACCTGAAGGTGTCCCGGATAGATCACGGCGTTCGTTGCGTGGAGGACCCGAAGCTCGTGGAGAGGCTGAGAGAAGAGCGGATACCGCTTACCGTGTGCCCGCTCTCCAACGTCAAGTTGCGCGTCTTCGGCTCAATCGAGGACCACAACCTCAAGCAGATGCTCGACCTCGGGCTGTGCGCAACGATGAACTCCGACGATCCAGCCTACTTCGGCGGCTACATGGACGAGAACTTCCACGCCACGCAGGAAGGGCTTCATCTGACGAGGGGTGACATACACCGGTTGGTGAAGAACTCTTTTCAGGCGTCTTTCCTCGATGCAGAGAGAAAACAACTGCTCTCGGACGAGTTGGACGAGTATTTCGCGTCACACGCTTAGCTTCAGCGTGGCGCTTACGGCTCTTCCTCCCGGTGGGATCCTCCTTCTATATCTGCGGGGCTCCGGGTGTTGCTCCACTTCGCCCTGCGGGATCTCATCACGTAGCTGTTAGACGCCTGTAGCGGGAAGATCAGCAGGTAGACCAGTCCAGCCCACGAGGTGAAGTCCTCTCCACCCAGGATTGCCAGGAGGACCGAGGCGAACCCGACCAATACGTTGACGAGGAAGCTCTGTATCTCCTGGCGCGTTACCGACAGCTCGTAAGCGTCGAGATTCAAGGCGCCGCGCAGAGAGTACGCCCGCCAGTAGAACATTACGAACACGAGCTGGACGGCTACGAAGCCCGCGCCGTAGATAGCCATTAGAAGCGGCACCTGGGAAGACTCTATAACCTCATCGCTGAAGCCAAGCAACTGGTCGGCCAGCAGGGTGAAGAGGAACTTCAAGGGGTATACGAAGAAGAGCACGAGAAACAGCAGCACCGCGTTGAGATACACGGTCAGGGTGTCCCTGAGACCGTAGCGCCTGAAGAACTTGTAGTGCTCATACCAGAGCGTGAGGAGAAGGGCGAAGCAGATCGCGAACGCGAAGAAGCCTCGCATGGTGGCGAGTAACTCATCAAAGGACGCGGGCACTTCGAGCGAGACTACGAGCAGCGTGACCGCGAAGGCGAAAACGGCGTCGCAGAAGCCCTCGACGCGCCACACGTCTTCCCCGCGCGAGCGGAAACTCTCGCTGTTGCCCACTCTCCTACGCATCAACTCTCCGCGCAGCACGCTTGTCTCATCTCCTCGCTACCACCCGCCGCTCCCGGCCCGACTCCAGAGTAATCGTAGAGCATCCCGCGACCGACAGCCTCCCACCGCCCTCGGGTTGAGGATATAGTCGGGTTCAGGAGTATTGAACCGCCCGCTGAGGGAGAGCGGGGGAAGGAGGAGATCGTGTCGCAGCCACCGCAAGTAGATCTATTCAGCCCCGACTTCAAAGCGAACCCCTATCCCACCTACGCTCACCTGCGCTCGGAGGCCCCGATCCACCGCGTGGAGCTACCGGACGGCCGGGGCATGTGGTTGGTCACCCGCTACGAGGATGTATCGGCCGTTCTGAGGGACGAACGTTTCGTGAAGGATTGGCGCAACGCCATGACCCCGGAGCAGATCGCCGGGGTTCCGCCGATACCGGAGGTGATGAAGCCCCTCACGAACGGCAAGAGCTCCTCGTCCTGTACAGTCTCGGTCTTTAAAGGCCTCCGCCGCTGCTAACAGTCTTAGAACACGAGCGGCAGCCTCCGCAGTCCGCGCAGGAACACCCCTCGGCGCCAGCGCAGCGACTCGGGTGCCACAGCCAAGCGCGCCTCGGAGAAGTGCCTCAGGAACTCGCTTATGGCTATCTGCCCTTCCATACGGGCGAGCGGTGCCCCTAGGCAGTGGTGTACGCCGCCCCGCCCGAAGGCGAGGTGCCTGTTTGGATCGCGCGCGAGGTCGAGAACGTCCGGATCCTCAAAGTGCCGCTCGTCGCGGTTGGCGGAGCCGAGAACCGCAAGAACCAGTTCGCCACGAGGGATGGTCGTGCCCGCGATCTCTACGTCCTCGCGCGGGTAGCGCTCGGTCGCCATCTCCACGGGAGAAGTGTAACGCAGCAGCTCCTCGACCGCCGGTCTTACGAGCGAGGGTGTGCGCCTGAGCCTCTCCATCTGCTCGGGATGCTCGAGTAGGGCGAGCGTGCCGCTAGCGATCAAGTTCACGGTGGTCTCGTGGCCAGCCACAAGGAGCAGGAACGCCATCGCCAGGAGCTCGTCTTTGCTGAGTTTGTCGCCTGCCTCTTCTGCCCAGATCAGCGCCGTAATCAGATCATCCCGGGGGTCGGTGCGCCGCCGCTCGACGAGTCTACGTAGATAACGCATGAACGAAAGTGCGGCGGGGAGGGCCAGCAGCATGTCGCGCTTTGAGGAGATCGAGACCAATCTGTTTGACCACCGGTGGAACTTAGCATGGTCTTCTACCGGCACTCCCAGCAGCTCGGCGATCACGGTCGCCGGCAGAGGCAACGCATAGTCGGCGACCAGATCGACCCCGCCCCGGCGCTCCCCTTTGTGTGCCATGGCATCGAGGAGTTCTTCACAGAGCACCTCGATCCGCCCCCGTAGCCGTTCTATGAGGCGGGGAGTAAACGCCTTGGAAACCAGGGCACGCAGCCGCGCGTGGTCCGGGTCGTCCAGGTCGAGCATGTTACGCTCGAGCGGTTTGAAGAAGCCCGGGACCCACGGTGTCTTCGCTCGCTGCTCCGGGTCCATAGCGTTCAGCTTATCCTTGGCGAACGTGTCATCCTTCGATACCCTGGCCACGTCCTCGTAGCGGGCAACCAGCCACACCGCCCGTCGGTCGGGCAACGTCGTGCGCCATACGGGGGCCTCGGCGCGCAAGCGCGCGTAGAACGGGTAGGGGTTGGCCTTGAAGCTCGGGCTAGCGAGGTCCGGCGCAACGATCCCGTGTGAGCCCGCCTCGTTTACACTCCTATTCATGCCGACCTCTATCCCTTGGCATAGCCTACCTTGGCCTATGATAGCTGCTGCGGCGACGGGAAATATTCGGGATTCAGGGGGGACAGCTCAATCCCCGGCTCCTGGCCAAGCGTGGCGGAGAAGCGGACCTTCGAGGTGTTGTTAGTTCGTGTAGTTAGGGGGAAACAGCAGGATCTCCACTTCTTAGACCATCTCGGACTCTTCAGGCATCATGCAGCAGCCGGAGGACAACACATGAGGGTGCGCTAGCAGCCTGCGCCTCTTTGAAGATCCCGCAACGTTATGCGACGCCACAAGATGCTGGGGTGGCCCTCGGCCCCAGGAATCGCCGAGGCACGAGAAAGCCAAGACGGAGCAGAACGTAAGACCTCCTAGCTCAGGTACCATTGCCAGAGTTCAAGGGGCCGAGCAAGGCATCCTCAGCATCGTCAGCGAAGATGTGCAGTCCCAGGCGCTCGGAAATCTCCTCGCACACCTTGATGCCCCGGACGCTGTTGCCATACACGTCGAGCCCAGGCGAGAAGACACCGATCCCGAGCTTGCCGGGGACGACAGCCAGAATAGCACCACTCACCCCGCTCTTAGCGGGAATACCGACCTCATAAGCCCACTGTCCGGCGGAGTCGTACATGCCGCAGGTGTGCATGACACTCAGGACATCTCTGACGTAACGGGAGGCGAGTGCCTGCTCTTCGGTCACAGGGTTCACGCCGCCGTTAGCCAACGTCGCCGCCATGACCGCGAGGTCACGAGAAGTGACGCAGACCGAGCATTGTCTAAGATAGAGGGCGAGGTTCTCCTCGACGGCGTGGCTGATCATGCCGTAGCTGCGCATAAGGTAGGACGTCGCGCGGTTCCGGTCCGCCGATCCCATCTCCAAGGCGAAAACGTCCTCGTCTACCTTCAGATCCTCGTTCCCGGCGTAGCGCCTGAGAACCCCTAGTATGCGTTCTAGGTCCTCCGCAGGGTCCTCGCCCTCCATGAGGTCGGTTGTCGCGAGTGCTCCGGCGTTGACCATCGGGTTGTACGGGCGGTTGTTGCGCTCGTCGAAGACGATGGAGTTAAACGCATCGCCGCTGGGCTCCACCCCGACCCGCTTGAGAACGTTGTCACGTCCGTGGGCCTCCAGAGCCATGCCGTAGACGAACACCTTGGAGATGGACTGGAGGGCGAATGGCCGGTCGTGGTCGCCAACGTAAAAGACCTCACCGTCTGTGGTTGCGAGGCAGATGGCGAACCGTTTGTGCTCCGATTCCGCGGTCTCCTCCGGTTTATGATTGCCAGTACCCGGGGTGTAGTAGCCTACGATCTTGTCTTCGTGCAGCGCTAGATGCCGTTCGTACAACTCCGCCAGGCGCTGGTTCATTCGTTGTCTAATATCTTGGGTTGGCATTTGAGTCCTCTTGCTAGGGCGTTTCTGTAAGCTTACCAAGCGGATGCGGCGGGTCTTGAGTTTCCGAGAGGACATCTTCTCGCATACGCTCCCGCGAGCAGGGCACGAGCGCCTAACCACTAGACCAGCGCTAGCTCAACCTCCGGCTCCTGGCCAAGCGTGGCGGAGAAGTGGACCTTGGGTGCGTTGTAACTTCGTAATATCTCTGACCAGGAACATGCTCGACACGGACCCGCCCGACCACGAGAGGTTGCGCGCGCTAGTCTCCAAAGCGTTCACGCCGCGTTTGATCGAGCGTATGCGCCCGCGCGTTCAGGAGATCGCCGACGCACTACTGGACGCGGTACAAGACAAAGGCGAGATGGATCTCATCGACGATTACGCTTTCCCGCTGCCCATCACCGTAATCGCCGAGCTACTCGGCGTCCCTTCGGAGGATCGGAACAAGTTCCGCGAGTGGTCGGACGCCGCCGTGTCCGGAGACACGACCCAGGAGTACGTGGAGAAGGTCCTGCTCCCGCACATGCAAGCCTTCACCGACTACCTGCGTGCCCTGTTCGACGAGAAGCGCGAGAATCCAAAAGACGACCTCATCAGCGCGTTGGTGCGGGCCGAGGAAGCCGGAGACAAGCTCAGCGAAGACGAACTGCTCGCCATGGTGTTCCTGCTCCTGATCGCCGGTCACGAGACCACCGTCAACCTTATCGGCAACGGCATGCTGGCGCTGCTCCAACATCCGGAGCAACTCCAGAAGCTAAGAGAAGACCCCTCGCTCATCAAACCCGCCATCGAAGAACTTCTGCGCTACGACGGGCCGGTAGAGACCTCTACCGAACGCTTCGCCCGTGAAGACCTACGCATCGGTGAAACGGTCCTCCCGAGAGGCGAGATGGTGCTGGTCGTAATAGCGTCCGCCGACCACGACCCGGAACGCTTCCCGAACCCCGACGCGCTGGACATCACCCGCACGGACAACAAGCACGTAGCCTTCGGCAAAGGCATCCACTTCTGCCTGGGCGCACCCCTCGCCCGAATGGAAGGACAGATCGCCATCAACACGCTACTAAGCCGGATGCCCGGACTGCAACTCAAGGACTCGCCCGAATCGTTGGCCTGGCGTCCGGGCATGGTGCTACGCGGGCTGAGAGGACTACCCGTGGAGTTCTGACGACGAAGGAACGTAGTCTAGTGCCGGTCACCAGGGCGGTACCAACTGATGCCTCTCCCAGCCGTACGCTCTCTTACTGGACTATATGCCGGCCCTGATAAGCTCGCAGGGTCGAAAGATTCAGAGTCGAGAGAAAGGACAATGATGGCCCAGCGCGTACACGAGAGCATAGAAGTCCAGGCCCCGCTACAAGACGTCTTCGCCTACTGGTCGAACTTCGAGAACTTCTCCAGATTCATGCAGAACATCGAAGAGGTGCGCATGACCGGGGAGGACATGAGCCACTGGCGGGTCAAGGGACCCCTGGGCAAGAGCGTAGAGTTCGACGCCAAGACCACCGAGATGGACCCGGAGAGGGGCATCGGCTGGAATACGGTGGACGGGGACGTCATGACCTCCGGCGAAGTCCGCTTCGAGGAGTTGCTGCCGGACCGCACACGCGTCGAGGTAACGATGAACTACTCCAACCCACCCGGCGGCAAGGTCGGGGAAGTCGTGGCGAACGCCATCTCGGATCCCGAGAAGAGCATGAAGGAAGACCTCCAGAACTTCGCCGAAATCGTCGAACGCGGCGAACTCAGCCGCACGGAGAACTAGACTTCCAGCAGGTAAACGCGCAGAAACATAACCTTCCCATCACGGGGAGCGAGGCTTACATAGCCCCGCTCCCCGTAGTGGTTCGAGCCGCAGACGCAGCTTCATTTAATTCCGCGATCTCGCCGAAGGTCGAAGCAGAGTAACGGTTGATATATTGTGTTGTCCGGGTTCATGCTCGACGGAGGAGGCAGCGCGTGGCGAACGAGAACACTGGCAACGGTGAGCTATACCAGTACGACCTGGACTTATATCCAAACGAGGCGTCGGGGATGCTCGCGATCGAGAACGAGGAGCTGCTCGGGGAGCACGGCTGGGACAGGGCGTTCTGGGTGTGCCTGGATGAGGGAGAGGTAGTTGACTGTCTCGCGCTCGTCGGTCACAAGGACGGTACCGGCACGGACCTCGAATCGGACTGGGAGATAGAGCGCCTGCACGCGGTCGCCGTGGGCAACACCAAGACTACCGATGACGCCGAAGCCCTCACCCGCAAGGACGGATACGTCTACATCATAGGCTCTCACTTCGGCAGCAAGAGCGGGCCGCTGCAGCCCAAGCGGGACTTCGTTGCCCGGTTCGACGAGGCGGCTGTGCTGCACGCCACGAACGACCCGGCCGCCGAGATAGAGGTGGCACGTCCCAGCTTCGTGCTGCATCGCATTATCAACGACGCCTGCAAAGAGCATGGCGTGGACCTCGTGCCGCTCGGACCCAACTGCCACGAGGCGTTTATCGAGGAGACCATCAAGGTCGGGAAGAAGAAGAGGAAGAAGTGGGCCGGACTCGTGCGCGAGGGAGACTGGCCGCTCAACGTCGAGGGCGCGACGTTCCGCCCCGGCGGGTCCCTACTGATCGGACTGCGCTTCCCCATGTCCGCCGACGGCCGCCCCATCCTCGTGGACGTGGAAGGCATCGAACGCCTCTTCGAAGAAGGCGACTCGAAGCCCGAAGTCAAAGGCTTCTGGACCCTCGACGCCGTGGGCAGCAACGGGGAACTCGCCGGTGTGCGCGACCTCACCTACGTCGGCGACGAGCTACACGCCATCACCGGCGACGTGGACAGCTCCCAGGAGGCCAGCTTACTTATCAAGGACTACCCCGGTGGCCGCGACACCGTATCCACCCACTGGCGCTGCGTTCTCCCTGAGGACCGGAGTTCCGGGGAAGTAGAGGCTGAGCTTATCCGCGAGTTCCCTGGCCTCCCGCGTGTCGAGGGCATCGCGGGCACCGAGGACGGCCGCTTCTTCTACGTCGTAGACGAGGACGAAGGAGTTCACCTGCGGCTTACACGCCTGCTGGCGAGTTGAGCCGTGGCAACGACCTCACGTCACTGGTGAAGCCAATCGACCGGTAAGTATCAGGTTCTGTCGTCAGCGCATTGCTTGGTGGACACAGGGATATTCCCGGCGGCACGTCCCGTCAGATACCTCGGGTGGAGCACACCACGCCCGGAACCCCTTGAATTACGAATGCTCGGTAGGTGTAAGCTACTGTCCTGATGGCCGTATATTCTGATGTGCAAGGTGAAAAGGAGCGACGCGATGGCGAGAGACGTGGTGCTGTATGTAGAGCAACCCGGGTCGATGGAAGGTACACAGACGGAGGAGTTTCTGCGTGAGATGGGCGTGAACTTCACCATCAGGAATATCGCCGATGGCGACGAGAAGGCGGTAGCCGAGCTAGAGCGCCTGGAGGCCTCTACCACGCCCGTTACCGTGGCGGGGGACGAGGTTATCGTGGGCTTCGACCGCGAGAGGCTGGAGAAGCTGGCCAAGAGTTGATAGCCGCGACGGCTATATAGCCAGGTTGCGAGACCTCACTATAGTCGGTGACTATCTGTGCCTCGTCACCGGCAGCGTAGGTAGGCACAAAAAGCAGAGCGTACTAATCAAGCACTACCCTGACAGCCAGAACATGGTCGCTAGCCACTTCCGCTGCGCGCTCCCGCTCGACCAGCACTCAGGCTTCCTGGAGGGCGAGTGCGTCTGCGAGTTCGCGATCCTGCCGTGCGTTGAGGGCATCACAATCACCGAGTCAATGTACATGTCCGTCACACAAAGTAGTTACGTGCATGGCGACGATCTTCGATCTCTCTTCAAGGAATTTTCTATAGCTTGCGTCCGTATACTCGAATTCGCGCGGCAACGGAAGCAAATTCGACGCAAAGACCGCATCTGCGCTTGCGCCTAGTGAGCGAGCACACTCCTCAAGATACACCTGAGGATCGCTGTCACTGATTGCGATATTCTCAGACGCAGCTAACAAGCAAATGTTGATAATCGAGTTGTGCTGATCGGGATCTGAAATCCGCTTCAGATGAGCACGTGGGTAGATGTGATGAAACTGCTTTTTGTTGAAATTAGATAGAGCTTCTGAAGTGTCTATAAAAGCTCCATTAGTTACATTTTGCGGCTTTTTTATAGCTAGAGCTAGAATGAACGCTCTAGCTCGCGAGTTGTTGCTTCGAAAGAGTGAGCTTATTAGTTGGTTTTCAGTCGGAGCAGAACCAATAGCTGCGGCGTCGCCAGTCTCGTCAACGACAAACTTATGAACCGTTTCTAGATCTCTCGATACGAAGCTCTCACCCCCTACCCTGTAGCGCTCGCTGAACGAGGCTCGCCAGAACCATTGCCTTACTCGTACTAGCTTCTCACCTGAGAGCTTGTCGACCTTAGAGAAGATGTAGCACAGCACTATAATTAGGGCTTCGTAAGGAAGGAAATCCCAGCTATAGATTTTGAGTTCAGTAGAAAGTAGATCGACAGCTCTTAGCAAAGCTTCGCTTGTTTCTTGAACTAGCGAGTCCATCTCTTCCCTGGGTAGGTCTCGAAGACTCAAGATCTGCTCTTTCTTGATTCCACCAAACTCAACAGCGGTCAAGCACTTGAGAATAGTGTCAGGCTCAATGTCTTCAAAGCCTTTTGCATCAAGTTTAGAAGCTATCTTGCCGGCTGCTTCGTTTAGATCAAACTCCTGCGACCGTGTTGCTGCAACCATCAAGTCGTATGTCGCGAGTTTCGTTCCAGAACTGTTGATACGCTCGAAGATTGGACATACTTCTTCGATAGCCAACTCCTTGAGCGTAACTACTGGAACCCGGTAATTCGTAAACGCGTTTATTATGGTGTCGAGTCGTTGCTGATACCGCTCTTGTTGAGGGTAAGATTGCAGCGCTGTACGAAAGTTCAGCATTTTCGTCGTATCAAACATCCACCTCAGTGGAAATATGTGAGTGCTGTGTTGTGGAGGTCTTTGTACGAATGCATCCTTTTCTAAATCGTACGCCGCAGCAAATCCTTCCTCGTCTTCCGGCGCTCCCAAACAGGAGTAAATTACAGTAATGCGTTGCTGCCCATCCAGCACATAATCCGTCGGGGTC
>CADCVE010000007.1 GCA_902806065.1 uncultured Rubrobacteraceae bacterium | reverse complement strand
TCAAGGTCTTTCGTCGTGCCGGCAGTGGCCACGGCCGAGAGGGCCTCCGCTTTCAACTCTTCCATACGATCGATGAGGTTCATTTCGAGGTTTATCGTAGCATACGAGAATACGCCTCGTAGAGCAGAATCGAGGCCGCAACCGCCGCGTTCAGGGACTCGGCGAGCGACGGTATTGTGCTCGCTATCTGGCAGGCCGAGATCACGTCTTCCGGCAGCCCGCCACCCTCCGCCCCCACGACGATCACGAGCTTCCGGGCAGGCAGGGAGTAAGGAGTCTCGCCGGTGCCAGGGACGGCCGCCGCCGCAGTGAACCCGAGAGATTTCGCTTGTTCCAAGAACGGCAGGGAGTGTACGTCCCTGACGATAGGGGCGTGAAAGATCGAACCCATCGTAGCGCGCACGGTCTTGGTGTTGTAGAGGTCGGCGGTGCCTGTGGAGAGCGCGACCCCGGCCCCGAAGGCATGAGCGGCCCGGATCACGGCGCCGACGTTGCCCGGGTCTTGGACGCTGCACAGCAAGACGATTCTCTCACTCCTTCTCAAGAGTTCCTCGACGGACACGTCGAGGAATGGAAAGACAGCGATTGGTCCAGTCGGAGTGGTGAGTGTCGAGAGTTTCTTTACGGCGTCAGGGCCGTTGAGGAGGTGTTCGGGCGGCACGTTGGCTTCTTCTAGGAGGGCCGGGCCTTCAGCAAGGAAGAGGCGTTCTATCTCGCGGTGCTTCTTTTGTTTTAGCTTTGCGAGCCGTTTTACGGTTGCGCGGGAGTAGGTCACACTTCCGCGGGGTCGAGCTTGTCTAGCTCCTTTTTGGGGCCGCCGATGACTAATATGTCGCCATCTTGCAAAGGCGTTTCAGGCTTCGGTAGGGTACCGCCTTTCTCGCGGCCTTTGATGGCTAGCACGGTCAGGTCTTTCTTGCGGTGTAGTTGAAGATCCGCTAGAGATTTACCGACCCAGCTGTCGGGCACCTCCATCTCGATAAGCGCCTCGTCGTGGCCGAGTTCCAGATAGTCCTGGATACCGGGCAGGGACATCTGGCGCGCGAGGAACTCGCCGAACTCTTTCTCCGGTTGGATCACGTGGTCCGCTCCGACCCTATCGAGCACCTTGCCGTGCAACTCGTTGGTGGCACGCGAGAAGACCATTGGTACCCCGAGGTCCTTGAGAATGAGAGTTACGAGCACGCTGCCCTGGATGCTCTCGCCGATTACGACCGCCGCCCCGTCGAACTGCTCCAGCCCGAGGTCGCGCAAGACTGAGGGCTCGGTAGCATCCGCAGTAACCAGGTTGGTGCCGGGTAGCTCCGTCGCGAGCTCATCGATACGCCCCTCGTCGCAGTCGATGCCAAGGACATCGTGCCCCAGAGATTCGAGCGTCCTCATGAGGGAGGCCCCAACCCGTCCCATGCCTATGACCGCGAACTGTTTACTCACCGCTTCACCCTATCGCTATATCCTCCTGCGGATAAGTGTAACTCTTCGGCCTCTGCCGCGCCGCGAGCGCTATGATCAGGGTAACGGTACCCACCCGCCCCAAAAACATTACCCCCATTACGACCAGTTTAGCGAAGGTCGAGAGCTCTTGCGTAACGTTCAGGGAGAGCCCGACCGTACCGAAGGCGGAGGTGACCTCGAAGATAGCTGGAAGGAGCGCCAGGCCGTCGGAGACCATTATCGCGAGGGTCGCGACGATCACTAATAGCGCCGAGCCCGAGAGCATCGCGAGAGCCTTCTGGATCAGCCGCCGCGGGATACGGCGCCCGAAGGCGCTGACCTCCTCCTGCCCCCGTGCCAGCGCGTACACGACAAGCACCAGAAGCGCGAGCGTTGTAACCCTCACGCCCCCACCGGTCGAGGCGGGCGCGGTTCCGGTGAACATCAGCCCGACCTGCAAGAAAAGCGTAGACTCGCGCATCTGGGAGTAGTCCACGGTCGAGAACCCCGCCGTGCGCGGCGTTACCCCCTGGAAGAGCGACATCCATAACCGGGTCCCTACCGGCTCACCCCCTAGAGTGGCGAGGTTAGTCCACTCCAGCAGCGCCACGCTGACGACCCCGATCAGGATAAGCACGGCCGAGGTAATAAGGACGAGCTTGGAGTGTAGGGTGAGCCGGCGCATCTGCCGATAGTGGTAGAGGTTCACGAGCACCGGGAAACCGAGCCCTCCGAGGATTATGAGCGCGACAAACACCAAGTTAACAATCGGGTCATCCGCATACGCAGCAAGATTCCCATCTGGCAAGGCAGTAAATCCGGAGTTACAGAACGCGGCGATGGTGTGAAATAGCGCTTGGAAGAGGGCCGCAGAGTAACTTAGACCATGACGGAGGAAGCTAATAACGAGGAACGCGGCTCCTAGAGCCTCGACGAGTAAGGTGATAGCGGCTATCTGTCCGAGGAGCCTGAAGACGTTACGCGGCGAGTCTACGCTCCCAAGCTCTTCACGTACCGTGAGTAGGCTGCGGAATCCTACCTTCTGCCCAAACAGCACAGCGCCAAGCGTTGTGAAGACCATAATTCCCAGACCACCAACCTGCATCAACACCATCACCACGGTGCTCCCAAAGGTAGTGAAGGTAGACGCGTAATCGACCGACGAAAGCCCCGTGACGCTCACAGCACTCACAGAGACGAAAAGGGCGTCCACCCAGGAGATACCTCCGTAGGTGGACGCCGGTAATTTCAACAGCGCAGTCCCGAGAGCCATGAACACCGCGAACCCGAGGGCTATCAGGCGCGGAGCGGAGAGCCTCCGGAACAAGTTTTTGCCTCTACTCTAGGCGGCTTCTAAGGCGTCTTTGGCCTTGTCGACGACGGCGCCAAAGGCCGTAGGCTCGGTAGCGGCGAGGTCGGCGAGTATCTTACGATCGAGGTCTATACCGGCGAGCTTCAGGCCATGCACGAGCTGAGAGTACGAAAGACCATGCTCACGAGCACCCGCGTTTATCCGTTGGATCCACAGCGACCGGAAGTCCCGTTTGCGCTGCTTGCGTCCGACGTAGGCGTAGACCCCGCCCTTCCAGACTTGCTCCTTGGCCCGCTTATACGAGCTATTCTTCGTCCCCCGATAGCCCTTGGCCTGCTCTAAGACCTTCCTGCGTTTTTTGCGCGCGTGAAGGCTGCGCGCCGTGCGAGCCATCTAGCGTACCCCCAACAGGCGCTTGATGCGCTTCTCGTCGTACGGATGCACCGTGGTCTCGGTGTTCAGGCGACGCTTGCGCTTGGTGGTCTTCTTCTCCAGAATATGGTTGTGGCCCTGTCTGCGGCGCTTGAGCTTACCCTTCTTGGTGACCTCGAAGCGCCCTGCGGCACCCTTGTGGGTCTTCATCTTCGGCATCTATGTATCCTCCACGTTTTCTTTACAACCGGCAAAGTTAGGCTCGCGGCACGGGAGTAGCCGTTTCGCCTCTGACTTCGGTCGTGATTGTAGCAAAGAGTTGCGTTAACTGCGGGCGGCGCTCTCCTGAGGCTCGCTCCTGGTCTCGTCTATAGCTTCGCTACCAACCGCACTGCCAACTTCGCTACTAGTAGCTTCGCTCTTCGCCTCGCCTTTCGGGGCGGCATCCTTCTTCGGAGCCATTACCATAACCATGTTGCGCCCGTCCAGGTTCGGCTGGCTCTCGATGCGCCCCACATCACCCAGGTCGCCTGCGAGCCTGACCAGCAGCTTCTCGCCCAACTCCGGATGCTGCACCTCGCGCCCGCGGAACATAATCGTAACCTTCACCTTGTCGCCGCCGCGCAGAAAGCGCTCGACGTGACCACGCTTGGTATTGAAGTCGTGATCGCCGATCTTCGGCCGCAACTTGATCTCGCGGACGTTGATATTGACCTGCTTCTTGCGGGCGGCCTTGCGGGCCTGTTCTTTCCTGTACTTATCCTTGCCGTAGTCCATGATCCGGACTACCGGCGGGTCCGAGTTTGCCGCCACCTCGACGATATCGAGGTCTTGCCTCTCGGCGATCTCCATAGCTTCTCTTATGTGCTTGATGCCCAACTGCTCTCCGCTCTCGGAGATGAGGCGCACCGAGCGGGCCCTGATCTGGCCGTTAATCCTTGGTTCTTCTTCCGCGGCTACTTTACACCACTCCTTCCAAAACTGTCTTTATAGGGCCATCGAACCGCATTTCTAGCTTCTGATAAAGCATCTAGCGGACTGTCACCCTAACCCAAATATATTATACCCCCACTTCCCTATCTCCGTCTATAAGAATCACACGAGGCAATCTCCTCTCGCATGCGCCCGGCGAACTCCTCGATCTCCACGGCCTCCTGGACCTTCTTACCGCGCTGGCGGACGTTGACCGTACCCTCTTCGGCCTCGGCATCCCCAACGATAAGCAGGTAAGGGATTTTCTGCCTGGCGTTCTCCCGGATCTTCTTCTGCATGCTGCTAAGCGCATCATCCACCTCGACCCTGAAGCCCTCGGCGGAGAGCGCCTCCCGTACCTTGTAAGCGTACTCCAAATGCCGATCCGCGACCGGTATGACGACGGCCTGCACCGGCGAGAGCCACAACGGGAACGCCCCCCCATACTGCTCGATGAGGACCGCCATGAAGCGCTCCGTCGTCCCGGTAACGGCCCGATGCAGTAACACCGGCGTGTGTGAATTGCCGTCCTCCCCGATGTACTCGCACCCGAGCCGGCCTGGTTGTATGAAGTCCACCTGTATGGTCGAGAGTTGCCACTCACGCCCCAGAACGTCCCGGGCCATGAAGTCCGCCTTCGGCCCGTAGAACGCCGCCTCACCGGCCACGGGCTCGTAGGCGATGCCCGCCGCGTCCAGAGCGTCGCGCAGAGCCCTCTCCGCCCGCGCCCACTTCTCATCGTCGGCCACGAACTTTCCGGAGTCCGGGTCACGCAACGAGAGCCGGACCTTGTAATCCTCGAAGCCGTATGTATCGAGGACCTCGCGGATGATCTCCAGCGCGCGACCGAACTCTTCCTGGACTTGATCCTCGGTGCAAAACACGTGCGCGTCGTCCTGGGTAAGCGCCCGTACCCGCGTGAGTCCCGTGAGCACCCCGCTCTTCTCGTAGCGGTAGAGCGTTGCGAACTCGGCGTATCGTAGCGGGAGATCCCGATAAGAGTGCGCCTCGGTGTTGTAGAGCGTCATGTGACTCGGGCAGTTCATCGGCTTCAAGCGGTAACGCGTCTCCCCATCGACCATCGGCGGGAACATGTCGTCCAAATAGTGTTCGAGGTGCCCGCTCTTGGCGTAAAGAGCCTCGTTCGCCAGGTTCCCGGTCCAGACATGCTGGTAGCCATGCCGCTCCTGCACCTCGCGTACGTAGCCCTCCATCAGGTGCCGGAGAGCTTCGCCTCTGGGTAGGAAGAGAGGGATGCCGGCGCCTACGTCCGGCGAGAAGGTGAAGAGCTTGAGGTCCCGGCCAATCTTGCGGTGGTCTCGGGCCTTCGCCTCCTCTAACCGCCTGAGATACGCCTTGAGCTCTTTCTCGGTCGGCCACGCAGTCCCGTAAATGCGGGTGAGCATCTGGTTCCTCTCATCCCCGCGCCAGTACGCTCCGGCTATGTTCTGCAGCTTGAATGCGCCGAGGCGACCGGTGCTCGGGACGTGCGGGCCGCGGCAGAGGTCGAAGAACTCGCCCTGACGATAGACCGTTATATCTCCCTCTTCGAGGTCACAGATAATTTCCTGCTTGTACTGGTTGCCTTCGTAGAGGCTCTCGACCTCGGCCTTCGTGACCTGCTGGCGCTCTATCGGCAGGTCACGCTCTACGACCTCGCGCATCTTCTCCTCGATACGCGGCAGATCTTCGTCCGTGATCCTTCCAGCAACCTCCATATCGTAATAGAAGCCGTTCTCTATCGGCGGCCCGATCGTGAGCTTGCTGCCAGGATACATCTCCAAAATGGCCTGGGCCATAGCATGCGCCGTCGAGTGCCGCAGCACTTCGAGCCCCTCGGCGGAGCCCTTTGTTACGACCTCAAACTCTCCCCCACCGTCCAACGGAGCATCGAGGTCTACAAGCTTGCCGTTTAGCTTCGCAACCACGGCATCCCGGGCGAGGCGTTGGCCGATCTTCTCAGCCACGTCCCGCGCCTTCTCGCCGGGCTCTACCAGCAACTCTCTACCGTCGGGTAACCTGACCGCAGCCATAAACCGTTCCTCCTAACGCTCTGCAATTCGAGTTTGGTGAGATGATTCTAATACCCGGCCATAAACGCGGCCTCAGCCTGACTTTTAATAAGCGAACGAGCAGTAATGTCCAGACCCGGCTAATAATGAACTAGCAGCTAATACAGTGGGCGATAGTGGATTCGAACCACTGACCTCTTCCGTGTCAAGGAAGCGCTCTCCCCCTGAGCTAATCGCCCTCGCTTGACGCCCTCTTCCCGAGAGGCGGCACCCGGAATCGAACCGGGGTTAACGGATTTGCAGTCCGGCGCCTCACCACTCGGCCATGCCGCCAAAGCCTCGGCCTCCAGGGACCAGAGCGGAAGACGGGATTCGAACCCGCGACCCTCACCATGGCAAGGTGATGCTCTACCAGCTGAGCTACTTCCGCATTGCTCGTGCGCGTAATTTAGCACGCTCCCCAACGTCTTACAAGCACCCCCGACCAGCTCATCTCAGAGCCTCACCGCCTCCTCATAGTAGTCCACGAGGGTGGCGGTCGAGGCTTCCCAGCCGCGCTTCTCGGCGGCGGCCCGGGCGCACCGGCCCAGGGCCTGACGCAGCGCGTCGTTCTCCAGGATGCGGCGGACGGCGGCGACGAGAGCCTTATCGGAGCCGGGCTCATAGAGGAGGCCGTTCCCTCCTTCGGAGACGACCTCGTGGGAAGCGCCGCTGCGGGCAGCGACCACGGGAAGTCCGGAAGAGAGAGCCTCGATCATGGCTATCCCCAATGTCTCGGTGATCGAGGGGAACAGGAATAGATCAGCCGACGCAAAGGCCGCCGCGAGGTCGTCACCCGTGAGGAGCCCGGCGAAGACCGTGGGCGTCCCCCGAAACTTCTTCTCCAGAGCTTTACGCGCCGGACCGTCCCCGACGATTGCAAGCCTGGAGCCCGGCACTTCGCGCAGCACGGCTTTCAGCCGCCCAATACCTTTCTCCGCGGCGAGGCGTCCGACGTAGAGGAGAATCTTCTGGTCGGGACGTCCGTCGGAGAGCTTGATGCGCCAGTCTCTGGAGGCGCGATCGGGGCGGAAGCGACGGGCATCCACGCCCTGCGGCCAAACCCGGACGCGCTTGATTCCTTCACCCAGGAGTTGGTCGCGGGTGGCCTCGGAGGTACAGAGGTTGATGATAGCCTTGTTGTGGAGGTTTCTGAAGTAGCTCCAGGCTACCCTCTCGGTAAAGCCCAGACCGTAGTAGGACGCGTAGGTCACGAGGTTCGTATGGTAAGAGGCAACGAGCGGTAGGCTGAGACGCCGAGCGTAGTACACGCCACCCGCGCCAAGGATAAAGGGGTTTACCGCGTGGATCAGATCCGGCTCGAAGCTCTTTAATGCTCGTCCCACGCCAGGATGGGGCGGGCATATTTTCTTCTCGGGGTATAGCGGGAACGGCACGCCCGGCAACCCGTACACGCGAGCCCCGGCATAAGAAGGCGGCGCACCCTTTGGAGCGAATACCAGAACCTCGGCTCCGAGCCGATGAAGCTCTTCCAGGGTGTGTGTGAGGCGTGTTACGACGCCGTCAGTCGAGGGGAGGAAGGTCTCGGTGAAGAAGGCGATCCGCAAGGGCTCGCCCGGTTACCCTACTTGTACCGCGGCCGGCGCCAGTTCACCTGCGGGACAAACGTCTCCGGATGGATGTGGTCCCGGTTCTCCATCGCCGTCAGGAGCAACCGCTCCACCGTCTCCTCGTTCAAAAGATGCGGCTTTAGCCCAAGGTCCATGAGCCGCGTGTTCGCCGCCTTGTAGTAGTGCTCCTCCTTCTCGACCCTGGGGTTCTCCAGGCGCGCGAGCTTCGGCTCGAGCTCCAAAGAGTGCCCGACCTTTTCGACGAGTTGGGCAAGCCCCAGCACCGACCACTGCTCGGTGAACTGATTGAAGACCCGAAACTCACCCTTTTCAGCCGGGTTGTTTGCCGCGAGCTCTATACAGCGTACGGTGTCGCGGATGTCTATGAAGCCGCGCGTCTGGCCGCCCTCGCCGTAGACCGTAATCGGGTTCCCAGAGGCAGCCTGGGCGCAGAAGCGATTGAGCGCGGTGCCGAAGATGCCGTCGTAGTCGTAGCGGTTCGTGAGCACCGGGTCCGAGGCCGTCTCATCGGTCTCCACGTTGTACACGACGCCCTGGTTGAGATCCGTCGCCCTGAGGCCCCAGGTGCGACAGGCGAACATGATGTTGTGCGAATCGTGAACCTTGGAGAGATGGTAGAAGGAACCAGGCTGCTTGGGGTACGGCAGCGTGTCCGTGCGTCCCTTGTACTCGATGGTTATGTACCCCTCTTCGATGTCTATGTTCGGGGTGCCGTACTCACCCATGGTGCCGAGCTTTATGAGGTGGCAGTTAGGCGCGAGTTCCCCAATAGCGTAGAGGAGGTTCAGCGTACCGACAACGTTGTTGACCTGGGTAAAGACGGCATGACTCCGGTCGATCATGGAATACGGTGCGGAACGTTGCTCGGCAAAATGCACGAACGCATCGGGCTCGAACCCCGCGATGGTCTCATGCACGAAGCGCTCGTCGGTAAGGTCGCCGACGGCCACCCCAATCTCACGCCCCGTTAACTCCTCCCACCGGCCTACACGGGTCTCCAGATCGGAGATGCGAGTGAGCGACTCGGTACCAAGCTCTTCGTCCCAACTCCTACGGCTCAGATTGTCCGCTATGGAAACTTCGTGGCCCTGTGCGGAGAGATAGAGGGCCGTAGGCCAACCGCAGTAACCGTCGCCACCTGCTACTAGGACGCGCATCCAGCCTCCCGACCTCGTGTTGAAGACAGCACCATTCTAATCGGGTACTTAATTGTTTTACCCAAAGCTTAACCAGTGTACTGGATTGTTAACGATTCGAGAACAGACCCAGAGTAAATTCTTCGTTACACGCTTACTTGAGGTTGGAGACGATGGCCTGAGTGAACTCTTTAGTGCCCGCGGAGCCACCGAGGTCCTTGGTACGGGTCTCGGGGCTCTTGAGAGCCTCCTCCATGGCCGTCTGCATCCTCTCTGCTACATCGTACATGTCCAGGTACTCGAGCATGGTCTTTGCCGACTGAAGTGTCGCCAGCGGGTTCGCCCGGTTCTGGCCAGCGTACTTCGGGGTGCTCCCGTGTACAGGCTCGAAAACGGCGATCTCATCCCCAATATTCGCTCCTGGAGCCACCCCCAACCCTCCGGTCAGGCCCGCGCAGATGTCCGAGAGGATATCGCCGTAGAGGTTAGGGCAGACGATGACATCGTACTGGTTCGGCTTCATCACGAGCTGCATGCTCATGTTGTCCACTATACGGTCGTCGATCTCCTCGAAGTCGTTCTCGTAGTCTTTGGAGACCTCGAAGAAGACGTCCCGAAAGAGACCGTCGGTGAACTTCATGATGTTTGCCTTGTGGACGACCGTAATGTGCTTGCGGCCAAGCTCCTTGGACTGCTCGAAGGCCAGGCGGCAGATACGCTCGGTGCCGGCCCTGGTGATGATCTTGATAGATTCCGCGGCGTCGGGGCCTACCATATGCTCTACCCCAGCGTAAAGGTCCTCGGTGTTCTCGCGGAAGATAATGAGATCTATGTTCTCGTACGGCGTATCTATACCTGGCAAGCTCAACGAAGGCCGGACGTTAGCGTACAGGTCCAGTTCCTTGCGTAGAGCCACGTTCACCGAGCGGAAGCCGGCTCCCACAGGTGTCGTAAGAGGACCTTTGATGGCTACCTTATTGCGTCGAATGGACTCTAGAACGCTCTCGGGCAGCGGGGTGCCCTCATCCTCCATCACGGTCTCGCCAGCCTCGGCGATCTCCCACTCGATATCAACGTCGAGGGCTTCGAAAACCTCCTTGACCGAATCGGTCACCTCCGGTCCCGTGCCATCCCCTGGTATAAGAGTTACCGTCCGTGCCATACGTGAACCCCCTTGCCCTTCCCTTTTCGCGTTTACTTACCCTTTACCAGCGAGAAGTATAGCGGTAGCGTACAGAGCCGTCTGCTATAGAGAGGCTCGTACGCCGGATTTCCGGACCTGAGGCACGAGCCCGCAAGTTTTCCTACCTGTCCGCCAGCAGGTTTCGGCTCATCGAGTTTTGCGTTCAACGTCTGCTGCTAGAACTGCTGCTGCTGAGATCCGAAGAACAGCGCTGCACCTAGCAGAGCAACAAGTATGAGAACGAAGAACAGGATCACGGCTACCGGGATCAGAACAATGGCGACGGCCTTGCCCATAGTCGTGCCGTGGGCCTCCCGAATACCAAATATCGACAGGACAATGGCGTAGATACCCGCTACGATGTTGACGATAGGTATCCAACTTACAAGCTGAATCGCCGCAACATAACAGACAACCCTGAAAGTGGCTTCGAACCCCGCGTTGCCGGGCCTTACGAAGAGAAGCACGAGCAGGTGATATACGCCGGCCCCTATTAGCAAGGCGAGCGCCGTGTAAATGGGCGATAAGATTACGGTAAAAACAAGCCCCACGAGTCCTCCAGCGAACGCCTCGCCAGTCTCCCCAGGGGCAGCAAAAAACGGGGAGATTACCAAGCTTATCAAGCCGCTGAGTACGGCAGAGATCAGGGCGCATATCAGCGCGAAGATCGCCGGGTTCAAAAAATCGCCCCGTTTGGCCATACTACGGAAGAAGCTTACCGGGCTGAGCAGTACACCTCGGGCGGTACTGATGAAGCTGCCGACCGGATCTTGAAGGCTGAACTCCCCTCCCGGACTTCCCGACGGTCCTCGCTGGGGTCCGCTTGGAGATCCGCTCGTTCCCCCACCGTATAGCGGCCGCGATTGATCGTCCGGTCTCCCGCCGCTACCTCCCGTATTGAAGTCCATGCGCGTCTCCTCCCTTGGACCTCTGAATACCTTAAGATTATCTGTATATCGACGGTTCCGCAACAGGGCAGCTTTTCCTTGAGCACCGATTGTTTTAGGCTTGGGGTAGAATGCGGGGGCAGAGGAGTGGTTTGGGAAAGGCTTTTTTGTGTCTTCCACTATAGAGACGCTGGAGCGCGAGTTGGGAGAGGCTCAGCGCGAGCGCGAGAAACAGCAGAGAGCGGTAATCCGGGCCGAAAACGCCCACGAAGCGTCCTGTGGCGCTCGCGATGACGCGTGGGCGGAATCCGAGGGCTTCGGTACTGATGATGAGGTAGAGCGGCTCTCGAAGCTCGTCTATCAACGGCGGCGCGAACTGTACGAGGCGATAGACCGGCTCAAAGCAGAGGAAGGCAAGGAGCGCAGGATCAAAAGTCGCCTCATGTACGTTCTGCCCGCCGAACGCAGTCGTTGTTACCTCTCCGGGGCCGTGGACGAGGAGTTCGAGGAGCTCCTGCGGGCCGTCGAGGCATCCTATGCTTCCAGGAGTGGGTCGGGGGCCGAAGTCTCGGTGGTAACCGAGAAGCCGGGCGAGTTGGACCTCCGGGGTGACGCCACGTGGCGGGCTCTCGAACGCCTCTACGTCGGCACTACCCGACGTTGGGTAGAGGTGCGAGCCGGGGCCGCGCCGGGCGACGAGGAAAAGGCGCGAGCGATGGCCCGTCAGATCGCCTATTACGCGGGCGGGCACGTACCGCGGGTCTTTATTGGGGGCCGGGAAACCCGCACCGATGACCTATTGGCGGGTAGCAAGGTGGGCTTGCGGACTTGGCGACCACTCGTGGGGTTCGACGGGTCAAAGGGGAGGCTGGCGCTCGCGAGGATCACCGCGAGGCGCTACCTCGATGAGGCTACGGTGGGACGTCTGGGGAAGCGCCCGCGGGCGCTCGAGCAGGTCGCGGAGATCGCGCGTCTGTACCAGACCATGAACCTGACTGGAGACGAGATCCGCTGGCGGCTGGAACAGTTGATCTCGCTACGCCTCGAGGTCCTCGAAGCGGTGTACGACCTGACCGGCGACCGCCGCCGCTTCTCTTTCTACGAGATAGCCCGGGCCGCCCGCCTCCTCGATGGACACTTCCCAGACTCCAGCGTTGCCGCCGAAGCCCTCGCAAGGGCCGTCCAACGCGCCCTCGAAACCGGCGTCCCCCTAGTCGATGTCGCCTACCTCAGCGTCACCTCCTCCGAAGGGTTCTAGAAAGGCCTGCTTCTAACTTCGGCCTTCGGACAGGCCTTGTTCGTACCTGTCCTCGTGGACTATACCGAAGGGTGGTTTGCACCCCTGCTGAAGCTTCGGTCGTCCGGGTGGCTTCTCTTCCGGATAGCTCAGTGAGATAGTTATTCGCACCAGGCGTTCAGGCAGTGCGCCGAGGGTCTACTTTGCGGTGTCTCGTTCGTCCCTGGCAAACCAGCCGACGCGCTAGATACTCCCCCGTGCGCCACGGCGAGCGGGGTTCTCTAGCTCACGTGCCCCTCGTCGAAGGTCTCCTACTCGATTAGTTGCCCAGCCATATCCAGTACGATGCCCACTGTAAAGCCCGCGAGGTGACCAGCGAAGCCTTCGAAGCAGCAAGGCCTCCGAGCGTCCCACGGTGCCACACCACCACTAACTCCCACGGCTAGAGGTTCATCGCGCTGTCGGACCAGCGGGCTACCTCGGGGGTCTTCGACTCACCGGAGTATGGCTCCCGGGTGGAAGCGGGGCAGGGTAAGCAGCTCCCGGGGAAAAGAGACGATAGCGTTCGCGTCTCGTAGGTCGGCCACGCGTCCTCCTTACCCGTCCGAGAGGTCGTGCTCGGGGACGGACAGGTTGTAGGGGCGGGCTGGCCTCTCCGCGAGGATGCGCACCTTGTAGACGAAGTCCGGGACAAATTCACCCCGGCGGACCTCCAGTATCTCGACGGGCTGGCCCGTGGCCTTCAGGGCGGCCCTTCCCCCCACCTCGTAGCGGGCCGGGCGGTTGCGGTCCACCATCATTGCCTCCTTGCTTGCGGTTGGTCTGCTTCGGTAACGGCGCGTGAGGGAAAAGTATAATAGGCGTTCGCCGGGTTCCGGGCGGCGATGCGGCGATGTTCACTTATCAGGGTAGAAACTAAGAGAGTCAGGTGAGCGATGGCGGAGCGGGCGGATGTGATCGTGGTTGGGGCGGGGCCGGGCGGGTCGGCGACGGCGTACTATGCGACGAGGGCCGGGCTCTCGGTGCTCCTCCTCGACCGGCAGAGCTTCCCACGCGACAAGACGTGCGGTGACGGTCTTATGCCTCACGCGTCCGAGGAGCTTACGTTAATGGGCCTCGGCGACTGGCTGGACGAGCCGGCCCACGGAAAGTTCAGCGGTTTCTCCTTGTACACCCAGACCTCCTACCTGCGTCAGAAGGTCCCCCCCACACTTCACGGTCCTCACGGCTATGTGATCCCCCGCGAAGAGACCGACGCCCGCCTCCTGGGCCGCGCCGAAGAAGCCGGTGCGGACTTCAGGAGCGGCGTCCGCGCTACCAAACTCCTCCGCTCTTCTGCTGGGAACGTCACCGGCGTAGAGGCTATCGCGGATGGGGAGAAGGTTCGTTACGAGGCTCCGCTGGTCGTCGCGGCGGATGGGGTCGGCGGGTTCGCGGGAGAGGGGATGAAGGCGCGCCAGAACTCGGTGGCGAGGCGACAATACTTCAGGAACGTCTCCGGTCCGAACAAGGAGGACCTGCACATCTTTATTACCAAAGATATGAACGAGCGCGGGGCGGGCTATGGTTGGGTCTTCTATTTTGGGGACGGGCGGGCTAACGTTGGGGCGGGGGTCTCAACGAAGACGCTGGATCGCACGGGGCGCAACCTGAAGGACTATTTCGACCGTTTTCTGGAGGAGCCGGAGTTGGCAAGCTGGCTGGAAGGCGCCGAACCGGAGGGGCCGGCGAAGAGTTGGTCGTTGAAGATGGGGATGTGGGGCGCGAAGAGGCACGTGCAGGGTCTGATGAGCGTCGGGGACGCGGCCAGCATGATCCACCCGATAAGCGGCGAAGGCGTCGGCTACGCGATAGAGTCTGGACGCCTGGCAGCGGCCTGGGCGCACGAGGCTCACTCCAGAGGCGACTATTCCACCCGGGTGCTGCGCGGATACGCAACCCAACTCCGGCAAAAGCGCGCGAAGGAGCATCTCTCCGGTTACGCGCTGACGAATCTCGTCCCGAACCTGCAGATGATCGAACCACTCTTCAAGGCATGCGAGCAAGACCCCGGCGCCCGCCTCACCCTCATCGAAGGCTTTACCGGCGACACTCCAGTCTACAGCCTCTTGAAACACCCGAGGTCCCTGGGCCGCGCAGTCAAGGCCGCCCTGAAATCCTAGCCGGTTGTCAGGCGCTAGACGTTTCAGCCCATCAGCTAGAGATCGGCTAGACCGTACGCTGGCACGGCTATGGGGTATGGATATCTTGTATGCTGTCCGGGTCAAAAAGGTGGGAGGAGAATAATGGCTAGTAACTCTTTGGAGGTCGGGTCGTTGAAGGTTCGCGTGCTTGGGGATGGCACTTTCTTGACTGACGCGGGCAACCTTTTTGGGGAAGGGGCGAAGAAGGCCAGGATAAGGGGCGCCATGAATGTCGTCCTCGTGGAGAGTGGGGATGCCCTCGTGCTCCTCGATGCCGGCTTCGGTCCCGAGTTGCCCGAGTACCTGGTTGGTCGCTTCGAGTTAAAGCGTGAGGAGAACCTCATGGACCGGTTGGAACAGGCGGGCTACGATGCCTCGGACGTCACGCACGTCGTGCTCAGCCATCTCGATGTAGATCACGTCGGCTGGGCACTCAACCCGCCGAGCTTCCCCAACGCCACCGTCTACGTGCAAGAGGCGGCTCTGGAGGAGGGGCGGAAGATGGAGAAGGGTGACGGGCGCCGGGAGGCCGTTCCGGCGGTGGAGAACGGTGTCTACGAGGGTTGGTGCGAGCTTTTGGAGGGTGATGGCGAGGTTGTAGAGGGGGTGCGCGTGGAGGTTCGTAGCGGGCATTCGGAGGGACACCAGATCGTGTGGATAGAGTCGGGTGGAGACGCGGCGCTCTACACGGCGGATCTGGCGCCAGCGAAGATCTGGCTAGACCCTAACCTCATAAGCGGTGTGGATACGGACCCGGAGGCCGCCCGTAAGAACCGCACAGAGGTGTTGACAGAAGCTGAAGAGCGCGACGCCCCTGTGATCCTGTACCACGAGCCCTCGGAAGACTTCCTCGTCCGCGTCCGTAAGACTGAGGAGGGCTTCGAGGGCGTCGCATGGGGGGAGTAGAGTGCCCTAGCGGCGGCCCCTACGCCTGCGTTCCTGAATCTTTCGCCACACTATCGGCGCGGCCATGACGGCCAACCGCTTCAACCATCTTCCCATAGTTCCTCCTCAGAATAGTCCTTACTCTCTTGTACGGTAATACCCGCGAAAGGTTGCCGCGAACCTCCGTCTAGCCCTCGTGCCAGACAGTCCTCGAAGAGGCTGGCTCGCGTCTACGGGAGCGCTCCCCCACATCGGCGTAACCGAGATAAAGGTGAGCAACGATCCTATCGCCATCTTCGAGGCCGAGGAAGTCGCGCATGTACGGATGGTAGGCGACGGGACCGGTGCGCCATATGGTGGCAAGGCCCAGAGAGTGAGCCGTAAGTTGCATGTTTTGGACTGCGGCGGCGCAGGCGGCGTAGTTCTCCAGCGTCTCAATCTCGTCGCGCCCTCCTCTGGAGATCACTGCTATCACTACCGGGGCGCGAAAGGCTTTTTTGCGTTCGCGGCTTATTCGGCCGGCGGCGAACTCCTCTTCTTCGCCCTCTACTTCAGCTTGAATTCTCGCGACTTCGGCTCGGGCACGGGCGAGTTCACCGCGGCCCTTACCAGTGAAGACGTGGAAGCGCCAGGGTTCCGTGATCTTGTGGTTCGGGGCGTGTACGGCGCTTTCGAGGACCTCCTCGACCAGGCCTCGCGGTACCGGGTCCTGTTTCATTTGCCCGATGCTCCGGCGTGACTGTATCGCCTGCGTTACCTCCAAAAATCCTCCCACTTGTCCGAAAAACGTTTGAGAGCATTTTACTGCCAGGAGTTGCGGCAGAGAAATGTGAGTTCCTCTATCATTAGTGAGTAGGAGCTAATAGGAGGAGATTACCTGATGTCGAAGACCGTCACTGTTACCGGTGCCGCAGGCGCGATCGGCTACGCGATGCTGTTCCGGATTGCCTCGGGCCAAATGCTTGGCCCCGACGAGAAGATCAAGCTCAAGCTGCTCGAAATCGAGCCAGCGCTGAAGGCAGCCGAGGGCACCGCGATGGAGATCCACGACTGCGCGTTCCCGCTGCTCGAGTCCATCGACATCACCGCCGACGCGAAGGAGGCCTTCGACGGCACCAACGTCGCCATGCTGGTCGGGGCCAAGCCCCGCGAGAAGGGGATGGAGCGCGCCGACTTGCTCGAGGCGAACGGGGCGATCTTCAAACCACAGGGCGAGGCGATCAACGCTGGCGCAGCCGACGACGTGCGGATCCTGGTGGTCGGCAACCCGGCGAACACGAACGCGCTGATCGCGATGAGCAACGCGCCCGACGTGCCACGCGAGCGCTTTACCGCGATGACGCGGCTCGACGAGAACCGCGCAATCTCGATGCTCGCTCAGAAGCTGTCGGTCGGCGTCGAGGACATCCAGGACCTCGTCGTGTGGGGCAACCACTCGCCGTCGATGTTCCCCGACCTCTTCAACGCCAGGGTGAACGGCGAGCGGGCCGTAGATCAGGTCGACATGGACTGGTACGAGAATGAATACATGCCGCAAGTTGGCAAGCGCGGCGCCGCGATTATCGAGGCGCGCGGCGCATCGTCAGCCGCGTCGGCGGCTAACGCGGCTATCGACCACGTGCGCGACTGGGCGCTAGGCGCCGACGGCCTACGCTCGATGGCGGTACCGTCGAGTGGTCAGTACGGTGTGGAGGAGGGTCTCATATCGTCGTTCCCGGTGCGGCTCTCGGGCGGTAACTACGAAGTCGTTGAGGGACTCGAAATCGGCGAGTTCGCGCAATCGAAGATCGACATCACCGTGAACGAGCTCAAGGAGGAGCGCGACGCGGTGAAGGGGAGCGGGCTGATCGACTAGCCGCCAGGCAGGTGGGGGCGGGCTCCTTGCGGAAGCTTCACACCAGGACTCGGAGTTTCAGCGTCGCGAGAAGCAGGCGCCCGGCCATGTTGACGACGTGGCGCTCCGCCGCCGCTGTCGAGATGACCAACGCGATCCTGCTGACCTTGAAGGTACCCTGCCCCGCGCCACTTACCTTCAGGTGGAGTACGGTTTCGATGCCCTCTTCGTCGGCGTACTCGTCAAAGCCTGGCTCAGGCGGTATTGAGAGGTTGCAGAGCTATACCTATCCGACGATGAAAGATCGCACCTGGAGGAGAGCGTCAACGGTGCGCAGATCGTGGAAGTATTTCACGGCTAGTTCGGACCACAGTACACCTTGGCTACACTAAGCTTCGAGTTCTGGTACGAGTTTGGCAGTACATACTCGTACCTGTCTGTCCACCGGATCGAGGACCTAGCCTACACTGCAGGCGTAGAGATCTCCTGGAGACCGTTCTTGCTAGGTCCTATCTTCAACGAGCAGGGCTGGGAGGGCTCCCCCTTCAACATCTACCCGGCGAAGGGACGGTACATGTGGCGAGACATGGAGCGCCTGTGCGCGAAGTACGGTGTTCCGTTTGCGAAGCCCTCGCGCTTCCCGCGTGACAGCCTACTCGCCGCCCGGGTCGCGTGCCTGGCGAGAGCGGAATCCGAGCCCTGGCTCCCCGACTTCATCCGGGCAGTCTTCCGGGCCAACTTCGCCGAGGATCGCGAGATCGGTGACCCCGTGCAGATCCGGTCGATCCTCAACGAGCTTGGCCGGCCGGGCGCGGAGATCGTCGAGCGAGCCCGGACACCCGAAAACAAGCAGCGCCTGCGCGACCATACTCATAGAGCTATAGAGCTCGGGATCTTCGGTGCCCCAAGCTTCGTGGTCGGCGGAGAGCTCTTCTGGGGCAACGACCGCCTGGAAGACGCCCTGGCATGGCACCAGGCGCATACAGTCTGACGAAGCGAAGTCCTACCAGGCGCCGCCTGATTTGACCAATGAGGAGGTAGAGTCCCGATGCCGGAAGCGACGCCAGAGTTCAAACAGCGATTGCGAGAGGCGTTCGAGGAGATGCATGTCGGACAGGCTTTCTTTTTTCGCCGCACCTTTACGGAGGGGGACGTCGCGATGTTCTGTGGTGTGACCGGTGATTACAATCCGTATCACCAGGACGAGGAATTCGCCCGCGAGAGCTGGTACGGGCGGTTGACCATTCCCGGTCTCCTCACCGGGAGCATGCTGACACACATCGGCGGTCTCCTGGGATTCCTCGCGACAGAGATGTCGTTCGAGTATCTGGCGCCGGTCTTCGCGGGAGAGACGATCTCCTGTACCGTAACCGTCGCGGAGAAGGACGAGGAGAGACGCCGCGTCAAAGCGACCGCCGGGTTCGTAAACCAGGACGGCGTGGAAGTGCTGCGGGCAACGTTCGCGGGATTCCCCGGACACATCCGGCTTACGCGTTAGAAAGAAGCGCCCCCGCTATAACAGCGGGGGCGCTTCTCATCGAATATCGTTAATTTAGAGTTATAGAACCTTGATGCGGCGGCGGACTTTCTTGCTGGCGATGGCCCCGGCGATTTCGTCAAAGGCGCGGGCGGGGGCCGTATCCTCGGCGAAGAGGCTCTTGCCGGGCTCGCCGGAGGCGTCGGGGAGAATGGGGATGCGGCCCATGACCTTCGAGTCCAGCTCGCCGGCAACGCGGTCGCCACCGTCGCCACCGAAGATCTTCAGCTCCTTGCCGCAGTCCGGGCACTCGGCGTAGGCCATATTCTCGACCACTCCAACTACCTTGAGGTGCGCCTGCACGGCCATCTTGCCCGCCTTGACCGCCACGCGGGCGGCGTCAGCCTGCGGGGTGGTAACGACGAGGGCCTCGGCTTTGGGAATCATCTGCGCCACGGTGAGGGCGACGTCGCCGGTCCCGGGAGGCATGTCCACGATGATGAAGTCCGGCTCGTCCCAGTACACGTCACGCATGAGTTGGGTCAGGGCCTTGTTGACTATCGGGGCGCGCCAGATAATAGCCTGGCCCTCGTTCACGAAGTTGCCCATGGAGATGAACTTCAACCCGGTGGCGGACTCTATGGGGAAGATCACCCCGCCTACCACGTTGGGCTTTTCGGTGGCGCCAAGCATCACGGGGATGGAGGAGCCATGAACGTCGGCGTCAAGGATCTCCACGGAGTGTCCGGCCCGGTCGAGAGCCGCCGCGAGGTTCACCGCCACCGTGCTCTTGCCGACACCGCCCTTGCCGGAGACGACCGCGATAATACGCGTTCTGGACTCGTCCTTGAATGCAGGGGCGAGCTCGGAGGGGCCGCCGTGTAGCGAGGTCAGGAGGTTCTGGCGGTCGGTCTCGGTCATCACACCGAAGTCCACCTCTACACTCTCGACGCCGTCTATCATCTTCAAGCGGTCCTGTATGTCGGTGGTAATGCGATGCTTCAATGGGCATCCGGCCGTGGTGAGGGCAACGCCGACGGTGACGTTTCCGCCCTGAATCTCGATCTCCCTGATCATGTTCAGGGAGATGAGGTCGCGCCCGATCTCAGGGTCGCGTACGTCCCTCAATGCCTCCCGGATGCCAGCCTCGGAGAAACCGTCGGCAGGTTCCTCCGGCTCCGGTGTCCGGTCTATAAGGTCCCCGGCCATCTCGGTTTCGACATCAAGGGGAGCGGTAACCGGGACCGTCTGCTCACGAAGCTCCCCGACATCCGCCGCTCCCCGCGGCTCCCGCTCGGGTTCTCCGGTTGGACTGCCATTTTTGCGTCTGCGAAACCATTCAACCATGCTTTGCGAGAACCTCCTCGGAGCCCGGCTCCGGTCAACGTAGGTACGAAGGACGAGGGTGCCTACCCTCGCTTTCAGATCAATCTTACCATAGCCATGACAGGCTCCCGGTAAGCCTCGTCGGTACCACACGCCCGAGCAGAGACCAGCAACTCGGCGTCCACCAATCCCAGAGCTACTTCAAAATCCATGCCTCGATGCTGCCGACTTTTTGTCATCCTGACCGAGAACGAACGGAAGGCCAGGTTACTGTGACCCGGCCGTCGAGAAGTATTCGCACTTGCCCAACAAGCACCTGTATACCTCCTATTGTTGCCTTTCGTGCCCTTTTTGCCCTTCTTGTCCTTCAGGCTCGGGGCAGGGCTCACCCGGAGCTTGGCGGGGAGTCGTCGGGTGGCGGCGGTGGTGATGCGGAAGCCGGGGCCAGTGGTGGGACCGTCAATCCATGCGGCAAGGTCGAGTGACAAGCAAGCGCTGTGTCGTCTCCGAACCTCCTGTAGCGAGAGTGCCACTCGGAACCTCGGAGACTAGACTACGCCGACGTTCATCTCCCAGACGTCGCTCGAGGCTGTTAGAAGAAGGACCGGGGCACTTGCCCCGGTAAAGGCCGGATTCGCGAAGGTTCGCCGAAAGGTCCCTATCGAACTACCCTGAAGCTCCAACTCTTGGTCGTGGCATTACCCGCCTCGTCCGTAGCGACGATTGTCACCGTGTGTCTGGCGTAGGAGAGCCTGCTACTCGTGTAGGTCAGCCTGTCGGTCGCCAGGTCGTAGGAGAAGAAGTCCGTCTTTTCTGCCCCGTCTACGTAAAGCTGGATCGAGCCTTTCGCAAGCTCGGTACGATCGTCGCTCACGGTTGCTGCTATGGCCGGCGTACGATCACGGGTCCTCGAGCCCGAAGCTGGCTTTACTGAGGCAACGGTCGGCCCCGCAGTGTCCGCCCCAGGGTCGGGCGCCGTAGTTTGTGCTAGGGATACCTGGGCATTTAGCCGCCCGCCGGTAGCCGTCCTTGCCTGCAGATTGGTCTTATTCTCCGCGGACTCCAGGATCCGGGCCTTCAGTTGCGCGTCGTCCAGGGAGGGGTTACTACTCTTGAGGAGCGCCGCAGCCCCCGTCACGTGAGGCGTCGCCATCGAGGTGCCATTGTAGCTGCCGTACCTGCTTCCGGGGAGTGTGCTCAAAATCCCCACGCCGGGAGCCGCGAGATCCACCGAGGAGGACCCATAGTTCGAGAAGGAGGCGAGGGCGTCTCGGTTGTCAGTGGCGGCCACGGAGATGACGTTGGGACTATTGTAGCTGGAGGGGTAGCTGGGAGTCGCGTCGTTGTCGTCGCCGACACCGTCGGCGCCGCCGTTGCCAGCCGCGGCCACGAACAGGTGCCCCGAGGCGTCCGCCCTTTTTATGGCGTCGAGCAGCGCCTGAGAAGACCCGCCTCCACCCCAGGAGTTGTTGCTGATCTTGACTCCCTTCGCCACCGCGTAGTTGAGTGCTTCTATGGCATCGGAGGTACTACCGCCGTCCGGACCCAGGAACTTGAGCGGCATAACCTTTGCCTTCCAGTTCACGCCCACGACGCCGAGGCTATTGTTGCCTTCGGCGGCGATTGTGCCCGCGACGTGCGTACCATGCTCGTCGCCGGCGCCGCTAATCGGGTCCGGATCGTAGACGGTCGCGTCGTTGTTAGCGAAGTCCCACCCGTTTACGTCATCTACGTAGGTGTTGCCATCATCGTCAACGCCGTTGGTTGCCTTGTCACGCCCGGCGGCGTCCGTGCCAGTCTCGCCCGGATTAGTCCAGATATTGTTCTTGAGATCCGGATGGTTTGTGTCCATCCCTTCGTCTATGACGGCCACCACAGTGCCCACATCCCCGGTAGTCGTGTTCCAGGCCTCCGGAGCGTCTACGTCGGCGTCCGCCGCCCCGCCATTCTGGCCGGTGTTGTTCAAGCCATAAAGACTGGAATATCTTGGATCGTTAGCCGAGGTCGTCTGCGAGGGCTTTAATATAAAGTCCGGCTCGGCATACTCGACGTCCGGAGAGGCTTCGTAGCGACTTATGGCCTCACTTACCGGCAAGTCGCTCGGCAGGTCCACCACGTTGACTTGGCTGCGGGGGAGATCCTCCTCTGTACTGGCGTTGTTCTGCTGGTTGACAGCCTCTAGATCCGCGCTCGTCGCGGTGTCCTCGAGCTTGACTATTAGTTTGTCGGAGACGAAATCCCTCTGGTTTCCTTCCGTATAGGTTGGAGCCTCAGCATCTTGGCCAGCGCCTCCAGTCTGGGTCTCGGCCTCCTGAATAGAGCTTTGAGTTACAAGATAACCCGCGAAGGTCGAGATCAGGACTGCGGCTAGTAACCATACTCTTTGTGCAGACGACATAAAACCTCGTTATTGTAGTTTTCTTATTCTTGACCTGCCTCGTACATTTATATTATCGGTCAGATATAAAAAACCTTTAGTCAAGCAACCCACACAAAGCCGAGCAGGATCAGGAAGAAGGACGATACTGCCCGAAGACCTCGCGCAAAGTGTCTGACACCTCACCCAGAGTGGCAAGGTTGGCGAGCGCCTCCTTCATCGGGTAGAGCAGGTTATTCGACCCTTCGGCGGCGCGCTTCAGGTCGGCGAGGGCCTTCTCGGCGGCTGAGGAGTCGCGGCTCTCTTTTAGCTCTTCGAGGCGTTCGGTCTGGCGGTCGCGGATGGTCTCGTCCACGGTGTGCAGGTCCATTTCGGGGTCCTCGTCGGTCTCGTAGCGGTTTACGCCGACGATGATGCGCTCTTCTTTCTCGATCTCACGCTGGTATCGATAGGCTGCTTCCTCGATCTCGGCCTGCATGTACCGCTGCTCTATCGCCTTTACGGAGCCGCCCATCTCGTCTATACGGTCTATGTAGCGCCACGCTTCTTCTTCGACGGCATCGGTCAGAGACTCAATGAAGTAAGACCCCGCCAACGGGTCGGTAGTGTCCGTGAGGCCAGCCTCGTTTGCCAGGACCTGCTGGGTCCGCAGAGCTATCCCGGCGCTCTTCTCGGTCGGGAGCGCCAGCGCCTCATCGAAGGCGTTGGTGTGCAGACTCTGCGTGCCGCCGAGGATCGCCGAGAGCGCCTGTACGGTCGTCCTTACGATATTATTCTCGGCCTGCTGAGCGGTCAGAGAGGAGCCTGCTGTCTGGGTGTGGAAGCGAAGCTTGAGGCTATTCTCACTCTGCGCGCCGAAACGCTCCCTCATGATCCTGGCCCACATCCGACGCGCAGCCCGGTACTTGGCGACTTCCTGGAACAAGTCGTTGTGCGCGTTGAAGAAGAACGACAGCCTCGGGGCGAACTGGTCTACTTCGAGGCCCGCCTCCACGGCCGCCTCGACGTAGGCGATAGCGTTGGAGAGGGTGAAGGCCAGCTCTTGAACGGCCGTGCTGCCAGCCTCGCGGATGTGGTATCCGGAGATGGAGATGGTGTTCCAGCGCGGTAGCTCTTTCGCGCAGTACGCGAACATGTCCGTGGTGATCCTCATAGAGGGCCGGGGCGGGTAGATGTAGGTCCCGCGCGCCAGGTACTCCTTGAGGATGTCGTTCTGTGTCGTGCCTGTGACGTCCTTTGCCTCCGCCCCCTGCTCCTCCGCAACCAGAGAGTAGAACAACAGGAGGATGGAGGCGGTCGAGTTGATAGTCATGGAGGTCGAGACGTCTTTGAGGGGTATACCTTCGAAGAGTTCGCGCATATCCAGGAGAGAGTCTATGGCGACCCCCACCTTGCCGACTTCGCCGAGAGCTAGTGGGTGGTCGGAGTCGCGGCCCATCTGGGTGGGGAGGTCGAAGGCGACGGAGAGACCAGTCTGGCCCTGTTCGGTGAGGTATTTGAAGCGGGCGTTGGTCTCCTTGGCGGTGCCAAAACCGGCATACTGGCGCATGGTCCAGGGGTGGCCGCGGTACATCGAGGGGTACACGCCGCGGGTGTAGGGGTACTCACCAGGATCGGCGAGCTTCTCAGCGTAGCCCGAGCCGTTCGAGTCACCGGGTTTATAAACAGGCTTTACCTCTATGCCAGACTCAGTCCGGCGCTCGCTCTGGCGCTCGCTCTGGCGCTCGCCCTGGCGCTTTTCGACGTCCATGTTCGATTCTCTCCTGGTCTAGTCGTCTTTTTCGGGAAGCTCGACGAGCTCGGTGAGGACGCCGAACGCGCCTTTGGGGTGGACGAAGGCCATGCGCGTACCGCCCGCGCCTATTCTGGGCTCCTCGTCTATCAGCTCGACGCCGTTCTCTCTTAGCTCCTCAAGGGCCGCTTCCAGGTCGTCTACCTGAAAGGCCACATGGTGGAAACCCTCGCCTTTTTTGGCGAGGAACTTGCCGACGGGCGAGTCGGGGCTGGTGGGTTGGACCAGTTCTATCTTTGACTCCCCCACGTCGAACATCGTAGCGATTATGCCCTGTTCGACGACCTCTTCGGGCTCGCCCGCCCGCGCGCCGAACTGCTCTTCGTAGAAGCGTGCCGCGGCGCCTATATCTTGGACCGCGTAGCCGAGGTGGTAGATCTTTTTGAGCAAACTCTGCCTCCTATAAGGCTCAATTGTAGAGTACGCGAATCAGCATCGCAGCGATCCACGCTGACTTTTCACTGTAGAATCGAGGATAGCCAATCAACGCGTGGAAAGAGAGGTAGGGCCATGGCACAGAGTGTGATGCAGAGGATTCAGGAACTCTCCGAGGAGCGGGAACGGCTCGTGAGCCGCGAGGGCGCACACCACGCGAGCGCGGAAGACCGCACGAGGCTCGAAAAGGTAGACCACGACCTGAACGTCCTCTGGGACCTCAGGCGCCGCGAACTAGCGGGCGAAGAGGTCTCGCTACAAGAAGACTACTTCGACCGCTACGACCGGTACACCGACGAGGATTCACCGGGCCGCTAGCGCCCTCCCGGAGGGTCTCACCGAGGTCTAACCACCCGCGCCCGCCGTGCTGCCGGCCTCCGCCCACTCGGCGGTCGAAGAGGAGCGCTCCAAGACCTTGACGAACTCCATCATATCGTCCTCGCTAAAGTTCTCCCGTCCGGCCTCGGCTATGAAAGTCAGGGTGCGGCCATCTGAGTAGCGGACGACAACCCGGGAGATATCGTGCTTATCCGTTTCGCTGCTATTCTGGGCGACGTTTTGGACTCTTACGATGCCGTGCATATGATCTCTCCTTCCGAAGGGCTATTTTCGGTTACTTTAGCTGGTGCGCGAGGACGCCCAAGTAAACCGCCGCCTGTTGCAACTCGTAGGCCTTGAACTCCTCGCGCGCCTTGGGCTTCAGTACCTCTTCATCACCGGTGTCGAATTGTACGACGATCTCCTCGATGCCGTGCGGGTCCATCCCGCTCCACATCTGCAACGGACTGCCCTGCCAATGATTGTCCTGCCTCGCATCTTCGGCCATCTTCGCTCCTCTCAGCCTTCAGGGTTCGTTGTATTTTACCCGAGCCCGCCTTCCGGTACGTCAGGCGGTACAGACTAGAACGGCCACAGGGGCGCGGCGGCGATCAACAGCGGCGCAATGAGTAGCGCCGGGAGCATGTTCGCGACACGTACTTCTTTGATCTCCAACAACATGAGTCCGAGGCCCAGGATCAAGACTCCACCAGTCGCCGTCATCGCCAGGACCATCTGCTCGGTGACGAACCCCTCCAACAGCCCGGCCGAGAGCGTGAGCGTCCCCTGGACCACGAGTACCGTCCCCGCCGATAACAGGACACCCCATCCGAGAACGGAGGCGAACGAGAGCGAAGCCACAAGGTCGAGTGCGCTCTTGAGGGCGAGCAAGCCGTAGTCGCCGGTAAGCCCATCCTCCAGGGAGCCCAGGACCGTCAGGGGCCCGACGCAAAAGAGAAGGCTCGTAGTCACAAACGCTCGGCTCACGGGACTCTCCCCCTTCGAGAAGCGTGCCTGGAGATAGTCGCCAAAGCGCTTGAGGGCGCCGTCTATATTCAGGGCTTCGCCAACAACAAGGCCGACAACGACGCTAACGAGGGGCACGAGCGGGTTGTCGAATTCAAGGAAGTTGGAGATACCGATAAGGAGGGTGACGAGGCCTATGGCTTGCATCGCCGTTTCGCGCATCCTTTGAGGCAACCGGGCGCCCGCGAGCGTGCCGACGCCCCCGCCCACCAGCACCGCTACGACGTTTATCGCGGTTCCGAGTCCCATGGCAGACGGATTATATGGCACAGCACAATGGGTATAATGCGCGGCGTCGATAGAGGCGTCTTGGGGAGTTGTTGGGTCTTGGATCTGTACGAGTATCAGGGTAAGGAGCTGCTGCGGCAGTTCGGTATAGAGACGCTGGAGGGTGTCGTGGCCGCGTCGCCCGAGGAGGCAAAGAAGGCGGCCGAACAGCTCGGGGGCGGGACGGTCGCGGTCAAGGCACAGGTGTTGACCGGAGGGCGCGGCAAGGCTGGTGGGATCAAGGTCGTCAAGGAACCCGCGGAGGCCGAGGAGGCGGCCCGGGAGATACTCGGGATGGATATTCGCGGCCACGAGGTGAGGCAGGTGCTCATCGAGGCGGGAGCGGAGATAGCGAGCGAGATGTACCTCTCGATCCTGGTGGATCGCACGGAGAAGAAGCCTTTGATCTTGTTCTCCACCGAGGGCGGCGTGGATATAGAAGAGGTCTCCGAAAGGAACCCCGAGGCGATAGTCAGGATCTACATAGACCCCCTTGTAGGGCTCCTCCCCTACCAGGTGCGCGAGCTGACGTTCGACGCCGGGCTCGAAGGCGACGTCGCAAAAGGCGTCGGGAAGGTTCTGGGCAACTTGTACAAGGCGTTCACGGAGTCCGACGCGAGCCTCGTGGAGATCAACCCGCTCGTCGCGACCGAAGACGGCCGCGTTCTGGCGCTCGACTCAAAGGTTACGGTGGATAACTCTAGCCTGTTCCGCCACAGCGACATCGCGGATCTGCACGACGAGGAAGCGGCGGACCCGGAGGAGCAGCGGGCCCAGGAGGCGGGCTTGCAGTACGTGAAGCTCGACGGGGACGTTGGCATCCTCGGGAACGGGGCCGGGCTGGTCATGAGTACGCTCGACGTGGTAGCACAGGCGGGCGGGGAGCCAGCGAACTTCTGCGACGTCGGCGGCGGGGCGAACGCGGACGAAATCTCCGAAGCTCTCGACATCGTTACCGCAAACAAGCAGGTCAAGAGCGTCCTGTTCAACATCTTCGGCGGAATAACGCGGGGTGACGAGGTCGCCAGAGGGCTCCTCAGCGCGCTGGAGCGGTCGGAGATTAGCCTGCCTATCGTGGTGCGTCTAGATGGGACGAATGCCGAGGAGGGACGGGAGATCCTGGCGGAGAATACGCCGGAGAATGTATATACCGAAGAGACGATGCTCGACGCGGCGAAGAAGGCCGTCGAGCTTGCGCAAGATGGAGGCAGGTAGCAGATGGCGATACTTGTAGACAACGACACACGTCTCGTGGTGCAGGGCATAACCGGCCGCGAGGGCAAGTTCCACACCGGGCGCATGGTCGAGAGCGGCACTAACGTGGTCGCTGGCGTTACGCCGGGCAAGGGCGGGCAGGAGTACGAGGGCGTGCCCGTGTTCAACACTATGGAGGAGGCAGTCGAGGAGACCGGGGCGAACGCGAGCGTAGTCTTCGTCCCTGCGGCGTTCTCGGCTGACGCGATCTTCGAGGCCCTGGACTTTGGCATGAGCACCGTCTGCTGCATTACCGAGGGCGTACCGGTGCACGATATGATGCGAGTCGCCAACTACTGGCGCATAAGGCACGCTACCCTGATAGGGCCGAACTGCCCCGGCGTCATCTCGCCGGGCAAGGCAAACGTCTCCATCATGCCGGCCGACATCTTCACCCCCGGCAACGTCGGGGTGGTCAGCCGTAGCGGGACCCTGACGTACCAGATCGTCAACGAGCTAACCCAGAGGGACATCGGCCAGTCCACGGCCGTCGGCATCGGAGGCGACCCAATTATCGGGACGGACTTTATCGAGATATTGAAGCAGTTCGAGGCCGACCCCGAAACCGAGTGCGTCGTAATGATCGGGGAGATCGGGGGCAACGCCGAGCAGAACGCGGCCGAATACGTGCAGAGCGAGATGACGAAGCCTGTCGTGGCATACATAGCGGGCTTCACCGCCCCCGAGGGCAAGACGATGGGCCACGCGGGGGCTATCGTGTCTGGCGGCGAGAGCACGGCCGAGGCCAAGAGCGAGGCGCTCCAGCGCGCGGGTATCCGGGCCGCGACGAACCCGTCGGAGGTCGCGGAGCTGGTAGCCGAGGCTTTAGGCACGTCTTCGTAGGAGGCAGAGCGATATGGGCTATGGCGGCGGCGGGACTCGGAGGCCGAACACCAGGAGGAACAGGCGCGCCGGGCGGCCTTCGAGAAAGGTCGAGCAACAGGCCGACAAGTCATTCTTCGTGGTCGCGGCGCTGTTCTTCCTCGCCATAGCCCTGATCCTCGCGGCGCTCGCACTATTCACCGGCTAACCCGAGACGGTCCGTGCTAGTGCTGGCCCTCCCACGCGGGCAATATTGATGCGAACGGAGGCACGTGCGCCTGCTCACAGTGACGGCAGCGAGAGCACTCTTTCTAGCGGGGCTTGCGGTCATGGTAGTTCTCTCGTTGACGGGGAAGCGCTAATTCTAAGCGTCTTGGGCACGCTAATCGTGACGTTCGTGCTGGTAATAAACCTTCCCCTAATCTCCTTGAGTGCCGCTCTCCTCATAGCCGCGAGCCTCTGCGGGCTGTGAGGCAGTAAAGGGAGACCGCGCGGCATTGCGGGGCGGAGAAGTGAGTCCACGAGGCTGACTGCCATGAGAACCTCGCCAGCGGGGGCGGAGCAACCTTGACCCTCATTTAACCCAAGCGCAAGTCGAGGCTCAAAGCCGGGTTTCATCGCACTCGGAAAGTAGACGAAGGCCCAGGACTTCGCCGGAGCCAGGGATAAATACCGCGCGCGGAAAGCCGCAGCAGGCCTGACGTCGCAAGAGTGACCGCAACCACTTGACGGAGCAGGCTTTCCGCCGGGCCAGAATCGGGCGTTCGGCCCTGTGTAGTACTTTGAGCGGAGCGTAACCTCGAAAGGGCTATACTTCCTGCCGACAGTACCATCAGAAGAACAGGAGCGTCACGCGCGTTGCGAGTCGTTATCGTGGGAGCCGGAGAGGTGGGTTTCAACACGGCCCTGATGCTCTCTAGAGAAGGACACGACATCGTCCTCATCGAGCAGAACGAGTCGCTTGTAGAGCGGGCCACGGAGCAACTCGACGCCCTCGCGATTCAGGGCAACGGGGCGAGCCCCAGGTTGCTGGCCGAGGCCGGAGTCAAGAAGTCCAACCTCCTGGTGGCGGCGACCAACTCCGATGAGGTGAACATCATCGCCTGTCTGGCGGCCAAGGCCCAGGGTGTGCCGCGAACCGTGGCGCGACTCCATAATCCCGACTACTACGATCCGCGCGAGACGTTGGCGCGGGATATATTCAAGATCGACTTCGTCATCCACACGGAGCAGATGGCGGCAGAGGAGATCAAGGAAGCCCTCCTGGTCCCGGGAGCGGTCAACGTCGAGTCCTTTGCTGGCGATAAGATAGAAGTCGCCGAGGTGATCCTGGACAACGATTCCCCGGCCGTGGGACTTCCAGTCCGGGACGTGAAGCTGCCCGCGCAGAGCCTGGTAGTTGGCGTCGTGAGGCGCGGAGAGGCGCTCATACCGCAGGGGGACACCGTGCTAAAACCCCGGGATCACGTCTTCTTGATAGGCGAGCGGCGGCACGTGAGCAGGGTAGTCGAGGCTGTCGCCACCGATACGGCCCCGGTTAGGGAGGTGATGATCTTCGGTGGCGGCCGCATAGGTTTGCGGCTGGCCCAGGCTCTGGAGAAGATCGGCATCGCGGTGAAGGTGATAGAGCGGGACGAGGCCCGCGCCCGGTACGTAGCCTCACAGCTTAGAAAGGGACTGGTGCTCCACGAGGACGGCACCTCCCAGGACTTGCTGATCCAGGAGCGCATCGACCGCATGGACGCCTTCGTCGCCGCCACCGCCGACGATCGGGCAAACCTCCTGGCCGCGATGTACGCCCGGCAGCTCGGCGCCCGTCAGACGATCGCGGGCATCAGCCGGGGCGAGTTCGCCCCGCTTGCCGATGCCCTAGGAGTAGATATAACCATCTCGCCTCGTCTTCTGGCCGCCGGGGCGATCCTCCGATTCGTGCGGCGAGGGGATGTGGTCGCCGTCACCCTGCTAGAGAGTGGGGCCGAGATGATGGAACTCAGAGTTCCTCAAGGGTGCCGGGTCGCCGGCCGCCCGCTCTCTAAGGTTGGTTTCCCCAAAGGCGCCCTCGTCGGAGCGATTCTGCGGAACGGTAAGGTCATCATCCCCTCCGGAAGGGATGCGATGAAACCGGGAGACGACGCCGTAGTGTTCACCCTCCGAGAGGCCGTGAGCGAGGTGGGGCGCCTCTTTGCACCCTAGGGTAATAAGCAACGCCCTGGGGGCCCTGCTTGCCGCCGGTGGAGCCGCGATGCTCCTCCCGGCAGCTTACGCGTTTCTGTCGGCTGATGGGAACGTCGCGGCCTTCGGGGTCCCGGCGCTCGGAGCCCTGGTCCTGGGGACCGCTCTCTTCCTCCTTACCCGGGTCCCCGGTGCCTACGTTTCGGGGAGAGACGTGTTCCTCATAGTCGTCCTGGGTTGGATCGGGGTGGCAAGCCTGGGCTCGCTGCCGTTTATCCTCTCCGGGCTCCTGGGTCCGATGGACGCATTCTTCGAGGCGATGGCCGGTTTTACGACCACCGGAGCCTCGACTATCCAAACACTGGAGGAGGTTGCACCGTCCCTGCTGCTCTGGCGAAGCCTGACCCAGTGGGCCGGAGGGATAGGTATCGTGGTTCTCTTTGTGGCGATAGCCCCTTTGGTCGGCTTCGGGGCCGTCCAGCTCTACTCGGCCGAGCTCGCCACTCCGCTGCCAGAGAGGCTTACCCCGCGTATCCGGAACACCGCGAAGATACTCGCCTATGTCTACGGCATTCTCACGCTAGGAAGCTTCGTTGCACTGTTGCTGGCCGGGATGAGCTCTTTCGACGCTATAAACCACGCTCTAACAACTGTTTCCACCGGCGGGTTCTCGACCCGCTCGAACTCCATCGCCGCCTTCGACTCGTGGGCGATCGAGCTGACCGTAGTAGCGGGGATGGTGCTTGCCGGAGCGAACTTCGCCCTCTACTTTCGGATCGTACGGGGGCAACCGAGGCAGGTGATCGCCAACCGGGAGCTTCTGGCGTACCTGGGGATCATCGTCAGCGGCACGGTCTTGATGAGCGCCACCCTCTTCGCCTTCGATTACCAGGAGTCTCTGATTCTGGCTTTCCGCGAGGCGCTCTTTCAGACCGTGAGCTTTCTGACCGGTACGGCTTTCAGCACCGCCAGCTGGAGCTTGTGGGACCCGCTCTCTCAGGGCTTGCTGCTGCTCTTTATGGCAATCGGAGGGATGGCCGGATCGACGAGCGGAGGACTAAAGGTGATCCGAGCGGTCCTGCTAACGCGTCATGCCGGGCAAGAGGTGTTTCGGATGGTCCACCCGCAAGCCGTTACCCCCCTCAAGCTCGGCGACCGGGTCGTACCCGAGCGTTTCCGGACAGCCTTTCTGGGATTTTTCTTCGTGTACACCGCAACGCTGGTCACGGGCGCCCTGCTCGTCGCCCTGCATGGAGTACCACTAGGAGCGGCCTTCGGTTCCGCCTTCGCGTGCCTCAACATCACGGGAACGGCCCTGGATCCGGTAGGAAATCCCAACTTCTACGCATCCCTGCCTGCTTCAGCAAAGGGCATCCTTACTCTCTTCATGCTCCTCGGTCGCCTGGAACTCTTCACGGTCCTGGTACTCTTTACCCCAGCATTCTGGCGCCACTGAGGCCACGCCTGCCCCCAACCCTTTTCCCGGAGATCCGGCCCTTGAAGAGAGCCACTCTCTCGTTCACGCCGGAGGTCAGCACTGCTACTGGGGAATCGAGCTACTACAACTGGGGGTACCTGTATTGACAGGTTCCAGCCGAAGGAGTATATCTCTAGGTTAGAAAATCAGAGCCAAGACGCCGAACCCCGTGTGGCTCCGGGGACGGGGGACCCAAGTTGGACCTTACCGGTCCTGGGGGTGAATCGCCAGCGTAGAGCAGGCGTAGGGCTTTTCTCTTTCGGCCCGAACCCGACAGCTAACCTCGCAGGCGCCAAAGGAAGGGACGAGAGTTTGTCTGCTTGTTCGCCGCTTGGTCGGCTTCGCTGTGGGATCGCTGATTATCGATGGGCATTCGTAGTGTGCGCCTCGATCCGCTTGAGGACCAAGCACGTTTCTACCGTTGGTACCGTCTTTGAGATGGTGCCACTTGTCCTGGGACTCTTGCACTTCCGGGAGTGGCAATGTCCAAATCGATGAACCTATCGAAGCGTCGCATGGGCCGATTTAGAAGTTGGCTGCTCGAAGGCCAGATAGTAGAGCCGGAAGGTCCGCAGGTCAGGGAGGACCAATCCCACCAACATCCCTGGTGGCAGGTCGTGTGCCTGACCGGAGTGGACTACTTCTCCACTTTAGGCTATATCCCCGGCATCGCGGCCCTGGCTGCGGGGGCGCTCTCGCCCATAGCGACCCTGCTTATAGTGCTGCTGACGCTCTTCGGGATGCTGCCGATGTACCGTCGCGTCGCCAAGGAGAGCCCCCACGGGCAGGGCTCCATAGCAATGCTCGAAAACCTTCTCTCGTTCTGGAGGGGCAAGCTGTTCGTGTTATGCCTCCTGGGATTCGTGGCTACCGCATGGCTGGTAACTATCACCCTCTCAGCAGCGGACGCCACCGCTCACATCGTCGAAAATCCGCTGGTACCGACGTTCCTCGAAGACCAGAAGGTGATTATCACGCTCGTGCTGCTGGCGCTTTTAGGGGCGGTCTTTCTGAGGGGTTTCACAGAGGCTATCGGCATCGCGGTCATAGTGGTCGTAGCGTACCTGATCCTGAACCTCGTGGTCGTGGTCGTGGGCCTGTACACGATTATCACGCAACCCCAGTTCCTCGCTGATTGGCAGGGCGCGCTACTCACCGGCTACGGCGTAAACCCGCTGGTGATGCTTGGGGTGGCGCTGCTGGTGTTCCCGCAACTGGCTCTCGGGCTCTCGGGCTTCGAGACCGGCGTTGGCATGATGCCGCTCGTGCGTGGAGAGTCGAGCGATACTCCGGAGCGTCCCGTCGGGCGCATCCGCAACACTCACAAGATGCTCATGATCGCCGCCCTGATCATGAGCTTCTACCTGATTACGACCAGCCTCGTTACGGCCATGCTGATCCCCGCCGGAGAGTTCGGAGAGGGCGGCGAGGCCAACGGGCGCGCGCTCGCATACGTGGCACACGAGTTTCTGGGCGGCACCTTCGGCACGATCTACGACATCAGCACGATCACGATCCTGTGGTTCGCGGGGGCATCCGCGCTGGCGGGGCTTCTGAATATCGTGCCCCGCTACCTGCCCCGGTACGGCATGGCGCCGGACTGGGCGCGGGCGGTCAGACCGCTGGTCCTCGTATACATCACCGTCGCCATCGCAGTGACGATCATCTTCGAGGCTGACGTGGAGGCTCAGGCCGGGGCCTATGCCACGGGTGTTCTGGCGATGATGACCTCGGCCGCTTTTGCCGTGACGCTGGTCTCGTGGCGCGGGGGGTCCAGGGGAGGCGCCATTGCCTTCGGCGCCGTGTTCCTCGTGTTCGTCTACGCGCTGGTAGCGAATGAGATACAGCGGCCCGACGGCCTCTTTATCTCCCTGTTCTTCATAGGCGCGATCGTGTTTACCTCCCTGATCTCGCGCGTGCAACGCTCGACCGAGCTGCGCCAGGAACGTATAGAGATAGACGAAACGGCCCGTGGGTTTATACAGGTGGCGGCGGCAAGCCCAGGCGAACTGCACATCGTCGCCAACCGCCGTCAGGCGGGCGACGAGCGCGAGTACGCCGACAAGGAGAGAGAGCAACGCGAAGACAACCACATCCCGCCGGGCGAGCCGATACTCATCCTCGAGGTGGATATAGACGACCCATCGGAGTTCGCGGACGTGCTGGAGGTTAGAGGAGTCGAAGTCGGCGGCTACAAGGTGATACGTATTCAGAGCTCGGTGGTGCCGAACGCTATCGCCGCTTTCCTGCTACACCTGCGCGATACTACCGGCAAGAAACCGCACTGCTACTTCGGATGGACGGAGGGAAACCCGATCGTATACCTGCTCCGCTACCTCCTCTTCGGAGAAGGCGATACCGCTCCGGTCACCCGCGAGGTCCTCCGCGAAGCAGAACCAGACCCCAAACAACGCCCCGCAATCCACGTCGGCGGCTAACTAGAGCAATACTTGCCGTGGAGCGGTAATGTGGCTGCGTATAAATCCATCTCTGATACAAAGGCTATCAGAGATGGAGAGTCGCCAGCCGTCCTCTTCAAGGGTGCGTTGGCCGACCTAGACGGAGAAGTCCCACCGCGCATGCGGGGGCGCACGGCTTTCGGCTCCTCTATCGGCTCTCCTCCCGGTCTCACGCCGCTCTACTCTTTATAGAATTCTCCATCGAGCGTCACCTCGTATGTCAGCATTGGTTTATACGTTCTCCCTGGACCCTGTGTTACACGGACATTGAACACTACCCTTGCGAGGTAGCGTGGGAGACGGCGACAAGTGTGCCATGTTGCAGCAAAAACAACATGAGGTCACTCGGCGCCTTGCTTGAGCGCGAGTATAGGAGGCATCGCCAGTACGAACGCCGCTGCGGCCCCGAGCCAGGGTGCCGCGTAGGTGCCCGTAAGGTCCCGTAGGAGTCCTGCCAGGGCGGGGCCTCCCGCGATGGCCACGGCGAGCATGGCGTATTGCACGCCCATGAGCCGTCCGTAGAGCGCTCCTCCGAAGTGCCGCGACATCACGACAGCTCTCATCGGCAGCACTGAACCGAAGGCCGCTCCGAAAAGCGCCGCGTACAGGTAGACCCGCCACCACTCGGAGGCCTCGAAGATCACCAGAGCGGAGGCAGCGAGGGTGGCGAAGACCACCGTAACCAGGAGGGCCGGGCTGGTGCGGTCGCCGAGGGCGGGGAGGACGAAGCGGGCCGGTAGACTGGCGAGACCGGCGAGCCCCACCGCCGTGGCCACCCCCGCTGGCGAGAAACCGAGGTCTTGCAGGTAGGCAACCTGGTGGAAGAGCATGGCGAACGTCGCCGAGAGCCCCAAGAAAAAAGCCGCCGTGACCAGCCAGAAGGTGCGGTCGGTGTGGTGGAAGCTCCCTAGCATCTCGGCGTAGATGCTCTTGAGATTGAATCTCTGTGCGCTTGACTCCTCGCGGGGAGGCTGTGGCCTGTCCCTCACGACGAGCAGCGAGAGGGAGCCCACTGCGGCGAGCAGGATCAGGCTCAGGGCCAGGGTCGCCCCGCGCCAGCCGAGGAGCCCGAGCAGCCACTGGCTCAGGGGCACGAAGACGGTCACCGACAGGCCCGCCACAACGGTGAGCAGGCCCAAGGGCTTCCCCTGCCGCTCACCGAACCACTGGTCTATCGCTACGTAGGCCGGCTCGTAAAAGGTACAGGCCATCGCGGGACCCAGAAGGAGTGTCCAGACCACCACCACCTGCCAGCCCTCGGTGGTCCGCGAGAAGGCAGCGAGCCCAAGGCATCCCAGCACGGCGCCGGCCAGAAACACCCATCGGGGACCACGCAGGTCGCAGATGGTCCCGACGAGCGGGGCTACGGCGCCCGAGACCACCACCCCGAGGCCCAAAGAAGCCGAGAGGATCGCGCGACTGAACTCGGAGGCTGCCGCCCCTTCGCTCAAGAGCACGCTGAAGGAGTAGAAGATCGTCCCGTAACCGACGTTGACCATTACGGCCAGGGCCACGACCAGGAGCCACCTGTAGGCAGTCGCGTCGGCGTCTTCGGTGCCGTCCGAAGGACCCGTCGCGGGGCGGGTCAACGAAGATCCTCGTACCCGGCGGTCATTACCTCATACCTCCACTTCACAGCATAGTCCAGCGGAGCTATCATACACTGGCGGTCAGAGACGCTCGGCCAATAAAATGTTCGGTGGTCTCGCCGAGCAGGCCCTGGACAGCCTCGCGAACCAGGGAGTAGAAGTTACTATTGCCACGCTTCTCCTCGCGCACGAGGCCCGCGTCCTTGAGCTTCCCCAAATGGGAGAAGACCTTGGACTGGCCCATCGAGAAGCGGTCCTGGAGATTGCAGGCGCAGAGTTCCTGATCTCCCTCGCTGACCGACACACCGAGGTCCGCACGCCGCAGCATCCGGGTCCCGAGGCGGCCTCGAGCACAGTGCCGAGCATGCGCACCCATACAGGCCGGGAGGGCGCGCCAGAGCGTGCCGAGCCGCTCGATCCGGTCCTCTTCGACGCCCTCTGGAGCGCGGCTGCCATTCTCCTCGATAACCTCAAGGTTTCGGTTGGACATCGGCGCCTTTCCCCTTTTATATCGGTCTCTTTTGATGTTAGTTCAGTAGTGTCGCATGCTTTTTTTAAAGGTAGGGATTGGGGTAGCTCGGGCGACGCTGGAGTGGTCCTCGGACACAACTATCTGGTGACCTGTAGGAGCCACTGAGGTGACGGGAACTGGCAGAACAACGCCGGTTGGCGCCCTGTACCGAATCAGGCCAGACCGTAAGCTCTGCAAGGTGTAGGTGGAGCGAGGTATGGTGGAGAAGGACCGGAGGTTGTTCGTGACGACGCTCTACGACAGCATTGACGAATGGTGATCGAGCATGATCCGCGGCGCGACGGCCGGTTCAAGAGATCAGAGTAAGACTCTTTCATCGCGGTTCGTGGCGCGGTGGCGGTCGATTTTCGTGAATTTCGGCCGCTCGTTAGAAGAATGGGACCTCCGCATGCCTCCTGTCAGTCCCGCGGCGCGGGGGTCTCACGCGGTTCAGGTCCTTGTCTAGCCCGGCAAACCGATGATCTGGCGTCCCATGAGGCTGCCAATGAGCTCCACAGCTAGCTCGGCAGTGCCATTTCTGGAGTCGAGGATAGGGTTGACCTCTACGACATCCAGGGACGTAACTACTCCAGCCTCGTTGATGAGTTCCATGATGAGATGTGCCTCACGGTAGGTGAGACCGCCCCTGACTGGCGTCCCGACACCAGGCGCCACCTCCGGGTCCAAGACGTCGAGGTCGAAGGAGAGATGTATCCGTTCGAGGTGCGAGAGGTTCTTCAAGGCACCGCGAATCACGCTCGCGACGCCGTAGGCGTCCACGTCCTTCATGGTGTACACGTTGACCCCGGCCCTGGTTAGCAGCTCTCGCTCCTCGCGGTCAACGGAACGCAAGCCCACGATGACGATATCGCTGCCCCGCACGGTGGTCCCGCCACCGATATCCACGAGTTCGGGGTAGCCACGGCCGGTCAGGATGGCGAGCGGCATACCGTGGATGTTGCCGGAGGGCGAGGTATCTGGTGTGTTGAAATCCGCGTGGGCATCGAGCCACAGCACACCGGTGCGGCCCGCGGAAGCCGTGGATCTCGCGACGCCCGAGACGGTGCCGATGGAGATAGAGTGGTCCCCGCCGAGGAACACCGGGAAGAGGCCGTCCGAGAGCATGCGTGCGGCCTTTTCGGCGGTCTCCTCGCATACGCCGCAGATGGCGGCAACATTGTCGCCCATCTCCTCCTCAACGGTCTCGGGGACCGGAGTCTGGACATTGCCGAAGTCGGTTACCGGGTAGCCCAGGTCTTGGAGTGTCCCATTAAGACGAGCGTAGCGGATCGCCGAGGGTCCCATGTCCACGCCGCGCCGGTCCTGCCCGAGGTCCATCGGCACACCGAGTATGCCCACCGGAAGGCGCCCCGCCCCCGGTATTCTCCCGGGCGGTTCGTCAGCCAAAGGCCGCGCCGCCGGAGCGGCGGGGGTCGGCGGCGGCCTCGAAGGCGCCCTCGGGCGTACGGCGGACGGCGTTTACTCCGCCGAAGTACATCGAGGGTTCTTCGTAGGCGAGGACCCGCTCGTAGCCGGAGATGTCAGGCTTCCTGGCGCCGGACTCGTAGGCCAGGAGGTTCCTCTCGGCGTGCAAGCGCGGGGCGCAGACGGCGGTTTCGAGCGGGAGGCCATGATCCACTACGTTCACGAGTGCCTGCATCACGGCGGTGGGGATGCGGGATGCGCCGGGTGAGCCCAGGGAGACGAGGTCGCCGTCGGGCGATGAAAGGATCGTCGGGCTCATGGTGGAGATCAAACGCTCGCCGGGGGACAGCGCATGAAATCCCCTGGGGTTCAACTCCGGCTCGCCGAGGGCGTTGTTCATCGGGATGCCGGTGCCGGGGATGACTATCCCCGACCCATAGCCCATGCTCGCGGTGATGGATACAGCGAGTCCGGTCTCGTCCACGCAGGAGAGGTGCGTGGTGTGCGGGGAGCCGAAGGAATCGCCAGAGGCGGAGCCGGAGCCGGAGAAGATGCGGGCTCGCTGGGCGCGTACGTAGTCTTCGCTTATTAGATGCCTGGCAACCGCGGCGTTCTCGGAGATCTCGGTGTAAGCCCGGTCGCGGTCCTCCAGAGCGTACTTCATGGCGCCGGCGAGTATCTTTCCGTAGTCCTCGTCGGGGAGGCTCATCAGATCATAGCCCGAGATTACACGCATCATCTGGGCCAGCGTCGGGCCGCCGGCGGAGGGCGGGCCGTTGGTGTAGAGGGTGCGGCCGTTGTAGTCGAAGGACAGAGGTTCGCGGACTATAGCCTCGTAGGAGGCGAGATCCTCTTCGGTGACAATGCCGCCCTCGGCGAGGATGTACGAGGAGATGCGGCGCGCCATGTCACCCTCGTAGAAGAGGTCGGCGCCAGCCTCGCCTACGGCCTGTAGAGTCTCAGCCAGCTCCGGGAAACGTATCTCCTCGCTAGTGCGGTAAACGCGGCCGTTGGTGTAGAAGTTTTTTCGAGTCTCGTCGGTGAGGCGCAGGACCTCTTCGGCGACCTCGAACCACATCCCGCTGGTCTTGCAGAGTTCGAAGCCGTCCCGGGCGAGCCGCACGGCCGGGGCGAGCGCCTCGCGCAGGGTGAGCTTGCCGTGGCGGCGCAAGAGGAGTTCCCAACCGCGCAGGGAACCGGGGACGGCACAGGAGGCGGCGCCAACGATGGATTCTACGCCCGCGCCGTACTTGAGGATCATGGTCGTCGGACTTCCCGACGCCCCGAAAGCAGCCGGCGGCAGACCCTTCCCCGGCATGCAGTCGTAGTAGTCGATCACCTCCGCCGTGCCGGACCCGCCGGACGTTCCTTCACCCGGCGCCCGAACGAGGGCGAACCCACCACCACCGATGCTGCTCATGAGCGGCTCGGTTACGCCGACGGCGGCGGCGGCGGCGACCGCCGCATCAGCAGCGTTGCCACCCGCCCCGTAGACCTCGGCTGCAGCCTCGGCTGCATAGTGGGTGCCCGCGGAGGCCGCGAAGCTCGTACCTTCTTGAAGATCCCCAGTAGAGTCCATGACTCCATTATAGGCAAACCGCCGACCCAGGGTTACCGGCATCGAGAGAGGCCCGCGGGTTCAGACGACCATCGCAGTGTTCCCGACAGTTGTTGCGCCACACGCACGGTTCTTGTAATGACAGTCGCTGCTTCAAGGCCTCCGACGATTCCCCCTCAACCACAGTGCACTCCCGTTTGTAGTTTTGGTGGCGCAACTTGGGCCTGATGAGGCCGACTTGGAGCGGCGGGTCGTATTGCGCGGCGAAGGTCTATGCCGCTGTTATTGGCTATGATACTCGTTCGGTGGGAAGTCAGCGGAAGGAAATTGCATTGCATGGGGAAGGCGTAGGCGGAGTCAGGAATGGTGGAGGCGAGAATACCGGCGGTGGATCGCTGGGATTCAACACAGCTTCTGAGGAGGAGATCCGGGGCGCGGAGGTCGCGGACGTCTACTTTCACCGCACGATGGAGGTCCTGCGCGCCCGCGGGCTGGAGAATACTCCGGTTCACGTAGAGGTCGCGTACAAGACCTCCGACGACAGCGCGTGGTTCGTCGTCGCGGGTCTGGACGAGGTAGCGAGTCTTCTGGATGGGGTCGAGGTCGAAGCGAGGTCGGTGCCGGAGGGTACGATCTGCCGCCCCAACCAGCCCGTCCTGACGCTCTCAGGACCTTACGGGGCCTTCGCCGAGCACGAAACGGCCATCCTGGGCTTCCTATGCCAGGCCTCGGGGGTAGCTACGGGAGCGGCGCGGTGCCGGTTGGCGGCGGGCGAGCGGCCGGTCATCTCATTCGGGGCTCGCCGCATGCATCCTTCCGTAACGCCGATGATCGAACGCGCCGCCTACCTCGGCGGGTGCGACGGGGTCGCCGTGGAGCTGGCCGCCAAACGCCTCGGTATTGCCGCCACCGGCACCATCCCTCACGCCCTCGCCCTCATCCTCGGCTCGACCGCGGAGACCGCGAAGGCCTTCGACGAGGCTGTCTCCGAGGACATACCGCGTACCATCCTCATAGACACCTTCGACGACGAGAAGTTCGGCGCCCTGATCGCCGCCCGCGCCATCCCGGATACCATTGAGTCCATTAGGATCGACACACCCGGCAACCGCCGCGGAGACTTCCGGGACCTCATACGCGAGGTCCGCTGGGAACTCGACCGCAACGGCTTCGGGCACGTCAAGATCTTCGCCTCCGGCGGCATAGACGTCGAGTACATCCTGCACCTCAACCCCGTCTGCGACGCCTACGGGATAGGCGGGGAGATCGCCTCCGCCCCAATGGTCGACTACTCCCTGGACATCGTCGAAGTTAACGGCGAAGACCGCTCCAAACGCGGCAAACGTGGCGGCAGGAAACGTCTCCTGGCTCTCGAAGACGGCACCCGCGAAGTAGTCCCCGCAAGCTCTCCGGTCCCCGCCGGCGCACACGACCTGCTGCAACCACTCAAAGACCTCTACGCCCCCCCTCTCGACGTCTCAGCCCTGCGCGAACGGGTCCTTTCGCAACTGGCTACCGGCGAATATGGACTCTAGACAAGTCCTGAGCGCGAAAGAGCGGCCAAGTTGCACTCTCTCCATGCGCCATAGCTTTCGCTATCAGATCCCTTCCGAAACGATGACCAGATAGTAGCTGCACTCGCCGTCCCCCGCGTTGGCGAACCGATGCGTGACGTCCGCCTCAAAGTACATAGCGTCTCCCTCTTCCAACAGGTACTCTTCGCCCCCGATTACCGACTTCAAACGCCCCTTCTCGACTACGATGTATTCCTCCACCCCGCGGCGGTGCGGGGGGAACTCGCCGGAAGCGGAGCCTTCCGGGATAACGTTGCGGATGAACTCGATGCCGCGGCCCCCGAAGCTCGGGGAGAGGAGTTGGCGCTCGAAGCCGGTGTCGGGATCGCGCATGACTATTCGCCGGTCTCGGGGCACAACCACGACCTCCCGCCTCTCCTCCATACCAACAAGCTGCGAGAGCGTTACCCCGAAGCCTTCGGCCAGCTTTGCCGCAACTACCAACGTCGGGTTCTTCTCGCCGCGCTCTAACTTGGAGATCATGGCGCGGCTCACCCCCGACCGCTCCGCAAGCTCCTCCAATGTCAGCCCCCGCCCCCGCCGGAGATCCCGCACCCGCGCCCCCAACCTCCCCGCGGAGACCGCGTCCGCCTCCGAAACCCCCGTTGATTCTCGTCCGCTCATTTGGTAGAAGATATTCTAACATGGGAGAATTTTTCGATTATCTCGTGGCGGGGGCGCCGTTTGTGGTGGCTGGGGTTGCGCTGGTGTTGCTGCGGTGGCCGGCGATTTGGTCGGGGGTGGCGGCGTTGTTCGCGGCGCTTGCGGGGGCGCTGTTCTATCCGGGGTTGGGGGCTTCTGGGTCTTTGGGGCCTGCTCTCTTGGAGGGGCTTGGGACTTCGGGGAGGGTACTGTACGTGTTGTTCGGGGGGTTGTTACTTTACAACTTGTTGTCGGCTGGAGGGGCGATCGAGCGGGTGTCGGAGTTTCTGGGGAGGTTGGAGCCGGAGCGGGAGGCATTGGCGCTGGTAGTGGTTATTGGAGCGGCGCCGTTCTTCGAGTCGGTGACGGGGTTTGGGGTGGCGGTGGTCATCAGTGCTCCAATACTGCTGGCAGCGGGGTTTTCGCCGATCAAGGCGGCGGTGCTATCGAGTTGGGGACAGTGCGCGGTGCCGTGGGGAGCGCTGGGGATTGGGACTGTGATCGGGGCGGACCTCTCCGGCACGAGCTTTGCCGAACTCTCCGATGGGAGTGCCCTCCTCAGCCTCCCCCTCTTCCCCGTTTATGCCGTTGCCGCCGTGGCCCTCGCGGGAGGATGGCGGGGCGTCAGGAGACGCGGCCTGGAGGCTGTCATGCTCGGGCTGGTGGCGGGCGGGAGTACGTTGCTGACCAGCCTGTTTCTCGTCCCGGAACTCTCCGGAGCCGTTGGAGGGTTGGCGGCAACGGGAGTGTTTCTCGCGGCAAGGTGGCGGAGGCTTTCGGGTTCGAGGACGCCGGTTACAGCGATGCTGCCGTACGTGTTCCTCCTCGCGCTGCTCACGGTAGCCAACGGTCCCGGTTTCTTGAGGGAGTGGCTGGCGTCTCTGGGACCGGTGTTCGCGGGGCCGGGGCTCGCGTTGTTTCTGTCGGCGGCGTTCGCCGCTGTTTTGTTCGGGCTGGCTGTTGGGGCGATCCTTTCGGCGGGCCAGCGGACTTTCGGGCAGTTCTTGCCGACGGCGGGGGCGGTGGTGACGTTCGTACTCGCCGGTCAGGTGGTGGCGGCTTCGGGGGCGGCGTCGACGCTGGCGATGGGAGCGGCGGCCTTCGGAGGGTTCTTTCCGGTGGTGGCGCCGGTGGTTGGGGCGCTCGGCGGGGCACTTACTGGTTCGAATGCGGCGTCGAACGCGCTGTTTATGTCGCTGCAGGTGGAGGCAGCGCGGAGCCTGGGGGAATCCGAGGGGTTCGTGGCGGCGGTGCAGAACGTAGCCGGGAGTCACGCGAGCATGCTCGCGCCGCAGAGAGTGGTGCTGGCGGCGACCGCGGTGGGCCTCGCCGGACGGGAGGGCGAGGTTGCGCGATTGGCGCTCGCTCCGGTGGCGGTTTCGGTCGTGGTTCTGGCGGTGATCGGAGGTTTCGTTTGATCCGTGCCGGGGCCGGCTCGCGTTCGGTCCGGTCGTCAGTTGTAGGCTTCGGGCTGGCGATTGGCGAGGGCGGGGAAGTCCATACGCAAGCGGTCGAGGTAGTCGAGATCCAGGCTTGCGAGAGCGTATCCGTCGCGGTCGGGACAGGTACTGAGGACCGTGCCCCACGGGTCTACGATCATGCTACGCCCGTAGGTCCAGCGCCCGTCCGCCTTCTGGCCCCACTGGGCTGGCGCGATCACGTACACCTGGTTCTCGACGGCCCGAGCGCGGAGCAGCAGCTCCCAATGGTCCTTGCCGGTCTGCAGCGTGAACGCCGCGGGCACGGCGAGTATCCCGGCCCCGCGCAACGCCAGCAGACGGTACAGCTCCGGGAAGCGCAGGTCGTAGCAGACCGAGAGGCCGATGGTGGCAACGCCAGCCTTTGCGGTGACGACCTCGCGCCCCGGCGCTATCAGCTCGCTCTCTTTATAGTCCCGATCCTGCGCCTTGACGTCGAACAAGTGGATCTTACGGTACACCGCGACCATCTCTCCAGAGGGGTTGAAGAACGTAGAAGTATTGAACAGCCGCTCCCCCCCGGCTCTCGCCCCGCCAACCTCACCAACCTCGCTTTCGAGGATAGAACCGCCGAGCACCCAAACCCCAAGCTCGCGCGCCAACCCAACGAGGAAATCGGTAGTAGGACCCGGGATCCCCTCCGCGTTCGGCCTGTAAGCCTTCTCCAAACCGTGACAGCTCCAAAGTTCCGGCAACGCCACCAGATCCGCACCCGCCGAAGCAGCCTCCCGTATCAGTAACTCCGCTGTCTCGAAGTTCTCCGCCTTCTCCGGCGTCGAAGACATCTGAATCGCCGCTGCCGTGATCTTCTGTCCACTCACGCTACCACCCCTCTCGTCTCACCTGCTGCTAGCCTAGCATGCCAGACGAGTCGTGCAGTGCTCTCCGCAACTCCTCATTTCGAACCGGCGTGGCCCCCGCATGGCGAACGCTAATGCCACCCGCGACGTTCGCAAGGTGCGCGGCCTCCAGGTAACTACCGCCCGCGAGACGTGCGAGGGTGAAGGTAGCGACGATGGTATCCCCGGCACCAGTCACGTCAAAGACCTCGCTCTTGTTGGCGACGGGGATGTGAACCGGCGAGGCGTCTCGCTCGAAGAGGCTCATGCCATCCGCCCCGCGGGTAAGCAAGAGCGCCCCGGCCCCGAGCTGTGCGCGCAACTTCGCGCCGCCAACCTCGATCCCGGTCTCGTCGCTCAAGGCAAACCCGCAAGCCTCGGCGGCTTCCTCCAGGTTAGGGGTCGCGGCGGTGACGCCCGGATAGTCGAGGAGCCGGTGGCGGGAGTCGAGGCCGGTGTAGCGTTCCGCCGCGACGCGCATCACCGCTCCAGCGACCGTTCGGGTGAGGGTTCCCTGACCATAGTCCGAAAGGACAAAGCCGTCCACGCTCTCGGCCAGTTGCTCGATGCGACGCGCAAGCTCGCTCTCCGCTTCCGCCCCGATAGGCCCGGTGCCGAGTTGGTCCACGCGCAGGAGGTGCTGGCCAAGCCCCCCACCGTGCGTGCCCCCGGCGACGATACGGGTCTTGGTGACGGTGCGGGCCTTCGGGTCGCGGATCATGGCGTCCGTTTCGCAGCCGGCGGAGCCTAGTATCTTCATCAACTGGTCGCCGCCCGGGTCAGTCCCGATCCAACCGGCCGCGATGACGCTCGCACCGAGCGCTGCCAGGTTTGCGACAGTGTTCGCCGCCCCTCCAGGCCGGTACAAGTCGCGCTCGTGCGTGAGTATCATCACCGGATACTCACGCGAGATGCGCCCCGCATCCCCCACTAGATAATGATCCAGTATGAGGTCCCCGACAACCATTACCCGCAACCTTCGAAAACCTCTTAGCAGCCTTCCTAGCCGTTCCCGTAGCGCCGCTCTTCCTGGCACGCTAGAGACGACTCGCCGCTTCGCGGACCACCCGGTTGAGCTGCGAGGGTAACAAATCCGACCCCTGACACATCAACGCTAACGATCCTCCTCTAGCCGATCATCCGCGGTACTCTCCCACAGAGCACCCTCCACGATGTCCTCCGGCGCCAGCTCCGGGAGTGCCAGGTAGTAACGAGCGGCCTCCAGGATAGCGGTCATAGGCAACAGACCAACCAACTCGGTCTGCTCGACCCTGGCGCCGCGTTTTCTGGCCGACCTGCGCACGGCTTCGAGGGCGCCGGGAACAGAGGTTCTTCCCAGATCCGTGAGGTTCATCGAGACCTGCGCCCGCCCTCCTACCTCCAAACCCAAAGCCTTGACGCCGGGCAGACCGCCGTCGCGCTCCCGCACCTCGCCCGCTACCGCGCGGGCCACCTCTACGTCATCGGTGTCGAGGTAGGCGTTGAACGCGACGAGAAAAGGCCGCGCCCCGACGGCGACCGCCCCCGAGCTTGCTGGCAACTTCTCCGGTCCAAAGTCGGGCCTCCACATCGGGTCGCTGATACGCGCCGATAGCCCTTCGTACCCGCCTTGTCGAACGTCGGCCAGGTTGGCTCGGTGAGGAGCACTGGCCGCGGCTCCGTAGAGGTAGACCGGGATACCCAGAGAGCCTATCGCCTCCCCCGTCGCCCTCGCCAGCCGGGCCGCATCTTCGAGGGTTGCCTCCGAGAGCGGCGAACCGAGCGGCACGAACGGGAGTACGTCCAGAGCACCCATCCTGGGGTGTACGCCGCGCTGAGAGTCCAGGTCTATCTCGGCGGCGCAGGTCCGCGCGAGGACGACGGAGGCCCGGAGGAGCGGCTCCTGTTCTCCAGCAAAGGTCAGGACGCTGCGATTGTGGTCCGGATCAGAGTGGAGGTTCAGGACGCTTATGCCGGGTACGGCGCGGACGGAGTCAGCTATGCGTGAGATCTTTTGTGCGTCGCGTCCCTCGCTGAAGTTCGGGACAGCCTCGAAGAGCTTCCTTTCACGCCGCACTTCAGTAACGCACCACGAGGATGCCGCCGATCAGGATCAGTGTGACGCCCAGGATCGTCAGCAGCCCGAAACCCCGGGGATCAGCTCCGAAGAGGCCGATGCTATCGAGGAGCAGGCTCACGAGGAGTTGCGAGGCAATCACCAGCGAGATCGTCCGCGCGACCCCGCCCTGCCCCGCGGCGAAAGCGATACCACCCAGGATGAACGCACCCAAAACCCCGGAGACCACCGCGTAGATCACCGACCGCCCCGTCAGTTCCGGCCTCGCCAGAAACAGCGCGATACCAGCCGCCACGGCCGTGGTCGCGATCCCGGATAGGGCGACCATCGCGACCGGACCCATTGTCCGCTGCGCCGCCGAGGTAAGGTTCGCCTGGAATGCCACCGCTACCCCGACCACCACCGCTATAACGACCGCCAACCTCAAGCGCCTCCATTTCAGGGCTGTAAATACGACCCCGCAGATTGCCTGCGTAAGATACCAGAGCGGGACCTATAAGGCGCCGGTCTACGTGCGCGGAGGTTCGCCGGTGTGTAGACAGGGTATACGGTAAGCTGTTTTGTCTGTAAAAGGATAAAAGCGAAAGATGGAGGCAGATAGTGGAAGAGATGCTTGGCGGCACCAGGATCAACTACCTGGGACACGCGACGTTCAGGGTAGTCACCGCCGGGGGCGGGCAGATCCTCATAGACCCGTTCCTCACTGATAACCCCCAGACGCCGGAGGATATGAAAGAGGTCGGTGATATAGACACCATACTCATCACCCACGGCCACTTCGACCACTTCGCGGACGCGATACCGCTAGCCCAGCAGACCGGGGCCACGGTGGTGGCGAACTTCGAGATCTTCTCCTACCTTCAGAGCAAGGGCGTGGAGAACGCGATGCCGATACAGAAGGGCGGCACCGCCCAGGTCGGCGGCATCAAAGTCACCGCGACTCACGCCTTCCATTCCTCTAGCATCGCCGAGGAGGACGGGACTATAGTTTACGCTGGCGAGCCCATGGGATTTATTCTTGAGTTCGAGAGCGGCTTCAAGCTCTACCACGCAGGCGACACGGCGGTCTTCGGAGACATGCAGCTAATCGGGGAGATCTACCAGCCCGACCTCGCCCTGCTGCCTATCGGCAACCAGGTCGTGATGAGCCCGTTCGAGGCGGCGCACGCCGCGCGCCTGTTGGGCGTCCGGCACGTCGTCCCAATGCACTACGGGACTTTCCCGTTCATTCCCGGTACCCCCGAAGAGTTCCAGAAGCACCTCGGCGAGATCGCCCCCGACGTCACCGTACACGTTATGCAGCCTGGTGACGACCTGGACTCTCAGGCCGGTTAACCTCCAGCAGTCAGCCTTCAGCGGTCAGTCCTTGCGGGTTGGCCGCTTCTCTTTGCTAGAGCAACAACCCCGAGAACACGACGAGCAGCACCGCGCGCGCCAGCTCTCCGGTAGCACCGGCTACGTCACCGCTTATCCCCCCAAAGGCCCGGTCCGACAATGCTAGCGCTAAGAGAACCGTCGCCGCTGGCACGACGAGCGCAACGAGAAGGACCACGGGACCGAGCGGTAACGCCACCAGGGGCGGGAGGGTGAGCGCAATCACTATCGCAACCACCCTCCGCCACCCTGCTTTGAGCGGGCGGACAAAGTACGACGAAGAAGAGCTCTCCTCGGCCGGCCTCCCCAGAACGAGCAGCAAGAGCATCGCGGAACGCGCCGCGACCTCTCCGGTGATAAGCAAGAGCGCCGCCCCTGGCGGCGAGGCGTACGTAAGCGCGGCGAGGGCAGTGAGGGTCGGGGCGTAGACGAGAAAGAGAGCCGCGATAGCACCGACGCCGATGCGAGTGTCCTTCAGGACCTCGCGCCGCCGCTCGCGGCTCCCCCGCACCATCAGGGCGTCGCCCAGGTCCATAACGCCGTCGGTGTGGTGCAACCCGGCTGCGAGGAGGACGGCCCCAAACGCGAAGGTGGCGGCTACCTCGGAGGGCATTACAAATGCGAGCATGAGTAACGCGGCGCCGGGGAGGCCGGTTAGGAGGCCGATAAAGGGGAGTAGATAAGCCCTTCGCGCGGCGTCTTCGAGAGACGACGAGCCGGGGGCCGTGACCGGCAATACCGTGAAGAACGCTAGCAGGGCGCGCACGCTACTTCAGCCTCTGCGTAATCCCGGCGATGCACAAGTGCACCTCTCCGGCTCCGGCGGCGGCCCGCTGGTTCACGAGGCCCAGGAGGTCCCGAAACCTCCGTCCCTCCGCGCTCTCCGGCACCACTCCGAGCCCGACCTCGTCGCTCACCAGTATCAAAGTCGCACCGAACTCGCCGGCGAACGCGACGAACCGCTCGAACTCCTCCACAGTTCCGCTCTCCTCTCCCTTTAGCATCCGCGCCGAGACCCACAGGGTGAGCGAGTCGAGGAGGATCGCGGCGTGTCCGTTCGCGGCTTCGAGTACCGGTTCGAGGCTTCCGCCCGCGAGTTCCAACAGTCCCCAACCGGGATGGCGGCGCCCACGATGCAACTCAATGCGCCGCGAGAGATCCGGATCGTCGGGTGAGGAGAGGGCAGTCGCTACGTAGAGGACACGCTCGCCTCCCACGGAGAGCGCCAGAGCTTCGGCGAAGGCGCTCTTACCGCTGCGGGCGCCGCCCAGGATCAGGGCGTGTATCCCTACGGCGCCACCCCGAGCACGCTCCGCAACTCCTCCACTAGCCGCTCGTTCTCCCGCGCCCCCCGCACCGCCACCCGGAAGAAGCCCGGCCCAAGCCCCTCGAAAGGCTCGCATCCCCGCACCAGAACACCTCTCCGGGCGAGCCGCTCCGCCACCCCTTCCGGTCCCCGCGCGAGCAAGAAGTTCGCGGCCCCCGGGTAAACAGCAACGTTCGCGATCCCACCGAGCGCATGCAGCAACTCCCCGCGCCTTAGCGCCACCTCTGCGAGCGTCTCTGCAGCGAAGTCCTCGTCCCGGGCGGCGGCTATCCCGACGGCCGCCGCGACCGCGTTGACCGGCCACGAGGGTTGGAAGGCGCGCACGCGCCCGGGCTCCCGGCATACGAGGCAGCCGAGCCTGAGCCCGGGCATCGCGAAGAACTTCGTAAACGAGCGCGCCACGTAGAGCCCCTCACCGGCCTCCGCAACCACGCTCAGCCCCGGCGCAAAATCCGCGAAGGCCTCATCCACCACGAGCACGGCCCCCGCCTCCCGAACCATCTCCGCCACGCGCAACACATCTCGCCGGGTCACCGCATCACCGGTCGGGTTGTTCGGGTTGCACAGGAACACGAGGCCCACATCGTCCCACTCCTGGAGCGCTTTCCAGAGCGCGGCAAGGTCGAGGCGCAAACCTGTCTCGGGACGCCGGGCCACCACACCCGATACCTCGAAACCGGCGGCGCGGGCGGCGGCGGCGTACTCACTGAACGTCGGCTCCAGGACGATAGCCTTGCGTCCAGGTCCCTCAGCGGCGGCCCGGGCGGCCAGGAACAGCGCCTCCGCCCCACCGTTCGTGGGCAGTACCGTACTGGGCGATACTCCGAGGTAATGTGCAAGGGCCGCGGTAAGCTCTGTGTAGTGCAGGTCCGGGTAGCGTGCCGCCTCACCGTAAAGAGCCTCTGCTCCAGCGGCGAGCGCGTCCGCGGGCGGGCCCAGAGGGTTGATATTTGCGCTGAAGTCCAGAAAGCTCTCCGGGCTCGCACTCAGGGTCCGGGCGGCATCGAGACCGTGGGCACCATGGTGGCGGCCGTCGGGAGCTGTGGTCCAGCCCCTAACCACCCGAGCTTCCCCGGAAGAACGTCGCGGCGAGGGCGAGGGCGGTAAGAAGTAAACAGGCCCGCCGCATGAGGCGAACCGCCCGCCGGATGTCGGCAGGTTCAGGTGAGCGGCCGTTACCCAGGACCGGTCCTTCGCGGAGTATGCCACCGTAGACGTTCGCGCCTCCTAGCGCGAGGCCCAGGGCTCCGGCGAAGGCGGCCTCGGGCCATCCCGCGTTTGGGCTGCGCGTGAGCGGCCCGTATCTGCGGGCGGAGGAGAGAGCAGCGCCGGCTTCGCCGGCGAAGCCGGCGACGGCAGCGGCCAGGAGCGCCGTAAGGCGGGCCGGGAGGAGGTTGGCGAGGTCATCCAGGCGGGCGGAGGCCCATCCGAGGTCCGTGTAGGGGGGCTGAGGGTGCCCGATCATGGAGTCCAGAGTATTTATGGCCTTGTAGACCATAGCGCCCGGCGCGCCTAGAAGGAGACCGTAGAACATCGGGGCAACGACGCCGTCACTTGCGTTCTCGGCCACCGACTCGATAGCCGCCCTGGCGACTTCACCCGCGGTGAGATGCTCGGTGTTGCGCCCGACCAGCTCGCCGACACGGGTGCGGGCCGCTACCAGGTCTCCATTCTCCAGCTCGCGCTCGACCGCGAGTGCGGCCAGCGCGAGACCCCGCATCGAGAGGGAGGTGGAGAGGAGCCCGACCTCAAATATCCATCGGAGCCCGGGTGGCGGAAGGCGTAGGATGAGGCGGGTGAGAGCGTAAGAGAACGCGGGAAGCGTCACCGCCAGTAACAGTCCCGCGAGTCTTTGCCGGTGGGTACCTCTGAGGGAGAGCGCCCGTCTCTCGAAGACCGAGATGGCGCGGCCCGTGAGGACGACCGGGTGGACGGCCACCGGTAGTTCTCCAAGGATAGCGTCTATCAGCAGGGCAGCGGCGACAGATGGCCCGCGAAGCTGGATCACTGTTACGAGATCATCCTTACGGGCTCTGGCCATTCGGGCTCTTACCGTTGTTCAGCGCGCTCTGCTTCCGCGCGGACGTGTCGCTTCGCTCGGGGTCACCCGAGCCGGAGGAGCCACGTAGAATGCCTACCAGGGCGCCCGCGCTACCCAGGAGCAGCGCTCGCAGGACGAGGTTCGCCATCGAGCGTCCCAGATCCCGCGGGGCGGGAGGCTGCAGACGCTGTTCGATCTCTTCGAGGGTAGGGAGCGGAGGCGGTTCTTCGAGCCGGTCGGCCACCTTCTCGTAGTAGGTGAGCATGTTCGGAGCGGCGCTTTCGGCATACTCACTGATCGCGCCGGCGAAGACCGTGGCGTTGAGCGCGGTGACGAGGAAGATCGCCACACCTGCCATGACCGCCACTACGGTCGCTGCCAGGGTGCAGTCGCGCAGTAATAGGGAGCGGTATGGAACGTCCGGGTCAAGGCGGGTTGGCCGTACGCGAAGGGCGGCGAGGATGGCCAGAAAGAGAAAAGAGGCGAGGGCAAGCCGCGTACGGTAGTCCTCGAAGACAGTGAGGATCCAATCCGGTGTCCCATCCGGGTCTATAAAGAGGAAGCGCAGGTCAGCGGCTACCGCGATAACCACCGCCACCAAGCCATAACGGAACCCTGTTTTAAGCGGACCCAACAACCCCTCCACAAAGCGCGTCTTTACTCACGGTCGTGAGAATATCAGTTTTTGGGCTACCGGCAGTTACAGCGTTCGCTACCATCCGGGACGCTCGGAGCCCCGGATCATCCCGAACGCCTTTGTTAGAGCTTCAAGCCACCGGCTCGGCGGGGAGCTCTTTGTTTTTGTTCTCGTAGCCGCGTAACAGGAGGTAGAGACCCACAAGGACGACTACGCCGCCGAGGATCGTCGCGAGGCCGGGCTTCTCGGAGAGGACCAGCCACGCCAGCGCCGCGGAGACCACAGGCTCGGCCAGGATCGTGCCGGAGATCATGGAAGCATCGACGTACTTGAGCGCCCAGTTGAAGACGGTGTGACCCAAGATCTGTGGTCCGAGCGTTATCACCCACAGCCAGAACCAAGTCTCACCCGAGTACCCCCACAGCGGCACGCCGGCGAACAGGGCCGTCGGCAACAGCGTCGCGGAGGCCGAAGCATAGACGACTATCGAATAGGGCAGGACGCCCACGCCCGTGGTTCGCAGAGAGCGTCCGATGAGGACGTAAGCAGCGACCGTTATCGCCCCTATCAGCGCGAGTGCGTTCCCCAACAACGTCGCTGATCCTACGGAGCCCTCAGAAGCTATGATCATCGTCCCACCGAGCGCGATCAGTATCCCCAGGAAAGACAACGGAGACGTCCTCTCGCCGAAGATAAGGTATGCCAGTATCGCCACGAAGACCGGTTGGCTGCACACCAGCACCACGCTCGCCGCCACGGTTGTGTAGTCGAGGGAGGAGACCCAGAAACCAAAGTGCGCCCCCAGCGCCACCCCGGAGGCGACACCAACCCATAGTGCCCGCCCTCGCGGGAACGCATCCTGCAGGTATAGTGCGAAAGGCAGGAGCACGAGCACGCCGAGCGTGTTGCGCCAGAAGCCAACCGCGAGCGCCGGGGCGTCCGCGAGGCGGATAAAAATCGCCGCGCCCGAAACCGCGATCACGCCGACGGCCACGGCCGGGAGCGCTATCCTGCTCTGCGCTCCGCCCTTCCGCGTCTCATCCTGTACCAAAGGACCGCCCCGATCTCCCGCAAAAACTGCCTGCGGCGCTCGCCCCGCTCCTGCCACATCGGGCTACTATACACGGGAGATGCCCCCACCTCGAAACCCTCCGCCCGAAACGCCCCAACGGTCCTCACGCAATGCAAAGGGTCCGTGACGACTACCAGGTTCCGCACCTCTCTCGCCCGTGCCATCCCGGCTACCAGGCGCGCCGACTCCCGTGTGCTCTCCGCCTTCTCCTCCGGCAGTATCGCCCTCTCCGGTACCCCCGCCTCCCGCAATATCCCCGACATCACCTCCGCCTCGCTCGGCGGATGCTCCCCAACGCCTCCGGTCGGTATCAAGAGAGTAACCTCACCATCAGCGTAGAGCCGGGCCGCGTGCAGCGTCCTGGCCCGGAGCGTACCGCTCGGCCTCCCCCCGGCCAGAACCTGCGCCCCCAGCACCACCGCCGCCACTGTAGGAACCTCCACCACCCTCTCCGGGAATACCCTCTCTCCACGATAGACCCGTACGAGTGCCCGCAACTCGCCAGTCAGAGAATCGGGTACCGCCGTTAGTGCAGCTTCCTTCATTAGCCGCGAGCGATGCCTTCATCGAGCGCGGCGCGCGCCTGGAGGAGGTCTTCGGGCGAATTGACGTTCGTGAGGAGGAGGTTCGGGTCACCAAAGCGCCGCAACTGGCTCTCCCCCACGTACATGACGTCCGGCAGTCCGCGGAGGAACTCCCTGACGGATCTCACGCCTCCATCCAGCGCCGTGCTTACCTCCGGCCGTACCTCTCGAGCGTAGGCGGCGCACAGGGGATGTATCCCGAGGCCCATATTCGGCACGACAGCCTGGATGCCCTCAGAGAGAAGATCGAGTAGTCCACCTACGATCTCACCTGTAAGGAACGGCATGTCGCCCGCCGCGACGAAGACGCGCCGGTGGGAAGCGGCGAGTAGGCCGGCCTCTATACCGGCGAGCGGTCCCTCTCCGGGTCTCAAGTCTGGGATACGGTGCGCCCCGGCGAGAGCGGCTCCGCCCTCGCCGACCACCATGACCTCCGCGCAGCGGGACGACAGAACTCCGTGCACCCGGTCGAGGAGGGTAACGCCGCCGATCTTCAGGGGGAGCTTGTCCCGGCCCATCCGGCGACTTCTTCCGCCCGCCAGGACGACGCCGGTCGCCTCCATCTCCCTCAAGGGGCCGCCGAGGGGCGAAATCGCAAGGTGCGGCCTCTGAGCTGTGCTATGCGGCGTCTGAGGAGTTCGGCCTTGTGTTGTTGAGGCGTGGCGTAGGGTTTGCGGCCCACGCGCTTGATGAAGGCGAGGTTCACGGCCGCCTCATGGACCTTTCTGGCGCGGCGGTAATCGCTGATGCGCCCGGCGAATATCAGGCCGAAGTAGTAGAACGTGCGGGTGAAGTAGGTTGGCAACATAGCGTACTCGGCCGCGCTGATCGTGCCCGCCGCCACCTCGTCGCGCAACTCCTCCCGGATGGTCCGCCGCTCGACCGAGAGCCAGAACACGATCAGAACCACGTACAGTACAAGCACAAGGAATAGAAAACCGTAGGCCAGCGGCCCGAAGAGAGTCGCCGAGAGGTTGAAGAAGGCATGCATCAGTATGGCGGCCGTAAGCCCGATGATGGGCAAAAGAACCTTCAACGCACCCGAGCGTACCCAGGGGATCAGCCCGATCCCTATTCCGGTGAGCGAGGTGAATGCCGCGTGCCCGAAGCCCCCAAAGAAACGCCGGACCACGAAGGTCTGCTCACCGACCTCGGCGTAAGTCTGCGCGTAATAGAGGACATCCTCGACAATAGAGAACCCGAACCCTACTGCGGAACCGTACACGATCCCGTCCATGACGCCGGAGAACTCGATGCCGCCCCGTCGCAAGGAGACAAGCGAGGCGACTACGAAAGCGATCAGGAGCGCCAGCCCCTTGGCGCACTCCTCGACTACCGGCGCCACGAAGACCGCCGTGAGTACGTCAGCTACCTGGGAATCGACCACCGCGCTCAGCGCCACCGCGCCCACGGTGTTGAAGACCAGCGAGATCACCACCGCCACCGTAAGCCCCCAGACGAAGACCGGGATTACATACCGGAATTGCTCTCGCTCGTAGAGGTCTATCGCCCGGATGAACAGCAGGTACACCACGGTCTGCAAGACCCCAATCCCGATCAGCGAAACACTCAACCCCCCACCACCCAACCCTCCCCTGTACGACCTCTTAGCACAAGACGAGCGCGATTATACCCACGCGACCCATACAGCATCCCGACTGCCGGACGGGTTGATAGAATATACGTCACACCAAAAGAGAGGCAGAGTGGTGGACGGAACGGAACAAGATCGAGACAGCATCGTTAGCGCGATGGGCCACCTAAGCCACGGTGTCTACGTGCTCGGTACCAGGAGGGGCCGCGAGATGACCGCCATGACCGCGTCCTGGGTCGCCCGGGTCTCGGAGCGCCCCCCCTGCGTGGCAGTCGGCGTGCGCGACGACCGCTACACTCACAACGTGATCCTGGAGAGCACGACGTTCTCCTTGAGCGTGCTGCGCGAGGACCAGGTAGACATCGCCTCCCACTTCGCCGACACAAGCGGCGAGTACCACGACAAGCTCTACGGCATCCCCTACGGCAAGTCCCCCGGAGGCTCGCCCATCCTCCTCGACTGCCTCGCCTACCTCGACTGCAAGGTCCTGGACACCGCCCATGCGGGCGACCACACCGTCTTTATAGGCGAGGTTACCGCCGGGGAATCCTACGACGGACCCTACAACGAGCCGAGCGAGCCGCTGCTCTACGACCCGACCGAGTACGAGGGGGCGCTGAACTAGGTGCAACACAGCGTGGAGGACCGGCTGCGAGACCTCGGCTACGAACTCCCGCCCGTCCCCAACCCCGCCGGCTCCTACGTCCCTGCAGTCCGCGCCGGTGCCCTTATCTTCACCGCCGGCCAACTCCCCTTAAAAGAAGGCCAACTCCCCTATACCGGCAAGGTCGGCCGCGAGGTCTCCATTGAAGAGGCACAAGAGGCCGCCCGCCTCTGCGCTTTAAATGCTCTCGCCGCCGTCAAGGCGGAGGCAGGGTCCCTGGAGAACGTGAGCCGCGTCGTAAAAGTCACCGGTTACGTTGCCTCGGCCGCCGGCTTCAACGGCCAACCCGGGGTAATGAACGGCGCCTCGGACTTTATAGGAGAGGCCTTTGGTGAGAGAGGGCTACACGCCCGCAGCGCCGTCGGTGTCACCGAACTCCCGCTCGACGCTCCCGTGGAAATCGAACTCATAGTCGAGTTGGCTGACTCGCGAGGTTAGCAACACCCCCTCCCCACGATTGTATGGAGGTTCGGTACAAGTGCAGTACAATTACTAGGCTCCGGCAAGAATCAAGCAAGAAGACAGCAAGATCTCCGTTGGAAGGGAGAACGTCATGACGCAGCCTCAGGCGCAAGAAGACAGGATAAGGCTTTATACCGGTGACTTCTGCCCGTACTGCCGCAGGGTAAAGAAGGAGCTCGACAGGCTGGACCTCGGCTACGAGGAAGTCTACGCTGACGCCGACGGCCGGGAAGAGGTTATGCGGCTCTCGGGGCAGCGAGCTATCCCGATCCTCACCATCGGCGACGATGTCCTCGTGGACTCCACCCACATCATCCGCGAGCTCCGCAAACGCTTCGCCGCCTAGTCTGAGCTAAACGAGCTAGCCGTTTAGCTCCTTCATCACGTAGGAGACATAGTAGGCGACGGAGTCCTCGGGGCCGTTCTCTAGAAAGGCGCGTGCCTTGCCGATAGGGTCGGCGGTAGCGTCCGGGAACTCGACGACGAGGCCCTCACCCCAATCGTCTACCAGACGCCAGGAGCTATGCGGTGTAGTGTGGTGGCGTAGAACCTCTCCCGCGTAGCAGCCGTAGCCGCGTACGAGCGCGTCGAGGATGGGTGCGCTCTCGCCGCTCTGCGTTCTCTCGTTCAGCGTGGATAGCAGCAGGTTCTCGACCGCGGGCAGCTCGTTGGGGTTGTAGTTTAGATCCGTGTTCCAGTGACTTACTGCAGCCTCCCTGAAAGCTTCGGCGTTGATCGACGCGTCTCTAGGGTTTTCGCGGAGCAGGATGTGCAGTTGGAGCAAGGCCGCTGGCGAGCGTCCGGAGAAGTACCGGACGAGATGTGGTACGGGATAAGCCCCAAGTACCTCGAAGGTCGCGCCGGCGTACTCAGAACCACGAAGCACGGCGGCTGTCCTCAGCACGCCGTTGACGGTCTTAGTCTCCCAGCCACTAGTCTCGACCTCGACAAAGATATCCTCCTCACCGCGCCGCAGGTGGATCGGTAAGACCGACCTGGCGCCCGTCGGAGAGACGACCTCCTTGAAGAGCTCGACTATCTCCTCACCGCGCCGCCCAAGCTCCTCGGCGATACGAGAGATAGAAGCCGCCCGCGGGGCACCACGCTCCAGCTTGATGGTCTGCAGGGGAGGCAGATCCGGCTGGTCCCGCCCCGGCTCGGCCAGAGGGCCGGAGACCCTCGTCTTTACCCCGGACGTTCCTTGCTCGCGACGCCTCCAAAACATGCCTGCGGTCCCCCATCCCCTCGGTAACAAAAGCTGCGTCGATTCTAGCATTACGGAAACTGTTCGTCGGGCCGGCATGTAGGACTCGTCTACCACGCTGGTTTGCCGTAACGGGCTGCATGCACTAAGTTACGCGCATGAGCTTTAATCATGCAAGTCCCGAGATTACTGGCGCAAGCAAGCAAGAGGTCATCCTGATACGTCACGGCCAGTCCACCGCGAACGCGAGCGGCGTGTGGCAGGGTCAGCTAGAGTTCCCCCTCTCTGAAGAGGGACGCCGCCAGGCTGCGGAGGCAGGCCAGGCCTTGAAGCAGATCGAGATCTCCGGCATCTACGCGAGCCCCCTCGCCCGAGCCTTCGAAACCGCCCAAATCATCGCGCGCGAAGCCGAATTCCCTGGAGAAGTCGTCCCCATACCGGGCCTCATGGAGCGCCACGGCGGCATCCTGCAAGGAAGGACCTGGGCCGACCAGGAGACCAACAACCCCGAGTTTGTCAAGGAGTTCCTCGCCCTACCCGAAGAAGAGCGATGGGCCTTCGCTGGCGCCGAGACTGACGAGGAGATAATGGGCCGGTTCGAAAAGGCGTTCTCGAAGATTCTCTCGCGCCACCCATCCGGCGACGGGTCCATCATCGTCGTCTCCCACGGTGGCGTAATGCGCGCGTTCTTGCGCGACCGCTTCGGCCCCTCGGTATTGCCGGATCACGAACGCGCCGCGAACGCCTCCATCACTCGCCTGCTGCACGACCCGGCGGACGATAACACCGCGCTACAACTCGTGGAGCTTGCCTCTACCAGCCATCTACCGCGGGGAGAGACGCGGCAAACGCGGGCCGAGTAGCTTATCTGGCTTCGACCGGTGGTAGGGCCGTTACTCTACGAGACGGACGCTGCGGGCGTTCGGGCCGCGGTCGTTACGACCGACTTCGTATTCGACATTGCCGCCGGGCTCGAGCGCAGAGGGTTCACCTTCGACCTCGGAGTGATGCACGAATAAGTCCTCGCCGGTAGGGCGCACCAGGAAGCCGTAACCCTTCTCCGGGTCGAACCACTTTACCCGGCCCTGCTCCCGGTTCGAGTCCGAAGCCGCTTCTGAAGGCTCCGCGGGCTCGGAGCCAGCCTCCGCTACACCGGCGTCGAGGCCGGCGGCTCCGTCGAGCAACGGGGTGGTCTCTACGGCGGCGGCGTACGGTTCGCTGGAGCCGTTCTTGGCCTCGAACTTCTCTTGCAGGGTGTGCTGCGCGGGGCTCTGCCGGGCATCGTCGGCGATCTCCAGGATGATCGCGTCCTCGGCCACCTTGACCACCACGGACTCGATGCCTGCCCAGTGCTCCTTCCAAATGGGATCATCAGCCACGGCGGGATCGAACCACATCCCCCAGCCTTCGCGCTCGCCGTGATCGAGGACACCCTCGAAGACGCTCACCGGCTCGCGGGCACCCCTCTCGCGGCGGTAAATGTCATTGCGGGACCGGAACGATTGCACCGAGGAGGCACTGGTGCCCAGAGCGTCCGCGATCCAGTCGTCCGTCTTGCCCGCGTCTACCCATTCCCTGATCTGCTTGATGTGCGGCTTCAGAGCAATGCGCTTCTTCGAATCCGTCATAGTACCGACAACTCCTTGTGTACCTCCGCCCGAATCTCTATTGCCGTATGGTTTGAATAAGACCCACTATGAATTATTAACCGTACTTCACACCATAGTACCACCGATACGGGTTTTTAAGCATCCCTCTCCCCCTGCTTTCCGCCCCGAACCGAACGGAACTTGGGGGCTACTGACGTTGGTCCGCTGCTCCCGGCGCGGCCTCAGGCGGCGGGTCCTCCGGCGCGGCCGGAGCTTTTCTCTCTCCGCCTCCTTCTTCGTCGACACCAGGGGCGTCTTTGGCCTGCGGGTCCTGTACCCTGGTCGGCTCATCGCCCCGTTCCGCCTCTCGCCGCGCCGCCCGGCGGTCCTCTCTGTCCTCTGAACTCGGTCTCGCGGACCTACTATCCGTCCCACCGTCTATGGCATCGTCCTCTACTCCGGTCTCCGCCGAAGGTTCGGGAGGGGGTTCGGGGAACTCGATCCGGTCCTCGCGGGCGAGGTCTCGGAGCATCTCGGCAGCAAGTGGAGCGGGTAGGTCCAGGCGCAGGGAGAGGCCCTCCGCGGCGGCGAGGACCTCGTAGTCGTCCCCGAACGTCTCCTCGTCGAGCGCGCCGAGGGCCACGAGGACCCGGGCAATCTCCGGAGAGGGCACGACGGTGTCACCACCGGCCGCGACGCGAAGGGACTGGAGCAGAGCCAGGTCGACGCCCGGGACCACGCCGGCTATGGGCTCGGTCTCGTGGATGCGTCGCCGGATAAAGAGACGGGTGTCATAGGAATCAGCCCAGCGCCTCAGGACCTCGCTCTCATCCACGTAGTTGTACTGAGCCACCCGGTGCTGGAACTGGCCCAGGAGCTGGCCCGCCATCCTCCTCAGGGACTCGTCTCCAAAGAACCACTCTTCGCCCTCGACGTTTAGGATGCCGCTGGCGCGCGGGATCGTCAGCGCCTCCTCCTCATCCTCGAAGGTCTCCACGAACTCCCGTACGAGCCTCCTGATCTCCTCGAGCGAGCGGCCACTCCTGGTCAAGACAGACTCGTAGACCACCAGCGCCGCCGTCTCTCGCCCGCGAGCCAACTCATCCACCCTGCGCGCGGCCCTCTCCAACCTCGCCTCGTAATCGTCCAGGTTCCGCAACCTCCAGGCGGCCGCTTCCAGCGCCCCGCCAGATGCTATTTCCGTCATCACAACCCCTTACTTACTCTTACAAGATGCTTTCATGCTACCAATATACAATATTATCTCCATAGTCCCGCCGCGTGCCGGGCGAGCCGTCAGGAGGCGAGGGCTTTGAGACCGTAGACACCCGGGGCGGTCTGGAGAAAGGGACTCTCTTCGTTATCGCGCACGTCAACGGAGAGCCGGGCGCGCATGGTGTTGTGGGGGGTGCGGCCGCGGCTCTTCAGGTACCCGGATTCGAGGGCAAGCTCTGTGATGTCAGTGTAGTGCAGGGGGTGACCGACCTCCTGGAGGACGAGGCGCGCGGCGGCCTTGAAGTCCAGAGTGGTGCCTACGCTCCCGGTCCCCCGGGCGGCGGTATCTCCGGGTAAGCCCCGATCAGGGTGAGGTACGTAGTGTGCTCGTCGAGCTTCGCCAGCGCGCGCTGCACCTTCTCGTCCTCCGGATGCCCCTCGAAGTCCGCGAAGAAAACGTAGGTCCAGGCTCGACGCCGGCTAGGCCGACTCTCGATACGCCTGAGATCTATCCCCTCACCGGCAAAGGCCGAGAGTGCGTCGCGCAGGCCCCCGGGCCGGTCCTTGAACGAGAATACGACGCTCGTCTTGTCCTTCCCCGTTGGCCCCGCCCACGAACAGCCGAGCACGATAAAGCGCGTCGCGTTCGTCCGGGCATCCTGCACGTTGCGGGCCAGGACCTCGAGGCCGTAAGACTCGGCGGCTAGAGAGCTTCCAACAGCGGCGACCCCCGGCTCCTCCGCCGCCCGTCGCGCCGCCTCCGCGGTGGACTCGACCTCCTCCAACATCGCGTGAGGCAACTCGTGGCGCAGCCAGGTAGCCGCCTGGGCCAGCGCCATCGGGTGCGAGCAGACGACCTTCACGTCTTCGAGGGAGGTCCCTTTGAAGAGCAGGTTTTGGGAGACCGGGAGGTAGACCTCGCCGCAGATCTTCAGAGGGCTGCCCATCAACTCGTCCAGGGTGTGGGTCACGGCCCCCTCCATCGAGTTCTCCACCGGCACGACCCCGTGCTGGGCCTCGCCGCGCTCGACCATCGCAAAGACCTCAGCAACCGTCGCGTACCCTTCGAGGTCTACGCTCGTCCCGAAGGCCCGCCGCGCCGCCTCGTGCGTAAAAGTAGACTCCGGTCCCAGATACCCTATCTTCAACGGCGCCTGCAGTGAGATGGAGCAGGAGACTATCTCCCGGAAGACCGCTTCGAGTCCGGCCTTCGGGAAGTCCCCCCGGCTCAAGTCGCTGGCCCGGTCCAGGACCTTGCGCTCCCTGGAAGGGACGTAGGCGTCCAGGCCCTTTGCGATCTTCAACTCCCCGACCCGGCGTGCTAGCCGCGCCCTCTCGTCGAGGAGCCGAACGATCTCCGCGTCTACCGCGTCGATGCCGTCCCGCAAACCCTCCATCTCCTCAGGCGTCCCCCCACCATCTTCCTTAGCGAACATGAGCACCCCTCATCACACAAAGAGTTACGACACTACAACTGTCTGGAGCAAACATGCTGGAGAAAGTCCTCCTTCGGTATTCGTAACGTGCACGAGATAGTTTGTGGAGAGACAAGATCACGCTAGGCGCGGGCGCGTCTCTCCCGGGTAAATCGCCCCTCGTCCGGACGAAAGTTCCCGCGTACTTCGAGGCTTACTATCCTTCGAGCGTGCACGATACGCATTAAAGCACCAATCCTCCACCGTCGTGTCAAAGTGTTAGAGCAAGAGTAGCAGGGCGACCACGACCGCGGCGAGGCCGAACCGGTAGTAGGCAAAGGCTCGCAGGCTGTGGCCGACGAGGTAGTTCAAGAGGAACCGAATCGCGAGGTATCCCACGATGGCAGAGGAGACGGAGCCGGCGGTGAAGAGGAGTGCGTCATAAGCGCTTATTCGCTCGCTCACCGCGTCACCGACGCTCAAGAGTGCCGCGGCGGCGGTTATTGGTACGCTCATCAGGAACGAAAACCGGGCCGCCTCGTCACGGCGCAGGCCCAGGAAGAGCCCCAGGGTGATAGTAGCCCCGGAACGGGAGATACCGGGGATAAGGGCTGTGGCCTGGGCCAGCCCGATCCAGACGGCCTCCTTAAAGCCGAGCTTGGACGCCTGGCGCCTCTGGCTACCGACGGCCTCCCCGACGATAAACAGCACCCCGACCAGCACCAGGTTGAAGACGACGACCCACGGCGAACGGACCACCGTCTCGAAGAAGCTCTCGAAAAAGAAACCGATAAGGCCAGCGGGAACGGTAGCTACGATAATCAGATACGCCATCCGCTGCTGGACGTCCGAGAAGTCCGGCCCCCGCAGGGAACGTAGAAAGGCCATTAACATCCCCACGAGATCGCGCCAGAAGAACGAGACGACGGCGAGCACGGTCCCCGTGTGTATCGCCGCGTCGAAAGACAACCCGAACCTCTCCTGGTCCAGACCCAAAAAATACTGCCCGAGCAACAGATGCCCGGAACTGGAGACAGGCAGGAACTCCGTGAGCCCTTGCACTATCCCCAGGAATATTGCCTCTATAAGCTCCAGCACGTCCGGTATCTCTTTCTAAGAAGTCAGCAGTGAGCGATCAGCATTTTTCTGCTCGGCCGCAGTCCCCCGCAGCCAATTTTCCAGGCTCACAGTGTACCGGACAACGCGAGGTGCGGGTATAGCCTAACTCCTCTAGTCGTCTCTTCGATAGCTGTTGCTAAACAGCTATCGAAGAGACGACTATCTGCTGAACGTCCTCTTACGTCCGGCTCAGTCGCTCCATGGCAGCGTAGTCCTTGAGGGTAATGCGTCCAGCTTCGGTTTCGAGGACGCCACGGTTACGCATATCGTTGAGGACTTTAGTGACGGACTCGCGGGTCGAGGCGACCATGGCGGCGAGGTCCTGGTGGGTGAGGCGAAGGTCAATGGTCACGGCGGGTCCGTCCCTCTCCCCGAACTTGCGGGCGAGGATGGGCAGCAGGTTCGCCAGCCGGACCTCGGTCTCGCGGGGGAGTAGACAGCGCACGAGTTCCTCGTACTGTACAAGCCTGAGTTCCAGGAGCGTCATCATCTTCAGGGCCGCGCGTGGCTCCCGGCGGATGGCACGCTCCATAAAGATCTTCGGTACCTTGGTGACCTTGCACTCGGTCACCGCCTCGGCGTAGGCACGCTGTTTGGTCTCGCCGGAGAACGCGAGGTGTCCGAAGATGTCCCATTGCTTCAGGAGTCGCAGGGTTGCCTCCTTGGTCCCAGAGTACGGCCTGAACAACTTCACGACCCCGGAGATCAGGACGTACAGAGCATCACCATACTCGCCCTCGTTGTAGATGGCGTCCCCTGGCTGGTAGACCCTGTCAGCCGAGGCGATACCCATGTTTCTCAGGATCTCCAGAAGCTCCCGGCACTCCTGTTCCTGCAACTCGCCATACTCACTCAACGCGAGATCAGCGCTCACCAATACCACCCATCTCTTGTACGTCGAGATTCAAAGCTCGCTGCGCCATCCCTCTAAAGGAGTCTGCTATAGACACTAATATTGTACACCACGTCCGTAGCTTAGCCTTGAGTACAGCCTCGAAGAGGGTACCAGTGCAAGGCTCCTACCCACCCTGTTCCCTTATTAACATAAGGCGGATGCAGTTAGGGTAGAATACAGGACAGTAGAATCCTGTATAAGGGAGATGGAGTGCGAGAGCGCGTAGCGTACCTTTTCATGATAGGCGTCTTGATCATGCTCTTGGCGATTACCTTTGGCGTGCTTGGCAAGGGCCACTATCAGCCCCCCAAGGCTGAGACTGTGGTCTCCTTCCCGGTCACCCTGGTCTGACGGAAGGCCATTCCACGCCCGGAAGAGCCGCGGGATGGTGTCGTCTCTAAGCTGAGCCGCTCGATGGCTCGCGTTCGATAGCGACCTCGTAGGTACTCATCTGCGGGTGCCCCCGCATCAGCTCTCCAGCGCCGCCTCTGGCGTGAGCTTTCTTGAACTCTTCGCTATGAACCCAGGAGTCAAAGGCGTCTTTGTCTTGCCAGCGCGTAATCACCAGCACCTCGTCCCCTGCTTCAGAGTTCAGGACCTCCATAGAGACGAAGCCCGGAAACCCCTGCACGTTCCCCCGACTATTCACGAACCGCTCGACGACCTGATCGGCCGCCCCCTCTTTCACCGGCAGACGATTAACAACAGCGATCATTCAGGACCTCTCGTTCTTTAGTGCGCCACGACGATGCCACTGCCACCGGCACGTTCTGCCCTATTCAACGTCCTGACCATAGCGACGCCGATTTGGCCAACATCTTTTCCAGACTCAGGATACCCAACTCCCCAGCGTGATCCACAGGCCCTGCAGGCCCTACGCCAAGTGACGCAGCTGCTGCTGCGCTGGCTCGTTGGCTTCCTCTATACTCATTCTGGAGAGTAGCACAGAGCTCATTACCCCCAAACGGCGCAAGCACGGCTCTCAGTCCCGCCCTCTCCTGAGGCGTTGGTGAGCCGGAGAAGGGTGTGAAATACTTGCGCGATCTCATCCTTCGCCACAATAGCGGAAGCATATGCTACATCAACGACAACAGGCGCCATTCAACCGTACGCGCTTTGAAGTACTCTCAATAATAGAGCGGTTGGCCATCGTAAATGACGTTGGGATCAGGAAGGCCGTTACGCGCAGCCAGGTACTCGGCGGAGGCTCCCCGCCGGGAGGCAACGCCGGATAGGGTATCTCCCGGCTGTACCAGGTAGGAGGCGAGATCCCCGCGCCCAATCGCTTGCTCCAAGAGGTCCGCTTCCTCGTTCCGGCGTTCCGGGTAGCGGTCGCCGAAATCTCTCAGAGTCTGTGTCGCCTCGTCCCAACGTCCCTGCGTGACATCGCCCCAGAAATCAGGCAGCTGCTGCGCCAGGTTGGGTCCGTACTGGTAAGCCACGTCGCCGAGGGCTGTCCTAGCCTCCAAGGGAAGCTCCAAGAACGAGTCTCCGGTAGCAGCCGCGTCGTAGAGGGTCGCTACATCCCCAAAGATATCTTGGGCCACCGCCTGGTCTAGAGCGTACGCCTCGTCTTCGGTCAGGCGTAGCGGACGGTTGGCCAAGAAGTTGACGGCGTCCTGCCCCGTCAGCAAAGCGTAAGGTATCAACTTCTGCTTCAGCGCCTCTGGGATGTTCAGAGCCTGGATATCCGCCGCACTCCGCTGACCTATGTCCACGCCCGTCCCAACTGTAACCCCGCTCCTACTAAACTCCGGGTCAGGGACGTACGCATCCAGGAGGAAGCCCTCCTGACGCCCGATAAAACCGGTGTCGATCCCGTACGGTTGCACAGGAGGGTAGCCCCCCGTACCGATCTCGTTTGGCTGTGCCACGAGCTCCCGGTCGTTTGCTCCGTACGGGGTGCCTGCACTGAAACCCCCACCCTGCGCCAGCTCGTCCGGGGGCAGCCCGTTCTGCGGCAGCCCATTCTGAGTCAACTCGTTCTGAGGCAACCTGTTAAGGGGCTCAAGCATCTCTTCGTTAGCCTCGTCCCGAACAGTACCCGGTGCCGTGGCACTGCCACCTCCCGAGTAGCTTGGAGAACTTGTACCATCGCCTACCAGGCCGTTGATTTGGGTTACCTCGGGAGGGGCGTCAGCGCCGATGGAGTGGCCCGCTTGGCCATCAATATCGGAACCGGTGCTGCCACCCACATAGCTTGGGTAGCCCCCGACCGGGGCTTCGTCGTTTTGAGCACCGCCGATTGGGTAGTTGACCTCCACATAATCTACGCCAGCTTCCGTCAAACCAAGCTCCTGTGCCGCTGCTTGAGAGAGGTCCAACTCGCGTTCGCCGGGGAAATCTCCCCGATCGTTGACAGTCACCAGGACCGACTTGCCCCCGTAGCCCACCTCTAATTCCGTACCCAACGGCAGCGTCTCATGAGACGCGGTGTAACCGGAGGCGTCGTACGGTTCGCCGCTCGCCGTCGGCAGTCCATAATAGCCAGGGCCGTACCAGGAGGCTAGCACCTCCTCTGCGTTGGCGCGCCCTGCGCACAATAGCAGTAGCCCGCAGGCCAGGAACACGGCCCACGGCAATCGTACGACTCTCGATCTAAACAACACCTATCCCCCTCCATCACATACACCTCTAGTCGACCTTCAAGGTCGAAATACATGTGAGAGTATTGGGCTCCTCAGCTCGGTATGCAAGGCGGTTCTATGCCTTATCTGGTCGTGATAATTTGGGCAGGATAGGTCTCCTCTTCTCGACTCGTCGATTATCACTGCAAGAGAAGAAAAGATGCTAAAAATCGCTGCTATGGGAGTTTGGTATCAGGCTGAGATACTAACAACCTGCACAAGATCGAAGCTCACCGTCACAAAAAAGTTGCGTAATCTTTGCGTGATAAGCGGGAATAGACCGCATCTCTAGGACTGCTGTAGCCCGTTTCGGAAACTGAGACGCTGAACAGGGTTGTCGAGAGCTCAGCGGATCACATCGCGCACACTATAGGGGGTATCTGCGCCTCACTTCTACTTCACGACCGTGACGATAAGTCGGGGCACTGCTAGTGCGGACGGTGTATAGAACTCCTCGCTATGAATCCAGAGTCGAGAGTGTCCTAGTCTCGCCAGCGAGCAATTACCAGCACCTCGTCCCCCACTTCGGAGTTCAAAACCTCTATCGAAAAGAAGCCCGGAAAATCCTACACGTAGCCCCGGCCATTAGCGAACCGCTCGACCACCTGATCAGCCGCTCCCTCTTCCACCTGTAGGCGGTTGAATACGGCGAACATGTTCAGCCCCTACCGTTCGTCAGTGCGCCACGACGATGCCGCTGCCACCGACGCGTTTGGCTACGTTCAGCGCCTTGAACGCGGCGTTGAGTAGCTCACCGGTGTTCTCTCCATGGCCCGGGTACTCAGCGACCCCGGCATCAGCGAGCAGGTCCTCCGGACCCTCCGTGACCCGTCTCAGCACTTCCTCCGCCAGCTCATAGGCGTCCTCGGCGCTGATACCGGGCAGGACGGCGCAGACCTCGTCGTCGCCAAACCGCGCGCTAATAGCGTCCTCCGGGAGCACCGCCTGCACGGCGGCGGCTAGACCCAAGAGGGCCTCGCGCGCTCGCGCGACCCCCTCCGCCACCACGGTATCCGAGAAGTCCGCTATATCGAAGATCACCAGCGCCACGCGGTCGTAATCCTGGAGCGCCCGTGGCAGGAGCCGCCGGTTGAAGAGATCCTGGTCCGGCAGTCCGGTCAGGAGATCGGTGGCCGCCGCCTGGCCCAGCGCGCTCTCCATGTCCTGATGCGCCAGGTCGTCGAACGCCTGGAGACCTGCCTCCGTCACCCAGTCCGAAGCTCCCATAAGCTTGACGAAGAAGTGCGATACCTCGCTCCCATCGAACTCCGAGAGGTTTACCCTCTCCTCGACAAGCTGCCAGACACAACGCCGCAGCGCCGCGTAGTCCTCTATAACCCCGACCGCATCACGCCCTACCTCGCGCTGGCGGGCGGTTATCTCCTGTACCATGGCACGAGTCGCTCCCTCACGGCTGAACTGCTCGATAGAAGCCGGACTCTGCAAGAACTCCGTAAAGATCTCCAGCAAACGCCCGATCCTCTCGACTAGATCCGGGTAGGAAGTCTCGTCGGCGGCGCTACTCCTCGCTTCCCGCCAACTACTCAGGATGTCGGGCAGACCGCCCCTTATCTCCTCCGCGATTCTCTCTACATCTCTCATGGCCACAAGTATAAACCGCTACACCGATCTCCCGCCAAAACGAAACTTTATCGGCACCCGACGCGTATATAGCAGAACATCGAGAAGATCCTGAAAATTGAGCAGCGAAAGGGAGTTTAAAAGTATCAGAAATTGGTACAGATCAAGAGTAGTTTTTAGAACTGGTTTCAGACTTTAATATTTTCCGGAGGTCGACATGACCACGAACTTAGAGAAGAAGAACGAGAAGAGTCGGGCCGAGCGAGAGGCGGAGACGCCTGAACTTCTGGCTAAGTATCTGGCGCACATCGGACGCGGCGATCTCCTCACACACGAGGAGGAGATCGACCTATCTAACGCCGCCAAGCGCGGTGAGCAGAGAGCGCGGCGGAAGCTGATCGAGAAGAACCTGAGGCTTGTAGTCTCGGTCGCCAAAAAGTACCGCGGCTACGGGCTACCTTTCGAGGACTTGATCCAGGAAGGCAACATAGGGTTGATGAAGGCGGTCGAGAAGTTCGACCCCGACCGCGGCTACCGCTTCTCGACTTACGCGACGTGGTGGATCCGCCAAGCCGTGCAGCGCGCCGTAGCGGACAAGGGGCGCACCATCCGTGTACCGGTGCATATGACCGAGAAGATCCGCAAAGTCTCCCGCGCATACAACGAGCTCTCCGCGGAGCTGGAGCGCGAGCCGACCGCGGAAGAGGTCGCCGGACGCCTGCAGTGGAGCATGGACGAAGTCAGGCTCACGATGGAAGCGATGCCCGACGCCACGAGCCTGGACCAGCCCATCGGCTCCGACGATGCCTCGTCTTCGCAGCTCGGGGATTTCGTCGAGGACGAGAGAGCCTCCGACACCCCGGGCGAGGTCATGCGCGAGATGGAGACCACTCACCTCAAGGAAGCCATTCAGCGCCTCCCCGAAAGGGCGCGTTACGTGCTCGTTCGCCGCTACGGCCTGGACGACAGGGACCCGGCCACCCTCGCCGAGCTAGGTGATGAGTTGGAGATCTCCCGGGAGCGCGTCCGCCAGCTCCAGCGCGAGGCGGAGCGCATCCTCAAGGGCGGCGAGTACGGGCGCATCCTGCGCGACGCCGTAGCCTAGACCAAACAAAGGAGAAGCCGTATTTCGAGGGGCTGGGTCAAGAACCCGGTCCCTCCTCGTTGTCCTGTCTGGTAATCTTCGACGACCTTGAAGAGCGCGGTCAACCTTGGTCTTCTCTGGCTGTTTGGGACGGCCTTCGTTCTGCTCTCCGCGGCAGCCGGGACCGGGTTGCTCCAGGGTCCGGACTCGCTACTGATCCAGGCCGCCCAGAGCAGACCCTCATACTCTCTCGACGTTATCGCCAGCCTCTGCTCCGCCCTCGGAAGCCTGGAGCTTACGGCTCTCTTACTATTCGCGCTCGTGACGGGGCTGTTCTTGAGCGGCCGGAGACGGCTCGTGGCACGGTTGCTGCTTGCGTTTCTGATCACCGGTCTCCTGGAGTACCTGCTCAAGCAATTCTTACCGGTCCCTCCGATCCCGCCGGACTTCGTTCGAATAGGAGACTCCGTCCCAGTAGTAGCCGTCGACTACTCCTATCCGTACCCCAGCGGACATGCGCTCCGCGCCACGATCCTCCTCGGCGCCACCTATCTTCTGAGCAGGAACAGCGTGTTGCGGGCCGGGATAACGCTGGCGCTACTGACGCTATTAGTAAGCCGAGTGTACGTCGGGGTGCATTGGCCGTCGGATGTCGCGGGTGGCGCACTGCTTGGTGTCGCGGCCGTTGTGTGGGCGTTCGGGGAAGAGGACCAGGGAAAGGATGAGTAGCTAGCTGGAGTTAGCTCTACGAAGAGCATTCCTTGCAGCGTCCGTGCAAGGTGATCTCATGCCAGTCCGTGACGAAGCCGGTCTCGCGTTCGACCTGTAGGGCCAGGTACTCCATAAGCTCTTCGTTGAACTCTATGACCTTGCCGCACTCCTCACATCGTGCGTGGTGGTGCATCCGCTCCGTCGCGAGCTCGTAGCGCGAATACCCCTCCCCGAAATCCTCCTTACGTACGATCCCAAGCTCGTGCAACAGATCCAATGTCCGGTACACAGTGGAGAGCCCCAACTCCGGATGTCCCCCCTTGACCCGGTCGTAGATCTCCTCCGCAGACACATGCCGGCTGCCCTCGAGCTCCCGCACGATCGTACGCCGCTGATTCGTTAGTCGGTACCCCCGACTCCTTAGCAACTGCTCGAACTCACTCATAAACGGAGTTTAGACCGGTTCAGCACTAGTATCAAGAATCGATCCTGACAAGCATCAACGATAGACTAGAACGCTGGCTACCAACTAGCGGTTCCAGGGCTCGCGCCCCTGCTCCTCCTTATGGATGGTCCCGGAGTTGTGAGTTCCTCCGTTATCCCCCGCCCCGGCCGGCTTACCGTTGGTCGATTCCCTGGTCTGGCGCAACTTGATATCGAGGCGGCGCAAACCGTCCATATGAGCCCTACCGGGTCGGGGTCGTCTTGCACTCCGGTTCACTGGAGAGACATCATAGGCCACCCCTCGCGCTTCTTCTTGACGGACGCCGGCTTTAGAAGGAGGTACGGTCTCGGAGGCGACCCGCTGCTTTCCAGCGCGCTTCGTAGAGGCTTGCTCGTCGTTGCGTTGGCTAGTTAGCGCGGGATCGGGTGGATGTTTCTCTCTGAAGACGCTCGTTTTGCGGCCGCCGGGCCACCAGTTCCAGTCGCCAAGGATGCGCATGGTGGCGGGGACGAGGAGGACGCGGATGATAGTCGCGTCCACGAAGACGGCGACGGCGAGACCCAGGCCGATAGCCTTGGTAGTAATGATGCCGGTAAAGGCGAAGGCGCCAGTGACGACTACGATAATGGCGGCAGCCGAGGTTATGATACCGGCGGTTGCGACGAGACCTTTGGCGACGCTCGCGGTGTTCGATTCGCCGTACTCGTAGGCCTCGCGGATGCGGGAGAGCAGAAAGACCTCGTAGTCCATCGAAACGCCAAAGATCGTACAGAACATCAGGATCGGCAGCGTCGCGTCCACGAAGCCCAGGGGCGTGAAGCCCAGAAGTCCAGAGAGGTTCCCGTCCTGAAAGACGAAGACAATAGCCCCGAAGCTCGCAGTAAGGCTGAGGATGTTGACGATCACGGCCTTCAGCGGGATGAACACGGAGCGGAAGGTAAGGAAGAGCACGATATATGTCACCCCAAGCACGAAAGCGACGGCATACGGTACGTTCCCGTACAGGTTGGAGATGAAATCCTTCTGCCCGGCCGGGAGCCCGCCGACGATAAAACTGGTCCCCTCCGGCGGCTCGACGGCGCGCACCTCCCCCACCGTGGCCCGCGCCTCCTCGACGTACGGGCTGCTACTGGTGACCACCCGCACGAGCGCCCTCTCACCGGCCGTGTAGAAGCTCAGAGCGCTCTCCACCTCCCCCGACTCCCGCACCTCCGGGAGCGCCAGCACGTTGGCAATTCCTTCGGGGGTCGCCGTGCCGTCGGGGTTTACTCCCTCCGGGAGTTCGGGGAGCTGACTCTCCAGTTCCTCCGCGGCGAGACTCTCGGCCTCCGCGCGTACTCGCTCCTCTACGCCGGACGGGAGCACGCCGGACCGCCCGCGCAACGTCTCTAGCTGCTCCTCGACAGCCTCGTCTACCCGGCTGGCCGCCTCGGCCTCGGCTTCTTCGCGGGCTGTGTCCAGGCCCGTCGCGTATTCGCGGGCAGCCTCTTCGCCGATCGTGTAGAGGCTCTCGACCCGATCGACGCCTTCCGTGACCTCAATGCTCTCGCCGAGGGCCTGGATACTTTGCAGTCCCTCGGTGCTCGCAGGATCGTCCGGGAGGGTGGCGACGACTTCTATGGGGGTGAGAGCAGCGTAGTCAAAGTCGTTTTTCAGGATATCGTCGCCGGCGCGGGATTCGTATCTGGTGGGGAGTACGGTGGCTTCGGGGACACCGACCTGCATGTATGTCGCCGGGTACAGGAGAGCGGTGAGTATGGCGCCTACCAGAACCAGCACGATCAGCGGGCGACGCATCACTAGTTCCGCGCCGCGAGCCAGGAGGCTAGCGCCTGCTGTGTTACCTTCGGTGCGGCGGCGTCGGACGGAGAGCGCGTTGATCTTGTGCCCCAGAATAGCGAGGACCGCCGGAAGGAGCGTGAGCGCGGCGGCGACGGAGACAAAGACGACGAGGATGCCGGCGACTCCTATCGAACGCATAAACATATACGGGAAGAACAGGAGCCCCATAAGGCCGATGAGGACGGCGGTGCCGCTAAAGAAGATGCTTCTCCCGGCTGTTTCGACGGTGCGTGGCACCGCCTCGGAGACCGGGTAATGTTCGAGTTCCTCGCGGAAGCGGCTCACGGCGAAGAGAGCATAGTCTATGCCCAGGCCCAGACCGAGCATTGTGGAGATAGTAAAGACGAAGATAGACATATCGTAGACACCGGCGAGGAAGTACAGGGCGGCCAGGGTAACGGCGACGCTGGCGCCCCCGATCAGGACCGGAACGCCGGCCGCTACGAGGCTCCCGAAGGCGACGATCAAGATAACGAGAGCCACGGGGAACGCATACTCCTCGGCCCGCCGGACATCGTCGTTGCTGGCCTCGGTGATGTCCAGATATACGGCTGGCGCCCCGGTAACGTAGGTAGTAAGCTCGTCGCTACGCGCCGCGCCGCGCACCTCGTCGGCGAGTCCCTGCGCCTGGTCTATGGGTACGTCGAAGCTCGCGAGCGCGTAGCTCCTCTCACCGCTCTCGGAGATGAACCTCGGGTCCTGACTCTCCGAGTAGGAGAACACCTCAGTGACCGCGTCTAGCTCCCTTACCTGATCCAGCGCCGCGTCCTCGGCCTCCCGAAACTCGTCGCTCTGCGCTTCCAACCCTTCTCCGTCGAAGACTACGGTGATGGTCGAGGGCGACGCGCCAAACTCTTCCGCGAGGATGTCCTGGACCTTCTCGGCATCGGAGTCCGCACCCTCGAAGCCACCGCCCTTCAAGCGGTCAGAGAGGCCCGGCGCGAAGAACGCACTTACCAGTATGAGCGTGCCCCAGACGAGCACGACGGCCCAGCGATGACGATAGACCAGACGGCCTAGAGAGCCAAAGATCCTCAAAGGATGATACGAACCTTTCTACAACGGAAGCAACCTGTCCCATTCATGGTATCCGAGACCAAAGAGATTACCGGTACTTCTATCACAGGACGCGCATGACTACGACACTTATGCTTTGGGGTGCGCCCCCATTGCGCGAGGCAGGGTCAGGGCGAGCGCGAGGCCGACGAGTGGCAAAGCGGCGAGCGTGAGCACCATCGTGGGGAGGCCGTAATTGTCGGCAATGACACCGAGGAATGGGGCGCCGAGGCCACCGATGCCGATGGAGAGACCGAGCGTGATGCCTGCCGCGACCCCAATGCGCCCTGGCAGGTACTCCTGGCCCATCACGACCGTAACCCCGAACGTCCCCACCGTGGCGGCGCCGATAAGAGCAAGGACCAGCATCCCCGAGAGAGGCCCCGAGAGCGTAAAAGCGTAGATCAGAGGTGCGAGAACGAGCATCGAGCCCGCAAGCACGGTACGACGACCCACACGGTCGGCCACGGGTCCAAGGGCGAGGGTGCCAGCGGCCCCGGCGAAGAGCATCACCGAGAGCGCCGCGTTCGCAAGGGCCGCGGAGGAGCCGAGCACCTCGATGTAGTACTGCGCTACGAACGTGACGAGCCCAAAGTACAGGAACGAGCGCATGGTGACCACCGCGACCATGCGCGCGAACGCCCCCCACTGCTCCGGCTGGGCGGAGATCTCCTTGCCGCCTGCCTCAACAGCCTCGGGGCGGAAGGTCAGGAGTCGGGGCAGTTCCTGGAAAAGTATGAGGCCCATAAAGAGGGCTGGAAGGGCGAGGAAAAGGCTTCCGGGGAGACCGAAGTAGAGGACGAGCGGGGTGGTAAGGACGGGGCCGAGGGCGAAACCGGCGTTGCCGCCGACGGAGAAGAAGCTCATGCCGCGGGCGCGGTTCTCCGAAGAGCCCGAGACGTAGTTGGCGAAGCGTGCGCTCTCGGGGTGGAACGCGGCGACACCGAGGCCCGAGATCACGGTGCACAGCAGGATCAGGGGATAGCTTGGGGCGACGCCGACGAGCGCGATGCCAATTCCGCCAAGCATGAGCCCGAGCGGCATCAGGGACGCCAGGGGCATCTTGTCCGAGAAGTAGCCGAAGAGTGGTTGCACGATCGAAGAGCTAAGGGTGGCCGCCAATACCAACGTGCCCGCCGCCGCCAGCGAGAGCCCACGCTCGGCGACGAGGAACGGCACCAGGGCGGCAACGGCCCCCTGGTTGACGTCCGTGAACAGGTGCCCGGCCGAGAGCACGGACATCGCCCTTTTGTCTACGCCTTTCTTCATGCTCGCGTTCACGAGGGCTTCAGGTGCGCACACGATGATCGCGCGCGTAGCTGTAGGCGGTGTAGGCTGAGATGACGTGGCATACCCATCCGAGCAGGCCACCCGAGCCAATCCAGAGCCCCGGCGTGATGATGAGCCAGAGAATACCGGCGAGGATGCGGCCGTTATAGAGCTGCCCGATGCCGGGGATGAGCGCGCTCAAAACCGCTGCTAATGTCGGGTTACGCATCGCTGTGCTCCACCTCCGTTCGACGCTGTACAGCAGGAACAGATACTATCAGCCGTCAGAGACCTCGTAGGGCGCCAGCGCCCACACGCGAGGCGCCTTCATCAGGTCGGAGAAAGCACCGCTCATGGCGTCCACGGCCTCCCCGACCGGGTCTCCGGGCGTGGGGCGTGTTCCACCGGGGGGCTGTATCCTAACGAGCACTTCAGGACCGTCGGAGATGTTGGCGAGTTCTCGCGCTTTGTGCAGGGCAGTGCGCAGACCGCCGGTCTCGTCCACGAGGCCGAGTGCGAGCGCCTCGGCGCCGGTCCAGACCCGGCCACCGGCGATCTCTTCGAGGGCACCGGGTTGCAGGTTACGGCCTGAAGAGACGCGGTCCTTGAACCCGTCGTAGAAGGTGTTGAGTTGTGTGCGGAGAACAGCGAGCTCGTCGGGGGTGGGTGGGCGGCGCGGGTCGAGGAGGTTGGAGTGGGCGCCGCGTTCGATGCTAACGGGGTGGACCTTTAGTTTATCGAAGAGGCCAGCGGCCACGGGGCGGGTGAGGATCACGCCGATCGAACCGGTTGTAGTGTTCTTGCGGGCGACTATGTAGTTGGCTGGCGCTGCGACGTAGTAGCCACCCGAGGCCGCCGCGTTTCCCATGAGGACGACTACCGGTTTCCTGGAGCGGATGCGCTGGACTTCGCGCCAGATCAGGTCGGAGGCTAACGCATCGCCGCCGGGGGAGTCCACGTGAAGCAAGACGGCGGCGACGCGGCGGCTCTTCTCCGCTACCCGCAACGCCGCCACGACCGAGTCGCTCCCCGCCTGCTCCCGCCCGAGCAAGGGTAGCGGCACCGGAAGCTTGCGGCTTCGCCCGCGGCGTATCGCCCCCTCGATACTCACAACCCCCACGACCCGCCGTGCCCTACGGCTACGGTACTGTACGCGCAGCGCCTTGCTGGCCGTCCCCCACTCCGCGAGCTTCACGGGCTTCTCACTATCGACACCAGCGGCGAGCCTACCTGGCAGCTCGTCTTCGTAGAGAGCGCCGTCGAGCAGCCCGTTCCGTACGGCTTCGTTGGCCGGGTGGGGAGCGTGATCTATGAGGTCACGAACCTCGCCGGGGAGGATGCCGCGACCAGCGGAGATGGCCTCCACAACCTCATCGAACCGAGCGTCGAGGAGCCTCTCGACTTGCTCGCGCGATTCTCTGGAGAAGTCGGAGCGAGAGATGGTATCGGCGGCACTCTTGTAAGGCGAGACGGCGATGACTTCAGTGGTCAGGCCGACGCTGGCCAGGGCATCTTTGAGGAAGTTGACGCGTGCACGCAGGCCGGTAACGTTGAGGGTGGAGAGCGGGGCAGCGTAGACCTCGTCGGCGGCCGAGGCGAGGTAGTAGGAGCGAGTGTCCGGGTCCTGGAGATAGGCTACGATTTTCTTGCCTTTGGAGCGGAACTCGAGAAGCTCTTCGCGTAGTTCTTCGAGGACGGCCCATCCGGCGTCGAGGTCTTCGACGCGTAGGATTACGCCCTGGACGCGACCGTTCACCAGAATGCGTTGGAGGCGCGAGCGGATGCTCTGGAGGCTCGGTGCGAGGGTGCGAGGAGCCAGGCGGCGGCGAAGAACACCTCGCCTCGACGGCTCGAACTCGGGGAGAGTGCCGGACACGGAGAGCCAGACAAAGTCCGGCGGACGCCGGAGGGCCCGGCGGACGTTACCCAGCAACCGTATGAGATTGACGAAAGCGTTTACTAGCAGGCTCATCCTGGTTATGCTACACCCGGATTGCACGGCGGGGTGTGATAGACTTTTTTCAGGAATGGTTATTATTAACGAAAGGAATCTGCCATGGTGAGCATGCTCGAACGCGACATGCGCGAGAAGTTTCGGCGTTCGGGTTACACGCTGACTTCGCAGAGGCGGGCTGTGCTCGACGCGCTCCGGGATTGTAAGGGGCATCCGTCGGCCGAGGAGGTCTACCTCGCCGTCAAGAAGAGGAACCCGAGGGTGGCTTTGGGTACCGTTTATCAGGCGCTCTCGGTGCTGGAGGAGATCGGGCTAATCGAGGCGAAGCATTGGTCGGAGACGCCGGTGCGCTACGACCTCAACACTGAGCCTCACCACGACATCCGGTGCGCGAAGTGCGGCGCGGTCGCCGAGATACCGGGCGTCGAGTTCGAGGACTTCGCGTCACGCCTGCAGGAGAACACACCGTATGAGGTCACCAATGCCTCCCTCGTTATCGAGGGCGTGTGCCCCGCCTGCAGGTTGGAGAGCTAGAGAGAAGAGCCGGGCTGGGCTTCTGGGGAGGATAGGAGGGGAGATGATTTCGCCAGCCCGGTCTGATCTCTACTCTACACCCGTAACTCTAGCCTTTATATAGGACATTTGTCCTGGTACATCCGTCCCGGCCAGCGTCGGGACATCTCCAGTTTCGCGGCTGGCTACCTCGTATTTCGCCCCGTTCTCACCCGTGTGGTTACGCTATACGCCGGAACCGGCGTTCGCCGCTGTTTGACCAAGAGGTGTACGGTCCGGGCATCCTCTAAACTGAGCAGTCAAACGAGCGTACACCTTATTGTTCTTGTTCTTTGTGTGGAGAGAATCGGACTTTTTATTCCGGGTAGAGTGGTCTTTGGGAGAGGTAGTTCTGGGGAGAGCACTTTACCTGGGGGCGTCGAACGTTTACCCTAGTGGCGGGGTGTATGTATACGGTAAAAACAACGGCTTGACGGGCAGCGGGGCCTTTTTGGAGGGACCGGCATGAACGAGAAGCAAGGGGATCCGGTACAGGAGTTCGAGGACCAGATGCGGGCGGCGGACGCCTTGATCGAGAGTCTCGAAGCGGAGGTAGGGGATTTGCGACGGGACCTCGAACGCGCGGGCGCTGCCTTGCGGGCCTCCCGGCAAGACATATCGTCACGAGGCCGGACGCTCGAAGAGTTGGAGCAGAGCGAGAAGGCGCGGGTGGCGGCTGAGGAGGAGGTGCGGAGCCTCCGGGCCGAGTTGACCGAGCTGCGCCAGAGTAGCGCCGACGAGCAGCTACGTTTGCGCAACAAGCACATCGCGAACATGGCGGCCCTGCGGGAGAACCTCGAAGAGCAGCGCCGCGCCGAGGTGACGGCGGTGGAATCGGAGGGGAAAGTCGCGGCTCTCAGGGAGGAGTTCCGCAAGGAGCGGACGGTTCTGGAGGAGCGTCAAGCCGCGGAGATCGAAGACCTAAAGCAGAACGCCCGGCAGTGGGAAGAGAGCCTGCGCGAGGGGTACCGGGACCTCGAAAAGCGTCACAAGGAAGTGATCGAGCAGCTTCGCAGAGACCACGCCAAAGAGGTGGAGTGGCTCAAAGAGGAGCACACCTCGGAGGCCGAGTCTCTGCGCGAGGCGAACCTCGCAGAGGTCGAACAGCTCCGCAAGGAACGTGTCGAGGAGGTCGAGGCCCTACGCACGGGGGCCGCGGGAGCAAAGATCGAAGTGGAACGCGCCATCCGGGAGGAGATGGAGCGCGGGCGCGAGGAGGAGCGGCGCAAGGAACGCGAGCGCCACGCGGGAGAGGTGCATGCCCTTAGGAGCGCGGCGGCGAACCGGGAGCTCGAACTACAAAAGGAGCTTCGCCTCGCGGTCGAGGGCGGCCAGGCAGAGATCGAAGGGCTCAAGCTGGAGTTGGAGAAGGGCTTGGCGGCGGCCGAAGAGAAGCGCAAGACCGAGGTCCGGGAGGTAAAGCGCCTCGCCGCGGGACGCGAGCAAGAGCTGAGGCAAACCCTGACGGCTCGGCTGGCCGAGGAGAAGGAGTCGGCGGAGCGCCGCATCTCCGCTCTCAAGGCGCAGAGGGAGGCGGACAACAACACCCTCAAGGAGCGTTATACCGGAGAGCTGGAGAAGACGCGGCGGGACCTGTCGGCCAGGCTCGCCGCCGACGAGGAGCGCCGCAACACGGAGAGAGCGGACTTCATGGAGCGCATCGAAGGCTTGCGGGCGCGGCAGGAGTCGGAGGCCCGCATCTACAGAGAGCGCCTCCAGGAGCTCGAACGTGAGAGAGTCGCGGAGAAGGGGGCCGCCGAGCAGAACCTGGAGCGGCGCCTAGCGGAGGAGGAGAAGGAGAGAACGCGTCTGGAGGACCGCATCGCCGAGCTACAAAGCTCCTTGGAGGAGTCGGGGGCGATAGAGGCGGAGCTACGGGCCGCGCTGGAGAGATCCGCGGTCCGCCAAGAGGAAGACCGGCGGCAGCGGGACAACGAACGGGATCAACAGGACGACGATACCCGGGAACAGGAGGCGGTGGACGAGAACTTCGCGAGCCGGCTCGCGGAACTGGACGCGGCACGCCTCCTGGCCGAGGAGCGGGTGGCGGAACTAGAGAAGCGTCTGCGGGAGGCCCATGAAGAGAGCGAGCGGCGCGCCCGGGAGCTAGGAAACGTCCGCGAAGACCTGAAGAGGGTCTCGGACCCCGAGCAACGCCTGCGAGCAGGCATCTCGCTGTTTAACGAGAGCGAGCACACGCGCACCGTGTCCTCCATCTCCAAGGCTCTGGGGATGCCCAGGGTACACGTCGGCTCCGATGGTAGATCCAGTTCGACGCTCGAGAAGCCTATCGTAACGTTCGTGTGGAGTGACATGGCCTGGCGGCGTTACGTCTCCGACCCCACCGACGGCGTCGCGGAGCCGAGGGTTTACCTGATCGGGGCGGGCGATGACCCCGCCGACCTCGGCCGCCCCGACCTGCAATCCAACGCCCGCATGGACGCCAGAGGCCGCCTTATTCTCGGCGTTCAGGCGCGTTAGAGCTGACAGCTTGTCGACTTTTGGGGGAGGGTAGCGCACTGGACATCCGGGGCTGCCCATCATGCTTATTGTGCCGGTAATGGGTGTGCTTTGTGCCGGTAATGGGTGTGCTTGGACCGTCCGTAGTTTCCGATGGTAGGTAAGTCAGGGACAATGACGTGGAAGTCTTTGATGATGGACAGGAACACAGGCTCTTTCGTTACGTCGGCTCCTACCGGATCGCCATCCGTTCTCCTTCATTGTCCGCGAGAGCGGTTATTGTATCGGTAATACCTGATGAACTCTCATGATTCCTCTTTGGAGAGGCTTTCCCGGGCTTTACGGCTCTTGTGTTTGCGGGCAGCGGCTTCATTGTGGTGGTAGAGTGTCTCGCCGCGGCGCGCGCCGATGTAGCAGGCTACGAGGACCACGACGAAGAGAACGCCGGTAAATAGCAGGGCTTCGGGGGTCCGCAGGTTGACGAAGGGGTCGGTAGCGCGGGCCGAGGCATCGCTCGCGCCGACGGCCAGGAGGTTGATGATCGGGGAGATCGCAAAGGAGAACACTCCAACGAGGACGCCGTGCAACCGGCGGCGTGAAGGCGCTTTGTAAGACGCTGCCATACCGCCGAAGTAGAAGGCGAAGGCGGAGGAGAATACGAGGAACACCGTAAACAGCCCCGACTGCTGCGCCGTCTGCGAATCCACAAATGCCTCGAAGACGGGCCACAGGATGCCGAACACGACGAGCATCCCGATCCCAAGAGCGAGGAGTATACCTACTAACACGGCGCTTATGCTCTTTAACATAGCTGTATTTTAGCGGTTTCTCTCTGGCGCTTGCGTGAGCGGCGTTACGCGCTACCCTTCGTAGAGGGCGGCGACCAACTCGCGGCAGAAGGCCGGGATGTCCGGTACAACTCGGCCCCAGACGAGGTTGTTCTCGCGGAAGGCAGGCTTGTCCACCCAGGTGGCTCCAGCGTTCACCAGGTCGTCCTTGATACCCAGGGACCCCGTAGCGCTTACGCCGTTCACAATGCCTGCGGAGATCGCCACGAGCCCACCGTGGCAGATGATGCCGATCGTCTTGCCTCTATCGTGGACCGCCCTGACGAGGTCGGTGACCTCCTCGTAGCGCCGCAGCTTGTCCGGAGCCCAGCCCCCGGGGATGACGATACCGTCGAGTTCGGAGGCATCCATATCGTTTGCAGTGGCATCGGCGCGGGCTTCGAGGTAGTTCTTGCCGTGGAACGGGCCTTCGCCGGGTCCCACGGAGATCACCTCCGCACCCTCCTCCCTCAGGCGCATTACCGTCACCCAGTACTCCAGGTCCTCAAACCCATCGGCGACGAGTACGGCGATCCTCTTTCCCCTCAGCTTCATGCGAGCTCCCTTCTCTAAACCATGCGTCTTTGATTGTAGAGCATGCTACCGCTGGCGGCCGAGTCAGGGAGTGAGTAGATCGTCAACGGCCCTCTTCGCTTCTTCCCCACCAAGCTCCAGGGCACGGGCGAGCTCCGGGACAGCGGCGGCTCCACTCCCGGTTCGGAGGTAGCGCTCGGCAACCTCCAGGTGATAGCGGTAGCCGTCGGCGGGGCTACTAATTGCAGTGCTCGCGGCGGGGGTGCTGGTTTCGCCGGCGGAACCGGGATGGTCGCCGCGCACGAGGGCGAGGAGGTCTTCGCCGTAGCGGGCGGCGCGGCGCAGCCCGATGCCCTTTATGATCCCCAGTTCGTGGACGCTTTGCGGCTTGCGGCGCGCTATCTCTTCGATGTGGGAGTTATTCAGGACAACGTAGGCGGGGACCTGCTGGCTCCGCGCCTGATCGCCGCGCCACGCTCGCAGGCGCTCGAAGAGCTCCACATCGTAAGCGGCGGGGGTAGTAACGGTGGCGCCATTCGAGTCGATAGCCGGACGAGTAGAGCGATGCGCGGCGTAAACGCCTGTCCGGGCGGCTGTCGAAGCGGTCGCGGGAGCGCGTTCGGGGAGAGTACGTGCGGTGTCTTCTATCTCTCCGAGGCAGAAGTCGCAGCCAGCGCAGGGCGCTACCTCCTCGGTGTCGCCGAAGTGTCTGAGGAGGCGTTCGCGGCGGCAGGAGGAAAGGTTCACGTACTCTTCGACGTGTTCGATCTGCTTGTACGACATCCTGGTGCGGTTCTTGAGGCGGTTCGCTATCTCTCCGCGGCTCTCCCCATCGAGACCACCCTGCTTGACTCGGATATCCACCAGTGAGCCGCGCGGCACCGCCTCGACGATACCATCTACCATCAGCCTGAAGAGCGCGGTCTGAGCAACGACGGGCCTCAAGCCCGCCCGGCGGGCCAGTTCGGGGACGGAGATCTCACCCTCCCCCGGGAGCGCGGAATGGACCCGGGCAACCTCCTCGCGCAGCCCCTCCGGCCCCTCATCTACCCGCCGCACCTCTACCCCGCCCCACAGGTCGTACCCGCGTGCTAGTAAGCCCGTCTCCTCCAGCCCTCCGAGCAAGACCCCCGCCACTTCCGGCTCGACCCCGCCGAGGGAACCCAGAGACGCGGGTGGGACGTTGATCCGGCCCTCGCTGGCGATGTTGGAGAGCGCCCGGAAGAACAATCCCACTTCTTCGACACCGGCGGCATCCTTGGTGACGAAACCCTTGCGGCGTCCGAGGTCCGCGCCCCGGTAGAGGACCACGCACGAGGCGGACTCCCCGTCGCGTCCGGCGCGCCCGGCCTCCTGAATGTAGTTGGGCAGGCTCCCGGGGGCGGTCGCGTGGATCACGAACCGGACGTTAGGCTTGTCTACACCCATCCCGAAGGCGATCGTCGCCACCACCACATCGATCTCATCGGTCATAAAGCGCTCCTGGACGCTCGAACGCTCCGAGGGGCTCAGCCTAGCGTGGTAATGCGCGGCGTTTACTCCGGCGCTCCTCAGACCCGCGGCCAACTCCTCACATTCCTTGCGGCTGAACCCGTAGATGATGCCCGGCGGTGGCGAGGAGCGGATGACATCCAAAATGCGCGGGATCTTGTGTTTCTTGTCCGTCACGGGCACGACCCGGTAGGTCAGGTTCGGCCGATTGAAACTGGTCACGACCACCTCAGGATCGCGCATTCGAAGCGACTTCTTTATGTCCTGCCGGACCCGGGGCGTTGCGGTAGCCGTGAGCGCTAGTACCGGCGGGCTTCCAAGGTCGCGCACGACGCGGGGCAGAAAGAGGTAGTCCGGGCGGAAGTCGTGGCCCCATTCGGAGATGCAGTGCGCCTCGTCAACCACGAAGAGGCCAACACCGGTATTGCGCAGGGTGAGAACGAACTCCAGGGAGCGGAGGCGTTCGGGGGCGACGTAGAGCATTCGTATCTCACCGGTTCGTATCCTTCTCTCGACCTCCCACCTCTCCTCTGGTGAGAGCCCCGAATGGAGTGTGGCCGCCGACCCGACCGAGCTCTGCAGCAACGAGTCGACCTGGTCCTTCATCAACGAGATCAAGGGCGAGACTATGACCGTCAGCCCCTCGCTCATGAGCGCCGGCACCTGATAACAGAGACTCTTGCCACCCCCGGTCGGCATCACGGCCAGAGTATCTCGTCCGCCGAGGACGGCCTGTATGACCTCCTCCTGACCGGGCCGGAACGAGTCGAAGCCGAATATCTCTTTCAGTACATTAAGGGGCATAGGAGTAAATATAAGCTATCGGGGGGCGGCTATCAGCTACAAATCGTCATCTCGCATAACGGCGCGGTGAGGTTCCGAGGGTGGCTCCAGCGGCCATGGTTCGTGCATAGAGGCTCTACCAGGCTCATGCTGATATTTGAATGCCTTCTCTCGCCTCTACTCTTGCCGCTCTTTTCATAGATTGTTGATTTGTGGGTAGTTCATTGGGGCGGAACTTGTTCTTGTCGGCCAGAACTGTAGCGGATGGTTCTACTCAACGTACTCCTCGAACGACTCGAAAGCTCTGAAACGAAGCTCTACTCTTCTTTTCTCTGCGGGGTAAATTTTGGGATAGGGTTGAGAGGACGGATGCGGCCGGGCTTGTGTGGCCGGGGGTGTTCGCTGGGCTTCTCTTCATTGCGCGGGCCTTCTTCGGCGGCGTCGATCAGGCTGTCCATCGCACGGCGGGCGTCACCGCAGACTTTTTTGTAGGCGAGCTTGAAGCCGAGGCCGGGGACGAGGAAGGCGGGCGCTACCGTGAGGAAGTAGAGCCAGTTGTCTACACCGGCGATAGCAAGCGGGAGGGCAAGCGTCGCGCCGAGAATGCTACCCATGGAGAGGTACTCCCCGCGCTGGTTGGTTACGTCGGCGGTGAGGTTCACTCCGGAGCGGCCGTAGCCCACGTCCTCGACCCGAAGCTCCACGGAGCGGGCCTTGAGTATCGAGTAGTGCCCGGCGAAGTCCAGGGCGCGGCGCACCGTGCCCAGAGCGTCCCCCGCATCCCACAGCGAGCTCGCCTCCGTCTTACGCCTCAGCTTGAGGCCCTGTTCCTGCCCGAGAAGCTCTTCCAGGTGCTTGCGAGTGGGCTCCGCTGGCCTACGTACCTCCCTTATGGACTTCAGGCGAGCGGGGCCGTATAGCTTCTTCGGTAAGGTGTCAGGTTCGGCGACCCTCTCGCTCAAAAGGTCGGAGATCGCCCGGCGGACGTCTTGCTCGGAGATGCCCAGAGCGCCGGCCACCTGCACGAGTACATCCGGAGCGACGGAGTAGACGAAGGTATCGGAGGTCCTGTGACGCGCGTTTAGCTCGGCGGCCCGGCGCAGCACTATCTCTACCTCCGCCGGGGTAAGCCGATCGCCGGTGTTCTGATCCGTGGCGTTCGGCTCCATCTAAGAGCCCACCCGAACTTTCTTGTCCTCTCCGGCGGTAGCGGCGAGTATTCTCGGCGTATCTTTGAGGTATGACCAGCCCGAGAGCAGCGTTAGTATCATGGCGAGGACCATCGCCCAGTAGCCGATGGTCGCGTAGCCCAGGAGCAGGATAAAAACCGCCGCGCTCTGGGAGACCATCTTTGCCTTACCCCAACTGTTCGCCGAGATCACCTCTCCCGACTCCAGGGCTACCATGCGTAGTCCCGTGACCGCGAACTCGCGAACTACCATGAGCCCGGCCATCCACGCCGGCATCGAGCCCTCACCAACGAGCGCGAAGAACATAGTGCATATGAGCGCCTTGTCCGCGACTGAATCCATGAGTTTCCCAAAGGCGGTCACCTTGCCACTACGACGCGCCAGGATCCCATCCAAATAGTCCGTCAAAATCGCCGCGACGTAGACCGCAGTCGCCACGGTCCGATTACCGGGGAACTGCAGATACAGCGCCGCCATTATCGGCACGAAGGCCACCAGACGAACCAGGGTGAGCTGGTTGGCGAAAGTCATCGCACCCTCCTCTCCCGCCGGGCTTCGCCCCTCTCGTTTGTGGGCGTGTTGATCCTCGCCTCCCGTCCGCTCAGGAGCCTGCGTATGTTCTCCCGGTGGGCAAAGAAGGTAAGCAGCGACCACAGCACGGCGCTACTAATGACTAGATCCTCATACTCCCCTCCGGCGTCCAGCGCGGCGAGCGCGAGCGGCGAGACCACAGCAGTGACGAGGGCCGCCAGAGACACGTAGCGCCACGCTGCGAGGCTCGCCGTCCACACCATACTCAGTATCACCACCACGACCGGGTAGACAGCGAGCAGGACCCCGAGTAGCGGCGCCACCGAGTTCGAGCCGCGGAGGCGCCCAAAGAAAGGAAAAGTGTGCCCGACGAGCGCCGCCGACCCACCGCCGAGCGCCCCGGGCGTCCCGAGCGCGAGGTAGCCGGTGAACGTCGGCGAGAACCCCTTGGCGAGCTCCAGAAGAAAGGCAACGCCCGCCAGCGCATGGCGACCCCGGCCCTGGCCTGATCCGGAGCGCCGGTACAGGTCCACGGGCGCGACGTTCGCCGTTCGGCCAGTAGGGTTACTGTATCTATGACGGTTGAGGCGGGCAATGTAGAGGCCAAAGGGAATGGAACCTATAAAGTAGCCTGCGATAACCAGAAGAGCGTACCATAAGATCATCGCGTGCAGAGACCTTCCCTTCCCGACGGGTTCCGACTTCGGAGCCCGGCTAACCTAGCACCTTTCGGGGGAAGGCTCAAGTGTCAGGAGGGAGCAGCCGTGGCGGCTCCCTCCAAAACAGCCTCGGGCTACTCGTCGGGGTTGACGCGAGCCGAGGTGACGGCGGGCCGTATAAACATTCCCAGGATCCAATCGGTCATTTGATGCGCCTTGCTCTGGGGGCTGTCGAGCCTCGTCAGGTAGGCCATACGCCAGAAGATCGCCGCCAACTTCCCCGTGAAGCGCACCCCCATCACCTCGTTCACCGCGAAGTCGCTACCGAGCTCGACGAGCTGGCCCAGAGGCTTGTACTCGAAGGGCTCGGGCTCTCTGCCTTCGATGGCGGCGATGATGTTCTTGGCCAGCGTCTTGCCCTCCTGGACGGCGGCTTGCGCGTTTGGGGGAACACCCGCGCCGTTCTCTTGGTTGACGTCCGGAACGGAGGCGCAGTCCCCGATGGACCAGACGTTCGGGTAGCCCTCGACCCGCAGGTACTCGTCGACCTTGATGCCGGTCCTCTCGTCCACGGGGAGACCGTCGAGGTCTTCGATCGCGACGTTCGGACGGTTACCGGCCGTCCAGATGACGTTCTCCGTCGCTATCTCTTCACCACCTTTGAGCTTCACGCAGTTCGCGGTAATCTCCTCGGCCATCGCTCCGGTCTTGACGTCGATGCGCTGGTTGACGAGCCGGGTGCGGGCGGTCTTGCGCAAGGCGGGATCGAGCTCGGGCAAGATGTGGTCCATCCCCTCGAGCAGGAAGATCCTGACGCGATGCGGGTCTATGTTGGGGTAGTCGGGCTGCAGCGCCTCGTGGACGAGGTTGTGAAGCTCCGAGGCCGTCTCGACCCCGGTGGCCCCGCCGCCGATAACCACGAAGGTGAGTTTGGAGTCCGGGACCTCGCCCGTCATTAGCGAGACCTCTTCGAAACGCTCGATCATGCGGTTTCGGATTTGCTCGGCGTCCTCGATACCCCTCATGGTGAGGCTGTGCTCCTCCACACCGGGGATGCCGAAGAAGTTCGGCAGCCCCCCCAGAGCGATCACGAGATGGTCGTAGGGGAACTCCACCCCACCATCGACCGTCACCTTGTTGTTCTCCGGGTCTATCTTCCTGAGCGTCGCTCGCCTGAAGCTGGCTCCCGCCGTGATGAGAGCGCGCCGCAACGGCTGAGCGACGTTGCGTGAGTCGACGTCGCTGCTGACAATCCCCGCCACCATCGGCCAGAAGGTAAAGAAGTTGTCCTTGGAGATGACGAGGACACCGACGTCCTCGCGGTCCTTTATGAGCTGGCAGAGCTTCTTCGCGGCCGTAAACCCACCGAAGCCGCCACCCACGACGAGGACCTTGTTCTCGAATGCATCATAACGGGGCTTCTCCCAGGGCGCGTACCGCGGCGTCGGGTCGAGCGCCCGCCGGAGCGCCCCCAACGCGACGACGGCCCCGCCAAGGACAAGCCCTCCCTTTACAAATCCGTTCACGACGACCTCCATGCTCTCGCTCTTCCCGGATACAACCCGCAAGGCGCCCGGTGCTACATCTTACCGGACCCAACAAGATAACTAAACACCGACCCAACCAAATGCCGGAGCATTCTACGCTACCTTTATTGGCCCTCAGGCCGGATACACGGCAACCCGGGCGGTCCTGCTCCTCGGACCATCGAACTCCGCCAGAAACACGCCCTGCCACCGCCCAAGGTCCAACTCACCACCCCGCACCACAAGCCGCTGCGACTGCCCGAAGAGACTCGTGAGCAGATGCGAATCGCTGTTCCCCTCCGCGTGCTCGAAAGAGACGTCCAGAGACCCGATCAACGCCCGGCAAGCCGCCGCGAGGTCACGCGGCACGTCCCGATCGTAATCCTCGTTAACCGTTACAGCGGCGGTGGTGTGGGTCGAGGAGATCAGGCAGATACCTTCGTCTACGCCCGACTCGCGTACAGCCTTCTTTACGCCAGCGGTGATCGACACGAACTCGTAACGGTCGTTGGTGCGCACCTGTATATAGCTGGTCTTCATCTTCCTCTCCCCTCTACAAACCCAGTAACTCTGGGAGCCGGGCTACGCTCTCGATCTCCGCGTCCGGCTCTCCCCCGTTGCCCGGCCGGTACTTGCCCGTCCTCACCTGTATACCCACAAGCCCCGCCGCTTGCGCCCCTGCCACATCCGACTCCGGATCGTCGCCCACCATCGCCACGTCCTTCGCTTCGAGCCCCAGGTCCCATAAGGCGGCCTCGAAGAAGGCCGGCTCGGGTTTCCCAACGACGGCTGTCGCGGCCTTGCCGCTCGCGTACTCCAGAGCCGCTACGAATGGGCCTGCGTCGAGGGACGGTTCATCCGCCTCCTGCCAGAAACGGTTCTTCTGCAACGCGACGAGATCCGCGCCGTCCATGAGGCGCCGGAAGGACACGTTGAGCCGGGCGTAGTCGAAGCCGTTCCCCAGATCCCCGACCAGGACATACTCGGGCGCCTCGTCGACCAATATCACCCCGGCAAGGTCTTCCAGGATCGGCTCCGCGACGAGGGCGTGGACCCTCCGGCCTTGCAGCAGAGTATTCGCGGCGGCGGCCGGGGCGAAGATCAGGTATTCCCGAGCCGGGAAGTTCAGCTCACGCAACCGGCGAACGACCTCTCTACGAGGGCTGCGGGTGGTGTTGGTTACGTAGCGATAAGGAATGCCGGCTGTTTCGAGGCGGGTTAGTGTTTCGCGGGCGCCCGGGATCGGGCCACTCTCCGTGTAGAGCGTGCCGTCGAGGTCTAGAAGCAGGCCTCTGACGTTCATCGTATAGATACAAGAGGCGCCGGATTTTGAGCCCGGCGCCTCTACACCCTATGGATTGGCTTGCTTCTTTATCGGCCGAAGAAGAGTTTCGCGGCGGGGCTCATCATTTCGGGGGACCACATTGGCTCGAAGGAGAGTTGGGCGTTGACTGTTTCGACGCCTTCGATGCTGAGGGTCTCGGTCTCGACTTGTTCCTGGATCAGGTCTCCCACCGGACACATGGGGCTGGTGAGACTGAAGGTTACGTCTACGTGACGGCCGTCATCGTGGACGCCTACATCGTAGATCAAACCAAGCTCCACGAGGTCCATCCCGATCTCCGGGTCTATTACGTTCCTCAACTGGTCCGTAACGCGCTCCTCGGTTAACACTCTCTCACCTCTCGAACTCGATATTCCACTGCAACACCCTGATTGTAATGCCGTCCCCACGCTTTTCCACTCCAGCCGCCACCCTCAGTGATTATGTAGAAAAAACTACATGTAAAGTTAATATATTGTTACACTCGTGCCACTTATCCACTATTCTTATCCCGTTATCCACAACATGTTGTGGATAACTCTGCTTCAGTGGTTGCTACCCCCCACATTTAGGCGTTGCAGAGCCAAGCTCATCTTTGGCACACATCCAGATATGTCGTAGTCTACGGCCCCGATCCACCCAGGAATCCTGTCTCGGTAGCGCCTGATGTTGTGGGTGCTTCAGCCTGCGTCTAACCAGGACCAGAGAACGCCGATCCTACTCTGAATGGTAGGACGGTCGGTCTGGCTCATTGCGGAGCGCGAGTCGAGGAGCGGTGGTACAGCGTCGACGGTCTGGATGGCGCGGTACTGGGCGTCGAACTCCTTGCCGGTTTCGAGGCGGGCTCCGTCGATAGCTCTGCAAAGGCGGCAGGGCCGAGAGCGTTGAGTGTTGCTATAGCGAGGAAGCTGGAGACTATGGCACCAGAGAGGAGGCGCAGGGCCTTCGCGTGGCGGGGTTTATCGGAGAGTAACAAGCGAGTAGGCGGCACGGCGGTTGCTGTATGATCGGATGGTAATAGCGGCATCCGGCGCGATGGCGGGATCGCATGGTGGAAGATGGAGGTGCTCGGAGTGAAGGTTCGAGCTTACGAAGCAAGAGATGCACATGAGATCTCGCAACTATTCTATGAAACGGTACATGCCGTGAACCGCGCTGACTATTCACCGGAACAACTGCGCGCGTGGGCGCCGGAGACCCCCGACCCGGCGCTCTGGCACGCTCGCATGCAGAGCAGATGCACGCTCGTCGCGGAGGAGGAAGGCGAAGTCGTGGCCTTTGCCGAACTGAAAGAGGACGGGCACCTGGATATGTTCTACTGCCGCCAGGATCGCGTAAGTCAGGGCGTCGGCTCGCGCCTCTACAGGGCCGTCGAGTACGAGGCCCGGACGTGCAAGCTCGCCCGCATCTTCACCGAGGCAAGCATCACTGCCCGCCCCTTCTTCCGGCGCCAGGGCTTCGTTACCGTGCGCGAGCAGACAGTCACGCGGCACGGCGTCGAGTTGACGAACTTCGTCATGGAGAAGACCCTGCGACCAGCCCAAAGCCAGGCTCTACACTCCTCCTAAAGAGAAAGCTCGCGGACATAGGCTCGGACTCTAGGGGCGAAACAACACCACTCCAGGCGCCTATGCAAGTCATATCCGAACCCGAGCGCCGGCAGCTCCTGATGCAGTGCGTGAAGCCTGAGACTATTGCCCGGACGCGAGTGTGGTTGCGCGGGTAATATGTCTAGACCTGCTCAACATTTCGGTCGGGGTTCTAGCAGCCAGAACGGGGATCAGAGTTCGGGTAGCAGACAGGATCTTCTACCAGCGCTTCCGGGCGCCGGGCGCAGTAGAAGTGGCACACTTATCAGGCGCGGGTACGAGTCACGTTTCTTGTTACCGCGGCCACAAGCCCGGGACGTCCTACTCTTCGCGCCCGTCGTTCTCCGTTTGCTCGCGCGCGCTTATTCGGGCGACGCGGACTCCGTCTACCTCTTCGACGCGTAATAGGTACCCGTCTAACATGGCCTCGTCGCCGACCTCGGGAGCGCGGCCCAACGAGCCCAGGATGAGGCCGCCAACGGTGCCGAAGTCCTCGCTGGCGAAGTTAGAGTTCAGGACCTCGTTGGCTTGCTCTATGGGGACGCGGCCGTCCAATGCGTAAGCGCCGTTGTCGAGCTCTCGTATGGGTGGCTCCTCTTCGTCGAACTCGTCCCGGATCTCACCGACGATCTCTTCGAGGGTGTCCTCCAGGGTAATGACGCCCTCGAAGGAGCCCCACTCGTCAATGACTACCGCCAGGTGGATCTCTTGCTCCCGGAAGTCTTTCATGACCTTGTCGACGCGCCTGCTCTCCGGGACGATCAAGACCTTGCGCGCGAGGTCTCCAGCGGTCGTGTCCGCCTCCTCAAGGTTCTCCGCAGCCTTCACGGCCCTCACAACATCTCTAATATGCACAGCACCCACGATCCGGTCAACGGAGCCGTCCTCATAGACGGGGTAGCGGGTGTGACGACCCTCCGCCACAACGTCAAACAGTTCCGCGAGGTGCATCCCGGCAGGGAGTGCTACAACGTCGGGCCTGGGAACCATGATCTCGCGGGCTCGCGTCTCTTCGAGCTGGATGACCGACTTGAGCATCCCCTCCTCGTAATCTTTCAGAATCCCCTGCTCGGTGGACTGGTCAATGATCACGCGCAGCTCCTCCTCCGAATGGGCCTCCTCGGCCTCCGAGGCCGGCGGCACCCCGAACATCCTCACGAACGCGTTAGCCGTGCCGTTGAAGAGCCAGATACCGGGCCGGAACAGGTAGTAGCAAAGCTTCATAAACGGGGCGACGAACCGAGAGGTGCCCTCGGGCTTGGCGATAGCGAAGCTCTTGGCGGCGAGCTCGCCGAAGACCACATGCAAGAAAGTGATAATCCCGAAGCCCACCACGAAGGATATCGCGTGCAGGGTGTTATCAGTGATGCCCAACGGCTCCAGCAGGGGCTCTATAAGGGTAGCTATCGCCGGCTCGCCCAAAGCCCCGAGGCCCAGCGAGGAGATCGTAATGCCGAGCTGGCATACGGCGAGGTAACCGTCCAGGTTTTCAACGGCCTCCTTGACGACCCCGGCGGAACGTTTGCCCTCTTGCACCATCTCCTCGACCTTGGACGCCCGGATCTTCACGAACGCGAACTCCGCCGCTACGAACAGGCCGTTCAGAGCCACCAGGAGCAGCGCTGCGAAGAGCTTCAGCCCGGAGATGACTATGCCTTCCAAAAATCTCTCCCTACCGAACGCACCGTCCCCCGCCCCCGGGAAATTTCTGCGGACAGACCGATGTCGCCACCGCTACCTTGCACCTCGTCGCGCTTCACGATTATGCTTCCGACTGTAATATCCTTGCCTCCTTCAGCAAACCCACGTTCGGGTAACCCGGTCATTAGAGCAACTTCCTGTTCGCCTTGCTGGGCTACCAGCCGGTTAGTTTGTTCTATTTGCGCCGCCAGAGCAATGGGTAGTTACGCTGGAGAGTCGATCACTGCACAAGCTTAATCTCTTGTGAGGATAATGTACGCGGCGTGTGCCAGTCCCGGGACGTAACCAAGGAGCGTCAGGATAACGTTGAGCCAAAATTGTCCGGCAAGTCCGACCTTTCAGTACACCGCTAATGCCGGGGTGCCGCGATGCTCTACTATGGCGCGCTCTTGCCACGGTTTCGTCCGATGGGATGGCTCCTCTCGGGATGCGCCCCCGTGAAGGTAAGCGACCCGGGCTTCGTGACCGCAAACTTTGAGCTGGCTCCGGCCTGCCAGGAGGGGGCACTCAGCATCAGGGGATCGTAGGAACAAGAGCGGACCGCCAGTTCCCGGGCGCATCGAACGTCGATAAAGGTAACGTCGGACAGATCCACGACGGGCGACAGCCCGGTACTCAGTACGAAGCTCAGGGTCTCGTGGGGAGTACGCAGGTCATGAACATCCAACTCTCTGGACACCTTGAATAGAAGATCCACACGGTCGGGAGCAACGATCTGGATTTCGACGTTGTCCCTCGTCCTGGCTACCAGGCTCTCTATATGGATCAAAGATCCTCCAATCTGTTGGCTTTCGACGTTGCGGCCCCAGTATCCCGCCACTGTTTAAGGGAACGGTAAGAAGCCGGTGAAGAGACGGTTAGAAAACCACGCCTCCCGAAGGCGTGAAAGCGGGTCGGACATCGGTTAGCATTGAACGATACCGGTCCCTGCGGGTGGAGAAAGAGGTTTGCGCTTGGACGTTCTGTTTAGCCCCGAGAATTTGATCGCGCTGCTGACGCTGACCTTGCTGGAGATCGTGCTCGGCATAGACAATGTAATCTTCATCTCGATTCTCGCAGACAAGCTGCCGGAGAACCAGAGGGCCCGCGCCAGGCGCCTGGGGCTGGGGCTCGCGATGTTCATGCGGATACTGTTGCTCCTCTCACTAGCCTGGATTATTCGGCTCACCGAGCCCCTCTTCACGGTTCTCGGACAGGAGATCTCCGGCAGGGATCTGATCCTGATCGGCGGCGGCCTCTTCCTACTAGCGAAGAGCACTTTCGAGATCCATGACAACCTGGAGGGCGAAGGGGACCACGGCACCGCCGGCGGGGCGCGTGCTACCTTCGCCGGGGTGCTCGTCCAGATCCTGCTCCTCGACCTGGTCTTCTCGCTAGACTCGGTGATAACCGCCGTTGGCATGGTAGACGAGCTCGCGGTCATGATCGCCGCCGTCGTGATAGCCGTCCTGGTAATGCTGGTCGCCGCCGAGGGCATAAGCGGCTTCGTCAGCCGCCACCCGACCCTAAAGATGCTGGCCTTGAGCTTCCTACTCCTGATCGGCCTTGCACTGCTCCTCGAAGGCTTCGACCAGCACGTCCCCAAGGGTTACATTTACTTCGCGATGGGCTTCGCCGTCTTCGTCGAGTTCCTGAACCTCCGCGTCCGCCGCCGCCGCGACCGGGCCTCCGCGCAACCCGTCGAACTACGCAGGCGTTACGGACGCGAAAGCGGAAAGGAGACCCCAAACTCATAGGGAACCTGTAGGAATACTGCCTACGTTCAGGGCTGGGGTATAGAAACTCTCTCGGGAATGCGCAGGACGAAGGTGGAACCTTTGCCGGGTTTGCTGTTCGACTCGATCTCGCTGCCGTGGGTCCTGGCTATCTGGCGGGCTATGCTCAGGCCCAGCCCCGCACCGCCCTCGGAGCGTGCCGGATCAGTCTTGTAGAACCGCTCGAACACACGCGGAAGGTTCCCCCGACCGGCGCAACAGTCTCCTCTCCCGGGCCATAAGTTCCTCGGTGTCGAAGGCAACTTGGAACTCACCACCAAAGGCCCTGCGTATTCGTGCAGATGTGTCAGCGGGTTGCTACCGCACCCCTCCGGCAGGTGTGCTTATCCGGACCTACGCCCTCCGGTTACGCCTAATGAACCTTCGTATCCCGAGAGACCGATTTCTCAGCCGGAGAGCCGGGCCAGAGCGGTAACCAACGCGGCGAGGGCGACGGCGAGTAGCACGGGAGCCCTCAGCGCGAGTGCAAACGCAGCCACCCCTATCCCGAGAGCCCTTTCGTCAAGCACCAGGTGGCCTTCATCGTCGCCGAAGGTTTCCGTGAGCACCAGAGCGGCGAACAGGGCGGGCGCTAGCAACGCGATCACGGCGTTTACCCGTGGGGGAAGCTCTCGGCCCCCGACCAGTATCGGTCCTGCCGCCTTGATGGCCGCGCTCGCCAGCGTGACGGCCAAGATCGCAACCCAGAGCGCGCTCACGAGGACCTTCCCCTCAAACCTAACAGCGCCGCCACGCAGGCGGCCAGCACCGGTACGCCGGGCGGCGTAAACGGCACGAGGGCTGTCGCCAGGGCCGCCGCGATCGCGGCGGCTGCGATCGCACGCTTCCCGCCGCTCCTGAGCTCTGCCACCAGCAGGGCCAGAAAGAAGGCAGGGAAGATCACGTCTAGCCCTAGCCGCTCGACGTCCCCGACAACGTCGTCGGCCAGCACGCCGACGACCGTCCCAGCGACCCAGGCAGCGAACTGCGGGACGGTGGCGCCAATCATGAACTCCCTGTCGAAGCGCCCTCCCCCCCTGTTCGCCAGGGCCCAGGAGGGATCGACGATCGCCTGGCCCTCCAGGGCCCGGCGCAAGGGTCCGCCCTTGAGAAACGGGGCAACGGCTACTCCCATAGGCAAGAAGCGGGCGTTCAAGAGCACGGCAGCGGCGACCGCCGCGAAAACCCCACCACCAGCGCCCAGGACCGCCGCCACCGCGAACTGGGCCGAAGCGGAGAAGGTGATGACCGAAAACACGATCGGGGCAACAACGCCCCAGCCTAGAGAGCGGGCCAGAACGCCGAAAGAGATCGCGACTACCCCCGTAACCAACGCGAACGGCAGCCCCGCTCGCGCTCCGGCAAGATAGCCCCCACCGCCGCGTCCCGCTTCGTTCCTCATCCCCGCCTCCTTCGTTGAAAATGATCTATGCGCGTTTGAGACATCGACGCTGTACGACGCTTCCGTCAACCGCAAGCGCGCCTCCCATCGGCAACAACGCTTACTTATAGTTACACGTAGTTGAATCGAAGATCTAGAGGGTCTACGCTGACGAAGCTGGGAAGAGCGCCTCCTGCAGGACTAGCAAAGCTGGCCGCCGAGGAGCCCTGGAAGCGTAACCCTCCAGCCTCATTGCCTTGAGGTAGAGAGTGCACTCCGGGACGCCGGTCTCCCGTGCCTCTCCGCCACGGAGCTTCAGAACAGCGTCAACGGCCGTATCTCTTCGTAGAACGGAGCCCGTAGGTCGGCTCGACGCGCCGTCGGCGTGTCGTCCTACCCATATTCGGTCTCCCCTCACTCTACGGGACCGCGCGCCCGCCGCTACTTGCAACGCCGCGGATACGGAAGCATGCCACAGGAGCAGCGGGCGTTCCAGCGCTGGGCGCCAGCACGGGGCGCCGGTTCACATCACCTACCCACCAGTGTTTGTTCTGTCAGTCCGATTTCCCTACCTACGTAAGGTTTGGATCAAGCAGCAACTACTACTCAGAGACGGATGCACGTATCTGGTGCATGGTCGGGCAACCTTTCCAGGAACATGCCGTGTTCGAAACGTAGACGGACGAAGGACGACCGAACTCGTTCGGCTAATCTTGGAGCGTGCCGGAACCACGTTGCGGGGCCGAGAGTGGGACGGCGGCTCCATTATTCTCCTTGGGATTTGGGTGCCACAAGGAGCGAAGATAGTAACTCAGGGTGAGAAAGAGACCTCCGCAGCCGAGGAAGAGGAGCACTCGCCAGATCGCCTCGACCTCCGCCAAATCCACGAGAAAGAGCTTTCCAACCACGAGGAACAACGTCGCAAACCCGCTCCGTATGAGCCCCGCCCGGTCCCTTCTCAGCCCCCAGACGAGCAGCCCGGCCGCATACAACCCCCAGACAACAGTCACGAGAGCATCCCCCGCTGATCCCGGCAAGACCGAAAGCTCGCACCACACGAAGGCAAGTAGCGCGACGTGCGCCACTAGACGATAGATGGAAGCCAGGATGCCGGGACGGACCACCAACGACGCAACAGCGGCGAGCAAGATGACCGAGAGGTCCGCGACCGCGTCCACGCTCAGGAACGGCGTCCCGACCGCGGCTGGCTCTACCAACCCGAAGAGGAGCCGGCCGAGCAGAAACACGCCCGCAACAAAGAACTGCGCGTGGCCGGCGATAAAGAGGCTACCGTCCCGAAGCCTTTCGGAGGCGAGGTGAGGCGCCACCGCGTATACGGACCACGCGACGAGTAAGTAAGCGTCACCGTCCCGGAAGGCGAGAAGCTCACGCATAAGCCAGAAAGAGAAGGCCGCAGTGGCAGCGAGGCGATAGACATACGCCGCGCCAGAGCACGGATACAGGTGCGAGACACCCCAGGCCACCGCGATAGCCGCGAGGTCCAGAAACGGGAGCCCGACTCCCGTGGACGGCCCCAGGAGAACTTCCACGGTCCCGGCTCCGAGCCTCAAGACGAGCCAGAACCCGACGATAGCGGAGAGAGCATGCGAAGCTATAGCATTGCTCCAGGCTGGCAAGCGTCGGGAGAGGAGGTGTAGCCCGGTGGCGTACCCGGTCCAGACGGCGAATACAAGATCGCCGCCGTCGAGCAGAGCGCCAAGCGTTGCCGAGAGCCAACAGAGGAGAGCGGCGTGGCCGAAGATACGGTAGATAGCCTTGGTGGCGCCTACGAGCGTCGAGATGCCGAACGCCAACGTAATCAGGGCGAGGTTCACCGCGTCGCCAGGACCAAACGCCGCCGCGGCTACACCCGGCAACAGCAGGAACGCCACCTCCGCGAACAGCCTCCCGAGCAACCAGACCCCGGTAAGCCCCGCGATCCCGTGGGCCGCCACCCCGTAAACCTCGGCATTCTCCGAACCCGGCGACCGGCGAGCGATGAGGCGCAGCGCCACCGCGTAGAGTGCCCAGACCAGTATCGTCCAGTCACCTCCATCCGGCAGGGAGAGAAGCTCAGCGGAGATCCAGCAGAAGAGCGCAGCGTGAGCTACGAGTCGGTAGAGCGGCCCGAGGTCCTCCGGCAGCACCGCACGTGCTGCCCAAAACGTCAGAGCAACGACGCAAAGGTTCACGACGGCCCCGCTATTCAGGAAGGGTGTGTAGTCCGGGTCAGCGCCGAAGGCGGTCTCCGCTAGCCCGTCGAAGATGCGGTAGAACAGCCATCCGGTTGCCAGGGCGGAGAGGATGTGAGCCTGCACGGAGATCAACCGGTCTTGCAAGCGCCGGGAGACGAGATGCAAAATGGCGGCCTCGGCGGCGACCGTGAAGAACAGCGCGTCCACCGAGAGTTCCGCGAGTACGAGGACGAGCCCGAGCGTGGCGAGGAGGAGAGCCACGAGGCCCTGCGTGTAGTAGAGACCGCGCTCCCGCCGCCCCTCGACGCCCCGTAGTACGAGAGTCGCACCAGCGTACAATGCACCCATTCCCAGAGCAACGAGGCCCAAAGTCTCACCGGTTAGGGACCATATCCCCCGGGTAAACGCGAGCGCGAGGAGTGGGGCCGAGATGGAGAGCAGGTGCGCGTGGGGCGCGCCTCTCGTCCATGACCCCGCCTGTTCGCTGCCGGGTTCGCCGATGATCGCCCTCGCTATGGGACTCTCCCGGAGCATCTGGCCCGGCTCCGGTTTCGGCCAGCAGTCGGGGTTCCTCAAGTAAAGGACTTCACGCGTCATGGTCACGAGCCAGAACAGCAACCACGCGAAGAGCACGCCCGCCTCTAACGCTACGCGGTCAGCCGCGGACGCCTCCATTCCAGCAATGCGGGCAAGGTAGCCCACGAGGAAGACCGCCCAGCCACCGACGAAGGAGGAGTAAAGCAAGGAGCGCCAGCCCTTGTACAGGTATATGGCTCCGGCACCGGAGAGCACGAGACAAACGTAGAGCACGAGCCCGCCGAGTCCTCCCGTCCCGGAATACAGGACAAATGGTGTGCCGAGCCCACCCAGAACCCCGATCACGGAGAGCGAGGTGTCATTCTGGCGTAGGGAGAGGGAGAAGGCCAGCAGCGTCACGGCAACCATGAAAGCGAACGCGACCGGGTAAGGCACCAGCCTATACAACTCGAAGGCGGCGAAGCCGGTGGTGTACAAAACACCCACACCGCCCCCAAGAAGCACCTGGGCAAAGGACCGCCTCCCCTCGTAAAGACGTAGCCCCAGCGCCAGCAGGCCGCCGCCGAGCGCCAGCCCGAACCCGACGCGCAAGGGATACGACAACCAGCCGCGTTCAGCCGACAGCTTGAAGAGCAACGCGACACCCAGCAGGAGCAGAGCGATCCCTACTTTATTCAACCACCACTCCCAGTTCTTCAGGTTGCCCGCGTCAAACGGCAAACGGGTGCTGGTCTTCCATGCCTTATCTTCTCCGCGCTCGTGCATCACTCTCTCCTTCTATTGGGTTTTCACGATGTTGGTTCTCTCCAGCTAGAGCCCTTGCGGCTTTCTCCTGCTCCTTCAGGGCAGCCTCGACTAGCGTTGGCAGGAGGCGCAACTCCTTGAGGGCCTTCTCAGGTCGCTCTCGATCAGGGCGGAGGCGTCGCTGAATCTCTTCCAGACACCGACCACCTCCCGCCCGAGACATCCCGCCTCGCGACAATCCTCGCCGCTAACTTCGTTCAGCAGCGAGGCCACGGCCTGCTCTTTTTTGGCGAGCAGCAACATCTTTGGAGCCAGGGCCGCGACCGACTCCTCTGCCGTCCGGTGCGCCCGGTGGAAAGCAGCGCTCTTTTCTGGTTCGTCGGGCCGGCGGTAACGCTCGTTTCTCAGGAAGAGAAACAGGAACGAGAGGACGGCGACGGTACCAGCGCAGACCACTCCTATAGCGAGACTGGAATCCCCGGGGGTTCGCGCGGTAGCAGATGCCCCCTCTCCCCGCATCTCTCGCAACCGGTCCTCGAACATGTCCTCAATGTCCCGGTGTCCCGTCCCGGAGTCCGGGAGGCGGTCTTCGAGCTCTCTTGCACCGTGGATGAGCCCCGCTGCGTATCCGTTGCGCCGAAATTCGGACGTCATGGACTCGGAGAGGCGCGAGGTCTGTGCTTCCGGGAGACCTGGCGCCTGTACGAGGGCCATCGTCCTCTCGGTGCTGCTCACCTGGATCACGATGTCCTCCGCCCCGAAGCTCCGCCTTTGACCCAGGTAGTCCACGCACTGGTCCCCGCCGGTGTACATGAGGTGGCAGACAAAGACTTCTCGCCCGGAGTCCTCTCTCACCTCCTCCAGCGCCCGGCACACCCGCGCCTCTTCATTTCCGCTCATCGCCCGGGCCGCGTCTAACCGTGACGGAGTCAGGTAACTTCTCTGGGCCAGCGAAGACGTCTGGACGGAGAACAAAAATACCGCCGTCGCCACAATGAAGAACAAGACTTTGAGCGGTTTGCCGGTGTGCGCCTTCTCATCCATGCGCGGCAGTCTACGTTCGAGGGCGTGGTGGTACGTCCCTCTTATGGAACCGTTTTTGGCTCCCTTTGTAGTGCCTGGAGAACTAGAAGGTCAGCGGATCAGGACGAGGGCGAGGAGGAACATGGCGGCGGCGAGAGCAGCCACGGCGAAGTAGGCACCGCCTAGCCCGAACGGTATGGCGGCGGCGGACATGAGGACCGGCCCGAGGGTCTGGCCGAGACGGAGAACAGTGCTGTTGAGAGACATAAACGCGCCCCGGTTCTCCGGTGGCGCCGCCTCGTTAAGGAGTGAGAAGGCGCTCGGGATGTTGATGCTCTGGGCGACGCCGAAGATGATCGTGGGTACGAACAGCAGCCACACGTTCGGGACCAGCGGCACGAGACACAGAGACACGGCGTAGAGGACGAACGACGCACGGATAAGTGGTTTCTCGGAGAAGCGGGATGTAAGGGGACCGAGTTGGGTCGAGGTCAGGGCGGTGGTCAGTGAGGAGCTTGCGACCACGATGCCGATGACGAGCGGCGTCGAGCCGAAGTTCTCGTACATAATGGCGGGAAGGTAGGTAATGAGCGCCCCGAACAGGGCTATAAACGTAACGAGGTTGCCGACGAGGATACCCGCAACTTGTTTGTTCTTCATGGGCTCCCAGACGGATCCAGCGTACTCCTTGAGGTCCTGCTCGTTGTGCGGCTCGGGATTACGTAGAGAGAAGAAAACCAGCAGAGCTATCGGGATAGCCACGATGGGGAGCGCGAACGGGTAGAACCATCCAAAAGTCGCCACGGCTCCGCCTATCGCGGGGTAACTCGCGGTACCGACGCTGAGGACGGTAGAGTTGTAGCCGAGGGCCGCCGTGCGTTCCCGGCCGGAGAACAGGTCGCCGATGAGGGTCACGTTGATCGCCCCGAGAGCCGCCGCCCCCACTCCCTGCAATACCCTGAGCGCCAGGAGTAACTCGAAGTCTCGCGCGAGCGCGCAGGCGCCGCCCGCGACGCCGAAGAGCAGCAGGGAGGGCACCAGAACCGTACGCCGCCCGTACCAGTCCGATAGCACCCCGGCGACCGGCGTAAGCAAGACGCCCGGCAGCGTAAAGACCGTAATAAGGAGCCCTACCTGCCCCACCGAAATGCCGAACTCTTCCCGGATGCCCGGGAACGCCGGGGCGACGCTGGATGATCCCAACGCCGCCATCAGCGTGACGAACCAGATGACGTGCAGGTTGTGGTCCTTGTAGACCGGCTCCCCGCTCCCCTCTCTCTCCGCCACTCGCGCCATGAGGAGAGAATGTACCAGCTAGTAACGCGCCATGAGGTGAACCCACATCCGGTGCGGCGCCCCTCGCGTGCGCCCCCCGTCTTCTATGTACGGGTAGCGTCCACCGGCTCCCAGCCCAGACGGGCGAGGAGAGCGGCAGTCATCGCGGCGGTGGCGCCCCAGACTTCATGTCCTCCCACGGCGAAGATCGGCACCTCGTAGGGACGTCCCTCACGTTCCCAAACTACTCTTCTAAACGCGTTCGGCGACATCAACTCCTCCAGGGAAACACTGAAGATCTTCTCGACCTCCTCGGGGGCGAGCACAAGCTCCGCCTCCCGCGTCAAAAGACCCACGAAAGGCCGCACCAGGAACCTGCTCGGCGGTATATACATCTCCTCCAGTTCCCCGATCACCTCCACGAGGTCCGGCCGCAGGTCCACCTCCTCCTCCGCCTCCCGCAGGGCCGTATCCAGGAGTGACTCGTCCTCAGCTTCCAGACTACCGCCCGGGAAAGACACCTGCCCGGCATGATCGCGCAGTCCGTCCGTCCTCAGCGTATACACAATGCACGCCCCTTCCGGCGCAAGCACTATGGGCATCAGCACCGCCGCCCGCCGGAAGTCCGCGCCCGGCTCCGGGGCTCGCGGCCTCCTTTTGCCCGTGCATAGGTCCAACGGCGAGAAGCTCTCGTATACCTCGCGCCAGCTCGCCAGAGGCTTCGCGACCGCCTCCTTCAGGCGCGCCGCCGGGTCTTCGTTGTGGCCCATCCTTTCCACGAACCAATCATAAACTATGAAAGTCCGGCCGCGGGTCTCGAAACCGTTTCGAGCTTCGAGCGTACACTTCTACAGAGCTACGAGCAAGCGACGCCCTCCAAACCACCCCGAGGAGCCATCAACGATGAACGACGAAAACGATACTCCGAACAACGCGGGTGTGATCGCCCGTCCGCCTCTGATCTACGGCGGAGCGCTCGGCGCGGGACTGCTGGCAAAGGTACTGTTTCCGGCTACCTTCCTGCCGCGTGGAACCACGCGGGCGCTCGGCGTCCCGCTGACCGGAGCCGGCCTACTGCTGTTCATCTCCAGCCTCCGCGCTCTGCGTCGCGCGGAGACGGACGTGAGAACTTACAAGCCGACGACAAGCCTCGTGACCGAAGGTCCCTACCGCTTCACGCGCAACCCCATCTACCTGGGCTTCACGCTGGTGTATGGCGGAATTACCGCTCTCGCCAACTCGCCCTGGAGCGCCCTGCTCCTCCCCTTCGTCCTCACCGTCATGCAGCGCGGGGTGATCCAACGCGAAGAGCGCTACCTGGAGCGCGTCTTCGGCGAGGAGTACCTCCAGTACAAAGCTCGGGTGCGACGTTGGATCTAGAACCACGAAGAGAAAAACACGTTCACCACAGTAAACGTGTCGTTAAATCTGCGTTCAGAGATGCATCGAGGTAGATAGTCCGGGTACAATAGCTCGTGGTCGAGTCCGCGGTTACATCGTAGTCGCCTCACCGACCCGTTTTTGTTCGAGAAGTATGGAGGGAGAAAGCATTGATGAAAACGAAGACTATATCGGCGCTCTCGATGGCGGAGAAGGCGCGCAGGGCGGCGAAGCTCTCGATCGCGGCGCTCTTCGCGGCGGCGGCCATGACAGTAGCGGCGCCGGGTATCGCGGAAGCAGCACCGATAGGCTTCCTGACCCCGGATAGCGACATAGGTTTCGCGGATACCGACGGTTACGTACCTCTTTACCAGGACTGCTTTCCCGGCGACCTCGGGGCTTTCTACGCCCCGTATACCTACGACGGCGTAACCGTGGAAGGTAGCATCGTCATCAACACGTGCGCCCTGGAGAGACTGGGCGTGGGGCCGAACGACCTCGCGCTGTTGCTGGAGCACGAGATGGGACACGCCAGGGGTCTCCTCCACACCGACGATCCCAACGATATCATGTACCCGTACCTGCCCGTCACCGGAACCTAGCGCCAGCACAGAATCACCAAATACCAGGCACAAGAGAGAGCCGAGGCGTAACAACCCCGGCTCTCTTCCTACTCTACGGCTCGGGCTACCCCGCGCGCTTGCCGGAGGTTTCCGCGCGGACCAGGCCAAAAACGGGTCCTTCGGCCTGCACCTTGGAGAGGTCCACGATCTCGGAAGCGAAGCTGTGGAACTCTACGGTTACCGGCAAGCCGTCGTCCACGACTCGTAGGAGCTCTCTAGATCGTAGAGACCCCGAATGATCCCCCGCAAAACCTCGTCGTCTGTCTTGAGGGATAGGTGGAGTTGCGCTTCCCGGCTACCCGGGGAGCCAGCCCAGACGCTCAGCCAACCACGGGAGCCTGAGGTACTACCGGAGCAAACGGCTCTGAGCCAAAGACTCCACCCGGATACTGAGCCTCCGCGACCGGCAATGGCGCAACCTCCACAGGATAAGCACCGATTTCAGTATCGCTGTTGCCAGGTGGTATCCCTGCCGCTCCGATACTAAGCACGAGATCTACCCGGTTACCGGACTCCATCTGGGCGCCAACCCAAGGACTTTGATCGGCTACCCCGCCCGTAGAGACTACGTCGCTCGTTATCTCGGTCAGGTTGCCACGCTGTAGACCGGCCTCGGCGAGCCTGGCCTCTGCTTCGGGAACGGTGAGACCAAGGAGGTACGGAACCTCCACGGTCTGCGAGCCCTCGTCGTTGCCTTCATCTTGGCTTTCTTCCGCAACCGGAGCAACACTCGGAACTTCTGCCTCCTCGACCGCCACCTCAGCCTCCGGCTGCTCGACTTCTTCCTCTTCCTCAGCGGCGCCCAACCACGTAGCCAAAACGATAACCGACACCAGCCCAGCCAGGACCGCCAGAACCGCGTGCTTGCGACGCCGCGCCATGACTCCGAACTTCTCGCGCGGAGCCGGTACAAAGAGATGATCCATGGTCTCCGAAAGGCTCTCACCGCTGTGGCGAGTTCCGAACCTCTTGTCTATAGGCTCATGTACAGCTACGCCGTTAGTTGAGCCGTTGGTCCCGGCATGCACAGTCCCTGGTGTTTCTTCGGTGGTGTTTCTGACGGTGCTGCCGTAGGCGACCAGGGTACGTTCCGCGCCACGGTCTTCCTGGATATCGACTTCAGGTTCGCAGAACTCTTCCTGAACTACGTCGGGATTGGTTATCTGAATCGGGACGCTTGTACATTGGAGGCTATCCAACTTCTTTGACAGGCTGGTGACGGCGGAGATGAGGAGGTCCTGTTTCTCCAGGATGGCCTCTAATGCCTCCTGATCGGAAGGAACTCGTTCCGCCAGGTCCGGGACTCGCAGCTTTTCCAGACCTTCGGAGATACGATCCAGCCGCTCTGTCAACTGACCGGGATCGTCCCCCTCGCGCAGCTTCCTGCGCACGGACTCGGTGCCCAACCCCTCCTTGTGCAACTCCCTGGCGGCTCGAATACTCTCCAGAGACTCCTCCGGGATGGAGATCTTGCCCGAACGCCGAAGGTGAGGGATTGAGTACTCCCTCAAGTAACGATACAGGGTGGGGCGCGGTATTCCCAGCGCGTCACTAACTTCGTCTACCGTGTAGATCAAGCCTCTCCCGCTTATCATACGAATATTTCTTAAATTTTATTCTACTTGACTACTCAGCGCAACAACGACTCTCCTTTGTCATAGCATGATAATTTAGCCCTTATTCACTTTATCTAAGCGGTATCGTGGTCATTACCATGGTAATCGCTATTCAAATCCGAATATTCGTATTTTGATGTTGTGGTTATGGCGAGACAAGCCTCAAAAAGGCCTTGAAGGGTAGAGCGAGAGTCTCAATACTTAACCTCATTACTTACTATGACATTGAACTACAGGTAGAGGTTGTGGAGGGGGACGCGTGTTGCTGAGGTTCAGATTTGCGCGGCTGTTGTGGGTCGTATTGTTGGTTTGTGGGTTCATGATCTTTGGGAGTGGTCAGGCTGAGGCCGAGGAGGCGTTGACGTCCTGGTATGGTCCTGGCTTTGACGGGTTACCAACGGCCAGCGGCGAGACGTTTGACGCGGATGGGCTCAGTACTGCTCATCAGACTTTGCCGATGGGGACGGAGTTGATCGTAGGTTATAAGGGGAAGACCGTTCCGGTTACGGTTAACGATCGCGGGCCTTATCTCGGGGAGCGGGAGTTAGATCTGTCGCAGGGCGCGGCTCAGGAGCTGGGGCTGATCCAGACGGGCGTGGACTGGGTGCAAGTCGAGTGCGCGAACGGCGGCATCTACCCTGACTGCCTGACAGCCGAGCCAACCGCTACACCAATCGTACCAGCCATCCAAGACGCCTCTATCACTCCAACCACTGCACCGGTCGTTCCCGTCGTTCAGGATGCCTCTACCCCGGCTAACACTCCCGCGGCTACAGACGCTCCCATCGTTCAAGGCGAGACAAGCAGCGGTGTACACACGATCCTGCCGGGTGAAACGCTGACAGAGATCGCCACCGGGCTAGGTACCTCCCCGGAGGAACTGATGGCCCAGAACGGAATAACGAACCCGAACCTCATCCCCAGTGGACAGCCACTGATCTACTGAGAGCCCGATGATACGGTCCTTTCTCGCTACTTGTCCGTCTAGGTCGGGTTGGCGAGCGCCCCGGGAGGTGTTGTCTCTCGCGTAACGGCAACCTCCTGAATGCAGTTCTCGAGTACGTCCAGGGCTTCGTCGAGCTGCTCGTCGGTTATGACCAGCGGGGCCAGAAAGCGGATGCAGTTGCCGTCCACGCCGGCGGAGAGGGCTAGCACGCCGCGTTCGGCGGCGAGCTTGAGTATCTCCCCTACCTCGCCCCTGGCGGGCTCCTTGCTCTCGCGATCCCGGACGAACTCCACGGCGATCATCGAGCCGATTCCGCGCACGTCCCCGATCATCTCCACCCGCTCCGCGAGGGACGAGAACCGATCCTTTATCCGGTCCCCTATCTCCCGGGACCTCTCCAGGAGATGACCATCCTCGAACGCATCGAGCACGGCCATCGCGCTCGCCAGGGCCACCGGGTTACCGGGATAAGTCCCACCCAGCGCCCCTTCCCGCGGTGCGTCCATGACCTCCGCCCGCCCGACGACCGCGGAGAGCGGCATCCCGGCGGCCAGCGACTTGGCCAGGATGACGAGGTCCGGCTCCACCCCCGAGTGCTCGATGGCGAACATCTCGCCCGTGCGCCCGAACCCCGACTGCACCTCGTCGGCGATGAACACTATCCCGTGCTCCTCGCACCGCCGCTTCAGTGCCGGCAGGTAGTCGTCCGGAGGGACCACGAACCCGCCCTCACCGAGTACGGGCTCCACGATCAAAGCCGCCACATCCTCCGCCGCGACGTATCGGGTAAAGATGCTATCCAACAGCCGGGCGCACGCCTCCCCAAAGGACTCTCCATCCCTAGGCTGCACGGGCGGCCGGTACGGATAAGCGTAAGGCACCCGGTACACCTCTCCGGCCAGCGGCAGGAATCCCTGCTTGTACGGGGTGGTCTTGCTGGTCAGCGCGAGGGCCAGCCAGGTGCGCCCGTGAAAGCCCCCCTCGAAGGAAATGATCGCCTTGCGACCCGTATACGCCCGCGCTATCTTGATGGAGTTCTCCACGGCCTCCGCCCCGGCGTTGAAGAACGCTGCCTTCTCCGCACCCGGCACGAGTCGAGTGAGACGCTCGGCCAGTTCACCGTAGAGGGTGTAGGGCGCGACCGTATAGTCCGTATGCACGAAGCGCTCTAGTTGCTCCCTCGCCACCCCGACGACGTGCGGGTCAGAATGTCCCACGTTCAGTACACCTACGCCTCCGGCGAGGTCTATAAACTGGTTCCCATCCACGTCAGTCAAAAGGGCGCCCTCTGCCTCTTGTATAAACGCGGGGAATCCCAGGGCCAGCGCGCGGGGCACGTATCTCTCGTGGTTGGCCAGCGCCTTGCGGCTCTTTGGACCGGGTATCTCCGTAACCAGCTTTATGTGTCCCATACGCGCCTCCGGCTTCTGTTCGGTGGATTGATCCAGATTTTGTACTATACGAGATCCTGGAGAGAGCAGGACGGGCGGAGAAGCGACAATACGTGCAAGACCACCGAGGTGCTGAACGGCGCCTGATGGCAAGGACAGTGCTACCTCAGTGCAGACCCTCTGTTTTGGCGTCTCGGTGACCGCGGTCTACTGAGCGCCGGCGACGAAGCTGAGACGCTGGAGACGGGGAAACATCAGGGCTCTGCGCGAGGGGTAGCGGGTGGTGCGTGGTAGGAATGAGGTACGTTCACCAAATGGAGAATAAGCCTCTTCAGGGTGCTCGCAGCTCGCGCCAGATGGCGGGGAGGACCTTTGACGGGTAGCGCCAGCTTATGAAGGAGTCGCCGTGCTCACGGAGACGGTAGCGGATCGGGGCCTCTTCGAGCCGGAACCCTTTGCGGAGCAGGTCGAGGGTGAGCACCTGAGCGTAGTTGTAGTCGTGGATGATCTCGGCGTCCGCCGCAGCCTCCCGCGAGAAGGCCCGCATCCCCGTCTGCCCGTCAGTCATCCAGCGCCGCGTGAGGAACACGAGTAAAAAGGTGAAAGCGTGGTTGCCTATCTTACGGTAGAGCTTCATCCCCCGCACCCCACGCCCCCCGCCCAGAAACCGGCTTCCGAGCACGTAATCCGCCCGTCCCGCCAGGATCGGCTCCACGAGACGTGGTATGTCCTCCGGGTAGTATTCGAGATCCGCATCGAGGTAAGCAACCGCGCTAGCACCCCCCTCGACAGCGGCGCGCAGGCCCGTTCGTACCGCGGCGCCGAGGCCCCTGTTCTCGGGGTGCCGAACCACGATGGCGCCCTTCGCGCGGGCTATCTCCGCGGTGCGGTCGCTAGAACCGTCGTCCACCACCAGGGCTCGTAGTTCGCACTCGGGCATCCGTACGCGGGAGATGCGGTCAAGCAGTTCTCCAATGGTCGCCTCCTCGTCCTTTGCGGGGACTACGACGATGAGATGCTTCACGGTTGGCTCCTTCTCAGGGCTTCGGTGAGGACGCGGCCGGTGGAGCCTTTGGGGGGCTCGACGCCGAGCAGGTAGCTGATGGTCGGGGCGAGGTCGAGGATGGAGCGGGGGCTCTCTACCCGTCCCTTCGCGATTCCGCTTCCCCACATGGCGAAGGGGACGAAGCGCTCACCCTCGGAGAGGTGGCCGTGGGCGCCGATACCGATGCCCTGGCCGTGGTCGGCCATGAGGATCACGGCGGCGTCACGCAGGTAGCCACGCTGTTCGCACCACTGCATGAACTCCTCGATGAGCCTGTCGGTGATCTCGATGCGCTCCACGTACTCTGGGTAGTAGGTGCCCCGGGTGTGCCCGTTCTGATCTACAGCGAGGAGTTGGAGGACGAGCAGGTCCGGGTTGTGTTCTTCGAGCTCGCGCCTCGCGGTGGCGATGAGATTCTGGTCGATCTTGTCGTTGTGCGCCACACTGGTCACGCTCGCGACGTCGTCGTGCCCGAACGCGTCTATAAGGTGCGCGATACCGACGAGCTTGCCGACCTTCCCACGTCGCCGCAGCACGTCGAAGATGCTCTCGACCTTTAAACCGAGCTTCAGGACGAGGTTCGAAGAGATGCCGTGTCTCTCCGGGGCGGCCCCGGTGAGCATCGAGGAGAAGCACACGACGGTACGCGCCGGGTAGGTCGTCTCGACGCTCTCGTAGACCGTACCCGAGGCCATCATCTTCTCCAGGTAGGGCTTCTCCGCCTCGCGGAAGCGGTCGAGCCGGCAACCGTCTATGACTACGACGATGACGCGTTTGGCCAGCGGCCCGTCGTGGTTTACGTCTTCGGTCGGCTCTGATGAGTAGACCGGCTTCCAGTCAAAGAATTTTTTGTGGATCAGGTAGCTGGCTATGCCGAGGGCCGCGATGAAGCCGAGGACGAGCAAGACACGTTCGACGGTTAAGGGCGAGGAGATCAGATACTCCAAGGTAAATAGAGCGAGCAGGGCCTTCGATACCTGCTCCTGGAAGTTGCCGCTGGTCGAGTCCGGGTTCTCCAGCACCAGCCTCCAGAACCGGACGAAGTTGGTCTTGGGAGCGCCGGTCCTGAGATGATAGTAGAACGTGCCCCAGAAAAAGACCGTGAAGAATATGTAGAGCCCGAGGGTGAGGGCTAGGGCCGGTAGATCCACGAAACGGAACACGAGCACGAAGAGGCCAAGGAATACCCACAGCGCCCATCGCAGCCTCAAGGGGAAGTCGTAGTAGACGAAGAGCAGCACGAGTGGGGCGGTAAAGAGGAGCGCGGGCAACGCCCTCCCCCAGAATCCCACGTCCCCGAGTTCGAACAGGTGCAGGAGCAAAAAGACCCCGAGCACGAAGACGGGGTGAAAGGACTTCCCCTCGTTGAGGACGTTCCAGCATCTGGCGACGACTATTTCAAACTTCGAGGCGGGTTTCATTGGCTTTGACCTCCCCTTTTCGGATGGCCGCCAGCCCCTCTCCTAGTGCGAAGGGGGCAGCGGCGAGAGCGTACAGGAACTTTACGGCGTGCGTCGTGACGGCGGCGGCGAAGGCGGTCTCCGCCGGGACCCCGAGGGCGAGCAAGGCGGCGACCATACCGGCCTCATAAGTACCCAGGGATCCGGGAGCGAGCGGGACGGCCGCGACGAGGACGGCGAAGCAGGTCGCGGCCACGACCTCCGCCGGGGAGAGATCCAGGCCAATCCCCTGCCCCACGAAGGCCAGGATGCCGGCTTCGAGCACCCACGCCGGGGCCGCGAATGCTAACGAGATTAGCAGCGACGTACGGGTAGTCTCCCGCAGCGTCACCTGCAAACGGGCTGCGTGCCGCCAGATCTCACCGGAGAAGGCAGGTAGCTTCAGGCGAGCCAGGAGAAAGAGCGTGACCGCCGCCCCGCAGACGGCGAGAGCCGGAAGCAGGACCCCTCCCACTCCCCCGAAGCCGGAGAGGGCCAACGCCGCAGCCAGCACCGCGAGGAGACCCGCGAGGTCCACGACCCTGCTAAGCAAGACGCTCGCCACGGCCCGTTCGACGGGTACCCGTCGCGCGAGGGCGTACATGCGGGCGAAGTCGCCAGCTTTCGCCGGAGCGGCGTGGTTCAAAAACAGGGCACCCATTAGCAGGCTGAAGAGCTTCGTAAAGGGAGCCCGCGCCCCGACGAAAGGACGCCAGGACGCGGCCCGTAGGACGAACGCCGCCGTGTAGGCCAGGAGCGCCAGCACCGCCCCGGAGGGATTGCTAACCGTGTAGCCAAAGGCCCGGCCGAGGTCCACGGGCGCGAGGGCGAGGGCTACCGCCAGGAGCACGGCCATCCCGGCGGAGATGAATGCGATCCGGGTCCTCAATCCTGCTCCACCTCGTAGATCCGGAAACCCTGCCGCTCCTCGTAGGTGCTGTACGGAACGTTCTTGAACCCGTCTTCGAGCCGCCGGAAGCTTACCTCCTCCCTGCCCACCTCCCGCAGAGAGAGTTCCGAGAAGATGGGTTTATGCTTCTCCTCGACGGTCACGTAGACGGCGTCGTCCAGTAGCCCGGTCTCCCGCAAATCCCCCAACTCCCGGCGGAACTGCTCCCTGTCGTAGGCCAAGACCGGCTGACCGTAGAGATATTCCAGGGTAGCGGCGTAATCGTCACCGGGCAACTCCATAAATACGACCCCGGAACCAGGTATCGCAGCTTCAAGCCTCTCGAAATCCTCTATCGCTCCGGCAAGCTCCCGTGTCCCATAGACCGGCCACGCCACCCACACCGTCCACACAAGCGCGACCGTCGCCAGGGCCGCGACGCAGGCTCCTCCCACCCGTCTCCCCCACGCCCTCCCCACTGCCCGCCCAACCTCCACGGCCGCGTACCCGGCGAGGAGACAAAAACCGGGGAACACCACGGGCACGAACCGCCGGGTAGCCCACGGTAGATCCGGCGCGACATTCGGCAGCGCCACGTACAGAGCACCGAAAGCCAGCACCGCTCCCAGAAACAGGGCCTTTCCCTCGTCGACCCGGCGAGCCGCGAGTACGAACCCCACCATCCCGAGAACCGCCACGGCCGGGGTGATAAACCACACCATTCTCACCGCAACCTGCGCGTCGTAGGCGTGGAAGTTCTCCATCCGGTCCGCAGGTCCGCCCCAGTGCTCCGGCAACCCCTCCCATGGCTGCGGCAGGACGAAGTAGGCCCACAGGGCGAGCCCCACAAGGACTACGGCCGTCAGCAGGGCAACGTTTCGCCCATGCATCTCCAAGAAACGTCCGAGGATATCGCTCCACCGCCCGCGCAGCACCCACGAGGTAACGGTGAGGAGCGCGGCTACCGGGAGGAGGTAAGGGGAGAGCGAGAGAACGACGTCCGGGACGTGGAGATCACGTATGACCTCCATGTAGCGTCCCCCGAGGGTACCGGTGTATATAGCCGCCGCCCCGCCCAGGAGAAGCAGCGGTACGCAGACCGGGAGCCACCGCTTCAACGGCCGCCCAAAGAGGAGGACGTCGTAGGCTACCAGCGCGGGTATGGCGAGCGTAGCCAGGACGGCGTCTATCCTGACGAGCATGGCACCGCCGAGTAGGACACCTGCTAGAAAGCCTGTCCCCTTTCCTCCGCCTCGTACGAAACGCGCGCCGCACCACAGACCGGCCAGTATAAAGAATTGGGCTGGGACCTCACTAGACGGATAGCGTGCCCACCAGACCTGAGCGTAACCTACCGCCAGGAGCGTCGCGCCCAGGAGCCCGGCCCAGCGCCCGAAGAGCTCCCCGCCGAGGACGAACGCCACCCCAACCGAGAGCGCCCCGAAGAGAGGCACTACGTAGAGTCCTCCCCAGACGCCACCGACCATATCCCCGAGCCCCGGCCACACAAAGGCGCCGGGGAAGAACTGAGGCACTATCAGGTCTTCGCCGTGAATAAAGAAGCCCGGGTACTTGGCCCCGAACTCGAACTCGTGGAAGGGTGCTACCACGGCGACCAGGGGGTCCCGGGTGAGTAGCTCCCCGGTGCGGGCCAGATTCGCAGCCGTGACCGCGTAGACGCCGGGGTCGCGATCCTTGAGCACGTACTCTGACGGTTGGGCGTAGAGCGCGAACGCCCCCACAACGAGCACGAGGGTGGCCAGGTCCCACGGTCCGAGGCGGACCCGGGAGCGGTCTCCGCGAGAGAAGAGCCACGCGGTCGCCATGCAGACAACGAGGCACCCGGCTACAACAGGTGTCGTGAACCATCCAAGGAGGGCCAGGACCACCAGAATGGGCGTGGAGACGGCGAATACGCAGGTGACACGCAGCAGCGCCAGCTCCGCCCATCCGTCTCCTTTGCGGGCGAGAGCTCCGCCCGACAGGAGGTTGGCCAGGTAGCGGCGTACCGGGGTGAGAGCAGTTCGGGTCAAACCCAAGTCTTCAAGCGATGCTCGGTACCCGGTGCCCGGCAAGCGCCCAGCGGATCTGGGCCTCAATGCCTTTTTCGAGCGCAACTCCAGGCTCGTATCCTAGCTCCCGCGCTGCCCTACCGGAGTCAGCCCAAGTCGAACGCACGTCCCCAGAGACGGGCGGACCGTGCCCCACCTCCAACCGCTCGCCCATAATCTCCCCGACGAGCCTCACGAGGTTGCGCACCGTAGTGCGTGTCCCGCCTCCGACATTGTACGCGCGTGGCAACCCCTGAGGCTGCATCGCCAGGGCGGCTACGGTAGCCTCTACGATGTCGGAGACGTAGGTCATCTCGCGCATCTGGGACCCGTCGCCGAAGACCTCGACGGGCTCGCCCTGGTAGGCGAGAGAGATAAACCGGGAGAGGGCCATCTCTGGCCGCTGTCGTGGACCGTACACCGTGAAGTACCGCAGGATCGTCGCCGGCACATCGTGTTCGCGCCCGTAGAGCCGGACGAGTTCTTCGGCGGCGAGCTTCGAGAGTCCGTAAGGAGAAGCAGGCCTGCACGGGGTTTCCTCGTCAACTGGTCCCCCATCGTCCGGTCCGTAGACCGACGAAGACGAAGCGTAGACGAATCGCTCCAGGCCATTACGAGCAGCGGCCTCTAAGAGCCGCTGGGTGGTCTGCACGTTCCGCTCCGTGTAGATCGCGAACCGCTCACCCCAACTAGTGCGCACCCCAGGCTCCCCGGCGAGGTGCGCCACCTCGTCGACGACGCCGATCACCTCATCGAGATCCAGACGCAAGAGGTCGCCCTCGATGAACCGGAAACGCTCGTGAACCACCGCCCTTGAAATATTCTGCTGCTTGGTTTCTCTGGAATAGTAGTCCGTGAAGCAGTCCAACCCCGTAACCTCGTGCCCCGCCTCCAGCAATCGATCTACCAAGTGCGAGCCTATGAATCCCGCAGCCCCCGTAACCAATATCCTGCTCAACAGACTCTTCTCCTTTTCACATAAGCGACGTAGTGGGAGCAAGATTCTGCGCCTCGCCCCCACACTCTCGTCCAGCGTACTAGGCGCTACGCCGCCGCAGCACGACAACACCGAACGCGGCGCCCGAAACCAGGATCGCTACGGAGACCAACGCCAAAGGCGAGACTCCGCCCGTAGTCGGGAGGGAAGCAGCTTTCTGCTTGGGAGCCGGAGCCGGGGCCGGAGCAAGAACCTCCTCGCCAACCTCTTCTGCAACCTCCTCGGCAGGAGTATCCACCACCGGAGTCACGTCCAGGGAACCGGAGCAGGAGCCCCCGAAGCAGACCCGCCACCGCTTGCGGAACCGCCGCCGCGGGCAGATCCTCCGCCGCTGGCAAATCCTCCGCCGCTGGCAAATCCTCCACCGCTGGCAGACCCTCCCTGCGCCAGAGCCGGAGCCGTGATCAACAACGTTGCGGCCAATATAGTGTCCACCATCAGTACCTTCCTCGACCTCTCGTCTCCCTTCTCGAGGTTACGTATAATCTCAGACCGATTTCTACGAACGGGGCTCACCTTATTTGGCAATGATTGTCATTGTCAAGTAACAAGTATCTACCAGGACTCACTACATGACCTGGATCACGTCAAGAGCGCGTTGAGGTCCTGGCGTTGAGATTCTAGAGTAGTACAGCTTGCAAATATCCAGCCGGATGGGCGATGCTGTCTCTCGAAGACAATTGCAGAAACTCTCGTCATACGGAATCCTGGCTAAGCTGAGGAGGCTCCCTGCGTAACACGAGCTCGTCTACCGGCATTGCGCTTCAGGGCCTGTATACTTAGCAAAGCAACACAAATAACATTCAAAGATGAAGAGGAAGGCATTGTGGACGAGAATGCGCAGACGCCCATGAAGGGGGCTGTAAGGGATGCGATAAGCGAGCAGATCAAGCACGAGCTCTACTCGTCTTATTTGTATCTTTCGATGGCAGGCTCCTTCAAGGTAGCCAATCTCTCCGGGTTCGCTCACTGGATGCGGAAACAAAGCGAGGAGGAGAGGGAGCACGCCATGAAGTTCTTCGATTTCTTGCTGGATCGCGGAGAGCACGTGCAGCTCCTGAGTATAGACCAGCCTCCCTATACCTTCCGTTCGCCGCTCGACACCTTCGAGCAAGCCCTGGAGCACGAAAAAGAGATAACTTCCCACATCCACCAGCTCTACGACCTCTCAGTCCAGGAGAAAGACTACCCGGTGCAAGTCTTGCTGAACTGGTTCGTCGCAGAGCAAGTCGAAGAAGAAAGCTCCGCCACCGAGATCGTCGAGAGGTTGAGGATGGCAGGCGAGGACAGCGCCGCCCTACTTCTGCTGGACAAGGAGATGGGCGAGCGGTAGAGGAACCGTCCACCTGCCAGACAATCTCCTCAGTTGCAAAGGGGGGCAACTATGACTTGTCTCGGCTCCCCTCTACGCTAATTCTGCCTCTTAACTACTACTCTCGCGCATTCCCGGCAACAGAGTTTGCCTTCGAGGAGCGTGGTGGATTATGATGATTCGCAAATGATTCTCGTTGTTGGCGGACCAGGAAACGAGTAAACGATAGATGGATTCAAGAGTTCCAGCAACGGTACTGGCTTTTTACAACTCGCGCAGTCGCATTTTGCGCGATCAAGACGGAGGCATCCACCTGTTCTGGGGGCCATTGAGTGTCAGGATGGCGCAGAGTGAATTCTTAGACCTCGTTAGCCTTGTGACGGACGCTGCGCAATGCGCCGCTCGATGCGGCGAGCTAGCCGTGCATTCTTGCGGACGCGCCTTCAGATGCCCGATGGGACAGATCATGCTCTCTCACGGTAGCCTTACTCTCTGGCTTTCCCCCGAGGAGTTCAAAGAGTTTTGTCGACTATCTACCAAGGCCCGGCAACGTTTAGCGGATGCCGCTCCTCTACCCTCACTAGGTATGCCCTGGACAGCGCTACAGCAAGGCTTCGCAAGCCTCAATTAAGCCTCCCTTACCCCTGCCCACCGCTGTCTCTCACCGTTCTGTCGCGCTTCGACTCCAGCGAACCACCCTTCGCTCACGCTCAACAAGAACCGCTAACTACCGTACCAGCGCTCGGCCACCCGTCCCTTTGATCTAGCTCACACTCAGCCCTTCCCTCGCTTGACCCACTTCACACAGTAGAGTAACTTAGCCAGGTATGATTGCTGCAAATGATAATCATTAATAGTAAACCTCATGGGACTCTGGACGGTACGTCCACCAAGTTCCGGGCCTAGTCTCGAAAGGAAAAGATGTCTCTATCGTGGCGGATATCGTTGGGGGTCCTGGCGCTGCTCGTAGTTGGGATGCTCGCAGCTCTGGGATATGAGCAGAGGGCTTCGGGGCAGGAGAAGACCGGCGGGGGGTCTGCATCGGGTGGAGGATCCGCGTCGGGCGGAGGGCAGGAGAAGACCGGTGGGGATTCGGATTTTCAGGGGGTCACGGACTCTTACGGTATAGCGCAAGAGGAGATAGAGGCGGAGGGTGGAGAGCAGGAGGCCGGCGAGTACCGGGTCGGGTACATCGTGGAGCCAGCTGAGGGCTGGTGGGACGGGGACCCGACGGTTTTGCAGTGGCGGGGGCCGTCCGGGGGGGAGACCAACCATATAGAGATACTGCCGTTCGAGGCGGAGAGTGGTCTGCTGGTGCCGGGAATGCAGATCAACCTCACCATTTTGGATGAGTCCGGCGAGGAGATCGAGAGCAAGCCCCTGGAGTTTTACCGGGGCGAGTTCTACCACTACGCCAACAACTTTAGCCTCCCCGAGAGCGGCGCCTATACTCTGAAGGCCGAGTTGAACCCACCGAGCTTCCGGCGCCACGAGACCGAGGAGAACGAAGGCAAGGTCTTCACGGAGGCCGTTACCACCGAGTTCGACAACGTAGAGATAAACATAGAGGGAGAATAGATGAGTTATAGATTTTTGCACCGGCTCCCCAGCGCCTCGATCATTCTGCTAGTCGTGCTGGCGGCGTTCCTGGCCGCCGGATGCGGTGGCCAGGAGGAGCAGAGTGGCGGTGGCTCCGCTTCCGGCGGCTCAACATCGAGCGGAGAGACCACATCTAGTGGAGGCTCTGCTTCCGGTGGAGAGACTACTGTGAGTGGAGGCTCCGCTTCCGGTGGCGGTTCCGCTTCCGGTGGCGGTTCCGCATCGGGTGAGGCATCGGGTGAGGGGTTGGTCGTGTACTCCGGCCGCAACGAGGAGCTCGTCGGCCCGATCATCGAGCGGTTCGAAGAGCAGAGCGGCGTGGATGTAGAGGTGCGCTACGGGGACACGGCGGAGCTTGCCGCGACCATCCTGGAGGAGGGCCAGAACAGCCCGGCGGACGTGTTCTTCTCTCAAGATGCCGGTGCCCTGGGAGCCCTGACCAATGAGGGGATCCTGAGTCCGTTGCCGGAGGAAGCTCTGAGCCAGGTCGAAGAGCGGTTCAGGGACCCCAACGGGGAGTGGGTCGGCGTCTCGGGACGGGCGCGGGTCGCGGCGTACAACACGGAGGCTTTGAGCGAAGCGGATCTACCAGGCTCTATCCTCGAGTTTACCGACCCTCAGTGGAGCGGCAGGATCGGCTGGGCCCCGACGAACGGCTCGTTCCAGGCGTTCGTTACCGCCCTCCGGGTGATCGAGGGTGAAGACGCGGCACGCGAGTGGTTGGAAGGCGTCCAGGCGAATGACCCGCGCAGGTATGACAACAACCTCGCAGTCCTGGAGGGCGTGACCTCCGGCGAGATAGAGGTCGGCTTCGTGAACCATTACTACCTGTTCCAGCTCCAGGAAGAGAGCGGCGGGAACGTGCCTGCGGCCAACTACTTTTTCCAGAACGGCGACCCTGGATCGCTAGTAAACGTCGCGGGGATTGGTATTTTGAACACGGCCGACAACACGCCCGCGGCCGAGGAGTTTCTGCAATTCATGCTCTCCGAGGAGGCCCAAAGCTACTTCGCCAACGAGACCTTCGAGTACCCGCTCATCGAAGGCGTCCCTATCAATGAGGGACTCGTGCCACTTTCGGAGATACAGACGCCGGACGTCGACCTCGGCAACCTCGACGACCTAGAGGGGACCCTCGACCTGCTGCGGGAGACGGGGGTTCTCTAGTTTGATCTCCACCGGCCCTACCAACTCCAAGGGCTCTACAGGCCCCTCTGGAGGTCTCTCTGGAGGTCCCTCCGGGGCGAGCGCGAAGCCTCGCCGGGGAAAGGGTGGCCGGCCGCCGCTGGTGGTGTTGGTCCCCGCCCTACTGGTCGCGGCAGCGATGGCGTTACCGCTGGCATATCTGGTCTTGAGGTCGTTGGAGAACGGTTGGGGAGAGTTCTTCGAGGTGGCACTGCGAGGCAAGACGTTCGCCGTCCTCCTCAGAAGCGTAGCGTTGGCAACGGTGGTGACAGCGGCATCGGTCGTGGTGGCGGTGCCGCTGGCGTGGCTCACGGCGCGTACGGATCTGCCGGGGCGGCGGGCATGGGCCGTACTCGCGGCGCTGCCGCTCGTCGTCCCGTCCTACGTCGGGGGGCTGGTGCTGGTGAGCATGTTCGGCCCGAGAGGGTTTTTTCAGGGGGCGCTCGCACCCCTGGGGGTCGAGAGACTGCCGGAGATCTACGGCCTCCCCGGCGCGGCTCTGGCCCTTACGCTCTTCTCCTACCCCTACGTCTTTTTGACGGTTCGGGGCGCATTACGCGGCATGGACCCGGCGCTGGAGGAGGCGGCGCGGTCTCTGGGCAGCGGGGGCTGGGCGACGTTCTTCCGGGTTACGTTACCGCAGCTCAGACCCGCCATCGTTGCCGGGGCGCTGCTGGTGGCGCTGTATGCATTGAGCGACTTCGGGGCCGTCTCGCTACTCCAGTTCGATTCGTTCTCCCGTGAGATCTACACTCAGTACCGATCCGCCTTCGACCGCACCCCGGCCGCTATCCTGGCGCTGATGCTCGTCGCCCTGACCGCGGCGATCCTGGCGCTCGAAGCCCGCACCCGCGGCAGGGCACGCTACCACCAGAGCTTCTCGGGGCGCCATCCTCGTGGCGGGACCGTCGTTACCCTCGGACGCTGGCGGTGGCCGGCCGTATTGTTATGCGGGACCGTGGTGTTATTGGCGCTGGTGTTGCCGGTCGGGGTGCTCGTATTCTGGCTGACACGCGGCGTCGCGGCGGGCGAGCCGCTGCGCCTGCTCTGGGGAGCGGCCTTCAACTCCGTGTACGTCTCGGCTTTGGCGGCGGGGGTCGCGGCCCTGGGCGCCCTGCCGGTAGCGATATTGGCCGTTCGGTTTGGGGGGAGATTGGCGAGCTTCGTCGAGCGGCTCTCGTATCTGGGGTACGCGCTGCCGGGGATCGTGCTGGCCCTCGCGCTGGTTTTCTTCGGATCTAACTTCGCGCCGGGGCTCTACGGAACCCTGGTGCTACTCGTGTTCGCCTACGCGGTCCACTTTCTGCCGCAGGCCGTGGGGGCGACGCGAGCGGCGCTTCTGCAGGTGCGCCCGAGCGTAGAGGAGGCGGCGCGAGGTCTCGGTAGGAGTCCCCTGGAAGTATTGCGCACGGTCACGGCACCGCTGGCGTCTTCCGGCATACTTGCCGGTGCTGCGTTAGTATTCCTGACGACCATGAAAGAGCTACCCGCAACCTTACTGCTGGCCCCGCTAGGTTTCGACACTTTAGCGACCAGCATCTGGACCGCGACCTCCGAGGCCTTCTATGCCCGGGCCGCGGCCCCGGCGCTGCTCCTTATAGCCGTCTCCGTACTACCGATGTACCTGCTCGTCGTTCGGGAGCGAGCGCGGTAATGGAAGGCCCGATGATACGGCTCTCCGGCGTGAGCAAGAGCTTCGGGGGAGTCGAGGCCGTGCGCGGGCTGAACCTGGAACTCGCGCGCGGGAAGATACTCGCCTTGCTCGGCCCCTCCGGGTGTGGCAAGACGACCACCCTGCGTCTGCTCGCCGGCTTCGAGTCGCCGGACGCGGGTGAGATCGAGATAGACGGCCGCATAGTCGCCGGGGGCCTCCCGCGCCGCGCCGACATATCGCCCGAGAAAAGGCAGGCCGGTATGGTCTTCCAGGACTACGCCCTCTTCGCTCACATGACGGTGGCCCAGAACGTCGCCTACGGGCTCAAGGGCGTCATGCGGGGCAAGAAGAAAGACGCACGGGTAGCGGAGGTACTCGGCCTCGCCCGGTTGGACGGGCTCGAGGACCGGATGCCGCACGAACTCTCCGGTGGTCAGCAGCAGCGAGTGGCGATAGCTCGCGCTCTCGCGCCGGAGCCCGCCGTCATCCTCCTCGATGAGCCGTTCAGTAACCTCGATGCCGCGTTGCGGGCGGAGGTGCGTCTGGAGATGCGTGAGATCCTCAACGCCGCCGGTGTTACCGCCGTCTTCGTCACCCACGACCAGGCCGAGGCCCTGAGCCTCGCCGACGAGGTCGCGGTCATGTTTGACGGAACTATAGTCCAGGCCGCTCCACCCGAGGACCTTTACTACCGCCCGGCGAACCGCGCGGTCGCCGAGTTCGTCGGCGAAGCCAACTTCGTGCCCGGTACCGCTGAGGACGGCCGTCTCCGGTGCGCCCTCGGCAACGTCCTGGCCTGCGGCGACTGCGCCGGCAACGTGGAAGCCATGCTCCGCCCCGAGGCTCTGAGCCTCCGGACCCTGTCCCATGAGGAAGATACCGGCCCCGGAGTCTGGGCTACGGTGCTCGCCCGGGAGTTCTACGGCCACGACCAGCTCGTAAAGCTGCGCCTGGACTCCGGCCCGGTACTATGCTCCCGGCTCGGCGGCGGACCCGGCTTCAAGCCCGGCGAACGCGTCGCCGTCGAGGTCCAGGGACCCGCGCTCGTCTTCCCGAAGCCCTGACGCAGCCCGGTTAGTTGCTCGCCATGCCCCGCAACATCAGGGCGAGCACCTCTGCCCGGTGTCCTGAATCCTCCTCGAAGACCCCACGCGCGGCATAAGTAACCGCGGTGCTGCCGGTCGTCTCCGCGTGGCGCATCACCATACACGTATGCGTTGCCTCTACTACCACGATCGCGCCTGAAGCGTCCAGCCCATGGAGGAGAGCATCAGCCACCTGCGCCGTAAGACGCTCCTGGATCTGGGGCCGCCGCGCGTAGCCGTCCACCACCCGCGCAAGCTCCGAGAAACCCGCCAACCGACCGTCCGGCATGTACCCGACATGGGCCTTGCCTGCGAAGGGAAGTAGATGATGTTCACAGACACTCGCAACCGGCAGGTCGCGGATGAGAACGAGGTCGCGCGCCCCTTCGGCGAAGCCACCTTCGAGGTGACGAGCGGGGTCTTCGTGTAGACCGGAGAAGAGCTGCGTAAAGGCGTCAGCAACGCGCTCCGGGGTCTCTAGTAGCCCGTCTCTATCCGGGTCCTCGCCTACAGCGAGGAGGATCTCGCGTACCGCTCGCGCTATGCGCTGCCGGGCCTCGTTCTGCGCATCGTGCTGCTCGTCCACCACGCCTCTATCCTCTCACGAACGCCGGTAACCCGCGCAGATCAGGGAGGGTAGTTACCGCCTCCGGTGCTTCGAGGCCGCCCTCGCGGTCGATGAGGACGGCGTCGATGCCGCAAGAGGCGGCGCCGTGGACGTCGGAGATGGGGTCATTGCCAACGTGTACGACCCGGTCGCGCCGCTTCACGAGATCCGCTATCAGCAGCGCTTCCTCGAATATGGCCTGCTCTGGCTTCTCGGAGCCGACCGAAGCCGAGGCCACAATACCGCTAAAGTAGCGCGTCCAGCCAAGGCTCTCTAGTACGCCCACCAGCCCCACGTCCCAGTTAGAGACCACGTAGAGTGGGAGTTGCATGCATGTCAGCTCCTCCATCACCCCTTCGGATTCCGGGTAGGGGTTGAAGAGTAGCCTCCGTTCCAATACCTCGGCCATTATCTCGGTCGGGGCGTCGATACCCAGAGAGTCAGCGGTATTGCGGGCATTCTCTCGCCGGAACTTCGCGAGTTCCTCCTCGGTCGGATAGTTGATGTTCTGGTTTATGTGCTCGCGCATGCCCTCCCAGACCGGCCCTTCGGCCTGCTCCACGGTCAGAGACCCGTTGGTAGCGTAAGGCGCGAGGTCCGCGACGTATCCTTCAATGTCCACGTCCACCCACAGGAGCGTCTTGTCAACGTCGAGGAAAACAGCATCGTAGCGCAAGGAGTTAGCCTCTCCGCCCGGCACGCCAGCGTAAGAGGGTCAGGGCCGAGGCGCGGAGCGCCTGGAAGGGATAATGCGACGCGCTCCTGGGGTTCAGCGTCCAACCGACGCCGAAGGTTGCCAGCAGCAGAGAGCGCTCGTCTCCAGGGTTCCAGAGCCTTTCACGAGCACACTGCAGGCTCAGCGTCCGGAAGTCGTGGGACACCGAACCGATATTGGTCCGTAAGATCCCGTCTCCTCTTGTCTCTCCGGCTTCTGATTTCATCTGAAGCGTTAGTTTACCGGGTTCGCGGAGACGCGCAGCCACTTCGAAGGATGGAGATTCGAGTAATACCTGATAATAGGTTCGTCGGACCAGCGAGCCGGACCAAATTTGCGGCGTATGCCAGGGGCATCGTCAGTGCAACAAGGACCAGGATAACTTGCGATATGAGTCTCCTTCCAGGCGGGCGAGGTACTCTTATTGATAGAGAATTGATAGAGGTCCGGCGCCGAGGATCTCGGCGCTCTTTAGAGGATCTCGGCTTCCAGGCCACGCTCCTCGGAGAGCTGGGCCATCAGCGCATCGGCGTTGTTCGAGAGGTCTGACTGGACCTGGAAGTACGCCGTCTGCGGATACGAGTCCTCGTTTGGCTCGGAGTCCACATGCTCGTACGCGGCCCCGATTTGGTCTAGGGCGTCGCGCACGGCCTCCAGGTCGTCTTCGCTTTTTACGTTCGCCACACGCAGCATAGTCTCACCCATATATGCGCCTAAGCTACCCGAAATCGTAGTCGGGAAACTTGCCGTCCTTTTGGATCAGCTCTCCGTCGGCGTACAACTCCCCGCCTTCACGCAGGTCGCAGATCAAATCCCAGTGAACGCTGGACTCGTTCTTGCCACCGGTCTTCTCATACGAACGTCCGACCGCCAGATGCACCGTCCCCCCGAGCTTCTCGTCGAAGAGGATGTTCTTGGTCGCGCGGCCTATACCGTAGTTCGTCCCGATCCCAAGCTCCCCGAGATACCGTGCCCCCTCATCCGCGTCGAGCATCGCATTGAGGTACTCCTCCCCCTTCTCCGCGCTAGCCTCCACAACCCTGCCCTCCTCGAAGCGTAACCTCACGCCCGAGACCTCGCGCCCGGCGACCGCCACGGGGATGCCGAAGTAAACTTCGCCGTTCACCGAGTCCTCAACAGGACCAGTAAAAACCTCACCACACGGCATGTTGTGCGAGCCGTCGCCGTTGAGGAACTTCCTGCCCTTGATAGAGAGCGTCAGGTCCGTGCCGGGACCGCTAATGCGCACCTCATCGGCCTGCTCCAGTTGCCCTATGAGCCGCCCCTGCTCCCCGGCCTTCTCCTTCCAGTACCCTACCGGGTCATCCTCGTTCAAGGCCATCGCCCCGAAGACGAACTCCTCGTAATCCGCGAGGCTCATCTCCGACTCCTGGGCCAGCGCCTCGGTCGGGAAGAGCGTGAGCGCCCAGCGGTCCTTGCCCAAGACCACCTCCTGCAGCGCCTTGTCCCGCTTGCTCAAAGCCTGCTGCTTCTGGGGGTCCACCGCCGCCAGAGCCCGGGTATTGCCCGGCGCCATGATCGAGATAAACGCGTCGGCGCCCTCATACAGCGAGCGTATTACAGACGGCGTCTCCTGGTAGTGAATATCTTTCGCGTGTCCATAGAACAACTCCTGCATACCCGGCATCTGGACCTGGGGAATCGGAACGGCTCCCACGTCGAGAAGCCTCGTATAGACCTCCTTTATGAGAGGCTCGGCCGCCACCCCACCGGAGACGATGACCTGCTCCCCCTCCCCCGCTCCCACCGAATACTCCACCAGCACCCGCGCCAGCTTTACGAGCCGCTCATCCCTCATACGGTACTCTCCTTCGCCTCGGAAACCTCCGGAGAGCTTACCACCCGGCCCGTTAGCGCCGCTCAACTTCACGAAGAAGTCTGCCGATGATACTCTCCGTTGGAAGCCCGGTCGGCGAGACGTAGCGGATCGGCACCGCGGGAGGAGAGACTGTGGCGAAACTATGGTACGACAACCCCTTCCCAACGCTGGAAGGCTACAAGAATATCAACCTGACCACGTTCCGCAAGAGCGGTGAACCCATGGTCACGCCGGTCTGGTACGTGGTCATGAACGGCAGGATGTACGTAAGAACAGGCGCAGACTCGGGCAAGGTCAAGCGCATCCGCAACAACCCTCGCGTGCTCCTCGCGCCCGCGACGGTACGGGGCAAGAGGCTCGGCGCGGAGTCGGAGGCGTGGGCGCGTATCCTGGATACGGGGGAAGAGGAGGTGGCGGAGAAGGCGATGGAGCTTTTGGGGCGCCGGTACAAGACGACACCCCTCGTCGATCTCTTGACCCGCAACGAAGAGCGTGCCGTCCTGGAGATCACGCCGGCAGCGAGGTAGGATCGAATAGTGTCACGTTACATCGGCGCCTTACTTCGCGGCGTAGCCGGTATAAACTCAAGGCCCATGAGCAGCGCAAACAGAGCACAAACCACGAGCATCCTGGAACGACTGGCGGCGGCCCTCGCCGGGGGACGGCCAGAGTTGATGGAGACTAAATCACGGCGGCGGGCGGCGGTGGCCCTGCTGCTCAGAGAGCGTGGCCTGGGGTTGGAGATCCTGGTGATCAAACGCTCTGAGAACGAGCGCGACCCCTGGTCGGGACACATGGCTCTCCCCGGCGGCGGCCGGGAGCCCGGCGAAGAGAGTGCCTATGACACCGCCCGCCGCGAGACGCTGGAAGAGGTCGGTATAGACCTGTCAGCGGGCCGGTACCTGGGCCGCCTCGACGACGTCGGTCCGCGGAACATGCCCGGCCAGCTCATCATCTCGACTGTCGTAGTCGAGATAGACGCGGAGCCCGGTTCTCTCGACGAGCGGGAGGTCATGGAGGCATTCTGGGTCCCGGTGGACCGGCTCGTGGAGGAGACCGTCGAGATCCCCGACTTCCCCGGAAGTTGGCCCGCTTTCACCTACAAGAACCGCTACGTCATCTGGGGCCTCACCCACCGCATCCTGATGCAGCTGTGGAGCTTGATCCCTTCCTGAAGCCAGGATCTCGAACCTTCGTTAACGTCCAAGCCCCTCCCGAGCAAACTTCAGCGCCCCGCGCATCCGCTCCAGAATCACCTCCGGGTCTGGTGTACCCAAAGGCCACGGCTTTAGCTCCAGACTCACAGCGCCGGGATAGCCACTCTCACTGAGCCGGGCCAGAAACTCCTTCAAAGGGAGCTTGCCCTTCCCAGGCAGCTTATGCTGGTCGCCCCCCGAAAGATCCGAGTCCGAAAGGTGAACGTGCCTTAGTTGGCCCGCCAACTCGGCCTGTACCTCCAAAAGGTCCAACCCGCTCGCCGCCACGTGGCTGGTATCCAGCGTCACATCACCCAGCCCAAACAAATGCTCCGGCAGGTAACAGCTCCGGCGCCTTACGCTGAAGGCTTGCTTCGCTCGGCCTCCCGGCATGTTCTCGACGGCGACGTGCACGCCTTCTGCGCGTGCCTCCGCGAGGGGACCCTCTCTCCACTTCTGGAGCGGCCTGCCCGGAGGTGGCGGGTGAACGACGACCACGGGAGCCTGGACTCTAACAGCTAGCCTCGCGCTACGTATGAGCGTTTGTTCGGGTCCGAGCCTCCACGCGCCTCTGTAAAGCGGCGTGTGCAGGGCCAGAACGGGGAGGCCGTGGCGCTCTGCGAGGTGGCTGAGGTAAGAGTCCTGGTGAGTATCCCAGCGCTCGTCCATCATGATCTCCACCCCATCGTACCCGGCCTCGGCAGCCCAGGCATACGAGCGGTCCAAACCGAACGGATGCAGCGAACCAGTGCTGAAGATAACCGGCACCGTCACTAACCCCGCTCCCCCCGCCTTACCTCCAAAAACCGCTCGACAGTCGAGGGCGAGTGGTTCTGGTAGTGGTTGTTCGCATACGCGAAGACGGCCTTGCCCTCCCCGAGAAAGCGGTCCACCAACTCCGACCACCAACGCAGGTCCTCGTCACGGTCTTTCTTCAGATGAGTGTGCCCCGAAGGAAACTCGCGGCGATCCCCGAGCCAGCGGATATACACAAAGTCCGCCGTCGCCTCCTCCAGCCGGGGCATCCGCGGGTAATCCACCAGCGTGAGGGCCACCCCGCGCTCGCGCAACACGCCAGGGAGTTCCGAGCCCAGCCAACTCTTGTGGCGCACCTCCACGGCATACTGGGGCCCCACTGGCAACTCGCTAAGGAACGCGTCCAGGACCTCCAGCCTCTCGGCCGTGAAACCGGGCGGGAGCTGGAGGAGCAGGGGCCCAAGTCTGTCTTCAAGGCCCTGCATAGTGCGCACGAAGTTGTCTGCGGCTTCTTTGCACCCTATGAGGTTCTTTTCGTGAGTGATCTCCTGGGAGTTCTGTACACCAGTAACAAACGCACTCATGCTAACGATTGTAGCCGTAAAATAGCAGGGATCCCGCGCATCCAACAGGAAGGAGGCGAACGCACGCTCTTACTCTGGCGAAACACCGTCCTGCCTTGACAGTTCCGAGAATGGGCATAAGCCTTAGCTAGCAGGCTCCAGATTCCTACATTTTGATTCGGACCTACTACATGTATGTACGCCAGAGGGGCTGAGAGGACTCTCTATAGCCCCAGTAGCACCATTTTATTCAGCTCGATGGGTATAGATTTCCGAGAGGACTACTCCTCTCGGCAACCCGGTGAATAAGGAGGCGACCTCCAAGGCTGAAAGATCGCCTCCTTCAACTACAAGATGTCTACTGCTCCGTCCCAAACGGCTGTCCCAGCACCTCGGCCAGCACTCCGCGGATCCTCTTCGCGGGTTCTTCGCAGGGGATGTCATGCGGACTGTCCGCCAGGGTCGGGTTGTCGTCCGAGCAGTCGCCAGAGGCGATGTCGCTGTTGGTCTCTACTACCATCGTGGCGTCAAGCTCGGGACTATAGTAGACGGTGGTGTTGTACCCGGGGCTCGTACCGGTGTGTCCGATCCACCCAGACTCTCTACCGAAGCCGAGCCCATAGGCCCGGTCGGCGGTGTTCGGCGGGATGTCATCACCGAGGAACGAGTCGAGCCGCTGGGCCTGCTGGTCGGGTGAGAGCAGGCCCTCTCCGGTACCCAGCGCTCGTCCATAGACTAGCAGGTCCTCCACGGTAGAAATCATCGCGCCAGCCGTCCACTCCCAGGAAGGGTTCCAGTTGGTAGTGTCAGTGGGCTCCCCGTCGTCCTGGCCCTGAAGGGTGTAGCCGCGCGCCTGCGGAGCCGGAAGGGATGAGTCCTCAGCATCAGGGAAGGAGGTCTCCTGGAGGCCGAGCGGTTCGATGATCCTTTCGCGGTACAGGTCGCCGATTGGCCTGCCACTTACCTGCTCGAGGACGAGACCGAGCAGCACCGTGTTGGTGTTGGAGTACTGGAACTCGGTGCCCGGATCGAACACAGGGGAGTCCTCGATACCGATCTGTACCATCTCTTCGAGCGTCCAGATTCGCTGCGGATCGGAGAAAAGCTGCTCCTGAAACTGCTCATCGAATGTGTAGCTGGCGATCCCGCTGGTCATATTTGCCATCTGGCGCAGCGTGATCTCATCCCCGTTGGGGACGCCCTCGTAGTACTGGTCGATCGAGTCGTCGAGCGAGAGGAGCCCATCGGCTTCGGCCTGAAGGAGCAGGGTACCGGTGAAGGTCTTGGTGACGCTGGCTATACGCTGGTGCACGTCGGGGGTCATCGGCTCCTCGGAGGTGCGGTCCGCCACCCCTCGGGTTTCTACCCACGTGTAGTCGGGTGTCTGGACAGCGGCGACCACCCCTGGCGCACCGCTCTCTGCGAAGGACTGCTCCAACGCCGCATTTAGGGCATCCTCGGGTGCGTGCCCGCTATCTCCGCTAGTGATTGCTTGCTCGGTGTCCTCGGCAGTGGTTGTATCCTCAGCGGAATCCTCTTGGCTGGTACCATCCCCACCACATCCGCTCACCAGTAGAAGCACCAACATAGTCACGACAAGACCACCCATCCACATCCGCTGGTACATATCTCGAGCGAACATCCTTGACCCCTTTCGATCAACTGCGCTCCTCGCGCTTCCTGACCCAGCCAGACTTCTCCGACCTGTTGGATTGCTCTTGGGGACCACGACCGGCGCAGCCCTTCGATGTAACCATTTCGGAGGGCGCAACCGCCGTCTACAAAGATCTTGCTGTTTTGAACAGGTTCTTGCTCTTTTTCTAGGGGGGCAATGGAAAAGTGCTAGTGCTAGGAGCTTTGGCGCAGGGCCTTCGGGGAGACGCCGAGCAGACGCCTGACGTGGAAGGCGAGGTGGCTCTGGTTGGCGAAGCCCACGGCCCCGGCGACGTCTACGACGGAGAGGTCGGTGAGGACGAGCAGGGTTCTCGCCCGCTCAACGCGCTGGTTGATGACGTACTGGTGTGGCGAGAGTCCGGTTGCCGCCTTGAACAAGCGTGCGAAATGGTAGTTGCTAAGGTTCGCCACCCCCGCTATCTCCGTTAGTGTCAATTTCTGCGAGAGGTTGTCATTTATGTAATCGGTGACTCGTCCGAGCGCGCGTTTGGAGAAGCCGCCCTCGCACTTGGACTCCTGCCTGGAGCTGCGTCCTAGCGAGGAGTGGTGGCGAAGAAGATGCAGGGCCAACACGTTCGCCAGCGACTCGGCGTAGAGTTCGCCCCCCAGGCCCCCGGCCTCCATCTCCGAAAGCAACGCCAGCCCGATGCGCTCTACTGGTGGGTCTGAGGCGCTGAAGAAAGGCACGACCTCGATCTTGTCGAGGTCGGCGCCCTCCTCAACGGCCACCCGGCAGATGAATTGGTCTTCGAGGAGCATGCTCAAGTGCTCGGACGCCGCCGCCATACGCCAGTAGGCCGGCGTGCCCACGGGCACGATATCGACGGCGCCCGTAGCCTTGAGCCCCTCGTGTGTCCGTTGGTTGCGTCGCTGTACTAGACGGTGCGGGGCGCCCAGATGCACGTTGACCAGGTGTCCCTTGAAGGGCAGGGTCTCGACCTCGCCGGGAAGGAGCCGGAGGTGCGCTACCTCGATCGCACCGAAGACTTTGAGTTTCCTCGACCGTAATACCGGTGTTTCCGGCGCTCCCTCGCGCAGGTTGGCCGATGCGCCGTTCGCTGTGTGACCGTAGCGGCTCTGCGGACGGTGCATGCTTGTCAACTTACTTTGTCCTCGCGTCTCGAAAGCGCTCCGGTCACCGGCGACTCGAACCGGGCACAGCCACTATCCTCTCCAGACGAAACGTTCAACGTTCGCTCTCTCCTCTCCCTTCCCCGATCACACCTGCCCCGAAGAATGCCCCTAGCGAAATGTATTGTACTTTTATACTCCAGGTTTCCAAGAAGACGTCTACTCTCGGAAGGTGGGTGTATAGAGGCGAAACGTTCCCTCTCGGGCCTAAGGAAAGGAAAGCAACGAACAAGCAGCGCCAAGTATTGCCACCTGACCCATACCCAAACCTCCAAAAACCTGTCATAGTCGAAGGGTAGGTACTTTCAACGCAGGTGGAAAGGTCCCTGATGAGTGGAAAGTTGGATTTGGCAGGTAGTCGTGTTCCTAAAGGTATCTTCGTCGGAGCTGCTCTCGTAGTTTGCTTCGCGGTAATTGCATGCTCGGGGTCCGAATCGACTACCTCCGAAGAAACCCCATCAGAAGAGACGACTGCCTCCCAAGCAAATTCTAGTGAAGCAACTACCGCAGAAGGTACGAACCTACCCGCTTACGCTAGTACCCTACAGTCGCAGATCGAAGAGCAGATGACCAACTTGCGGATTCCCGGGGCGCTCGTCTACGTCGATGTCCCGGGCGAGGGAACGTGGAGCCAAGCTTTCGGTACCGGAAACTTGGAGGCCGACACCCCGATTACGCCCAACGACCACTTTCGTATAGGTAGCAACACCAAGACCTTTACCGGGACGGTAGTTCTGCAACTGGTAGACGAGGGCAAACTGGGGCTCGACGACCCGGTAAGCAAATACCAACCCGAGGTTCCAAACGGAGAGAACATCACCATCCGCCAGCTCTTGAACATGACTAGCGGCCTCTTCAGCTACACCGAGGACGAGGACTTCAACCAGACGCTCGACACGGAGCCCCAGAAGGTGTGGGAGCCGAGGGAACTGGTCGAGATCGGTTTCTCCTACCCGCCTGACTTCTCTCCTGGCGATGGCTTCCAGTACTCCAACACGAACACGGTACTACTCGGGATGATCATAGAACAGCTCACCGGCCAGCCGTTGGAGCAGGAATTCCAAGAACGCATCTTTGTGCCGCTCGGCATGGGCAACACACTTTTTCCAGAGCGAAGCTCAGCGGCGATTCCTGATCCACACCCGAGAGGATACATGTACCAGACCAACGTCGAGACTCTCAATACCTCCGAGTTGCAGGAGGAGGAAGCAGAACAAGCAGACGAATCGGCGGGGGAACCAAACGACGTCACCGACGAGAACCCTTCCTGGGGCTGGG
>CADCVE010000006.1 GCA_902806065.1 uncultured Rubrobacteraceae bacterium | reverse complement strand
CCCACCTTGGAGAGGTATCTGAAGCGAAGGAGGGAGGGTGCGGGGTTAGCCCCGGGAAGATCCCCCGGCCGAACGCCGTCCATTTGCTCCAGCGTCGAGGAACGGCGGATGCTCTGCAAGCAGCTCGAAGAGAACGACGAGGCAACCTTGGAACGCCACTGCGAGCTGTGGGAGAAGAAGCGGAAGGTCAGGGTTTCGGTCTCCACCATGAGCAGGGCCGTGCGAAAGCTTGGCTGGACCTTCAAAAAAAGTCGCTGGGAGCCTCCGAGCGAGACGAACAGAGGCGAGGTGCTTGGCGAGAGCATGTGAGGCTACTCGATCCGGGGAGACTCTGGTGTTCGTGGACGAATGCTCCACCAACATCGCCCTCACGAGGCTCTACGCCAGAGCTCCCAGAGGGGAACGTGCTTTTGGCAAGGCGCCCAGGAACTGGGGCAAGAACGTCACACTCATCGCCTCTCTAAGCACGGAAGGTGTCAGAGCGGCGATGAGCGTGGAGGGCGCCACAGATGGAGCCGCCTTCGAGACCTACGTGAAGCACTTCCTGGCCCCTACCCTCAAGGACGGACAGGTGGTGGTGATGGACAACCTCCAGGTCCACAAGAGCGCGAGGGTCAAGGAGCTCATAGAGGCTACGGGAGCGGAGGTTTTGTTCTTGCCACCCTACTCGCCTGACTTCTCGCCCATCGAAGAGGCTTTCTCCAAGGTGAAGGGCATCCTGCGCCGGGTCGGGGCTCGCACCCGCGAAGGCCTGATGGAAGCGACCGGCCAGGCGCTCGATGCCGTGAGTCGGCAGGATGCCGTGGGCTGGTTCGGACACTGCGGCTACGACGTTGTCCATCACTCGCTATGAAAACCGCTCTAAGCGGGCATTATGTGCTCTGCGGATTCGGCCGGGTCGGACGCCAGGTCGCCCGCGAGTTCACCCGTGACAATGTACCCTTCGTGATCGTTGACAACGATCCCCAAAAGGTCGAGGAGTGCTTGTCAGAGGGCTATCTCGCTATGCTCGGTGAGGCCTCCGATGATGCTAACCTCGAAGAGGCCGGGGTACAAAAGGCCAGGGGTCTGGTCGCCGCCGTGAACTCCGACGCCGCCAACGTCTTCGTGGTACTCTCGGCACGCAAGATCAACCCGAGCCTCCACATTGTCGCCAGGGCCAGCTCTGACGAGTCGGCGGCGAAGCTCGAAATAGCAGGCGCGGACCGCACCCTCTCGCCCTACGCGGTCGGCGGCCGCAGGCTCGCATCCCTGGCGACCCAACCTCTGGTCGTGGACTTCCTGGATATAGTAACCCGCGGCGAGCACGGCATCGAATTCAGACTAGAGGAGTTCGGCGTGCCAAAGGAGTCTCCTTTAGCGAACCATACTATCGCGGAGATCCAGATCAGGGAGAAGACCGGCGCAATGGTCCTTGCCATCCGCACCCCCGAAGGTAGATTCGACACCACCCCCTCAGCCCAGGATACCCTTCATCCAGGTGATACCCTCATCGTCCTTGGCACCCGCGAGCAAGTCGACCGTCTCGAAGTCTTGATGCATGGCGGAGAGCCTGTAGACGAACACTCATAAGAATTCTCGTCTAGCCTTTACGCCCCTACAGCCCTTCTAGTAACACTTTGTTATTGCTTGACACACTCTAATATCATGTTACCCTCTGCCGCTTGACGTAAAATTATCTAAAGGAGAGTATATGAAGTCCGTGACGAAGGCGGCGCTTGCAGCCAGTGCCACGGTAGTTTTTATGGCTTTGGGGCTTTTTGGCGAAGAGGCTGAAGCCGAGCCGGTAGTGAGTAGTTGGTACGGTTCCGAGCTTGAAGGGTCACCGACGGCGAGTGGTGAGCCTTACAGGCCGAACGAGTACACGGCGGCGCATCCGAGCCTGCCGTTCGGTACAAAGCTTCTCGTTACTTACGGGGGGCAGGAGACGGTGGTACGTGTAACGGATCGGGGACCGTACGTAAAGGGCCGGGGCCTGGATCTGTCGCGTGCGGCGGCCCAGGATATAGGGTTGACCACAGCTGGCGCCGACGCGGTTGACGTACGGCTCCTCGACGATCCTGGTGTTCGTAACAGGTCCGTTCCTTCGGAAGGGTACGTTCCCCCTAAGGAGTACTCTACTACGCAGGAGCATGTCTCCCAGCAGAAGTATTCTCCTCGGGAGCACGATCCTCGCGGTGAGTCTGCTCCTCGCGAGGATCGCACCGGTATAGCCTCATACCTGCGGGAGCGCCCCTACCTCAGAATTTTAGGCGCCGTGGCGCCGTACTCCAGGCCGTCCACGAGAGCCTGCCACGATGCTTCGATGATGTTCTCTCCAACGCCTACGGCCCCCCAGACGCGCTTGCCGTCGGTAGAGTCTATAAGGACGCGGGTGGTGGCGGCGGTGGCGCGGTGTTCGTCGAGTATGCGCACCTTGTAGTTGGAGAGGTGTATCTCCTTTAGCTCCGGGTAGTGCGGGCCTATGGCCTGGCGGAGTGCCTTGTCCAGAGCGTTCACGGGACCATTGCCTTCGGCGGTGGAGATGGCACGCTCGCCCTTTACCAGCAGCTTTATCGTCGCCTCGGTCGTCGTCTCGCCGCCGGACCTTTTCTCAGAGATGATTCTGAAGGTCTCCAACTCGAAGAGAGGTCGTGCCTCACCCGTGGTGCGTCCGATGAGCAGCGCGAGTGAGGCATCAGCGGCCTCGTAGTGGTAGCCCTCATACTCCCGCTGCTTTATAGCCGAGAGCACGGCCGTCACGTCCCCGGTCTCCAGCCCCATCTCCTCGGCCTTCTGGCGGATCGAGTTCTTCCCCGAGAGTTCCCCGACCGGCATGCGCCTGACGTTACCCACCGCCTCGGGCGGTACGTGCTCGTAGGTCGCAGGGTCCCTGGAGATACCATCCACGTGCAGCCCACCCTTGTGCGAGAAGGCGCTGCGACCGACATAGGGCCGGTGCGTGTCAGGGGTCAGGTTCATTAGCTCCGAGACGTAGTTCGAGACCTCGGTGAGCCGCTTCAAGCGCTCGTCGTCCATTACCTTCAGGCCCATCTTGAGCTGCAGGTTGGCGATGGTCGTCACGAGATCGCAGTTGCCGCACCGCTCCCCAACGCCGTTTACGGTCCCCTGTACGTGCGTCGCCCCAGCCTCGACGGCCGCGAGCGCGTTAGCCACGCCACACCCGGCATCGTTGTGAGTATGGATACCGATCTCGACGTCCGGGAACTCACGCACCGTCCGTCCGACTACGGCTTTCAGTTCCGTCGGGAGCGTGCCACCGTTCGTGTCGCAGAGGACCAGCGTCGTGGCGCCTGCCTCCGCCGCCGCCCGGAGGACCGAGAGGGCATGGTCCGGGTCGTCGCGGAAGCCGTCGAAGTAGTGCTCGGCGTCGAAGAGTACCTCTTTGCCGGCGCTAGCAAGGTACGAGACCGTATCCCGGATGGACTCCAGGTTCTCCTCGGGCGTGGTGCGCAGGACTTTCTCGACGTGCATCTTCCAGCTCTTGCCTACGATGCAGACTACCGGGGCCGAGAGTTGGAGGAGGAGGGTCGTGGCCGGGTCGTTCGCTGCGCTGCCGCCAGGCCGCCGGGCGCGGGTAAAGGCTACAAGACGGGCATTCTCTAGCTCTGAGGCGTCGAAGCTCTCGAAGAAGTCGAGGTCCTTCGGGTTAGAGGCCGGGAAGCCGGCTTCTATGTAGTGAAGGCCCAAAGAGTCTAGCTCTCGGGCTATCCGAATCTTATCTTCCGTCGTCAGGCTTACGCCCTCTCGCTGGGTCCCGTCCCGTAAAGTAGTATCGAAAAGTTTGATGCTCATGTGACTCCTTCTCCGGCCGCCGCCCACCTGACCACGGCCTGCGTGACTTCTTCCGTGCCGTTCTTCCCGCCGATGTCCGGTGTCCTGAAGCCTGCCTCCAGGGCGACCGAGACACCCCGCTCGATGCCGCCCGCGATGTCCGGGCGTCCCAGGGAATGTCGGAACATCATTGCCGCGGATAAGATCGTCGCGTAGGGATTGGCCGTCCCTTGCCCCGCTATATCCGGGGCGCTGCCGTGGACGGGTTCGAAGATGCCGGGCGTGCCCGGTACGCCCAGGGATGCGCTCGGTAGCATGCCCATCGATCCCGGCAGCATCGCTGCCTCGTCGGAGAGGATATCGCCGAAGAGGTTCTCAGTGAGGATCACGTCAAAACGCTTCGGATCCCGGATCAGAAACATAGCCGCCGCGTCCACGAGCACGTGATCCAACCTGACCCCCGGATACTCCCCCGCCACCTCCGCAACGACCGAACGCCACAACCGCCCCGTCGCCATCACGTTCGCCTTGTCCACCGAAGTCACGCGCCCGTGGCGTCCCTCCGCCGCCTCGAACGCAACCCTCGCCACCCGCTCTATCTCCTCGCGAGTATAAACCGAGAGGTCGCTCGCCAGATCTTCCCCCTCCACCTTCTCCCCGAAATATGCCCCGCCCGTAAGCTCCCGGATAATAAGAATATCCACGCCTTCCAGAACCTCAGGCTTTATCGTCGAAGACGCGAGCAACGCCGGTATCGCCGTCACCGGTCGCAGGTTGGCGAACGCTCCCAGAGTCTTCCTCAACTTCAACAGCCCGGCCTCCGGACGAACCGGCCCCCGGTCGAAGTCAGGATGGCCAACGGCCCCCAGCAGTACAGCATCCGAGGCCTTTGCCTTCTCCAGCGTCTCGTCAGAGACCGGCTCGCCCTCTTCGCGGAGAGCGGTCCCGCCTATCTTCCGCTCCTCGTATGTGAGCTCAACCCCGAAGTGCTCCGCCGCGACGTCCATGACCGTCCGGGTGGCTCCGACGACCTCCGGGCCAATGCCATCGCCCGGGAGCAGCAGTATATGGAACGAACTACGCATCTTTCCTCCTAAAACTCCAACCTCGACTCCAGCCACTCCCGCCCACCGGGGCCGAGAGCCTTCGCCAGCAACCCTTCCGCCCGCTCCTCGTCCACGACCTCCGTCTCCCTCCACAACGCTCGAACGAGTGGATACAGGAACGCGTCCCCGAGTTCCTCCACCGTCGCCGCGCCGAGTACCAGCAGAAGGTTCTGGAACGCCATCTGCCCGTCCGCGCCTACGTGACCTTTGAGTCCCCGGATCGTAAACCCGGGCTCGTGGTCTATCCTGCTCAGGTGCCCGTCGAGCGGCAAGTTCGCCCTGCGCGCGACCGCCACCGACGCCACCTGGGGTATGAACTCCTGCAGCCACGCCGGGGTGCGGACGACCTCCTTCCGTAGCAGAAAGGCGTGAGCCAACTCGTGCCACACGGTCAGCGGGTACGTCGCCTGTGTATGAGGCCGGAAGACGTGGGAGAGTGTTGTCGGGAGCACCAGGGCCGGTGGGCGGACGGATCTCGTGAAGTACGGTAGCCCCGGAGGATAGGCCCGCTCTCCCTCACGGGGAGCCGCGTCCCAGTCTTCAGCCGCTACCAACATCGCCGTTAGTTCCGGTGGCTCCACATCGAACAATGCGGATAACGTTTCGGTACCCGTCTTCACCAATCGCAGCACCTCCGCCGCATGCTCCTCCGCTCCCCGCTTGTAGAGGATCGGGACCACGCCATCGAGGCGCGTGTAACCCGGGAGGGTGACGGGTCTCTGCATTGGCAACGTCTCCAAACCGCGCTCGTCTCTAGGGCGCGGCCGTGGAAACACGCGTGGCTCCGAGCTTGCCAGCCGTGTACACGTTGACTGCCCGCACGTAGGCCCGCGCCGCCGCCTCCACGACGTCCTGGCTGAGGCCGCGACCGCCATACTCCTGGCCCTCGAACTCCACCGAGACCCGAACCTCGCCCAGAGCATCCTTGCCGCCCGTAACGGCGTCTATGCGGAAGTCCGTAAGACGGCCCTTGATATTAGTAGCTGCGTCTATGGCGCGGAAGACCGCGTCCACGGGGCCTTCACCCTCGATTTCGGCCTCGAACGTGCCCTGCTCGGCGTGCGAGATCGTTACCGCCGCCCGGCTCTGCCGGCCCGTCGCCGCCACCACCCGGAACGAATCCAGCACGAACTTGCCCTCGAAAGCCCCGACCTCATCAGCCGCGATAGCTTCGAGGTCCGCCGCCGTTACCGTCTTTTTGTGGTCCGCTATCTCCTTGAAACGCACGAACGCCCTCTTCAAAACCTCGCCTTCGAGAGTGTAGCCAAGCTCTTCAAGGGCGTCTTTAAGGGCGTGGCGACCCGAGTGCTTACCGAGAAAGATATTTGTTCCTTCGAGCCCGATATCCTTTGGAGTCATGATCTCGAACGTCCGCCGGTCCTTCAAGACACCGTCCTGGTGTATCCCCGACTCGTGCAAAAAGGCATTCCTGCCTACGACTGCTTTGTTCGGCGGTACCTCATAGCCGGTGATGTTCGAGACGAGGCGCGAAGTGTTGGCGAGCTGGCGAGAGTCCACCCCGACCTCGACACCATAGTGGTCTCCGCGCGTCACGAGCGCCATCACGATCTCCTCCAGAGAGGCATTCCCGGCGCGTTCTCCAATACCATTGACAGCGACCTCGATCTGCCCGGCCCCGACCTGCACCCCCGCGAGTGAGTTCGCTACCGCAAGCCCGAGGTCGTCGTGACAGTGGACCGAGAGCACCCTGTCTTGCAAGCCCGGCACCCGCTCCTGAAGCTCCAGCAAGAAAGCCGAGAATTCAACCGGGGTCGTGTAACCAACCGTATCCGCGATGTTTATGACGTCCGCCCCGGCTTCGACGGCCGCGGCCACCACTTCGGCGAGGTACCCGATCTCCGTCCTCGTGGCGTCCATCGGAGAGAACTCGACGTTGGGACACAGGCTCTTGGCGAGCTTCACCGCCTCCTCGGCCCCCGCGAGGACATCCTTCTGGTTCGAGCGCATCTGATGCTCGATGTGCAGGTCCGATGTCCCGACGAAGGTGTGGATGCGCGGGTTGCTCGACCACTTCACGGCCTCCCAGGCGCGCTCGAGGTCCGCGTGGTGGATGCGGGCGAGGCCGGCGATGATCGGGCCTTTCACTTCGGCGGCGATACGGCTCACCGACTCGAAGTCTCCCTCGGACGTGATCGGGAACCCCGCTTCGATCACGTCTACCTTCAGGCGGGCGAGCTGGTGAGCTATCTCTACCTTCTCTTCTACGGAGAGCGAGATCCCCGGCGACTGCTCACCATCCCGAAGCGTGGTGTCAAAGATCTGTATGCGACGCATATTCCCTCTTCTTTCTACGATTGCTAGTACGGCTTTGAGAAATTACGGCTGGTGTACGGTGGCCGCTGAGCTTGAAAAAGGCCCGGCGCTAGAAGCCGGGGCGGGTAATTCGCCCGGTGACCACCCTGGTTAGTCGTAGGATGGAGAGGGAAACGCGCAAGGTGTTGAGACTTTCTTTCATGTGAGGAGCTAGTATCGCATTCTCTTTACCGCCCTGCAACCCTGGTCAGAGGGACAGGCTACGTTACGGTTTCCCTTCCTCAAACCAGACATTATGGACCTTCGCACCGTCTTCGACGCAGCGGACGAGCCGCTCTCCCTCCTCGGCCAGGGCGTCGCGGACCTCCTTGGACAACGGTTCGAACGGTTCGATCACGAGCGTAGACACGCTCCGGCTCTTCTCGATCCTCCACGTGCCGCGCACGAAGCCTTCCACGAGGAACGTCGCCCGGACCCGGCCAGCGGACAAAAACACTTTCGAGCGATACTCGTCGGAGATCACCCGCGACCGGTCGGCGTGGGAGAGGATGAGGTTGTCGTACTCCGGCACGAACCGCGCGGGCGCCGAAGTATCAGCCGGTGGTAGAGGCGCGTCCGGCAGATCGAGCAGCTCGTTTCCCCGCTCATCCCGAAAGACACGTAGCTCCGGCTTTAACGCTTCGACGGGTTCCTTGAGTCGCACCAGCCCCGACCAGGCCTGGACGTCCCTTATCGTCGCGGGACCGAAAGCCGCCAGGTAGCGCAAGATGAGCTCGCGCGGGTGTTCCTGGTCCGAAACCGGCCGGCCGAGCCATGACTCGGCGGTCGTGTATGGTGGTCTGTTGGAGTAGGCCCAACGGCCCCCGGAGGGGAGTTGCACCATCGGCAGGTATGAGCGGACGGCGTAGGCCAGAGCCGCCGGGTCCCGATCCGGCTCGCGCTCCGCCAGCACGGCGCGCAACTCGCCCTGAGCGCGTGGCGCCTCATCTAAAGCCGCTCGCGCCACCGCGACGAGTCTATCGACGCTCAGACCAGCCGCCCGCTTACCGAAAAAGGCGTTCAAGGCGCGGACTAGCGCGGGCTGGAGAGAGGACCACAGCAGCAGGTAATCCTCCGCTGTCATCAGGTGTAGGGTCGAGCGCATCAGCGCCGCCCGGACGACCTGCCGCCGCTCCAAACAGCCCGTAAGGTCCTCGCGGCGGAAGTTCCTGAGCCGGGTCCACAGGCCGACGTAGGGTGGACCCGGTACCTGAGCCTGGAGGCCAGCCAGACGCCCAACGGCTTCAGGGACAGGGAGCGTCTCTCGAGCCAGGAGCATCTGCCGGGCGAGCGTCGCCCGATTCAACTCCCGGAGCGTCAGAACGTGGCCCGTCAAAGTCCCTCGCTCGTACGTCGCCCGGAGCTCACCCGAGGTCGTGTTCTAGGGTAAAGGAGTGCATATCGACGGGAATTCTCGCCTCGCCGTTCCTCAGGTCGCTCAGCTCGCCGGTCCCGGAGTTCGGTACCACGGCACGGACAACATAGCCGAACCCGTACCGCTCAATCCGGCGGAACTAGCGCTGTGGTGTAGGACGAAACTGTCCGACCGCCCGTGGACGCGGCCGACGACACGCTCGAAGCTACGTAGGGGGCCAAGCCATCTGCGGACACATATGCCATGAGCAACTTGACGGCGCTCCGGCCCTCTACGTTACCGTGAAAGGTCTCGGTCAGGCGCGGGCGGGTCAGCTTCGCACGCTCCTGCTCGTCGCACGGTTCCTCGTCCCAGGTCTCGATCTCCAACCTACTTATCACGCTTGGGCTGGTCTCCGCCTCTGCATCGCAATCGCGGTCTCGGCTCCGCAAGACAACAATGCCGCAAGTCTACAGGGTTGTCTCTTGTTTCCAACCACGAGAATCAGTAGAAGGACACGTAGACTCCGCGAACCGAAAAAGCGGACGATAAGCCCCGCGAGTGATCATCCGCTTTTTGCCGGGCGCTTTGTTTTGAGGCGTGACTTTCAGCGCGCTTGTGTTTGGACTTTGCCGGAACCGGTGAGCCTTACCGCCGCGCCTTCTCCACAACCTCGACGGGTACGGTCCAGTCGGTGTAGTCCGGGTGCTCCCCGCGAGCGGCGGCGAAGTAGAGTTCTTGCAGACGTCCCGCTACCGGACCCATCTCTCCCGTGCCGATCTTGCGGTCGTCTATCTCCGTCACGGGCGCTATCTGGAAGCCGGTGCCGGTGAGGAAGACTTCGTCGGCAGCGTAAAGCTCGGTACGGCCCACGTCGCGCTTGTCGGTCGGCATCCCGAGCTCCTTCTCGGCCAGTTCCATTACCGCGTCGCGGGTTATGCCTTCGAGGATGTCGGCCGTCGCGGGCGGCGTGATAAGCCCGCCCTTACGGAAGAGGAAGATGTTGGCCGCGCTCGCTTCGGAGACGAAGCCTTGCTGGGTCAGAAAGATCGCATCATCGTATCCCGCCCGGTGCGCTGCGTCCACCGCGAGCGCCGTGTTTATATACGAGCCCGTGGCCTTCATGCGCGCCGGGATAGCATTGTCCGCCGTCCGTCGCCATGAGGAGATGGCGCACCGCAAACCCGTTAGCTCCACATAGTTGCCCATCGGGACCGTAAAGATCGAAAGCTCGGAACCGCCTCTGAGGTTTACCCCGACCGACTCGATGGACTTGTAGGCCAGGGGCCGGATGTATGTGTCCTCGCGCGGCGCGTTGCGCCGTAGTATCTCCAGCGTTATCTCGCACAACTCGTCTATCGTATGCGGCAGTTCGATCTGCAAGATGCGGCACGACTTCTCGAACCGCTCGTAGTGCTCCCGGAGCTTGAGGACCTGCAACGTGCCCCTGGACTCGTTCCAGTACGCCCTTATCCCCTCGAAGACACCGGTGCCGTAGTTCAGCGCGTGCGTCGCGGGTGAGAGCCTCACGTCGCCCAGCCGCACGAACTCCCCGCCGTGGTGGGCCCACTCCGTGTCCGAAGCGGCGAATGCTTTGCGACTCATCGTTTATCTCCTCCCGTCGGGCTAGCGGTTGGGCTAGCGGAGCTCGCCGACGCCTCTACACCTTCGGCGGCTAGGGCCCTCAACTCCGCCCCGACCTTTTCGACTTGAAGCTCGGCCTCCCGGCGACGCATCGCCAGAAAGCTCGCCCCACCGGCCTGGTTCTCCAGAACCCAGTCGCGGGCGAACTTGCCAGTCTGGATATCTGCCAGGATCTCACGCATCCGCTGCCTCGCGGCTTCGTCTATGATCTTCGGGCCGGCGGTATAGTCTCCGTACTCGGCGGTGTTGGAGATCGAGTACCGCATCCCCGCGAGGCCACCCTCGTAAATAAGGTCCACTATGAGCTTTAGCTCGTTGACGCACTCGTAATACGCAAGCTCCGGTTGGTATCCTGCCTCCACAAGCGTGTCGAAACCGGCCTTGAGTAACTCCGTTAGTCCGCCGCACAGCACCGCCTGCTCCCCGAAGAGATCCGTCTCGGTCTCCTCGGCGAAGGTAGTCTGGATAATGCCGGCTCGGCCGCTCCCGATACCACGGGCGTAAGAGAGGATTACGTCCCGCGCCTCCCCCGAAGCATCATTGTGCACGGCGAAGAGCGATGGCATGCCCTTGCCCTCGACGTACAGACGCCGCAGCACGTGCCCCGGGCCCTTCGGTGCCACGAGCCCGAGGTCCACCTCCGGCGGCACGACTATCTGGTTGAAGTGGATGTTGAACCCGTGCGCGAAGAGCATCAACATGCCTTCGGAGAGGTTCGGCTCGACTTCGTTCTTGAACACCGCCGGCTGCCTCTCGTCCGGCAGGAGCATCATCACCACGTCCGCCCACCGTACGGCGTCGGCGATGTTCATCACCTGCAGGCCCTCGCCTTCGGCCTTCTGCTTGCTCGGGCTGCCCTCGTAGAGACCGACCGCTACGTCGCAGCCGGAGTCCTTGAGGTTAAGGGCGTGGGCGTGACCCTGGCTGCCGTAGCCCAGGATAGCGACCTTACGTTGCGTGATCTCGTTTCCAATGTCACCTTCGCGGTATACGCGGGCCATCTAAACTCCTCCCCAGGCTGTGCCTGACGGCCGGGCCACCGGCCCTAGCCGAACTACGTCTTCCAGCAACTCGCTGTTTATCTCAGCGAGCCACGCCTCCATCTTCTCCGTCTCCCCGGACGCCACAACCGTCCCGCCCTCTTCATGCGCCCCGACCCCCAGCCGCGCCGCGGACTCTCTCCAGGTGTCGCCCCCTACCTTTAGCAGCGCGACTTCCGCCGTCTCTTCGGCCGCCTCGGCCTCTTCCACGTCTTCGAGGGCCGAGAGGAGTGTCGTGTACCGGCGGGCGGACTCGGGCGGGCAGTCGAGTAGGATCGTCGCCCGCATGGCCTCGCCGTTGCCATCTCTACCCACCGTAAAAGAGGCCACCGGCATCCGCTTGTTCTGCAGCGTCATCAGAAAGCGGTTGAGGGCGAGCATTCCGCCGGAGATGCGAACCTCTACGGGGTTGAGGATTGTGTCCGGGTTGAGCCCGATCGCATGCCGGGGGGTGTTATGCCCCGCCATACGCGGCGCTGCTTTCGCTCTCCTCGATCATCTCCTTGACGCTCATACCGCTCGGGATCATCGGGAAGACGTTCGCCTCCGGGTCGATGTGGAAGTCTAGGATCGTGCAACCTTCCTGCGCCTCGGCCCACTGAATCGCCGCCTCGATACTGTCACCCTCGTGTACGGTCTTGCCCGCGAGCCCGTAAGAGGCGGCGAACTGCTCGTAGTCCGGGCCGGTTATCGGGGTCGAAGAGTAGCGGCGGTTGTGGAAGAACTGCTGCCACTGGCGCACCATACCCAGGTAGCCGTTGTTGAGAATCGCGACCTTTATGTTCAGGCCGAAGTCCCGGATCGTGGCCAGCTCCTGGATGTTCATCTGGAAGCCACCGTCACCGGCCACTACCCACACCGGCTCGTCCGGGTAGGCGAACGCGACACCCATCGCCGCCGGCAACGCGAAGCCCATCGTGCCAAGGCCGCCGCTGGTGATGTGGCTGTTCTGCTTGGTGAACTCGAAGAACTGCGCGGCCCACATCTGATGCTGTCCGACATCGGTGACGAGCCGGACCTCGTCGCCCGCGATAGCCTTGATAGCGTCCATGATCCGGATCGGACCGTATTTCCCGCGCGCCTCGTCCTCGCGCCTCTTCTCCGGCTTCTGGCTCTCGGCGATCTCCTCGCGCCACTGCGAGCGCTGGTCCGCGCAGTCGTCCTGGTCCCCGGTCTCCTCGAAGTGCCCGAGGACGCCACGCAGGGCGTGCTTCGCGTCCGCCGCGATCCCGACCGTTGGCCTGATGACCTTGCCAAGTTCCGAGGGATCGACGTCTATATGCACGACCTTGGCGTTCTGAGCGAACTTGTCGACCGCGCCGGTGATCCTGTCGTCGAAGCGCATCCCGACCGCGAACAGCAGGTCGGACTTGTCTATCGCCCGGTTGACGCTCGCCGCCCCGTGCATCCCAGGCCACCCAATGTACAACGGATGGTCCTCCGGGAACGAGCTGATCCCGAGCAGCGTCGCCACAACCGGCGTCCCCGTCCGCTCCGCGAGCAGCCTCAACTCCATCTCCGCTCCCGAGAGCGTAACCCCGTGTCCCGCCAGAATGAGCGGCCTCTTCGCCTTCCGCAAGAGCGCCGCCGCAGCCTCCAGAGAAGGCCCGGCCGGCGGCTGCGGAAACTCCCTCAACCGGCGATAACCGTTGTCGTTGCACGCCGCGAACTGTACGTCCTTCGGCACGTCCACGAGTACCGGCCCCGGCCTGCCGGAGCGTGCTATCTCGAAAGCCCGCCGCAGCGTCGGGTACAGCTCGTCCGGGTCCTCGACGAGGAAAGAGTGCTTGGTGAACGGGAGCGTCATGCCCATGACGTTGGTCTCCTGGAAGGAGTCCTTGCCCAAAGCCGGACGTCCGACCTGGCCGGTGATCGCCACCAGCGGCACCGAATCCATTTGAGCGGTGGCGAGCCCAGTGACGATGTTTGTAGCCCCCGGCCCGCTCGTCGCTATGCAAACCCCGACCCGGCCCGTAGCCCTGGCATAACCGTCGGCGGCGTGGGCGGCGGCCTGCTCGTGGCGCACCAGGACGTGCTTTAGAGGGTAATCGGGGAGGGCGTCGTAGAACGGCATTATGGCGCCGCCTGGATACCCGAAGAGGAACTCGGCCCCTTCGTCCAGAAGGGCTTCGCACATCGCCTCACTTCCGGTGCGCGGCTTGTACTCGATATTGAAAGCGGTATTTTCCACGATTTCTCCCATTCATTTAAAACTGCGAGTTGAAAAAAGTCCCTAACCGGAGAGCGGAGTTTGTTCCGCGCTTACGGCTCTAGGCGAACCGGACGATCCCGCCCCGGCCCGCCCGGCTAATTAGTCGCCGTGGGGGTAGGGAGACGGAATCCTTGGGTACTCGCGGGTGAATGGGAGGAGTGAGCAGGTGGCAGGCGTCGAGCTTGAGGCCCGATATCTGTATTTGCCCGCCTTTAGAAACTCTGCTCAAGAGTAGTCCTAGCTCACTCGCCTACGATAACCATAGCCTATGATACTTCGTAGCCGCTTGTCAAGGTTCAATCGTCCACATTTTGTTGAGAAATCGGTTGAAAGGCGGCGCGAAGACGCGACAGAGTGAGATAAAGCGAGCAAGAAGCCCACAGCGAGGCTTCACCGTTACATCTTACATCGCGCTTGCCCTGTTGCGTGTAGCGCAGTTCGTGATGGTACTGGACTTCTCGGTCGTTGGTGGAGTCTTACCCACCATAGAGGAGGAACTCGGGTTCTCTCGCGAGGTACTGCTCCTCGGTGAGGTGCTTACCGTAGCGCCCGATCTCCATATCCCCCTCGGTAGAGAGCACCGATCTGGGCCAGGTTTCATGGCGGCCGGTTAGTAGACATTGCCCCCGTGTGACACGAAGAGTATTAGCAGAGATTCATTTCAGGGGCTCTGCACGTGAACCGCTTTCAACGCCGTTTGGTGGGCTCAGACGCTTGGTCGTCCTGACGGGCACCCTGGGAGTTGTCGCCGCTGCTGGATCGCTCCTATAGCGATCTCGCTCTCGAAGAAGAGTCTGGGGAGGTGCAAGATAAGCCGAGAAGAAACGCTTACGGGTACAACAGGCATCTGGACGGGTGGCGGGAACGTATATAGTGGTTGGAAGCGCGTTTCCCGGGCACTCGAAGCTTCGCGTAGCGCGCTGAACTGATTCCCGGCGAGGAGATTGTGAGGCATCTGTTGAAAGAGAAGAAGTCTGTTGGAGAGAGGCGAGTCTATCCGCTACTCGCGGGCCTCGCGCTGCTCGTCCTCGCTACTGTCTCCTGCGGCGGCGCAGCCGGGAAGCAGCGGGCAGAGGAGCCCTCCGGGGGAGAGTCTCAGGCCGCCGGGTCGAGTGGAGAACAGGCCGCAGTGGACCTGGAGCACCCGAGCAGGGGTGACGAGAACGCCCCAGTCGTCCTGACCGAGTACGCTGACTATCAGTGAGGATTCTGCGGCCAATTCACCCGTGAGGTGGAACCGGAACTGGTGCAAAAATACGTCGAAGAAGGGACGCTGAGGATAGAGTGGCGAGACTTCGCCTACCTCGGGCAGGAGTCTGTAAACGCAGCACAGGCCGCCAGGGCGGCCCAGGAACAGGGCATGTTCTGGGAATATCATGACGCCCTGTATCAGAACCAGCGCTCGATCAACGGCGGAACCTTCTCGGAAGAGAAGCTGATCCAGCTGGCTGAAGAGCTCGGCCTGGACACCGAGACCTTCAAAGCCAGCCTGACTTCGGGCCGGTTCGAGGAGGTCGTGCGCAGGGATCTGCTAGAGGCTCAGGACGCGGCTATACAGGGTACCCCAAGCTTCATTATCAACGAACAAAGACTGGTGGGACCGTGGCCCCTGGAGGACTTCGAGCGAATAATAGAGGAAGAAGCCCAGAAAGCCGAAAGCCAGGCCCAAGGTGCTTGAGGTCTCTTACCTCGCGGCGTTCTTCGGAGGGGTGCTCTCGCTCCTGAGCCCGTGCAGCGCCCTGCTCCTGCCAGCCTTCTTTGCCTACGCCTTCCAATCGCGCAAGGCTCTGGTCGCAAAGACCGCCGTGTTCTACCTCGGGCTCGCCGCGACGCTCGTACCTCTGGGGATGGGGATTTCAGCCGTTGGCAGGCTCGTCTACGGCCAGCGGAGCACCCTGATCCTGGTCTCCGGCCTCGTTATCGTCCTGCTCGGCGTGCTACAGCTCCTTGGGCGCGGCTTCGAACTCGGCCCCCTCTCGCGCCTGGCGGGCAAGGTCCGGGGGGAATCAGCGGGTGCGACCTTCGCTCTGGGGGCCGTCTACGGGTTCGCGGGCTTCTGCTCCGGTCCCATCCTCGGCGCTGTCCTCACCGTCGCCGCTTCCTTCGGGCGCGTATTGCAGGGAGCTACGCTGTTAGCGATCTACGCCCTCGGCATGACAGCCCCACTCTTCCTCCTGGCCGCCCTGTGGGACCGCTTCGACCTTGGACGCCGCCCCTGGCTGCGCGGCCGCGAGCTCTCCATTGGCCGCCTGAAGGTCCATACAACCAACCTCTTCTCCGGTCTCATGTTCATCCTGCTCGGCACGGTATTCGTAGCTTATGAAGGGACCTCCGCCCTCTCCGGCCTCTACGAGGAGAACGGGGCCATCAAGGTAGCCTTCACCGCCGAGCAGTGGGCTAGATCCTTCGCCAACAGCGTCCCGGACGCCCTCGTGCTCGCGGTAGTGCTCATCGCCGCCGTACTGATGTTCTTGGCCTACAGACGCCGGCAACGCAAGCCAAGTGGCGCGCATGATGACAGAGAAGTTGCCACCAAGAGGGAGTGGCCGAAGAAAGCTAAACGTTAGACGGTGAAAGAAAAAAGCCCGAAGCCTCTGTAAGAGAGGCTCCGGGCTTCGGTTGTTGCTTTTATCCCTGGTTTAGCAGGTAAAGGAGCTGCCGCAGCCGCAGCCGCCCTGGACGTTAGGGTTGTTGACAGCAAAGCCGGCGCCCATGAGGCCGTCCACGTAGTCGAACTCGCTGCCCATGATGTACGGGATGCTCATGGCGTCGATTGCCACCTTGATGCCCTTGGTCTCGATAACCTCGTCGTCGTCGTTGATCTCGTCGTCGAAGTAGATCGAGTACTGGAAGCCGGAGCAGCCGCCCGGCCGTACACCGATGCGCAGCGCGAGGTCTTCCTCGCCTTCCTGCTCCATTAGCCCCTTGACCTTCTCGGCGGCGTTGTCTGTGATCGAGAGGATCGTCGTTGTCTTCTGATCCATCAGCACCTCCTGCGGAATGCTGTAGCGTATAAGTCGAATTAAAGGAATTATTACACCGCTACCCACGCAATTCAACGCGCGCCGCGAAAGCCTCTCTACCGCTCTCCGCGATACTTCTTCAGCCTCTCGACCTTCGCGCGCAGAGCCTTACCGAGCCGGGACCTATGCACCACGAGACGCCGCCGCGCCCGCAAGAGTAGCGAGGCCGGATTGACGGCGGCCAGGACGCGCTTCCACCTGGGGAGCTTCTCGTACTCGCGCAGGGCGCTCTGGTAAACGCCGCGATAGGCTCGTACGCATCCAGCTTCACCGCTACTTCCCCCCGGCCGCGGCGCGTAGAGGCTCTCCGAGTAGACCCGGGCGGACTCACGAAACGGGGCCTCCTCGACCCCAACGGCCCCGGCGAGGAGGAGCAACCGCTCGGTCGGGGTGAGGGAGGGCGAGTCGGCGATGGCAGCCCCGGCCGTCGCCCCGGTTCCGCTTATAAGAGGCAGCACATCTCGCAACCGACCCGTAAGGTCCTTGTAGAGGTCCTCCGGCCGCCCGCGCGCGGCGAGTGTACGTTTCGTCAGCGGCACGGCTCCTACGAGGAGGGAGAGCAGGAGTATGGCCGAGAAAGCGTATGCCAACCGGACCCACGCGGGGTTCGCGGTGGAGCCTGCCGGGCTATTGGTTGGGGTTTCTTCCGGCTGAGGCGCAGGTTCGGAGGGTTGCTGGCTCTTGAGGGCCGGGGCCTCCGAGGAGACGTGCGACAGGTCGTTGGGGAGGTCAGGGCGGGGGGCGTTTGCCTCCATCGCCGAAGGTACGGAGAAGCCGGGGGTCGGGTCGAAGGGGTACCAGCCGACGCCGGGGAAGTAGACCTCGACCCAGGTGTGGATGTTGTAGCCGGTAACTACATATTCCCCCGGCTCTTCTTCCTTGCCCGAGGTGGCGCCGTAGACGACCCGTGCGGGGACGCCGAGTTCGCGCGAGAGCAGCGCCATCGAGGTCGCGAACTGGGTGCAGAAACCCTCCCTTTCGTCGCCGAGGAACTCCTCTATAGCTCTGTCGGCCCGAGTGTAGTCAGCCTTGAGGTTGTAGGTAAAGCCGCCGTCGTAGACCAGGTACCGCTCTATAGCTCTGGCGGCCTCGTAGGGCGTCTGGGGCTGGTAATCTGCCTGTATCTGTTGGGCGGTCTCGGGCAATATTTCTGGCCGGTCTTCCGGGAGTTGGAGGAACTTCTCGCGCACGGCCTCCGGGTATTCGGCGCCGGCGGTTTCGAGCTGGGCGCTTGAGGGCTGGGGTATCTGGGAGAGCACCCGGTAAGAGGAGCCCTCGGCCAGGGGACGGGGAGTAGTCCAGGAGCCATCGGAGCGCTCGGTCGCGTCGGGCATGGAGACTTTTTGGATGTTGTAACCGCCAAAGAGCAGGCTCGTCTCAGCTTGTAAGACTTCCACCCTCTGCACTACCTCGCTGGTCGGGATTTCGGGGGATATCTCCTCGCCGTCGTCCTCGCCGGCTTCCACCGTCGATGACCACCTGAAGCCGTCGAAGTGGTCCAGGGTCCCCCCGCGCCACAGCAGCGGTGTCTCGCTCCTTACCCGCATGAGCTCCGCGTCGCGACCCTCGGTCAGGTAGTCCCCAACATCGGCCTCGACGGCCAGACGTGAGGTACCGCCCGCCCCGATCCTGGTCCAGTCTATCTGGGCCGGCTGAAACATCTCCCTGGCAAAGGACGCGCCGGGCAGCACGAGCACCAACCCGACCACCAGCGCCCCGGCGAGAGCCGCGACCGGCAGACCCTGTTTCCCTGGCACCCGGACGCCCATCCGGTCTCCCGTAAGGAGCAAAAGAACTACGCCACAGACCAGGAACAAGGCGAAGAAAATGCCCACACCGGTTTCGAAAGAGACGGTGCTCAAGACGCCGATAGTCAGGCCGAGCACGGCGACCGAGATCACCGGGCTCTCCTCATATATAGTGGCCGAGGTCGCAAAGGCCACCACGATCACGATCAGCGGAAGTAAAACGACTAGCAGACCCTCATGTACGTCGTGCGGCACGGGGTTGGCATAGGTAATGCCCGCCGCCTCGTATATATCCTGCCCCAACCGGTCGAAGAGCAGCCGCCAGCCTCTCAGACTAAAGGGCGGCGATCCATACGTGGCAAAGAGCGTGTAGAGGCCCGCCGCGGGGAAGAGCAGGACGAACCTGTACGCACCCGAGGAGCCAACAAGCAGGGCGACCAATGCCGCCCCGAGTACATAGGGTAGAGCCCCACCGGTGAATAAGGCACTGAATGCCCCGCCGGTCACGAGCCCCGCGGCGTAGAGTGGCAGCCTGACCTTCCAATCACCCACCTCTATGCCACCCCCCGGTTTCCCCGCGCGTTCGCGGGCCTCTGTCCTCCGGCGAAGGCGGCCAGTCCACCCGGACGGCGCACGATACGCACATCCGCCCCGGCGAACTCCAGCACACTAACGTCCCTGGAGAAGGCAGCCTCGCGCCCGGACGATGCGCCTCCGGCCCCACCTCCGGCAGCGCCTCCGGAACGGTAAGTGTGAGCGGCCAGGGCCACCACGACCACCGGGAGGCCAGCTGCGCGCAGCCTCTCGACGCTCCGCGCGAGGCTCTCGTCCAGGGAACGGGAGATCAAGACAACGCCGTCCCCCAGATCCTCGTGTTTCTCGCCGAGCTTCTCGTTCAGGAAGTCTCCCGGCCTCGCATCACCATCGGCTCGCGCGACGGCGAGGAGGTCCATTGCTCGCCAGTAGTATGACTCGTCGGTGCCGAACGCGGTCGCGCCGTGCGCCTTGTCGGAGCATAGGAGGCGGGCTGGTAGGCCCTCGCGGACGAAGTGCGAGAGGACGGAGGCCGCAGCCGAGACGGCGTCTTCGATCTCGGCCTCCGGAGAGCTGGTCTCAGAGCGGTAGAGGTCTAGAACGACCGCGTGGCGCCGCGGCGCCTCCTGGGCGAACTCGCGAACAACCAGTTGTCCCGTACGCGCGACGCTCTTCCAATTGATGTGCCGCCGGTCATCGCCCCGCCGATACTCTCTGAGGCCCGAGAACTCGTCCCCCTGCCCGGCAAAGGAGCCCCGGACCCCCATTTCTCTGCTCGAGCCCGGCAGCGGGAAGCTCGCAAGCTCGAAGACCTCCGGGTAGACCATCACCTCAGTGCGCTCGTCAAACCTGTGGACAAAGCGCAAGAGCCCGAACGGGTCGGCCGTCTGGATCTCCGCCGGACCCAACTCGTGGCGGCCTCTCTTAGAGAAGAGCATCGGTTGCTGTATCCTGCGCTTCTCCATCCTTCCAACGGGCGTCACCAGGAAACGGCACTCCTTGGGCAAGAGATCCACCACCTCCGCTCCCGGGCTCCGGGTCCGGGCTACATTGGAGACTACGAGCTCGACCTGAGTGGGACGCCCGGCCACGAGCCGCTCCCCTTCGATAACGCGGCGTTCGTACCTCATGCCCCGGGAGAGAAAGAGGCCGAGCGCGAACGAGGCGAGGAGGAGGCCGATCAGCGCGTAGGCGAGTTGATAGATCTGGGTCGTCCCGATAAGCAGGGCCACGGTCAGAGAGAGGACCGCGAAAAAGATCGCCTGCCACCCCCTGGCCGTCGGCCTTACAAAGACCCGCCGCCTGAACCAGAGACGCCGCACCCTCCAGAGCAACGCGCCTAGACCGCCTCGTTCACGGGGACTGAGGAGAGGACGTCGCGCACCACGCCCGCGGCTCTCCCGGCGGCATCGAGGCCGTTTCGGGAGCTACCTGGGGAGGCGATTATCCTGTGCGAGAGGACGTGTGGGGCGAGGATCTTGACGTCATCGGGGATGCAGTAGGAGCGGCCGTGGGCCGCCGCGTGAGCCTTCGCGACCGCGAGGAGCATTCGGCTAGCCCGCGGGGACGCCCCAAGGTAGACCGCCTGGTGCTTGCGCGTGGCGCCTGTCACCGAGACGACGTAGCGCAAGACAGCCTCGCTCGCGTAGACCTCCTCGGTAAGCCGGCGCATCTCCGCGAACTCGGCGATGCCGGCCACGGGGCGCAGATCCCGGACCGGATCGGCGGCGAGCCTCAAGAGGTCTATCTCCGCCTCCTCGTCCGGGTAGCCTAGAGACATCTTGATCATGAAGCGATCCAGCTCGGCGTGGGGCAGCGGGTAAGTGCCGTCGTGCTCGACGGGGTTTTGGGTGCCGATCACACCGAAGGGCTCGGGGAGCCGCCTGGTCACGCCGTCTACCGTTACGGAGCTCTCTTCCATCGCCTCCAGGAGGGCGCTCTGAGTCTTGGGGCTGGCGCGGTTGATCTCATCCGCAAGCACTACGTTGGCGAAGACCGGCCCCGCCCAGAACTCGAAGGCCCCGTCACCCTGGTTGTAGACGTTGGTGCCCGTGACGTCGGCGGGTAAGAGGTCGGGGGTGAACTGGATGCGCCGGAATTCGCCCGCTATCGAACGCGCCAGGGACTTCGCCAGGAGCGTCTTCCCTACCCCGGGTACGTCTTCTATAAGGACATGCCCCCCGGCGAGCAGGGAGACGACGGCCAGAAACACACCCTCACGCTTACCGGAGACGGCGCGCTCGACGTTATTGACGATACGATCTACAGCTTCCGCAAAATCGTAGTAATCCAAAGACTCCGCCTGCTACATATAAGCTCTCCAACAACGAAACGAGAGTATAACAAGCGATCCAGGCTGGTCAGCCCGGCTCTTGCCAGAGAAGCGAGTTCTCGGGGATTGCCGGTACGGAGTGACGATCAACGATCGAGAGTAGACTTTATGACGCGGTGCAGGTCCAAGACCGGCGGCGGCACATTCGTCTGCGTGAGCATATCGTGGACCTGCCCCCGGTGGTGCGTCTGGTGGTTGAAAAGGTGCGCCACCAGGAGATCTACGGGATCGACGTAGATCTTCCCCTCGTTGTTGACGTACCGGATCTTCCCGCCCAGGAACTCTTTGTCCAGACCGGAGGCGAAGGTCTCTATGCGCTCGTCTTCGAAAGCCCTGGCCCCGCGTAGCTCGTCGAAATCTTCGTAGAGGATAGCGTCGAGGTTGATGGACGGTACTTCCTCGCCGGCGAACCGGGCGAGCCAGATGCGGTCTCCGACCATGATGTGGTTGAGGGTGCCGTGGATGCTACCGAAGAAAGCCGGTCGAGCTTTCCTGCGCCCGGCGTCGCCGAGGCGCGCGCAAGTCTCAAAGAGACGGCGGTTGGCGAGGGTGTTGTACTTCGCTAACCTCTGAAAGTTGTTTACTAGAGAATCGGACAAAGGCGATAGCTAGAGAGCCGGCTCACCCAGGGAACCATAAAACTGCTCGACGTAGCGGCGCTGGACAGGGTTGAGGCCCCGCGAGTACCACACCATCACCACGTAGCGCGGCTCCTTGGGGGTAGTCTTGGGGTACATCCCACACTCCATCGGTAGACGGTTACTCTTGCGCGCGTTGCACTTGGCGCAGGCGGTGACGACGTTGTCCCAGGTGTTCAAGCCTCCGCGGCTCAAGGGCTTGACGTGGTCGCGCGTGAGGCACTCTTTGCGGTTCAGGTCGTCACGGTGCTTGGCGCAGTACTGACACCGGTAGTTGTCGCGAGCGAAGAGGATCGTGTTGGTCACGTGCTTCCTCAAACGCCGGGGTATCTCCACGAACTTGACCAGCCGAATCACGAGCGGATAAGGGTACTCGGCCTTCTCTGAACGGAACCGGCGATCCAGATTCGCCTCTACGATCTCCGCTTTTTCCGAGACAACGAGCACTATAGCCCGCTTTGTAGGCACAAGTGCTACGGGCTCATAACTGGCGTTCAGGGTCAAACACCTTGCCACGACCAAATACTAACATAACCGGATGCTTACGCAAACATAGAATTTTTAACAAGCCTTTAACGTATGCAGAATCTTACCGAGCTAGTGCCCGGTCGCCCGGGTCTTTGGTGACCGTATGATAGCGTCGAGGATCGGGGTGGCTGGATAACGCACCGGATCCGCCGCCGGGAGGCCGGTCTCGGTGGTTATGCTTTCGAGGAGCTTCTTCGCAGCGCTTTCATCGAGCCCCTTGGTATTGACGCTAACAGCGACCACGGGCGCGGGCTTGACGAGGGCGGCGACCTCTTCGTAGAGGCGAGCGATGTGGGCCACGTCCGGGCGGGGAACGCCCGTGAAGACTTCTTCGTCCGAGGCGTCGGCGCAGAGGATCAGGCAGTCCGGGCAGGAGCCGTGGAGCAGGGCGGTGGTTACTCCGGAGTAGGCCGGGTGGGCGAGCGAGCCCTGGCCTTCGACCAGGATCAGGGCGGGCGAGGGCTTCGCCCTGGCGGCTTGCAGCACGAGCTTCTCGGCGGCGCCGGCGGCGAAGTCGGAGACTACGGCATCTATGGAGGTCCCCCAACCCGCGATGACGATGCCGGTCTGGCCCGTGGCGACGAACTCCGCGGCGACGCCCCTCTCACGCGCGGCCAGCTCTACCTCCAGGGCCGCGGTCATCTTGCCTATGGCGCTGTTGGTCCCAACGGTGAGCGCGACCTTCGGCTCCACAGCGAAGCCCTCTCCGGAGAAGAGCGGCAGACCCTCGGGTGGCTCGCGCACGTCCCAGACGTTGGCTTCGGGGAGTTCGGAGCCTAGCCTCTGGTGCAGGCCGCTGACAATCTCCAATCCGGCACCAGCGGCCTCTCTCAAGGTCTCCATCCACTCCTCTGGTAGCCGCCCTCCCGCGGGCGCGAGACCGACGAGGATGGAGGTCGGGGAGTACCGGAGCGCCTCCCGTAGCGTGCCGACGATGGGCGCGTCGCGCCGCAGACCCGACATTACTTCGAGGGCGGTTCGTTCGGCGAGCGTCGAATCTATGACGGCTACGACTTCGTCGCGGCCGTAGGCAAGGAGGCCGTGAGACGTTTTGGCGTGGCGATCCGCGAACCATCCTTCGGCCAGGATCACGTAGCGGCGTTCGGTTGGGCCTGGCATCACAGAGGCTCCACACCGAGACCCGGGACTTCGGGGAGGAGTATGTGACCGTTCTCGTAGCCGGGACCCGTAAAGGGGTCGTCGGCGAGGAGCATGGCGCCGTCGAGGTCCACGAAGTCGACGAGGCCGGAGATCTGAGCCGCCGCCGCTATCCCCAGCGAGGTCTCGACCATGCAGCCGAGCATAACGAGCATACCCTGAGCACGGGCTGCATGGACCATCGCCAGCGCCCGCCGGATGCCTCCGCACTTGGCGAGCTTCACGTTTACCCCGCTCGCGCAACCCGCCAGCTTCGGAACGTCGCGGGCGGAGATAGCGCCCTCGTCGGCTATGACCGGCAGGGGTTTCGCGGCCTCCGTCACCCCGCGCAGGGCATCTGGTCCGGCGAAGGCCGGTACGGGTTGCTCGATCATGCCGACCCCAATCTCTTTAAGCTCCCACGCAACCTCCAGGGCCTCGTCCGGAGAGAAAGCCTCGTTCGCATCCACCCAGAGAGCAGCGTTCGACACCTCCGCGACCGCCGCGACCGTCTCGATGTCCCTTCTGTCCCCCACCTTCATCTTGAGAATGGGGAAGTTCGAGAGCTTCTTCGCTTCCTCGACCGTCGTCTCCGGGTCCGCTATACCTAAAGTATAAGCGCTCACGGGCACGGGGCAGGCGAGGCCGAGGAGCCGGTAGACGGGGATGCCGAGCCTCTTGGCGGCGAGATCGTGGAGGGCTGAATCCAGGGCGGCAAGAGCAGATGGAGGTAGAGAGTCATTATCAGCGAGGGTACCCTCGATATCCCAGGGGTCGCTTATTTGGATGAGACTCAGGGCTTCCGCAACGCTCTGTGCGTTTTGGCCGTAGTAGTCGGTGGGAGCGGCCTCGCCGCGGCCGGTAATGGCGTCTTCTTCGAGCGTAAGAATTACGCGGTCGAAGGTATCCGAAGAGCCACGGGCGATGGCGAAGGTACGTTTAGTACGCACCGTCAGCATGTGTATTTTGATCTGCACGCCGTTTCTCCTATGTCTCAAGCTCAGGATATATTTTACTGGCGGGATCGAGGGCGGTGCAAAGACACTCGTTGTTGGGGCGGACAGGTGATGTAAGCGGAAGATACAGGGTTTATACTGCCGGTGGCGGCGGTCGTCGAATCCTGGGTTGGTGTGCTTTGACTGTGAGTGCGATAAAGACGGCGGAAGTACTGGTCGTCGAGGACGACGCGGTAATTCTCAACACCCTGGCTTACAACCTGGCACGTCAGGGCTTTGGGGTGCAGAAGGCCATGAGTGGAGCAGAGGCTTTGAAAATGGCTCGCCAGCTCAGGCCGGATTTGATCTTGTTGGACGTGATGCTACCCGGGGAGTCCGGGATACGGGTCTGCGAGAAGATCCGCGAAGAAGACCAGGAAGTCGTAATAGTGATGGTTACGGCCAAGGACGCCGAGGAGGACAAGGTCCAAGGCTTCGAGGCCGGAGCCGATGACTACGTGACCAAGCCCTTTGGCATAAAGGAGCTAGTCGCGAGGATCAACGCCAACCTCAAGAGGAGCACGGCCTCCCCGGGGGCACGCGGCAGAATTCTAGAGGCTGGCGACCTGTGGTTGGATACGAAGAACTTCACCGCCCGGGTCAAGGACGAGCCGATGAACCTCAGGCTCAAGGAGTTCGAGCTCCTGGTGGCGCTCGCCTCCCAGCCCGGTGAGCTCAAGAGCCGGGAGGAGCTTGCCAAGGAGGTCTGGGGTCACGCGGGGGTGGGCTCCTCACGTACCATAGACGTACATATTCGGCGCATCCGGGCCTCGCTAGGGAAGAGCGACTACGAGTACGTCCACACCGCCCGCGGCCTGGGCTACCGCTTCGAGGCGCGCCCCAAGGATGGTAGCAACGTCGAAAACAGCGTCGTCGACGAGCGTGCGACGGTGGAGGCGCACGATTAGTGGGATGCTCGAGCAGAACGGAGAGATCGAACCCGTAGAGCCTGATCCGGCGGGGACCAACCCGGTAGAGACGGGTTCCGTCAGTGTAGGCGAGCTACAGCGGGTCAATAAGATACGCCGGGACTTCGTCGCGAACGTCTCCCACGAGTTGAAGACGCCCGCGACGAGCCTCAAGCTACTTGCCGAGAGCCTCGTGGACATTTTGGATGAGGACCAAAATCAGGCCCGCTTCTTCGCCGAGGAGCTCAGAAACGAGACCGAGCGGCTGGCGAAGCTGATCACGGACCTCCTGGACCTGACGCGTCTGGAGAGCTCGGAGGGCATCCAGAACCCCCAGCCAGTAGATATCAGGAGCATTTTGATGGTCGTTCTCGCCCGCCTCCGGCCGGCGGCCCGCCACAAGAACATCTCCCTCTCCTGGAAGCGCTCCGGGAAGGCCGCACTGTACGCCGTCCGGGGCGACGAGACGCAGCTCACATCTATGTTCACCAACCTGGTAGAGAACGCCGTGAAGTATACGCCGGCCGGCGGGCGCGTGGATGTCACCGGCGAGTCGGACGAGAGTGAGGTCATCGTGCGAGTCTCGGACACGGGTATAGGCATCCCCAAGAAGTACCTCGGCCGTATCTTCGAGCGCTTTTACCGGGTGGACAAGGCCCGTTCCAAGGAGACCGGCGGGACCGGCCTGGGCCTGAGCATCGTGCGGCACATCGCTGAGAACCACGGCGGCCGCGTAGCTGTCGAGAGCATCCCCGGCGAAGGCTCGACCTTCACCGTCTGCCTGCCGCGAGGGTAAATCTTCCCGGGTTAAAGCCAGATGCCTAAAAGGCCGATAATAGATGCAAGAAGCTCACCGTCGGGCGAGAGTGGAGAAAGGCGAAGACAGGAGAATGAGCTAGCAGCATTATAAATAGCGTACAAGCCGTGGATGTAGGACATGTTCTGCAATTTCGAGCCTAGAAAAGGCGTATCGTATGCGAGGCAAAAAATCGGGTTGTGCGCCACTTTATCTACCAGCATACGCGAAGTGGAGAGCGCAGACACTAAGATGTACTGTGGATAAGTGGGTGGGCGAGTCCCGGGTGCTGGAGAAACAATGAATCTCAAGCGGAAGTTAGGCACACTTCAGGCCCGGCTGACCCTGGGATTCGCGCTGCTGCTGGCGATGATCCTCCTGCTGGCTGGTGTCATTACGTACGAGTCTTATGTGATCTCCTCGGTCTATCAGGAGCGCCAACGGCAGGCCGGCGACCTCGTCCAGTACGCCGACCAGGTGGAGATAGACCTGCTCAACATGGAAACCGGCAAACGCGGTTACTTGTTGGACGGCGAGGAAGAGTTCCTCGAACCTTTCGAGCTAGGCCAGCAGGACTTCGAAGAGGACCTGGAGGAGGCTCGGCGGATCAACGCGCGGGGGGACGAGGACATTGTAGACCCCGGAACCGTGGATGAGATACTACGCTTTCTCCTATGACGAGGACTCCATAATCTTCTACGTGGACGGCGAGCCGATGCAGGAGTACGAGGGTGGCCTTCCAAAAGAGCGCATGAGGCTATACGTCAACACCTGGTTCCCAACATGGTTGAACGGCGAAGAGTTTAGCTCCGACCGCTACACTTACGTGGATTGGATCGAGCATTGAGAGCAACCAGCTCTCAGCAACAGCACAGTGAGCTTTAGTAACAGGTTAGGAGCGATAGAGCGAAGGAGAAGAGCACATGACTGAAGATGTTGGTATCGAACGCAAGGGTTTTACGGGTGAGCTCTGGCGCTCCATAGAAGACCTCTATACAGAAATACTGTCTCACTCGTTCTTGCGAGGTCTCACCGACGGTACACTGCCCGGGGAAAGCTTCCGCTTCTACGTCTTGCAGGATGCAATTTACTTACGTGAGTACGCTCGCGCCCTGAGCCTCGCCGGGGTCCGCTCCCCGGACGAAAACGCGCTCGTAATGTTCAACGAGCACTCCGCCGGCGCCATCTCCGTGGAGCGGAGCCTGCACGAAGGTTTCCTCAAAGACCTTGGCATCACGCAAGAAGAAGCCGAAGCGACCGAAGCGTCCCCCACCACCCTCGCCTACACCAGCTTCCTCATGAGAACGGCTGCCCTGGGAGATTACCCGGAGGTACTTGGGGCGGTGCTGCCGTGTTACTGGATCTACGAAAGAGTCGGTAAAGCCCTCCTCGAACACGGCTCCCCAAACCCCCGCTACCAGAAGTGGATCGAAACCTACGGCGGCGAAGAGTTCGGCGCACTCGTCGAGGCCGTTCTAGATCTTACCGACAGAGTCTGCGAAGGTCTCAACTCCTCCCAGGCAGCACGCGTCAGGAAAGCATTTGTCACCACCAGCCGCTACGAGTGGATGTTCTGGGACGCGGCCTGGAGGCAGGAAGAATGGCCGGTTTAGAGCTTCCTAGCTGATCGGCTGTCTAGCTTTCTTTCTCGACCCACTCCCCGTTCTCGTTCTTCTCGTACTTGTTCTCGACCGCGCTCCAGGCGACGCGGTGGGCGCGGCTCTCCTCCTCGTACTGCTCCTCGGCGGAGTTGTACGCCGCCCGGTAGATCTCGCGAGCGTGCTTTGGCAGGTTGCTCTTTACGCTCTCCGGCAGATCGTCTAGTTCCTCGTATGGCACGATTCGCCCTCCTCTCGGGTTGCTCGAAGGTCCTCCTTACCCCAAGGAGCCTCCGAAGACCCGTTTATGCACCACTGAAGTGATCCCAGCCAGAGAGATTCTCCACAGGCTCGCCGCCACGCAGAAAAACTACTTCCTTCTGCTCTGTCACCTCTCCGATCACGGTGATCGGAATCCCAGACTCGGCCACCAGAGCCTCCACGACCTCCTCCGACGCGGCGATGAGAAGCTCGTAGTCCTCGCCACCCGTCGCCGCCAGGATCTCGGGGTCCCGGCTCACGGAACGGAGGTACTCGCGGGTATCTCCGGCTATAGGGAGGAGATCCAAGCTTATGCGGCAGCCAACACCACTACTCTCACAGACGTATCGGACGTCGGAGGCGAGGCCATCGGAGAGGTCGATCATGGCATGTGCCCCAAGCCGTGCCGCCGCCCCCCCGAATTCTACCCGGGGCTCGGGACGCAGGTGCTTCTTCACAAGCCGCTCGAGTCTAGCATCACCGTTCTCTAGCGCCAGGAGCCCGGCCACCGACGCCCCAAGCTCGCCGGTCACGGCCAGAAGGTCGCCGGGACGGGCCCCGGAACGGAGCACGGGCGCGTGAGAGAGCTGCCCGAGGATCGAGACGTCCACCGTGAGCGCCGGGGCGCGGGTGGTGTCGCCGCCCAGCGGGTACACCGCGAACTCCTCACACGCCTGCAAGACGCCGTTCATGCAGCGCAGGGTGGTCTCAGGGTCAGTGGCCCCCCCGGAAGAGAGCACGAAGCGCGGCACGCCGCCCATTGCCGCGACATCCGAGACGTTGACAGCGACGGCCTTGTAGCCGACGTCCTCTGGAGCAGCCCACTCCTTGAAGTGCCGCCCGAAGACGAGCATGTCGGCGGCGGCGACCCAGAGGCCGTCCCCGAGGCGCAACACGGCGCAGTCATCGCCAACGGGGACCACCACCTCCGGGGGTGAGGTGGGGAGGCGTTCGGAGAGGAGGCGGATGACGTCGAACTCGTTCAATCGGGGGGCTTTCCGAACCAGTTGCGAGGGTTCAGGAAGCGGCGGTAGCGGCGGACGGCCTGCCTGCCAAGGATGAGAGCCGAGATCAAGAACGTCCCCTCGGCCGCGACCACGAGCCCGGTGGACACCCAGACCTTCTGCCCGGTCGTGAGAGGCAAAAAGGGAACTACCAGAAGCATCGCGTAGAACATGATCGGCACCACAAAGACCCCGAGCACTAATACCCACGCCCGCCAGGACCTCCAGCCTGTACTTGGCGCGGGCGATAAGCTCGACCCGGTTGCATCAGGCGCCTCACCGTCCGGCCTTTTGTTCGGATCGCCGTTCGTACCGTCTTCGTGGGAATTCTCCTGACTCAACCCACAGACCTCATTCTCCACACCGCCTTCCACAGAGCGTCAGAATCATCCCCGGTGTACCAGGTGTTCATACCTCGCCACTCCTCCTCGGTCGCCCAAACATAAGAGTCGTGGGCGGAGTCTTCGAGCCGAACCTCGCCCCCGGGATGCCGGGCGAGGAAGCCGACGCCCGCGTAGAGCTCCGGGTCGGCGGGAGAGCGCCACGGCTCCACCCGAGAGAACCACAAAGTCTCGGGCTCGGCATTGAGGCCAGTCTCTTCGAAAGTCTCACGCCGGGCACAAGCCACGAAGTCTTCGCCGGACTCTAACATGCCGCCGGGGTTCTCCCAGAGCCCGACCGGTGGCTTGCGCCGCCGCATCAGGAGCGCCCGGGGCTCATTGTTTCGTACGTCCACGACTACCGTTCCCGCGCCGAGATTGGCGTTGACGACTCCGGGACCGGGAGGAGCGAGGGGCGGCGGAGGTTTTGGGAGAGGTTCTTTAGGGAGTGTGCTGACGGCGTCCGCGACGTTCAGGATATTTTCGCGACTCCACCAACTCGGCAACTCGATCCACTCCTCGAGGGTGACCCACCTGTACTCGCGGTGCTCGTCTGAGAGATGGATGCTCTCGTCATTGGAGACCTTGCTAACGTAGGTGGCGCTCGCGAGGAGGCCGCCGCCTGGACGGTTCCCGACCCAGGTGGTGAGGAGGCGTTGCGGGGCGACGAGGAGGCCGGTCTCTTCGTGAACCTCGCGGATGGCCCCTCTCTCGAAGCTCTCGCCGGGGGCGAGCCGACCAGCTGGCGGGTCCCAGGTACCGGAGTGGCGCAGGAGCAGGAGCATCCGGCCGTCCGAGCGTACCGGCAAGATACCGGAGACGAGGTCGGCTTTGATCGTCAACTCGTGGAGTGGTCGAGGAATGATCTAAGTTCGCGGGCCGCCGCCTCCGGGTCTTCAGCATCGAGTACGGCCCGCACGACCGCGAAGCCCCAGGCGCCCGCACCGGCGGCTTCCCGGGCAGTCTCGAAGGTGATGCCGCCGATAGCGAACCAGGGTACCGGCAAACCTGCCCGAGCAACCTCCCTTAGCAAAGCAGGCCCCGCCACCTCCCCCTCGGGCTTGGTAGGCGTAGCGTATATGGTGCCGATACCGAGATAATCAGCGCCCTCCTGAAGGGCCTCCAGTGCTTCATCCACGCTGCCGGCCGACCGACCGACCAAGGCGTGAGCGCCCAGAGACCTTCTAGCGAATTCAACAGGTCCATCTTCTTGTCCGAGGTGCACACCAGACGCACCGCAGAGCCGCGCCAACTCCACATCATCGTTCACGGTGAAGAGGGCGCTCGCATCTTCACAGACCTCGTTGAGCTTCTTCGCCAGCGAAAGCAACTCCTGAGTAGAGGCGCGTTTGTCCCTGAGCTGCACTATGTCCACACCCCCACGAACGGCAGCGGCAACCCTCTCGACCAGGTCGGGACGGGGGTCGGTTACGAGCAGAAGTCGGGCGTTTTGGAGGCGTTCACTAGGGTCAGTAGAGTTCACGAGTCGATACCTCGCGGCGGCCATGCGACGATGTCGAGGCGGCTGGCATAGTGCAGGACGGGCTCCGTGTCGGGCAGGAACGCCCCGATCCGGGCTGTCATCTGCAGCTCTTCGACCTCGACCTCGGCCGTTTGCAGAGGCCACATCTGGTGGTGTATATCCCCGCGCCGGACGCGCCTGTTTCCGCCGACACCCGCGCTATAGAGACAGTAGCGTTCGGTGAGGAAGTTCTCCAGCGTCCCGGGCCGGGAGTCGAAACGCTCGCCCGTTGGACGATAACGCGCCACGAACATGGCGGGTGGGGCGGCCTTGTGGGTGCGTACGCTTTTATAGTGCACTTCTCCGCCGCTTGCTACTTCGCAGGACATATCGGCGTCGAAGTATGGTAGTCCGAAGGTGGAGCGCGCGAGGCGGACGGCTACGGGATTGTGGGCGTCGAGGCTAAAGAACCAAACGCCGGGCTTTCCCCTGTGCGTAACGTAGGTGCGGAGGTTTAGCTCCGGGAAGTTCGAGAGCCCCGGCACGGCCGGTAGGAGGCGGGGACGTACGTCCTCCATGCGGAACGGGACCACGCCTAGCCAGGCGGAGCCGTCGAAGGTATCGAGATGCAGCGCGGGTGGGATGAGTGGACGGAGCCATCCCTCCGGGACAGGCCAGTGCATGAAGAGCAGGTCGTGCCACTGCATATGGAGGACCCACGGCCCTCCGGGGAGCGGGTAGGGACGATGCTCCGTGTCAGCCAGGACCTTTTGGAGTTCGGAGGATACCATGATCTCGCCTCATACTATCATTTGCGTACTACGATCCAGTAACAGCTTCGGCACACAGCCGCCTTCAGAGCAGACCCAATCACCGGCCGAACAGACGCCTAACCGGACACCTCCTCGACCCGCAGCGCGCTACCGAGCCCATCCTGGTTCGCGGCGAGCATCGCCAGGGCATCGAGGAAGCGAGGCTCGAAGGTACCGGGACCACCCGCTCCTTCAGCGGCAACCTCTCCCGCCCGGCCGAAGTAGGCTAGGACATGCGCGACGGTCTCCGCATCCGCGCCTCCGGCGGCGGCAAAGCACCCGACCGCGGCGGTCGAGGCGCAGCCGCTCCCGACTATGCGGCCCATGATAGGGTGACCGTTGGAGACAGCCAGGGTGCGCTCGCCGTCGCTCACGTAGTCGGTGGGACCGGTTGCGGCGACGGTAACACCCAGAGCACCGGCGGCCTTACGAGCCGCCTCTTTCGCGTCACCCGTGAGGCTCTCGACGCCGCGTACCTCCGCGGTGAGGCCCGCGAGGGTGGCGATCTCGCCGGCGTTGCCGCAGACGGCGGCGATGTTTAGCTCCGAGAGGAGACGCCCGGCGGTCTCCGTGCGTAGTGAGGTAGCGCCCGCGCCCACGGGGTCGAGGATCACGGGGATGCCACGCTCGTTTGCCCTACCACCGGCGAGCAGCACGGCCTCAACGAAGATAGGGTCGAGGGTGCCGATGTTTATGACGAGAGCGGAGGCAAGACCAACCATCTCCTCGACCTCCTCGTGGGCATGGGCCATTACCGGCAACGCGCCCACGCATAGGGTCGTGTTGGCAACGAGGTTGACCGTTACGTAGTTGGTGAGGTGGTGAACGAGCGGCCTCTCGTCGGAGATCTTACGTAGCGCCTCTTCAGCTCTCATGTCTGTACTCCTTTCAAGACTTTGCCGAGGGCGTGGACCGGACCCGCGCCCTCCCCTATCTCCGCGAGCCCGTACTCGACGGCCTCGGAGGCAACGGCGCGGGCGTTACCGGCGGCCTCCGGGAGCGAGTAGCCTAGAGCCAGGAAGCTGGCCAGAGACGAGGAGTGAGTGCAGCCCGCCCCGTGGGTGTTCTCGGAAGAGTGGACGGGACCGGTAATCCTCGTAAACTCCTCTCCGTCGTAGAGCAGGTCATCCCCGGAGCCGGTGTGACCGCCGGTGATGATAACGGCCCCGGGACCCAGCGCGTGAAGCGTCACGGCGCAGTCTTCGATGCGGTCCTCGTCCACCTCTTCACCGACCAGGGCGAACGCTTCGTTGACGTTCGGCGTGATCGCCGCCGCCAGCGGGAAGAGTTCGTTTTTGTACGTGTCCACGGCCTCGGGCTCCAAGAGCACCGCCCCGCTCTCGGCTACCATAACCGGGTCCACGACGAGGTTCGGGAGCCGCAAGCGTCCAATAGTTTCGGCGACGGCGGAGATGATCCCGGCATTAAAAAGCATCCCGGTCTTTACGGCGTCGGCTCCAATGTCCGAGACGATGGCCTCTATCTGCTGGACGGCAACCCGCGGCGGAAAGGCGTAAATGTCCGTAACACCAACGGTATTCTGGGCAGTCGTAGCGACGATGGCGGTAGTTCCGTAGACGCCGCAGCGCAAGAACGCCTTGAGGTCGGCCTGTATGCCGGCCCCCGCTCCTGAGTCACTGGTGGCTATGCTCATGGCTCTTTTCAAGGTCGCCTCCTAACTCTCCGGCAGGAACTCGTTGGTCATCGCCGCATCCACCTCGACCGGCCCGGGGAGGACGTCGTTCTCGGCGGCCCAGTCCACGTAGGCGCGCCACTCCTCCGGGTCCTGGTAACCGATGCGTTCGGCGTTCCCGAAGAGGGATACTGTCAGGGCCACCGTCTCTTCGGCGACCTCGGGGTCGAGTTCCTCGTTCGCGGCGAGCAGGGCGTCGCGGGCGGCCTCGGGGTTTTCGAGGGCGTAGCGGTGGCCTTCGACGAGTGCTCCGACGAAACGACGGACGATCTCCGGGTTCTCCTCTGCGTAGGAGTCGCTGGTGGCGATCAGCAGCTCGTTGTAGGTCGGGACGCCGACTTCGTTCAAGCGGATCACGTCCGTCTCCAACCCCTCCTGGGCGAGCTCGACCGCCTCTATATTCCAGTACACGTCGACCACGGCGTCCACACTCCCGGAGGCCAGGGCCGGGCGCAGGTCCAGGCCGACGTTGATCTTCTCCACCGAAGACGGGTCTTCCCCGGCTTCACGCAACACCGTATCCAACACAGCCGTCCCGAAGGACTGCCCAGCATAACCAACCCTCTTCCCGGCCAGGTCCTCCGGCGAAGTGATCCCCGACTCCCTCAAGCTCATGATCGAATTTAAAGGCTCCTGCATAATCGCCATGACTGATTGGACAGGCACGTCACGCGCGGCGGCGTTGGTAACCTCGTTCTCGTAAGAGACGCCGAACTCGCTCTGCCCGGCGGCCACGAGTTGCAGCACGGCGGCCGGGTCGGAGGGCTGCTGAAGCTCCACCTCCAGCCCCGCCTCCTCGAAGAAACCCTCGGCTTGCGCCGCGTAGATCCCCGCGTGATCGGCATTCGGGTACCAGTCAAGCGTGAAGGTAATGCGGTCCAGACCATCCGCGGAACTCGCGCTCCCGGAAGTCCCCCCGCAACCCGCGAGCGCGAAGAGCAAAGCAGCGAGCAGGGATAGAGTGAGGAAGAGCCGCAGAGAGTTACTTCGTCGTGAGCGAGTATTCGGAGGTACGGGTATAGGCATTAGCACTCCCTTCCGGTGGGATTACCCACGTCAGGTTCAAAGCGTCTCGGCCTTGGCCGACTCTCAGCCTCTCCGCGGGGGACCCGGGGGAAGCTCCGCCGTGTTTGTATCGAGAGTCCAGGTTATCACAGGGAGGGGTTTCGTTTCAGGGTCCAGGGAGCGATGATGCGCTGGAGGAGGGCGACGAGGAGGAAGAGCGAGACGCCCATTATGGAGAGCAGGGAGATCTCGGCGAAGAGGCGCGGTATCTCGAACTGGGCTTTGTCCTGGATCATGAGGAACCCCAAGCCCTCGCTGGACCCCACCCACTCACCAACAACGGCCCCGATAACACAGTACGTCACCGCCAGCCGCACCCCTCCAAACAGGAACGGCAGCGCCCCCGGAGCCTCGACCATCGAGAAGATGCGCCACCTCGAAGCCCCGAACGAGCGCATGAGCCGTACGAGGTCCGGATCAGTGGCCCGCAACCCATCCACGGTCGCAACGGTGATCGGGAAGAAGCAGAACAGCGTAACGACGAGGACCTTGGGGAGCGGCCCATAACCGAGCCAGGTAACGAGGATCGGGGCTATGGCCACGGTGGGCAAGGTCTGAGACACGACGAGCCAGGGATAGAGCGAGCGCTCGGCGAGCGTCGAACGGTTTATGAGAATCCCAGAAAGCGCGCCCATGACCACCGCCACGAGGAACCCCAGGACCGCCTCACCAGCCGTCGGCCCGGCATGACGTAGGAGCAACTCGCGCGACTCCCAGAACGCCCCGGCGATTGCCGAAGGCCCGGGTAATAAGAAAACTGGTACGCCGAAGATCCACACCAGCAGCTCCCATGCCGCGAGGACAAGCACAGCGAGCAGAGCCGCCGGGAACACCCGGCTCGGGAGCGTTCGTTTCACGGCGCGGAGACTCCCAGGGCTTCGAGCAAGCGCTCTTTGAGGCGGGCGAACTCTCGCGTCGTCTCCATCTCCATTGCGCGCGGGCGCGGGAGGTCCACGGGCAGGTCCAGGGCGACGCGGGCGGGCCTGCGGGTGAGTACGACGACGCGGTCGGCGAGCAGGAGCGCCTCGTCGACGTCGTGGGTAACGAGGACGATGGTGGCGTCGAGATCTCCGGCGACGCCGAGGAGCCAGCCCTGCAGGTGGCGGCGGGTGAGAGCATCGAGAGCGCCGAAGGGCTCGTCGAGCAGGAGCGTGTCGCGTCCGAGCAGAGCAGTCCTCAGGAGCGCGACGCGTGAGCGCATCCCGCCCGAGAGCGCCGCCGGAGGGACGAGCGCGAACTCTTCGAGCCCGAAACGTTCGAGCGCCGCCAGCGCCTGCTTGCGAGCGGATCGCCTAGAGGTCCCAGTGGCTTCGAGACCCAAAGAGACGTTCGCAACCACGCTCCGCCAGGGGAGCAGGAAGTCAGTCTGGGGCATGTACGCGGCGTGACCGGGGCGAGTTACGGGGACGCCGTCCTTCTCTACGACACCTTCATCCGGAGCCTCCAGCCCCGCGAGTAGCCCCAGTAGCGTGGACTTTCCCGCCCCCGAAGGCCCGATAAGCGCCAAAAAAGTCCCCGGCTCGACCACGAGGTCCACCCCATCTAGGATACGGATATTGCCCTTCGTCACGCAAACTCCACGAGCGGCGAGCTTCGGCTTTACACCGGTGTGGGAGGTTTCCCCGGCTTGGGTGCGTGGCTCCCCGGTATGGCGGCTGTTTGTCAGAACGGCCTCGCATTTGCCTCGAAGAACGCTACCTCCAGGGCCATCGCCCGGCGGTAGGCGTACCTGATGGCGGGAGTATCGGTGGCGTAGCGGTCGAGCAAGCCTTCGAGCTTCACGGCAAGGTCCTCGAATCCAGGGTCAGCGTAGGTCGAGACCCAGGCGGAGTAAGGGTTGTCCTCGCGGTTTCCTTCCTCCGCCAGGGATCTCCCGAGAAAGGCGTAGAGCCGCATGCAGGGGGTCATAGCCGCGCAGGTCTCTCCCACGCTCTTCAAGGTCGCCGTCGAGAGCAGGAAGTCAGTGTAGGCCAGCGTCGCCTCGCCCGGGGAGACGTCTTCGAGACGCACTCTCCATTCCGCCGCGTATTGCCCGTGCAACCCGAGCTCCTCCAGCACCCCGGAGATCAAGCCGGCAAACTCGTGCAGGCTCTCACGGTCGGGACCGCGAGCGAGAGCGAGCGCATAGGCCCGGGCGAAAGCCTCCAGAAAGAACGCGTCCTGACCCACGTACTCCCGGAAGCTCTCGATAGGCAACGTACCGTCTGCAAGACCGCGCGCGAAGCGGTGGCCGAGCGCCGCCCGTGCCAGGTCCACGTTCTCCTCCCACAGCACCCTCGCCAGGCTCATACGATGCTTCCTGGCTCTTGCGGGGCCACCGTCCAGGCCATCTCCCAGAAATCCTTTTCGAGGCGAGTCACCTCCAAAAAGACGGTCTCGGCCTGTTCTTGCTCCCTTTCGTCGCCTTCCTCTAGAGCGGAACTTGCACTCTCTTCGAGCCCGGTCACGTAGTCCGCGAACTCCGGCGTCGTCCAGTGCTCTACAAACTCCCGGTAGTCGGGGTGACCGGGCGCGGCGCTCCTCCAGGCTTCGAGGTAGGCTCTCTCCAGAGCCCACAGAGCTATTATTCCCGCGGTATAGGACTCGCGGTCGAGGCCGATCAAGAAATCACGGTAGGCCACGGTCGTCGGGTGACGCGCTTCTCCTAGCCCCAGCCCACGCTTCGCGGCTAGCCCTTCGAACCACCCCAACTCAGCTTCGACCGCCACCAGACCGCCTGCCAGTGCCGCCTGGTCCGGGCGGGGGGCTCGGGCTAGCAGCAGGGACTGGAAGACCAAGAGGTCGGCCGCAAACAGATAGTCCTGCGCCATCCAGGCCTGGAATGAGCCGGCCGGCATGGTGCCCGCGCGGACCGCGTCCAGAAAGGGATGTCGGGTAGCCTCCCGCCACGCCCCCGGGTTACGGTCGAGTAGATCCGGCGCCCTCATGTTGCGCCGTTCCCGGGATGAGGAGAGAACTCATGCGGCGTGGACCAGAACTGACCCAGTCCCTGGAGAGGGGCAGGTAAACAATGTCGCATCTCTCGGTTCCTTTCGGTCGAAACCCGGAGCCGGAGAAGGGAAGGTGAGGGGCGCTTCGGGGGTGCCTGCCCGAACGCCCGGTTTGCCGCGGTTAGACTGTACATTCTCCCTCCGCCGGTATTGCCCGGATCAGGTTCGACGGGTCGGCGCGGCTTTAGCGCCCTCTCAGCTCCCTGCTAGGAACTCCCCGGTTGCATCGTACGAAATCAGTCTACACCAGGCTCTGCCTCCTCACAGTCCATATGGATCGCCGGTTCGTTGATAGAGGTTTACTCTACGACTACTTCCACGTCGCGTACGGTCCCGCCCGAGATACGAAAAGCTCGAACCGCGGGTTCGACCAGGGAGACTATGAGGTGCAGACAATCGGGATAGGACCCGAGTTGGAGATCCCGGACCGAAGGCCTCGCCGGAGTGCGGGGATGGGAGTGGTAGGTGCCTACGAGGTCCAGGCTCGCCTCCCTTATCTCTCGCATGGTGGAGAGCTGGGCCTCGGGATGCATCCTGAACCCGCTCTCCGCGACGTTGGGCACCGCGTAGATCCGCTCGACCCTGCCTCCCTCCCCGGCGAGCCAGCCGCAGACTTCCCTCGGCGCCCCGCTTCGGGCAGAGGCGAGGATCCCATCAAGCAGGGACTCCGGGATTACGAGCACAGCCTCGAACCCTGACAAACCCTTGCGGAGAGGGCGATGGGCCATCCACTTATGAAGTCTCGATGCCGCACTTCCTCCTCTTGCCCTCTCGAAACCCGACGACTCCGGCTATCAGCGGTCAAGTCTATTCGGAGCCTGTCAGATGCCGACCGGCACGCCCTTGGTGGGGCTGGAGGCGTGGGCGGCCGGGCTCGCGGGCATCCTTCCGGCGAGGTGGGCCATCCTGCCGGCCCTGACGCCGAGCTTCATCGCCTCGGCCATACGCGGCGGGTCTTCGGCGCGGGCTATAGCCGTGTTGACAAGGACCGCGTCGGCTCCCAGTTCCAGGGCCAGCGCAGCGTCGGAGGGGACGCCTATCCCGGCGTCGACTACCACGGGGACGGAGATGCGCTCGACAACGCGGTGGATGCTCGCCCAGTCGACCATGCCCTGGCCGGAGCCTATGGGAGAGGCGAGCGGCATAACGGTGGCGGCCCCGGCCTCCTCAAGCCGGAGCGCGGCGACGAGGTCCGGGCTGGTATAAGGCAGGACGACGAACCCCTCCTCGACCAGGACCTTCGTGGCCTCGACCGTGGCCGCCGTATCCGGCCAGAGGGTCTCCGCGTCCCCGATCACCTCCAGCTTCAGCCAGTTGGTGCCGGTCGCCTCCCGGGCCAGGTGAGCCATCTTGATCGCCTGCTTTGCGGTGGTGGCGCCTGCGGTGTTCGGGAGCAGCCGGTACCGAGAGAGGTCGAGTTGCCCGAGGATCGAACGTTCCCCGGAGAGGTCCATGTAGCGGATGGCCACCGTGACCATCTCCGTCCCCGAGAGCTTCAGCGCGGCGTTCATGGTCTCCGAATCCGGATACTTGCCGGTACCCAGGAAGAGCCGCGAGGAGAAGATTTCCCCGGCTATGGCCAGATCATCCTCCCCGCCGCCTCCAGCCACGGCGTGTACGATCTCCACCTCGTCCCCCTCCCGGAGCCTGCTACCGTCCCACTCGTCCCGCCGGACCACCTCCCCATTGACCGCGACTACTATGGCCTCCTGAGGAAGCCCCTTCTCGGAGAGCAAGTCCTGGATGGTAGGTCCCTCTACCTCGGCCTGCTCCCTGTTCAGGGTAATGTTCATCGTGTTCCTTTCTGCTTCGGTTCGGGCAAAGGATGCCTGGGATAATGCCGAGAGTCGTCCACCGCCCGGCGAAGCGCGCGAGCCTCCCGCTCGGGTCTATCAGCCATCATAATGGCTGAGATGACCGCCACCCCGGCGCAGCCGGTCCCAAGTACCTCGCGCACGTTGGAGGCGTCGATCCCCCCGATGGCGATAACTGGCACGTCAACAGACTCCACGATCTCCGCGAGCCCATGAATACCCCGCGGGGGCAGACCAGGCTTCGAGGAGGTGGGATAGACGTGGCCGAAGGTTACGTAGCCCGCACCCGCATTCGCGGCTTCGCGTGCCTCCTCCAAACCGTGAACGGAGACCCCGATCACGCGCTCCCCCAGCAACTCACTCGCCACACCGGGCGGCAGGCTCCCGGCCGCGAGATGCACGCCGTCTACATCAGCGGCCAACGCCACGTCTATGCGGTCGTTGAGCAGGAGACCCGCGCCTGCCTTGCGGGCTTCGGGGAGGAACTTCCGGGCCATCTCGTACAGTCCCAGGGCAGAGCCAGTCTTCTCGCGGAGTTGCACCCAGTCCACCCCACCTCGCAGAGCAGCCTCGATCACGCCAGGCAGGTCACCCCGGGCGCTCTCTCGATCGGTGACGAGGTGTATCTGGAAGCGGTTTGCCAGAGTGGGCCTCCTTGGAATTGGAGGCGCGGTGGCAACGCTAATCTCGTTATGAATGCTCATACTCCCTCCGCCGGCATTACCCGGATCAGGTCAGCGGGTCGGCGCCCGGGTCTTGCCCCTGCGCCCTCTCAGCCTCTCGGCTCCCCGATTGCTATTCGTCCTTAGCCTAACTCAAGAGTATTTCACGCACAACCGCGGCCGCCACCGGCGCCACCATCGGCGAGACCGGACACCATCAACAGCCCAAGCACGGTGGTGGCGGCAGTGATCTCACCGGATAGGGCTCTCCCTACCGCCTCGTCAAGCGGCACCTCGACTACGGAGATGAACTCAGTCGGCTCCGGCTGTGGCCCGGGAATGGTTCGCACCGCCCTACACTGGAAGAGGTGGCATACCTCCGTTGCACGCCCCGGGCTCGTATGCAATGTGGCGAGGCATGAGATATCCTCGGCCCGGTATCCAGTCTCTTCGAGAAGCTCCCTGCGAACGGACTCCCGCGGGTTCTCTCCACCCTCCACACCCCCGCCCGGCAGTTCCAGGGTGAATGCTTCGATTGGCTGGCGCCACTGCCGGACTAGCGCCACGCTACCGCTCTCCGTAACCGGCACCACCGCCGCGAACCCCGCGCTCTCCAACACCCCGTACTCGATCCGTGCCCCATCCGGCAGCCTCACCCCGTCTACCCGGAAGGAGCACCACGGACTCTCATAAAGGTACTCGCGCCCAAGCGTCAGCCACCGCCCGTCTTCTTCTTCTCTAGAGTAAGTCATGAAGAGATTATAGAAGCCTGGAATCACCGCGCTCCGGGTACAATCCCGGCGTGAGCATAAGAAGCCGCAACGAGACGAGCAGTGAAGTCGTGGCGGCGAGCCTCTTCGTACCGGTCCCACCCCGCGATCTTTACGAGGTCGTGCTCGACGTACGCAACTTCCCGAGTTGGGCGCCTGGAGTAAGGCGCGTGCAGGTCTTGAAAGGCCCGGTAGGACCAGGCATGATCTCGGAGTGGGAGATCCACGTCCTGGGGCTCCAGCGAAAGGTCTCCAGCGTTCTCGTACATGCCGAAGACCCGAAGTTCTTGTGCTGGACCTACGAAGGACCGGTCTCGGGCTACGGCGAGTGCGCCATACAGGACCTCGGCCACGGCTCGCTCGCCGAGTTCAAAACCGAGATGCGCCCGGCGGAGCCCGCCCTTCAGGGATTAGCACGCAGGCTCCCCGCCCGGAACGCCGCCCGCATCCACCTCAAACGCTGCCTCGCCCGGCTCGGACAACTCGTCGCGAGCAACGGTGATGGGGTCAGAGTCGGACCACCAGGACAAGCTAGGTGAGTAGCGGCGCCTTCGGCTAAAACGACAGAGAGAGGCCAGAGCCTCTCCCTCTCGCTTGCTACTTCGCTGTCTGTGCTACTCGAAGTGGCTGGCGGCCTTGGAGATGTAGCTCTCCTGGTCGTCCGGGACTTCGTCCTCCGGGTAGATGGCCTCAACCGGACACTCCGGCTCGCATGCGCCGCAGTCGATGCACTCCTCGGGGTTGATCATGAATTGGTCCCCGACCTCGTAGATGCAATCCACCGGGCACACCTCTACACAGGACTGATCCTTCGTGCCAATGCACGGCTCGGTTATAACGTAAGTCACTGCCGTTCCTCCTCTCGAAACCTCGTCGTCTCTTGTGAAGGCTTTATATCAACCCGGAGATGACCCCAACACCTACCATTGATTGCCATCATCGTGGAACATGACCCCGGTCATATTCCAATGTGATGTAGATCAAAAACCGTCCTTGACGCGAACGGTTCTCAGGTACGGGCGCGCAGTTCGGCTGGCTTGAGGATGGTTATGGTCTTGCCGCCCGTGAGGTCCAGAATCTCTTCCTGGGCGAGCCTGCTGAGGCTGCGCGAGAGGGCTTCACGAGAGATGCCCGTCGCCTCGGCCATCTCCTGGCGGGAGAGCGAGGGCTGGAACACGACGCCTCTCTTGGTAACCCGTCCCTCCTCGGTGGCGAGGTCGAGGAGCATCCGGGCCACTCTTTGCGGGGCGCTGTGGAAGACGAGGTCACCGACGAGGTCCTCGAGCTCGCGGGTCCGAGCGGCGAGCGCGCGGGCGAGGCTGAGGGAGGCTCCGGGATAGGAGGCCATGAGGTTCACTAGCTCGTCGCGGAAAACGGCGTAGAGCACGCAGTCGGTGAGGGCCGTGGCGCCCTGGCTCTGGGGTTTGCCTTCCAGGGCAGAGGCGAGGCCGAGGACGGAGCCGTCGCCGACGACCCCGAGGATCTGGTCTCGCGCCTTGCCGGGACCCTGTCCGCTGGAGGAGCGGTACAGCTTCGCCCGTCCCTCGCGCATGAAATAGACCGCTCCAGAGGGCTCACCCTCTCTATAGAGGGCGGTACCCGCCCCGATCTCCAAAACCTCCGAGGCGATGGCGAGGGCCTGGAAGAAGCCCTCTTCGAGCCCGGCGAGGATCTCGAACTCCTGCAACCCCTCCAGTTTCGTCAGGTGCTCGACAGCCCGGCACCGGGCACCCGGCAGCCGTGCCCACGACGGCGGCGCGTTCTCACCGTACACCGCTCGTAGCCCCTTCCAATATCGGGTAAACCATGCTCCCTTTATACGCGAAGTGCCGAGAGTTTGCAGCAAAGCCGGTAGCATACCGGCTCCGGAGGGAAGCAGCACCGGCGGGTATCGCTGTAAACTGTCGATATAGTGGCAACCGGAGAGGTTCGTACCGGCTGTCAATCACCGACCGCTAGAGAAGGAGCTTTCATGTTACGAGGCAGGGTCGTTATGATAACCGGCGCCAGCCGGGGGCTTGGAAAGGCCCTCGCAGGCGCCTGCGCGAAGGAGAACGCCTCCCTGGTCATAAACTCCAGGACCCCTGATTCCCTGCATCCGGTGGAGCGGGAACTTGCCGAGGATCACGCGGAGGTCCTGGCCGTCCCGGGGGACGTATCGGTCACGGCGGACGTGGATCAGCTCGTGCACCAGGCAATCGACCGCTTTGGTAGGGTAGACGTGCTAATCAACAACGCTGGTACTCTAGGCCCCCGGGTGCCGATAGAAGAGTACCCCGAAAGCGAGTGGCGGCAGGTCCTGGACGCCAACCTCACCTCCCCGTTCCTGCTCACGAAAGCGGTCATACCACACATGCCCGAGGGCGGCTCCATCATCAACGTCACCAGCGGCGTGAGCGTCGAAGGCCGGGCCGAGTGGGGCGCTTACTCCGTCAGCAAGTTCGGCCTCGAAGGGCTCACCCAGATTCTGGCCGCCGAGCTACAAGATCGCGGCATCCGCGTCAACTCCGTGGACCCCGGCGGTATGCGCACCGAGATGCGCGCCGCCGCCTACCCCGAAGAAGACCCGAAAACCCGCATAACCCCCGAAGAGAACACCGCCGTATTTCTCTACCTGGCCTCCGACGAATCCAGGGAAGTCACCGGAGAGCGCTTCAAGGCGCAGGAGTTTCAGAGAACCCGCTGACGAGCGAATGAGAGCGCGTGCCAGAACAACAAGGCCCTCTCTATGCTAGGAGAGGGCCTTGCGCGAGGTTACTGGTGGTGCTTTTAGCGGTCTCCGAAGTCGGCGGTCCACATGGTCGCTCTACCGCCCTTGTAGCTGCCCGAGCTGGCGCCGATCCCGACCTCGCGGAAGCTCTTTTCGAGGATATTGGACTTGTGTCCGGAGCTATTCATCCAGACCTTGAAGAGGCTCTCCACGGAGTCCCGGGAGCCTGGGTCATAGAGTATATTCTCGCCGTAGGTGCTCCAGCGGTAGCCGAACTTGCTGAGTCGCTGGCCGACGTTACCGTGCTTGAAGTAGTCTTTGGAGATCATCTCCTGGGAATGGGCGCGGGCCGCCTTCTGCAGCGCCGGGTGTACGCACAGGCGCGAGAGCCCTCGATCCGCGCGAGCCTTGTTGTGCAGTTCGACCATGCGTTTCTCGTCGGCGGAGAGGCTAACGACTCCACCAGTGCAACTCTGCACCGACGCTGCGCCCACCTCCGCCTCGCGCGCCGTCTCGCGCTCCACTCCGCCGGTTTCTTCGGTCTCGGCTGCCACCGCGCTCACGGCGGTCACTGCCGCAAGCAACGTCGCCAGTAAAACCATCATCACGTACCTTGAGATCATGTCGGCCCCCCTCAGCGCCTTGTTTTTGCGTTCTACCTGATTCTATCGGCACGAGGAGAGAAAAGCTTTAGTAAAAGCAGGAAAAACTATTCATTTGTTAATAGATCTTATAAAAGTAACTATGAAGACTGCGGAGATGAGCATCAGACCGCCAGCACCGACGAGCCCGAGAGCGGCGAAGAACACGACACTAGAGTTCGCCTCCGTGCCCCACACGTTCGTCGCCCACACGAAGGCGAAGAGCGAGGCGAAGAAGGTCAGGAGGATCAGGATCATACCGCCGGGGAGGTCCCGGATCTGGATAGCCGTTTTCTCCACCACGTAAGGAAGACGTCCCTTGGGATAACCCGTCGCGCGCACGTTCTCCAGAATGCTCTGGAACTCCGCCTCGCCCGCGAGTCCAATGACCCGAGAAAGGTAATAGGCCTCTCTTGGAGGCTTGCCTGCCCTGAGCAGTTCCAGGTAGTTACGCCTGTACAACTCGACCGCCCCGGAGTGCGGGGAAGCGAGTTGCTTCAGGAACGCATGCGTGTCGAGGCGTGAGGTGTAGCGGCGCACCTCTTCCCGGGAGGCGCGCTCGGGGCTATTGTTCTGACCGGAGACCTGACTACCGTTGCGGCGGCGTGTAATCTCCGCGACCTCCATGAAGAACATCTCGCGGGAGAACTCCAGGGCGCTCTGGCGCTCGCGGCGGCGGGAGGAGATCTCCGTGCGAATACCGCGCGCGCGGTACTCCTCGCGCCTCATGCGGTAGACGTAATCCTGGTAAAAGTCCCGCTCCGGGATAGTACCGGCGGAATCGCGCAGCCGATAGGCCTCTTCTAGTGTCTTCGGGATGCTCTTATCTTCCATACTCTTTAGGCCTGCCTACGCTCCCGTCCGACTACCCGCCTGTTACCCACCAGGACAAAAATGATACCACGCACACCCTTACCCCCGCCCCTCCAACTCCCGTTCGTTACCCTCACCGCCCGGCTCCCAGAGCCCGTAGAACAGCCCCCCGCCCCGCACGCGCACCTCGAGATGCCCGCCCTCGGCCAACTCCTTGAGCATCTTGTCAGCCTCCGTCACCGTCAGCGAAGTCTCCATCGCCGCCCGTGCTGGCGTCAACTCTCCATGCTCGCGCAACGCCTCCAAAAGCTCCCGCTCCTTGCCGTTCGCCGGAGGCGATTCCTGCGGGTTATCCGAGAGACCGGCGATTCCTCTGACCAACATTCCAAAGGCCGGGAATATCGTCCAGCCGAAGACGAAGACCAGCCACCAGAAAGAGGGAACAAAGATGAGGACCGCAGCCCCGGCCAGCGCCACCGGTATCGATACCGCCAGCCCCGCCACAACCTGCGCCTTCGGGCTCATCTCTTCCACGTCGAGGCCGAAGAAAGTATCAGGCTCGTAACCGTTGCGCCGCCCAGGTCGCGGGCGCTCGCGGCGATGATCCAGGTTATGATTCGGTCTCTTCTCCACAGGCACCATCCCTGCCGCAAATATAACAGCATCCTACGGGCCACACCACCGTCAAACTACCGTATATTGTGCCTTGAGGTGAATGGTACGCAACTGAGATGCTAACCTCTCGTAAAGCCAGACGGAGGACTCGCACAACGTGGATATAAAGAGGCGCATGGACAGCTCGAAGAACGAATTCCTGGAAGAGCTCGTGGAGTTCTTGAGGATGCCGTCGGTCTCCGCCCAAACTGATGACGGAGCAGGCTTCCGCGCATGCGCCGAGTGGGTCCGGGAGAAGCTCGAAGAAGCGGGCGCCGAGGCCCGGTTGAGGGAGACAGACGGACATCCGGTCGTCTATGCGGAGGCAGGTGACGGGGACAAGACGCTTCTCTCCTACGGTCATTACGATGTGCAGCCACCCGAACCGCTGGAGCTGTGGGAGAGTGATCCCTTTGAGCCGGAGGTCAGGGACGGCGTCCTCTTTGCGCGCGGGGTCGCCGACGATAAGGGCGACGTGATGGCCCGCATCCAGGCTCTGAGGATGTACCAGGAAGAGCATGGGCCGTTGCCGTTCAAGTTGAAGTTCCTCATCGAGGGTGAGGAAGAGATCGGAAGCCCGAACCTCGCTCCGTTTGTCCGCTCGAACGGGGACTTCCTCTCCGCCGACGCGTGTCTGTGGGAGGGGTCGATGAAGGATGACGCGGGGCGGCCCATGATCTTCTGCGGCACTAAAGGCATGGTGTATGTCGAGTTGCGCGCGAGGGGCGCGTCGCACGACTTGCACAGTATGTATGGGGGGCTGGCCCCGAACCCGGCCTGGCGTCTCGTGCAGGCGCTACGCACGATCAAGGACGAGAATGGTGAGATCACGCTGGACGGCCTCGACGAGCTGATCGAACCTCCCTCCGAAAATGACCTCGAAGCGATAGAGAGTATCCCCCTGGACGAAAACGCCCTGAAAGCCTCCTGGGGCGTGGACTCCTTCGACCGCAACCTCAGCGGCAGGGCGGCCCTAAAAGAGATGCTCCTCCGCCCCACCGCGAACATCGCCGGCATCCAGTCCGGCTACACGGGACCCGGTGCGAAGACTATCGTCCCCTCCGAGGCGTTCGTAAAGATGGACTTCCGGCTCGTCGCGGGCCAGAGCCCGGGTCCGGTGCTGGCCCTCCTGCGCGAGCACCTTCGGAAGCGCGGCTTTACGGACATCGAAGTCGTGGACATGCACGGGGTCGAGGCGGCGAAGACGCCGGTAGACTCGCCGGTGGTGCGGACGGCCATCGAAACGTGGAGAGAAGCCGGTAGGGAGGCGGTCGTGTATCCAACCGTTGGAGGAAGCGGGCCGACCTCGCTGGTGGCGACGGAGCTCGGGATACCCACGATCATGACCGGAGCCGTGGCGAACGTTGGGAGCCGCATCCACGCCCCGAATGAGTCCGTCCGGCTCGACGACTACTTCGAGTCCGTAGCGTACTTCGCTCGCTTCTTCGAGAGGTTCGCCGGGTGATGGAAGGGACTCGCAGCAAAGGGCTCGACCTTCCTGAGCGCGTCCGGCGAAGCCTGGCGGCGGCGGTCGCTGATCGGGGCGTGCAGGCACGGGTAATCTCTACCCAGGCCCGTGAGTCCATGCGGCCTCCGCAGGGTCACGTCGTCGTTGCGGCGACGAGGGACGAAATAGATGCCGTACGCGGCCCGGCCAGGATCCTACGCCGCCTCGAACTCTACAAGACCCCCTACGGCCCCGTCGTCCGCCTCGCCATAAGCGTGTACCCGGAGAGCGGCGAGCCCCTGAGCGTAGGTACTCTCTTGAACATAAGCCAGGTCAGCGGTGATGCAGCACTCTCGGGTCTCGGCCGTCAGAAGACTTTGTATATGCACTTTTATTATCTGGATGCAGAGGATCTCACTTATGCTTTCTCCAAGGAGATCCCCAACGCTCCCGAGCAGCGAGCCGAGGCTAAAAAGGTCCTCAAGATGGCTCGCGACGCCTACTCCGGGACGCATGAGGACCGGCGCAGCTTCCGCTGGGCGGTGGGTATTGCCGAGAAGCAGTTCGAATTGCCTGTACCTGAACCTGAAGACGAGGCGTAGTCCTGCGTGAAAACCCTGCGTATACTGCGTCTTTATGATGTCGGGGAGTATGCCTAAGGATTTCGTGGCGAAGATAAGTGAGGCCCTGAGCGGGGCCGAGCGTAGAGGTATCTACGTTACCGCCGGGGCGGGGTCTTGCGACCTCGAAGCCCAGCAGTTCGGACGCCAGCCGTTGGAGGAGGAAGACGTTTCTGGGGGGCGGCCGCATCATCTGGAGTCGCCGCCTGGTCCCCGGGATTTTGGGGTGCATGATGGGGCTTCACGGTTGTGTTACTTCCTTGACGGGGTGCAGAGTTCACGGGAGATCGGGCGTATAGAGATGTCTCCGGTCGTCGTGGCGACCGTGGCGGCAACGATCGTCAATCGTTGCGACCGCAGGTTTACGCGCATGCCGCTGGAGAGTCCACCGGTCGTGGTGCAGGCCGTGATCCTGCCGCGCAGCGCCGGAGACCCGAAGGTCGAGGCGTTCTGGGATCTCCTGATCGAGGCCGGTTTCTCGCAGCTTGGCCCGGATGACGTCCCCTCCTCCCCGCACCTGGTCCTGGACTCCGCTGAGTACATGTCGGAGGCGGACCCCTCGGACTATGTCGGAATGAGGGAGAGGTCACTCGTGAGGGTCCGGGCGCTGCGGGAGCGGCTGGAGGGTGGGATGCTCCGGCGGTGGGAGGGGGATGACCGGGTGCTGGACTCGGACGATTGGATAGCCGTGGACGGCCAGCTAAAGGACATCGCGGAGAGCAACCGGCGCGCCCTCGGCCTTATAAAGAGCGTGGCACGCCCGGAGTTCGTGGGCAAGGACGTCGCGATGCTGCTGGACCTGGAGCCGGGGATGCGGACGACCAGCTTCGTCCCGGACTGGCAACTCAGGCGCAACTTGAACGAGCAGCGGACTTCTTGGTACCTGAGGATGTGGCCGCGGCAGCGCGGCGCGGACGCTCTGGGTTCGCTGATGAGGATAGAGGCTCCGCGTGATACGGGACCGGAGATGATAGATGAGATCTCACGCTGGGTAATGGCCGAGCGTGCGCCACTCGCCAAGCCCGATTCGCGCTGGCCGGCCATGATCTACCCCATCCATTACGTAGAGAAGCTCCTCAAACCCCTCGTCCAGGGCTCCGAACGAGCATATTCGAGGCTGGAGCGCCAACTCGCCACGGCTTCACCAGCGAATGCTTCCGCGAACGGGAGGAACTAGATGCTGCACCCGGAATACCTGGATCTCACCTCCGGCCCTATCGGCCGGGTCGTCACCAGCGAGGAGTACCCCGCGACGGCCCACGAGTTCTACTTCTGGACCGCCGAGACCGGAGCAGCCCGGAACCTGGACATCGGGCACATCGTCGCCGCCGAGGCGGAGGACGCGACCGCCATCGCCGTCCTCGACGACCCGCGCCGTTACTCCGACCTAGCCAGCTTCCTCGATGACTTCTACGCTTATGACGGTGACCCGTCCCTCGAAGCCCTCTCGGAGCGCGTCGAGATCCTGGTCTTCAAGGCCCGCGTCCTCGCCACGAAGCACCGCGACGACAAGAAGAAGTCCAAACGCCCCGTCCGCACCGGCCCCGTATACTTCGCCACCAGCCCCGCTATAGAGCACGCCCTGGGCACGGAGGACTTCTCCGGCCACCGCATCCCCCTCCTCCTGCACGAGAACGGCAATGAGGAGAACGGCTCACCACAGCGCACGCCCCTCTATGTGGACGGGGACTACCTCCTCGGTCCCGAGGCCGGCCACCTCAACATCACCGGCATGAGCGGCCTCTCGACCAAGACCAGTCACGCCCTGTTCACCATCTCCAGCACCTTCCAGACCGTCGAGGACAAGAAGGTCGCGGCCCTGATGTTCAACGTAAAGGGTGCGGACCTGCTGTTCCTGGACAAGCCGGTGGAGGTGGACCCGGACGACGACCCGGAGCTCGCAGAGCGTTACCAGCGTGCGGGGCAGAAGGGCCTGCCGCGTGAGGACCGCGAGATGTACGCTTCGTTAGGGCTGGAGGTGCAGCCTTTCGAGAACCTTCGCATCTTCGCCCCGTTGCGGTACGGGATGGAGTCTGGAGAGAGGACCGTGCATGCAGAGGGCATCCCGGCGCGTAAGCTAAACACGTTACGGAACGCGCGCGGCGAGGACTCGCGCGTCTACCCGATCCTGTGGGAGCTCGGCGACGTACTTCCGTATGCGGGCTACGTCTTCGATCCCTCGGACATGGACGACAAGTTCCGGGGCTTTATCGAGGAGCTTCGAGACAAGGGTGTCAGGACACAGGCGGACTTCTACGGCCTCCTGGACGAGATCGACGACTACTTCGAGGCTGCCCGCGAGGACGGCAAGAACATCTCGTCGTGGAACGGCCACAACCACATGACCATCGCCAAGGTCAGAAACCGCTTCAAGGTGCTCCCGAACAAGTGCGGCGGGCTGCTCGCGCACGGGAAAGTAGATCACGGCGATCTGCCACTCGTGGACGGCCCGTTCGACGACCGCGAGGTGCGTGTAGTAGACATCTCTCAACTCACCGGCATCCCGCAGGACCTCATCGTCACGAGCGTTATCTCCAAGATATGGGAGCTCGCCGAGAGCGGCCAACTCGGGGTGGACAAGCTCATAATCTTCGTCGACGAGCTGAACAAGTACGCGCCGTCAGGCTCGAAGACCTCCTCCCTCAAGGACACGCTGGTGGACATCTCCGCGCGCGGTCGCCACCTGAACCTGACGCTCTTCGGGGCGCAGCAATTCCGGAGCAAAGTACACGACGAGGTCGTCGGCAACGCGGCGACGAGCCTCTACGGTCGCATCGGGGACGAGGAACTCACCAACTCCAGCTACCGCTCGTTCTCCTCGACCACCCGCGAGGAGCTACTGCAGCTAGAGAAAGGGCGTCTGCTCTGCCGCCACGCGCACTACGCCGTTCCAGTCTTCGGAACCTTCCCACGTCCGATGGTCCTCATGGGCAAGCAGGGCACGGACATCTTCGGCGAGCACCGCCAGGACGCGGCTACCTCCGTCCTCTCTGTGATGCGCAACCTCACCAGCAAGCCGCCGAAGATAACCGCCATCCGCGGTGACATAGAGGGCGTTCCACCAGAGAAAGTCTTCGAAGCCCTCGACGCCGTACAGGCATCACACCGCACGGGCCACGGCGCCGCCGACCCTTACAAGAACTTCCGCTGGAACCTCACTCGCGGCAACCGGCCGGTAGCCAGGAGGCGCGAGCCCTCGCAGATACTCTCCGGGCTAGATCGGATGAGGGACTAGGACTGCAGCTTCGTCCTCTATATGACTGTAATCGACACATTCCTCGTACAGTACTCTCGGGAGTACGATTACTATCGGAAGGCCGCGCAGATACGTGAGCAGAGATGCTCTGCGGAACTGGATCAGAGTGGAATCAGAGCAATCGTGTCTTACAGAGCTAAGAGGCCAGATCGTCTCAAGACAAAAGTACATCAGAGGAATGAAGAGAAGAAGTACCGAAAGGTAAAAAATATATACGATGATATCGTTGATCTGGCGGGCGTCAGAATAGCTTTGTACTTTCCTGGTGATCTTGATGAAGTCGAGCGATTGATTCGCGGTTCGTTTGATGTTAGCAAGACTAAAATGTTTCCTGATGAGAGCAACGAGCCGTCTTATGAGAAACGGTTCTCTGGCTACGCGGCCCGCCACTACCATGTTCGGCTAAAATCTGCTGATCTTGAAGGCACGGACACTCGCTATGCGAGTGCTTTAGTTGAAGTTCAAGTAGCTTCTGTACTTGTTCACGCTTGGGCTGAAGTTGAACACGATTTGGCCTACAAACCTATGAGTGGGGATTTATCGAGCGAAGAGTACGCCATCTTAGATGAACTCAATGGCCTTGTGCTTGCAGGAGAGATAGCGTTGGAACGTTTGCAGAAAGCTGGAGATCTACGACTTCGGCTTAAAGAAGGCAAGCTTAGGAACCATTACGAGTTAGCTAGCTACATATTCGGAAAGGTTTCTAATGAAGGCTAGAGAATTTGTAATGGGACGGGCAGACGTTCTGTTGCGTTTTCTACAGCTCATTTCCAAGGACAGTCCTAGAGAGCTAGATCCGTATCTCGAAAACCTTGACAATGACACGGAGGAACGCCCACTAGTAGACCAAATTGTTGACAGTATAGTCGCCGGGGATGAGAAATTATACGAGAAGTATGCGCAAGCACGTCGCCAAGTAAGTACGCGCAATCCTTACGCGTCAGCGGAGGAAGCAGTAAGGTCACGAGGACATGAAGAGGCACTTGGATTCTTTATGTCCCGCTGGGCCACTCTAGAATCTACCCTACGGCGAAAATCAGAAAAGGAGCAACTTACTACTGGCGCACCTCAAAGGTGGTCTTCTATCGTGCGTCTGTTGCAGCGCCTCGACGTACCGGAACCCCTTAGTGAGGAGATCAATTACATCCGACAAATTAGGAATCAAGTAGTGCATGGCGTTGAGACGCCTTCGGAAGAGGAACTAAGAACTACAGGACGCTTCCTCGAAGAAATTGTTAGGCGACTTGAAGATATGCCCAACCCTCTGTTTGAGCAGGAGTTCGAGAACAGGCAGTAAGGCAATGGACCGGCAACTACCGTGAATCGTAGACTGGTCCGATTATGTAGCCAAACGAGACACGACGAGAATTGAAGTTGTGAGAGTCCCGAAAATACACATCCAGGGCCCTCATAAGATCGGCGGTATGCGTACAATACTGTTGATTTGAGAAAGGGATAAGATAATCAGGATCGCGCACATCTCGGATACACATTTGGGATACACCCGGTACGCCAAGCTCGACCCAACGTCCAACCGCAACCAGCGCGAGGTCGATGTGCAGGAGGCGTATGGACGAGCGGTTGACGCCATCCTGGAGCGGGACGTGGATCTGGTGATCCACTCCGGCGACGTCTTCGACTCGGTGCGCCCGGCGACGCACGTGATCATCGGCTTCCTGAAGCAGACAGCCCGCATCACGGCGCGCGCCGGTATCCCTTACCTCGTCGCCGCTGGCAACCACGAGACGCCACGTCTGCGTACCACTACGGCGGCGCTGGAGTATGGGAACCTGGTCAACGTGATCTCCGCGCACGGCTTCGATCTTGACTACGAGTTGATCGAGGTCGGGGACGTAGGCGTGGGCGTTACGCTGGTGCCGCACGGGGCGGTCTTCGGGACGGGAGCGGTTACCCCCGCTCGTGACGCGGACGTGAATATTCTGGTGACACACGGGATGGTGCCGGGGCTGGAGGCGAAGCAACACGAGATGGGCGAGGCGGACTTGCAGTCCAGCATGATCTCCGGCGCCTTCGATTACGTCGCCCTCGGCCACTACCACGAGTTCCACGAGCACAAGCCAAACGCCTTCTATGCCGGCGCCACCGAACGCTTCGGCTTTGGAGAGGTCGCCTCGGTGCCGGGGTTCGCCATCGTGGAGTTCGAGGGCGGGGATCTGTCGAGCGTGGAGCACATCCCGATAGACACGCGCCCGATGCTGGACCTCGAAAAGATAAGGGCAAGAGACATGGACGCCCCGGAGTTGACGGAGGCTATCCGGGAGCGGATCGAAGGGGTAGACCTCGACGACGCGATAGTGCGCCTGCGCGCGTACGACGTGCGGCGCGGGGTGGCGAGCGGTATAGACCGGGCGCTGCTGCGCGACTTGCAGCGCCGCTGCCTGAACTTCAGCCTGGAGGTGCACCCGGAGGAGCGTCCGGAGGATATGAACGGGGATGGGCCGGTCTCGGCGGTGTTCGGCGCTTTGGAGGAGGAGTTCGCGTCGTTCGTCGCGGCACGGCGGGAGCGCGGAGAGTTGGAGGCGGGCTTCGCGGAGGAGTTTCTGGCGAAGGGGCGCGAGTATCTGGCGAGGTCCGTGGGTGAGGAGGTGGACGCGTGATCCTGGAGCGGCTGTACATGGAGAACTACAAGCAGTTCCGGGAGCCGACCGAACTGTTGCCGCCGGAGGGCGCTATCGGGGTGGCCGGCCGAAACGGGGCGGGCAAGTCGACGCTCTTCGAGAGTATCCTGTGGGCCTTTTTCGGCTCGCGTGGAGGCGGCCCGCGCTTTGCGAACGAGTTGATCCCCTGGAGCGGAGGCTCCTCCAAGGACCCCTCCGTAGTCGAGGTGACGCTGGCGATAGCCGGGCGCTACTATACCGTCCGTCGCCAACTCAAGGGCAGCACGACGACGGCCGAGGCGCGGGACGGTAGCGGCAAGACGATCGTCACGGGCTCGTCGGACGTTGCGCGGTGGGTCGAGGGGGAGCTGTTGCGGATGGACCGGGC
>CADCVE010000005.1 GCA_902806065.1 uncultured Rubrobacteraceae bacterium | reverse complement strand
GATACCCCCTGGACCGGAGGTTCCGGTGGAGACCATCTACGCGCTGCCGGAGAAGCTGCGGGAGGCGCAGGGGCTCTTCGAGGCGACAGGCGGGCTGCACGCTGCAGCGCTCTTCGACAAAGAGGGCGAGCTCGTGGCGCTCAGGGAGGACGTGGGCCGCCACAACGCGACCGACAAGCTCGTCGGCTGGGCGCTATTAGAGGGGCGGCTACCTCTCTCGGAGCACGTGGTGATGGTCAGCGGGCGCAGCAGTTTCGAGATTTTGCAGAAGTGCCTGACCGCCGGAGTACCCGTCGTGTGCGCCATCTCCGCCCCGAGCAGCCTCGCGGTAGACGTAGCCCGACAGTTCGGGATGACGCTGGTCGGCTTCTTGCGAGGCAATCGCTTCAACATATATAGTGGGCACGAAAGAGTCCTCGCCTAATCTCGGATAAGGAGAAGCGCACGGCTTCCGAAGATTCGCGGGGAGGGAAAAGGGGAACACTAGAATTCCAGTTGGGTAAGGAAAAGGCACTTTAGGGAGAAGGAGGAGTTGAGTGTCTAGTCAGACAGCAAGCACGTCTACCCCAAACCGGTGGGTGGTTGCCGCGGCCGCGGTGTTGATGCAACTCGGGCTGGGAGCCGTCTACGCTTGGAGCATCTTCAGGGTGCCGCTCTCGGAGAACTACGGTACAGGTATCACTGCCGTTAACTGGGCGTTCTTTATCACGATCCTTATGATCGGCTTCGCGGCCTTTGCCGGCGGCCAGTTAGTGGGACGGCTGGGACCCCGCATCGTCGGCGTGATGGGCGGCGTGGTGTACGGGATAGGAGTTGGCCTCGCCTACTTCGCCCAGGATAGCCTCGTCATCCTGTACCTGACGTACGGCCTCATCGCGGGGATCGGTCTGGGGCTAGCCTACATCATCCCGATTCAGGTGCTCCCCAAGTGGTTCCCGGATAGGCCCGGCTTCGCCACCGGCATAGCGGTAATGGGCTTCGGTGGCGGGTCGGCGGTTACCGTGCCTGTCGCAGGGTACCTGGTCCCGGCCGTCGGGCTGTTCGGGACCTTCGGTATCCTGGGGCTTGCCTACATCGTCTTCGTCGGCGGCGCGGCCTTCTTCATCACGAACCCGCCCGAGGGCTACAGTCCCGAAGGACACGAACCATCCGAGGAGGAGAGCAGCCAGGAGGAGGAGCGTACGAGAGACTTCAGTGGCGCCCTCAAGACGTGGCAATGGTACGCCCTGTGGGCCATGCTCTTTTTGAACGTGACCGCCGGACTCTCGATCATCTCCGACGCTAAAGCGATCGCCTCTGAGCTCGGCGGAGCTACCGCAACCCTCGCCTCGATCTTTGTCGTCGTCTTGGCCGTCGCCAACGCGGCAGGGCGGCTCGGCTGGGCCACTCTTTCGGACTACATCGGCCCGAGAAACGTCTTCCTGACGATGTTCCTCATTCAGGCCGTACTGTTCCTGCTGATACCGTTAGTGGGGAGAGACGTGTTCTTCCTCCTCACTATCTTCTCTTTCATCATTCTGACGTGCTACGGCGGCGGCTTCAGCACGATGCCCACGTTCGCGAGCGCGTATTTCGGGTCCCGAAACGTCGCAACGATCTACGGGGCCATGCTTACCGCCTGGGGGCTCGCCACCCTCCTTGGTCCGCTGGTCCTGGCCATCTCCACGGACATAACCGGCACGTACGACCTCGCCCTCTACATCTCGGCCGGTATCATGCTAGTCAGCGCCGCCATCCCGCTCGTCATCAAGCCTCCCCAGTCCCCTCGGGAGGCCGGGGCGGGCGGCCAGGAGGCAGAGGCCCGAGCTTGACCATGCAGTGACCTTCATAGCAGTTCTATGTAGTCGTTTACCACAGTAGGATGCGGGCCCTCCGGAAGTATCTGGAGGGCCTTTTCTCGACGCGCGCCTTGAGAGGTATCCACCAGACACGGTTAGCCTGGAGGCTCGCTACCATCTTCTAGGTACTTGAGAGACAATGGCTCCAACGTATTTAGTGGGCGGGAAGGATTAGGAGCCCTCCACATAGCAGAAAGGCTCTTTCATCCGGTACACGAGTTGTACACCGGAGGTTGCACAGGCCGGAGTCTCGTATCTACCCGGCAGCAAGTTGTTGGCGGAAGGTAAGCAAGCCGTTGCTCAGAACGAAGACCAGGTGGTTCAGGGCGGCTACCTCTTGCAACTAGAAGCCGGGTATATAGTGCGTGTTGCCGCCCCGAAATTCGGGTAGGGAGACGGGCGACGTAAGCGAGGCCGTCAAGCGAGGCGGCCCCAGCAAAGGAGGATGGATGAGCAAGGCAAGGCGCTTGAGTCTGTTGATGGGAACGTTACTCGTGGCCCTGTCGTTGACCGTGGCCGGCTGCGGCGGTGGCGCGGACAAGGAAGAGAAGAAGAAGGAAGCGGAGAAGAAGGAAGAGAAGGACAAGGAGAAGAAGGAAGAGGAGAAGTAGGAAGAGGAGAAGTAGGGATAAGAGAGCGAGGTTTCGGGTCGGCACTCAGTGTAGAACTCCGGCGCCGACCAGCCCAGCACGTAATAGGCGTTCGAAGAAACAGAGGAGGCCGGGGCTGTTCGTCCCGGCCTCCTCTGTGTTCGTATCTGGTTTCGGCGGCTCTGTTCTAGCCGCGCGCGCCGACGGGCAGGACCGCCCGTCCGAAGGTGTCGTTAATCACGTCTGCCGCCGCCAGGTACCAAGCCGCGAAGGCCGTGAGGATGCCGAGGTAACCACCGAGGTTGATAAAGAGACCGCCGGAGCCCTCGGGTCCGCCAAGCAGGTCACCGATAGTTAGCAAGACAAAGGTAATGAACAGTAACACGAAGACCGTTATCAGAGCTACGTTGACGCCGAACGACCCTATAAGCAGGATAGCGGTGAAGATGGTCCAGCCTAAAAAGAACCAGCCCTGCGCCTCCACCAACTGCGACGGCGCTATGTCGAATTGCCTCGCAAAGATATTCATTATGGCCAGGCCAATCCAGAACGCTCCGTAGGAGGTAAATGCTGTAAGCCCGAAGGTGTTCTTGTTCCGGAACTCCAATACCCCCGCTATGAGCTGGGCGAATCCCCCGTAGATAAGCGCCAGCGGGAGATAAAGGTTTATTATCTGCTGCGATGGATTCGCCCCCTGGGCTATGATGCCGGCGTTGACCATCGAGAAGATAAAGGTCGTAAGCGCGAAAGCAGCTAACCCTAAAGGTGCGGGATCGGCATAGCCCGGCTCCGCCGGCGCTACGGGTATTTCTTCTGCTCGCGACCTGGATACGTCCTGTGACATAGATTTCTCCTTTTCCCCAATTTTCCCCTAAAACGTGGTCTACCTCGACTCAGACGCCAGCTATTACCCTCCTTTCCTTAGGCAACCTCTCATACCCTACCGTGCTGCATTCTATGCCGTAAGCCGTATCCAAAGCAACCTTCCCACCCGGATTTCGCCAGGTGCTTCTTCCCGCCGTCCAATGCATGGTGAATAGCGCGGCCCGAAAAACCTTTCGCATCACTAACGGCTTCCGCTAGCGTCCCTCATGGATCGTTTTGCTTTATATACGATCACGCGTGTGGGGTTTTGCGAGCATCCAGTTTGGTATATAGTGCCGCCTCAGGGAGAGTCTCGGGATCAGGTTTCGGAGACGGTTTGGTTATGGGAAAGGGGTTTGATGGATAGCCATAGAAACCAAGAGTGGGTCGCCGTGGAGCGAACATCGGCGTTCCAGGAGTATTCGCGGAAGAGAAAAGCGTTCCTCATTCCGGCGACGATCTTCTTCTTGCTGTTCTTCATGGGTCTGCCGCTTTTGGCGGCGTTCACTACCGTGTTGAACGGCAAAGCCGTAGGGCCGCTGACCTGGGCTTACATCTACGGTATCGCGCAGTTCTTCATGACCTGGATAATGATGCACCTGTACGTGAACCGGGCGAACAAGTGGGACGCTCTCGTAGAGCGGGCGCGGCAAGAGGTTGCCGAGGAGAAGGGACGGTAACGTGTTCGGATTAAGTGACTACGCCACAGCTATAATCTTCTTTGTCCTGATCATCTTGCTGACGCTCGGCATCACCGCTTATGCGTCCATGCAGAACAAGTCCACCAGCGACCACTACGTGGCGGGCGGCAAGATCAAGGGCTGGCAGAACGGCCTCGCCATTGCCGGCGACTATCTCTCGGCGGCCTCCTTCCTCGGGATAGCGGGAGCCATCGCCCTACAAGGTTTCGCGGGTTTCTATCTCTCGATAGGGTTTCTGGTAGCGTTCCTCGTGGTGCTCCTGCTCGTGGCGGAGCCGTTGAGGAACCTCGGCAAGTACACCCTGGCCGACATGCTTACGGCCAGGTTTAACATGAGCAGCATACGCTCGGCGGCAGCCGTCAGCACGATCGCCATAAGCATGTTCTACATGATCGCCCAGTTGGTTGGAGCCGGAGCCTTGATCCAGCTCTTACTCGGCATCCCGTACGCGTACTCGGTCATTGGCATAGGAATCCTCATGACCATCTACATCGTGGTGGGCGGTATGGTAGCGACGACCTATATCCAGATCATCAAGGCCGTTCTGCTCATCGCCGGCTCCGTAGTCCTCGTGCTCATCGTGCTTGCCAACTACAGCTTCAACCCGTTTGCCCTGTTCAACGCAGTCGAGAGTGAGATCGGCTCCACGGCGCTCCACCCGCCCGCGCCGAGCAGCATAACGGCGAGCCTCGACGTGATCTCGCTAAACATCGCCCTCGTTCTGGGTACGGCGGGCCTTCCACACATCCTGATACGCTTCCTCACCGTACCGGATGCCAAGACAGCCCGCTCCTCAATCGTCTGGTCGACCTGGATCATCGGCTTGTTCTACTTGATAACGCCAGTCCTAGGCTATGGCGCGGCTCTTTTTGTCGGGCAGGACGCCATCAGGGCGGCAAGCCCCGAGGGCAACCTGGCTGCTCCGCAGCTTGCATCCACGCTCGGTGGCCCCATCTTGTTCGCCTTCGTCTCGGCGGTCGCCTTCGCCACCATCATCGCCGTCGTATCAGGGCTCGTGCTCGCCGCCTCCAGCGCCTTTGCCCACGACTTCTACACTAATGTCATCCGCAACGGCGAGGCTAGCGATAGCGAGCAGTTCAGGGCCGCTCGCATTGCGGCCATCGGCATCTCGGTAGCGGCGATAGTTCTGGCATTGCCCCTGCAGGGCGCGAACGTTGCCTTTCTCGTGGCTCTGGCTTTTGCGGTCGCGGCCAGCGCAAACGTTCCCGTCATACTGCTGACGATCTTCTGGAGGAGGTTCAACTCGACCGGGGCCGTCGCTGGCATGATCGTCGGTCTCGTCTCCTCCGTCGGGCTCGTGATCCTGAGCCCACTAGTATTAGGCGAAGCGGCGATTTTCCCGTTCGAAAGAGGAAGTCCGGCTCTGATCTCGGTGCCCTTGGGCTTCCTGGCGTGCTATCTCGGTACCGTCCTGGGCGGCCGCGGAGCCGAGAGGGAGCGCGAGCAAGGCCTGCAGATCGACTATGACGAGATCTACGTCCGCTCCCTCACCGGTCTCAGACCAGAAGACATCGACCAGGAGACGGTCCAGAGGCCAACGGGCCACTAGCCAAGAAGAGGGCTCCAACACAACCGGAGCGCGCTCCGAAGGAGAGGCCCCATATTTCGATGTGGGGCCTCTCAATGCATCCTCTTCGAACGTAGTTGTTACGTCTTAGATCTGATAGCTGTTTCACAACCGAAGCAAGTCTCCTGGCGACTCCGTAAAAAGCCGCCGCAATCGCCAAGAAGCAGCATCGTTGGAGTTCAGGACATAGCTAGTAATTGGGCGAGGCCGGAGTCTCGCCTCTCCAAATCGGGAGGAGATCAGTAGCGGTCTTTTCGCCTGATCTCTGGCGGCGGAGACTTCTCCTCGGCGAGACGCTTTTGTCCGTGACGGATATCTGGCCTCGCCGGTGACGAGCGCTCAGATAGGTGTGGGCTACCGCTTTTTGAGGTTAGCTGGGCATCTTGTAATCGGATGGGGAGTCCTGGGAATCTGGGGACCTGCCGTATATCACGCGCCACACGGCGGCGATCAACTCTTCGCGGGGGGCGTCTTTAAGCACGTAGCCGGCGGCGCCGGCTTTGACGGCCTCCAGCATGTAGTCCTGGTCGTCGTGCATGGTTACCATGAGGATTTTGGTCTCCGGGTGCTCGCGCTTTATGGCACGGGTCGCCTCCAGGCCGTCCATCCTCGGCATCCTCATATCCATAAGAACGAGATCCGGCCTCAAATCCCGGCACAGCTCGACCGCCTCGCGCCCGTCCTCGGCCTCTCCGGCTATCTCGAAGCCCGGCTCCCTCTTTAGCAGGCTACGGAGACCACTCCGCACTAGCGCGTGGTCGTCAGCGATCAGGAGCCGTACTGAAGAACCGCCCTCCTCGTTGTCCATCCGCATCCTACTCCAGCCCATCGCCGAACGGATCGCTGACGAAATGGTCGGCCGCCTGACCGGTTACGTCTTCGGCGATTCCCCCGACTGGTCCTTCGAGCAAGGGGACCTCGGCGACTACAAGGGTGCCCTCGCCGGGACGGCTCGCAACCCGGAAGTCACCGCCGAGCAGCGCTATCCTCTCGCGCATGCCCGTCATGCCTACCCGTTCGCCGGGACCGCTCGGAGCCCCGCGGTTCTCCGGCGACTCGACCACGAAGCCCCTTCCATAGTCCCGCACGGTGAGCCGTATCCTGGGCCTCTCACCCGGCGCTAGCGGCCCCACCGGGAGCCGTTCGAGCGAGAGGTCTACCCTCCTGGAACCCGCGTGCTTGCCGACGTTGTTCAAGGCTTCCTGAATAACCCGGAAGATGGCCGTCTCCGTGACGGCCGGGAGCCGCTCGTTGCCTATGTCGGCTTTGTAGCTGATATCCCACCCATCGGCTCGCAAGGTATCGAGGTGGAGGCGCACCGCGCTTTTGAGCCCGAAGTCGTCCAGAGCGGTTGGCCTGAGGTTCGCGATGATCCGACGTGCCTCCCCAACGGTCTGGCGAACGAGCCCCGAGACTCGCTCCAGGTCCTCGCGGCCTTCTTCCGAGGATGGCGTGTTGTACTGGGCGAAGACCTGCAAGTGCTGGTAGGCCGCGGCGGCCACCTGTGCCAGGCCGTCGTGTACGTCGTACGATACCCTGCGCCGCTCCTCTTCCTGGGCGACCAGGACCTTGCCAACAAGCTCCTGCAACCTCTTCTCACGTTTGGCGAGCTCTCCGTAGAGCTGGGCGTTCTCGAACGCGCTCGCGGCCTGGTTAGTCAGGTTCTCCAGGATCTCCACAGTATCTCTCTCCGCCAGCACCTCTGGGCCATACGCCTCGAGGACCCCGATCGTGCGCTCCCGCACCCGCAAGGGCATGCATAGTCCCGCCGTCGACTCACCTTCCCCGTCTCTCCGGTCGTCCAGCAGGAAGGCGCGGGACTTCTCGCTCTTCATAACGTCCTCTTGGGCCTCCCTCACCTCCGGCGAGTAGCGCGTTTTCGGTTTCAAGTTCTCCAGACCCACGGATCGCCAGACATGTAGATGTCCAGCCTTATGCAAGGAGATTACCGCTGCCGTAAGTCCGGAGATGCGGCGCATGATCTCCAGCAGGCGCGTGGCTATCTCCTCGGGCTCCAGCGTCGAGCCGAGCAGGCTGCCCGCTTCGTGCAGCGCTACGAGCCGGTCCAGGCTTCGCCGCAGCTTTGACTCGGCCCTCTTGCGATCCGTGATGTCCTCCACCGAGCCCTCGAAGCCCACTATCTCACCGGAGTCGCCACGTACGGCGCGGGCGTTCGTGGAGGTCCAGATGACGGCGCCGTCCTTGCGGTAGAACTGGGTCTCGAAATCCAAAACCCTGCCATCCTGGCGCATGCGTCGGACAAACTCGGCCCGCCGCATGGGCTCGACATACAGTTGCTCCTTGAGGTCCCGGATGGCCTCTATCATTTCCTCCGGGGATTCGTAGCCGAAGATACGCGCCATCATCGGGTTCGCCGTCACGAGTTTCCCGCCGGCCGTGGTCTGGAAGATCCCCTCCACCGCGTTCTCGAAGATGCCCCGGTATTTCTCCTCCGCCAGCCTGAGCGCGTCCTGGACCTGCCGGCGCTGCCGGCGCTCCTCGGCGTCGCGCAAGGCCCGCTCGATGGCGGGGACGAGCCGGGCAAGGCTATCTTTGGCGATAAAGTCGTGGGCACCGGCCTTCATGGCCCTAACCGCTGCGTCCTCGCCGATGTGTCCAGAGACGATGATGAACGGGAGATCCAGCCATCCATTCTCCTTCAGTAGCTCCAGCGCCGCGGGCGCGCTGAAGGATGGCATGGCATGATCCGAAACGACTACGTCCCAGACCTGTTTCTCTAGAGCGGCCTTCATGCCCTCCGCGGTGTCCACCCGCTCGTGCAGGACCTTGTATCCTCCACGCTTGAGCTCGCGCAGCATGAAAAGGGCGTCATCGGCGGAGTCTTCCACCATGAGCACCCGCAGAGTCGCGACCCCCGCCACGTCCTTTGCTCTACGCGAGACGCTCGAGGAAGCACGAGATATGTGGTCTTGTGTGGTCACTTCGACATAGCCTCCTCTTGCGGCCGCTTGGGATCGAGCCTGAGTCCGGGCTGCAGGGTGAAGTAAAAGGTCGCCCCGCGGCCCACCTGGCCCTCGGCCCAGATCCTGCCGCCGTGGCGGTGGACGACGCGCTGGACCGTCGCGAGCCCTATGCCCGTGCCCTCGAATTCGTCCTCCCCGTGCAGCCGCTGGAAGGCGCCGAAGAGCTTATCAGCGTAAGCCATCTCGAAGCCAGCCCCATTGTCGCGCACATAGTAGACCGACACGTGACCCCTCCACGAAAGATCCTCGTCCTGGCCAAACTCTATTTTAGCTTCGGGCTCCTTCTCGGTGAACTTCCAGGCGTTGCCAATGAGGTTCACCAGCGCCACCCTCAAGAGCTTTGAGTCTCCCCAGACTTCTAGCCCTTTCTGGGCAGAGAACTCGACCTTTCGTTCCGGCTTCGCCTCCCGCAGCTCCCCGGCGACCTCCATGGCCAGAGCGTTCAGGTCCACGCGCCTGCGCTCCATGTTGCCTCGCGTCACGCGCGAGAGTCCCAAAAGGTCGTCTATCAGACGGCCCATGCGCTGGCTGGCGGCCCGCACCCGGCCCAGGTAGTCTTTGCCCTCCTCATCGAAGTCGTCGGCGTAGTCTTCGAGGATGATCTGGGAGAAGCCGTCTATACTTCTCAGTGGTGCCCTCAAGTCGTGTGAGACGGAGTAGGAGAATGCCTCTAGCTCGCTGTTGGTCGCCTCCAGCTCGCGGTTGGCGTGTTCGAGGTCCTCACTGGCCCTTTCGGCGCGCACGCGGCTGCGTACCAGCAGGAAGGTTATGGCAAAGAGCGCAAGGCTCGCGGCGAGTCCACTTAGGAAAACGAAGAGTGGAAGGTGGCTCTCGCCATCCGTCTGAAACTCCGGTAGTGCCTCGAAGTACACTGACCACTCTCTCCCCGCCGCGTCGAGCTCATCAGCATACTTGAGGTCCGGGGGACCTTTGGACGCTCCTATAGGCGCGATCGACTCACCGATCGCGCCTATAGTGGTCAGCGGAGCCTGGGCCTCTCCGGCACGTAGGACGCCGTCGTCGTCGTAGAGGAGGTTTCTAGGGGTAAACCCTCCGTCGTCGTAGACCTCGAAGTCTATCGAAGGCTCGTATGGCTCCTCGAAGATGCCCCGCAGGAGTTCCTCCGCGGTCAGGTAGCAGGTAACGAACCCTTCGAGGGCGTCCTGGCGCTCGGCGACGGTCTCTGTGGGCTCGCCCTTTCTATAGACCGGCAGGTACACGACGAGCCCGGGCTCGAGGGCAAGGTCTGACCTGGAGCCCTCGGGTGGGCTGGAGAACACAAACGTCCTGCCTGTAGCCTCTGGTCTCCCCGTATCCCGCGCCTGGTCCATGGCGGTGCGGTGGGTAGGCTTCGTATATGCGTCGTAGCCGATCAATACACGGTTGGCCTCGTCCAACGGCTCGAGGTACGTCAACGGGAAGTACTCACTTCTCTCGCCGCCGGGCCGCACGTCGAGGCCGTTGCGAGGCTCTTCGTCCTCGAACGTACTCGCGAGGCGTTCCTCGAATGCGCTCATCTCCTCGGGCTCGACACGCTCAGCGTAGCCGAGTATCTGCATGCCCTCGTAACGGTCCTCCAGGTCCATGCCGCTTGCGTAGCCACGCCACTCTTCTCTATTGACCGACCGCGAGGCGTAGAAGAGAGCGCGAGCGCCGAGCATGGCATCTACGTAGGAGTTCATCTGGCCCTCTATTACGTCGTGCGCCGTCCGCACGGTCTCGTCGAACCGATCCTCCGCGACCTCCGAGACGTTCCGGCGCACGTAATCGTAGGCCAGGAACGTGAGCATCAGGGCAAACAGCAGGACGGCATACGCCGCCGCCGCGCGCTTGAGGTGCTCGAAGACGGGCCTTGCGTACCGCACGGCTCTTCTAGGCTCCGGTCTGAGGCGTCTCGTTCAGGACCAGCCAATAGAGGCCGAGCTGTCGCACCGCTTCGATGAACTGGGCGAAGTCCACCGGCTTACGGATATAGCTGTTCGCCCCGTAGCCGTAGCCGTTCATGAGGTCTTGCTGCTCTTTGGAGGAGGTGAGGATCACCACCGGAAGGAGCTTCGTTCGCTCGTCGGCGCGCATCCGCCGTAGAACCTCGATCCCGCCTACCTTCGGGAGCTTGAGGTCTAGCAGCACCAGGTGCGGCATATAGCTCAGGTCCCGCTCCGCGTGCGACCCCATGCCAAAGAGGAAGTCGAGAGCCTCCGCCCCATCGCGGGCGACGACGACCTCGTTGCCGATGTTATTCTTCTTCAAGGCCCGACGGGTAAGTGCCTCGTCGTCTCTGTTATCCTCGATCAGCAGTATTATCTTGTCCACCTCTCTCCTCAAACAAGCGTCACCACCGAACATACTAACCAACGAAGCGTGGTTACTCTATAGGACATTTGTCCTATAGAGTAACCGGGACATGTCCCAAAGCTATCCGGGACATTCTTCGAGAGCAGCCGGTATGGATCTCTTTAGTAAAGATACCGAGACTTTTACGGCCGGGTCAGTCACGTAGAGGGGGCCGGACTGAAGTATAAGTGCCGCCTCCCGGTTCGCTGTCGATCTCAAAGGAGCCGCCGTGCTGCTCGACTATAGCCCTGGTCAGAGCGAGACTGACGCGGGGCTGATCGTCTGAATCTATTGTCGGGTCGAACGCCTCGTCGATAAGGACTACTCGGCAGCGCCGCCCTCGTCGGCGACCTCGACCAGGAGATAGATTCCATCCTTGGAGAGCCGGGAGCGCAGCCCCAACCGTCCCCCGTACTCCGGCAGCGCGGCCAGGGCGTTGCGTAACGGCTCTCCCACCACCTCGCGCAGCTTCAGGCGGTCCACGATCGCATGGTCGGCCTCTGGGGTTATCTCCAGCTCTATACTTACGACGCGCTCGACAAACTCGTCCTGAAAGCGCATAAACACCCAGTAGAGCAAGGCGCGGACATCGGTGTACGGGAGGCTCAGGTCCAGCGAAAAGCCGAACTCGGTCACTCGCGCCACCGCCTGCGAGAGTCGGTCGATCTCGCCCGCGAGCTCGCGCTGATCGTCACCGCCTCTGTTGGAGGAGTCCTCGTTTAACTGGACGATCTTCGAGCGTAGCTGAGATCATGCTGTGCAGGGTGGCCGGCCAGGCGCTATTCTCCAGGGAGATTAGAGCACTCTAATCTCCCTCTAATGCCTCTTTAACCTGCGCTGCCCAACATACTATGCAGCCTAAATTGCGAAAGACAGGGAAGGAACCGAAACTCCATGCTGATACCCGACCTTCTCCCAAAGAAAGGTGGTGCCGCATAGTAGACTTCGCCCCCTTGCTGACCAGCCTCCATCCGCGCGGCTCATGGCGCGCTCACTAGTTTCTCAGGGATTGTCGTCCGGCGGTCTCCTTGAGCTCGAGGCGGCGGCAAGGGAGATAAGCGCGGCCACCCCGAAGTAGAGAGCTGGTGCTAGCGGGCTGCCAGTCACGCTAACCAGGTAGGTAGCGAACAGCAAGGCCGTAGTCTGCAACAGGTAACCGGAAGCGAGGACGAGGACGATGCCGCCTCCGACAAAGAGGGTCCGGGGCGTCACCCTGGCTAGCGTGATGGGGGCGAGGGCAGCGGCGGCCAGTGCGAAGCGGACGAAGAGGAAGCCCAAAACGTCATAGAGGGCGAGGGATCTTGAACCACGACGAACGTCCAACCCCACACTATCGTCACCCGGACCAGAGGGAGCGAGTAGAAGATCCTCGCATCAGTCTTATTGTAGGGGAGTTGTTAGGATACGTGAGCACGCGAAGAGGCTTTGACGAAAAGAGGTAGCAATCATGACGGAGTACCGTACGAGTGGTGGCCTAATGTCCTATGGGGAGCGCGGGGAGGGACCCGGGGACCCGCTGGTCCTGCTCCACGGTTTCCCGCTCAACCGGAAGATGTGGGCGCCGCAGGTCGAGGCGTTCTCCGCCACCCGGCGCGTCATAACCCCGGACTACCCGGGTTTCGGCGCCTCGCCCCGTCCTTGCGCGCAACCCGACATGCGCTACTATGCCGAAGGAGTCCTGGGGCTCCTCGACAAGCTCGGGCTGGACCGCGTAGTCCTTGGCGGCCTCTCGATGGGTGGCTATGTCGCCTTCGCCTGTCTCAGGCTCTTCCCCGAGAGGATTTCCGCGCTCCTCCTCGCCAACACCCGCCCCGACCCCGACGACGAGGACGTTAGAGAGACGCGCCGCAAAATGGCCCGCCGGATTGCCGAAGAAGGCGTCGAAGTTATACCGGAGCTTCAGATAGACCGTCTGTTCGCCCCTGAAGTCTTGAAGAACAACAAAAAAGTCGTGGAGTTCGTACGCGGCATCATGCTGGACAGTTCCCCCGACGGGGCCGTCGCGGCCCTGGGTGCCATGCGCGACCGCCCCGACTCGACCGATCTACTCGGGAAGATAAACGTCCCCACGCTCGTTATCAGCGGCGAAAAAGATACCATTGCCACCCCGGAGGTCATGGGCGAGATGGCGGCGAACATCCCCGGCTCTCACTACCACATCATCTCCGAAGCCGGCCACCTCTCGAACCTCGAAGCCCCGGAAGAGTTCAACACCACCCTGCGCGAGTTCCTCGAAAAGGTCTGAGAGCTATCCACAGCGCTACTGGCGTGCTGGGGCCGAAATACGGATAGCGGGGCGCTGTTTAGGGTACACTCCTGTCCCGTGACGAGGATATTGCATACGTCTGATCTGCACTTTGGCCGGCCTGCTGTGGCGGAGCAACTCGATTCTCTAAAGGGCAGCATCAAGGAGTTGGCGCCGGACGCGGTGGCGGTCTCCGGAGACCTCACGCAGCGGTGCTCGGTTTCGGAGTTCTTGCAGGCGCGCGCTTACCTCGATGAGATCCGCGAGACCGCTCCTGTCATAGTTATCCCTGGCAATCACGACGTGCGCTGGATAGGCGCGGTCGCACGCAACCTTGGTATATGGGGCAGGACCGCCCACGAGTTCAAGTACTCCCGGTACACGAAGTACATCTCACCGGAACTGAACCCGTCGCTGGAAGCATCCGGGGACCCGGGTGCGGTGATCGCCGGTTGCAACACCGCCCACGGCATCTCACGCGGCTCCCTCACCCGCCGTTTTCGGGACCTCGGCGTGATCGGGCACGTCAACAAGCGCGACCTCCTGAAGGTCGAAGAGGCGTTCTCCCAAGCGCCCCCGGACGCTGCCAGAATAGTGATGATTCACCACAACCCGATAAGAGGCGAGACTACCGGCCGTCATGGCCTCTCCAACACTAGACAGGCCCTCACAGCCTTCGTGGACCTCGGCGCCGAGCTAGTCCTCTGCGGACACGACCATCAGGTAGCCATCCACACCATCGAGGAGAGCACCCCCGGCCTCGTCGTCTCGACCGCCGGCACGATCTCCAACCGCCTCCGCGCCGGACGCCCGTCGAGCTTCAACCTCGTGGAGATAGATGACAGAGAGCTGCGCATAATCACGCACGCGTGGCAAAACCCCACGGGCTTCGCCCCCTCACAGCAACGCTCCTTCCCTCGTCACGCCGCCTCGCGCTCTGCCTGAAGTAAAGTTCACACACAACGTGCGCGGATGAGGAAACGTGTCTCAAAGGCTGGCCCATTGGTCGATTTCGAGGTGTCCGGTACGCACGGAACTCGCGTTCATTGTTGGTCACCAGCCTCAAACCCAGTCCAAGAGCGTGGGCCACGATAAGCGTATTTAACGAACCGATAGGTGTTAAGGAAAAGCATGGGCAAGTCGTTGATCGTTGGAGGTTTATTCGTATTGGCCGGTCTCTGTGAGATTGGCGGTGGATACCTTGTTTGGGGCTGGATGCGCGAGCAGAAGCCCCTGTTCTGGGGACTCGCCGGGGCCGCAATACTCGCCTTGTACGGAGTGATTGCGGCCTTACAGCCGGTTACCTCCTTTGGGCGGTCTACACCGCTTATGGCGGCATCTTTATAGTACTGGCGCTTGTCTGGGGTATCCTGATCGAGGGCTTCCAGCCCGACAGGTACAATGTCCTCGGCGCCGCCATCGCCCTAGCGGGAGCCTTGGTAATAATTTTCCCATCTCGCGCCTGAGGTTCGGCGAGTATAATCTGCCGCGTCACGACCACCGGGAAGGGGAGGTAGAGAGCATGTGGAGCAGACTAACCCGCGGTGGCGACGGTCTCCCTCGCGAGAAGGTTGACGCTGTCGTACGCCTCATAGACCGGTACCTGGCTGAGGAGGCGAACCTCCGCAACCTCCAGTCCGACAAGCAGACCATCCATCCCAGAGACTTACCGCCCCAGAAGCGTGAAGCCCTGATCGAGGAGATCTTCGAGATCCTCAAAGACCCCCGTAAGTAGGCCGAGACTCCCAGGACCCGGCCCGACCGCCACTGAACCTTTATCTGTTATGCAACATCGTCCTGGCCCGGTGAGACATCGCCCGGGTCCCCCTCAGATGGCCCATCAACAAGCCCAATGCTACCTGGTCGAACGACGCCAGCATGCAGCTCATCAAGCCTACCGAGCATCTCTTCCGCCCGTCTGGCGATCTTTATGTGCGTCTCCCGCACGTCCTCAAAGAAACCGGCGAGCAACTCGTTACCGGCCTCTTTGGCCCCCGCCGCATACCCGCCGCACGCCTCGGCCTCCTGTTGCGCATTGTGCAGCACCCTTGCGACGTTTCGCTCGTCTCCAGCTCCGTTAGGCTTTGCAACATCCATCTCGTCCTCCTGATTGTAGTTCCAGCAACGTCCCTTCCCGAGAAAGAGTTCCGGCGGACTCCAGGCTCGCAGCTCCCCGCCGGAGGGTAAGGGAAAGCGGCTCAACTATAAGGGTCGCTGCCATACGGATTCTTCCGCCACAAGTACAAGGTTGCCCTCGCAAACACCGCCTTCGTTTGGACACGAGGCCATTCGAACCCTCCGAAAGGGGCCCATGCCGGGCCTACGATACAGTTTTCGTACCCGAGCGGTGCGCAGTCTTCTCCATCGGGCCAACCGTGGCGGCGCGGCCTTCTCCACCGGGCCATTGGCAACGTCCCGGTCTGGCGTTTAGATTTACGACTGTAATCTCTGAGTCTGGAGCTTGGTATTGTTGGCGACTGTAGCGGATCGATGTGTGGGGCTGGAGCAGGAATTCTTCCTGGTGGACGAGGACGGCATCCTCTCGAACCGGGCGGATGAGTTCCTTGTCTTGTGTCGAGAGGCGGCGAGGGAGTCGGGGCGGGACCCCGAGAGCTTCTCGCCGGAGTGCGCCAGAAGCATGGTGGAGATAAACACGCCCCCGGTACACTCCCTCGCGGAGCTCACGCGTGAGTACGTGACGAGCCTAGGGCTGGCCCTGAACGCCGGGCGGGAGATAGGGCTCCGGCTCTACCCGCTGGCGACCTACCCGCTCCCCGTGCAACCCGAGATACGCGACGAGCCCCACTATTATCTTCAGGCCCGCGCGGTCGGACGGGAGCGGTTCAGGCATGCCGGCCGCTGCGCCGGGGCGCATCTACACCTGGAGGTAGCGGAAGGAACAGTAGACCCACAGGCTGGCGTCTCCTACGACTCCGAAGAGGCCGGGCGGGAGGAACTGCTGAACCTCTACAACCTGGCGACGGCGCTGGACGCCGCGCTCATAGCGCTTACCCGCTCGTGCCCGTTCCACGAGGGCCTAGCCGATGGAATGGCCGCGCGTACCGCGCTCTACCGCGGAGACCCGTCCCTCGCGCCTCACGGCCTGTACGCCCGTCTGCAAGAAGTCGGAGGCTTGCTGCCTTACGCCGGTAGCGTCGAGGAGTTGATCGGGCAGCAGTTCGCTCGCTATCATGCCTGGCTCGAAGCACTCGACCGGGCGAGAGTGGAGCGCAGGCTCTTCTTTGAGACGGGAGGCACATTGCTCCGGGCGTCCTCCTGGAACCCCGTGCGCCTCAACCAACACGGTACGGTCGAGTTGCGGGGGATCGACAGCAACTATCCCGAAAAGGTGTTGGAGATCTGCGCCCTTGTAAGCGCCGCCGCCGACCGGGTTCGGCAGGAACGCCTCGCGGTCACTCCGAGGGAGAGCCTGCACGCCTTCGAGGTCTCCGGCGATAGGCTCCTCGTACCGGACTTCGGGTACCTCAATGGGGAACTCTTCCGCGCCGCCGTGACAGAAGGGGTCGAGAGCCCGGAGGTCGTCGCCTACCTCGACTCCGTGCTGCGGTTCGCAGGTGGCAATGTCTTGAGCGCGTCCGGTGAAGAGACCGGTTTCGAGGGTTTGAGGGACGGTAGGTTTTACAGGACCACGGAGGCGGGGATTCTGCGAGGCTTCCCGTCTCCGGTCTCGCGGATCTCCCCGGAGAGAGGATTGGAGTTGGTACGTGAAGCCTGTAGTGAGTTCGAGAAACAGGTAACATCGCCCCGGCGTGGAGCAGCGAAAGCGACGAGAGCGGGGGCTAATGGAGATTGAGACGGAGCATTTCAACGAAGTCTTCGAGCCTGGAGGCAAACTCCGCGAGCGATACAAGCCGCTGTTCGAGGCCCTGGAGCGCATTGGGGAAGAGGAGCTTGCAAAGGCCGGCGAGAAGCTGCGCGAGCTTGGGGCGACCTTTCCGTTGCCCGATGACCCTGAGGGGAAAGACCGCATACTACCGGCGGACTGGCTCCCTAGAATCGTCCCTAAAGACCACCGGGAGATACTCTCCAGGGGGTTGTTGCAGAGAGGGTACGCGATCAACGCCTGGCTCGCCGACCTGTACAACGGCGAGCAAGACGTGGTACCGGAGGAGATAGTAGAGACCAGCATCAACTACCGGCCCGGTCCATTACCCGAGCACTCCGTCCCGGTCCACGTCTACGGCCCGGATGTGGTTCAGCTCGGACCCAGGGAGTACGTGGTCCTGGAGGACAACGTACGGGTACCCAGCGGCGTCGCCTACTCTGAGGCCATCCGGCGGGCCGGGCTGGAGGCCATGAGAGCCCTGTACGAACCCTACCGCATCAGCGCCATCTCTACCTACTACGCCGTGCTCCGCAGGTCCCTCGAAACGGCAGCCCTCCCCGGGATCCAGGAGCCGTGCGTCGCGGTCGTCACTACCGGCAAAGACGACTCAGCGTACTTCGAGCACAGCCGCATAGCCCAGGCGTGCAACATCCAGCTCGTCGAGCTCGCCGATTGCCAAGTCATCAATGGCGAGGTTCGGGACCGCTCCGACGGGCGGAGGATAGATGTGATCTACCGTCGCTTCGACGAGGCTTTCCTGGACACTACCTTCCCCGAACTCAGAGCCGCCTACCTCGAAGGCAAGGTCAACATCGTCAACTCTCCGGGCGTGGGCGTAGCCGACGACAAGGCCGTGTTCCCCTACGTCCCGGCAATGATAGAGCGCTACCTCGGAGAGAAACCGCTCATGCAAAACGCCCCTACGTTCTCCACCTCTGATCCGGATCAGAGAGAGGAAGTGCTGGACCGCCTGCACGAGATGGTCCTCAAGCCCCGGGAGGGCTACGGGGGCAAGGGCCTCGTCATGGGCCCCGAAGCCAGCAAGGAGGACCTGGACCAGGCACGCCGTGACATGAAGGAGGACCCGACGAAGTACTCAGCCCAGGAGTTCCTGGACATCTCCACGCACGTCCTCAAAGGCGAGGGCTCGGCGTTTGAAGAGGCGTTCATAGACCTGCGGGTCTTCGTGCTCCCGGCCATCGGCTACGTCATGCCCGGGGGCCTGACGAGGGTAGCGAGCCCCGGCACCCGTGTCGTAAACTCCTCAGCTGGAGGGAGCTTCAAGGACACCTGGGTTCTAGAGGATTAAGGAGGGCTGATGTGCGGTTTCGCCGGTGAGCTACGCGTGGGAGAGTTGGCCGACGTAGAGGCGGTCACCCGTATGGCCGCCACGATGGACGACCGCGGGCCGGATGGCAGCGGGACCTGGGCGAGCGGTCCCCTAGCCCTCTCCTTCCGCCGGTTGAAGATCATAGACCTCTCCGAAAACGGCTCCCAGCCCATGACCGACCCCGAACTCGGCCTGACAATTAGCTTCAACGGCTGCATCTATAACTACCCCGAGCTACGCAAGGAGCTATCCCAGAAAGGCTACCGCTTCTTCTCGACCTCCGACACCGAGGTCCTCCTGAAGGGTTACCACTGCTGGGGCGAACGCTTCGTGGATCGACTCAAGGGCATGTTCGCCTTCTGCCTCACCGAACGTGATACCGGACGCGTAATCCTGGGCCGCGATAGGCTCGGCATCAAGCCGCTGTACCTCTCCGAAGCGGGTGGCGCCTTGCGCTTCGCCTCGACCCTCCCGGCACTCCTCGCCGGGGGCGGCGTGGATACCTCCATCGACACCGTAGCGCTGCACCACTACCTGATGTTCCACGCCGTCGTCCCGGCCCCGTACACCATGCTCAAGGGAGTCCGCAAGCTCGCGCCGGGGACACTGCTGGTGATAGAGCCGGACGGCAGCCGCCGCGAAGTGCGGTACTGGAGCCCGAGCTTCTCCCGAAACCCCGCCCACGCCGGTATGTCCGCGGACGACTGGGAAGAGGCCGTTCTGGAGGCGCTGCGCGTAGCAGTCGAGCGTCGCATGGTCTCCGACGTACCGGTCGGGGTGCTCCTCTCAGGCGGGCTGGATTCAAGCATGATCGTCGGCCTGCTTGCCGAGATGGGCCAGCCAGACCTGCAGACCTTCAGCATCGGCTTCGAGACAGTCGGAGACATAGAGGGCGACGAGTTCGAGTTCTCGGACATCATCGCCGAGCACTACGGCACGAAGCACCACCGCTTCCGCGTCTCCAGCGACCGCATGCTGCCGGCTCTCGACGGGGCGATCCACGCGATGAGCGAACCGATGGTCAGCCACGACGTCGTGGCCTTCTACCTCCTCAGCGAGGAGGTAGCGAAGCACATCAAAGTAGTCCAGTCGGGCCAGGGGGCCGATGAGATCTTCGCGGGCTACGACTGGTACCCGCCGCTGGCCGACGCCAACGGCGACGGACTCAACACCTACGAGGCCGAGTTCTTCGACCGCCCGCACGCCGAGATGTCAGAGGTGCTGAACCCCGAGTATCGGGTCGAGAAGGACGTAAGCCGGGCATTCGTGGCGAAGCACTTCGGCAAGCCCGGCGCCGCCAGCCCGCTCGACCGCGCCCTCAGGCTGGATACCGAGGTAATGCTAGTAGACGACCCGGTAAAAAGGGTAGACAATATGACCATGGCTTGGGGACTAGAAGCCCGCGTACCCTTTCTCGACCACGACCTCGTCGAGCTCGCCGCCGCCTGCCCGCCGGAGCTAAAGTTAAAAGGGGGTGGCAAGGGCGTCTTGAAAGAGGCCTCTCGACAGGTAATCCCCGCGGAAGTCATCGACCGAGAGAAAGGCTACTTCCCGGTACCGGCCCTCAAGCACCTCGAAGGTCCCTACCTCAACCTCGTGAAGTCAGCCCTCCTCGCCCCGGCCGCCAGAGAGCGTGGCATCTTCCGGAAAGAGTACATAGACAAGCTCCTCGGTGAGCCCAACGATCATTCCACCCGGCTCGGGAGCAACAAGCTCTGGCAGATAGCCCTCCTCGAGCTCTGGCTCCAGTCGCGAGGAATCTAAAACTCCGAACAACTACAGAAAGCCCAAAAATGCACTCGACTACCTCGCTGACCCTAAATACGTTCTCTATCGCCGCCTACGACTCCGCCTCCGGGATGTTCGGGGTCGCCGCGAGCACCAAGCTCCCGGCGGTGGGGGTCCTGGTACCCTACGCCCGAGCCGGGGTCGGGGCGATAGCTACTCAGGCACGGACCAATCCCCTTCTGGGGTACGATGGGTTAGACCTGCTGCAGCGAGGCTACGATGCCACGGAGACTCTGAGAATACTCCTCGGCTCCGACCCTGAGCCGGAGAAGAGGCAGGTCGGCATCGTCGACTCACAGGGACGTTCCGCCGCCCACACCGGCGCGGACACGGATCCCTGGCGCGGACACATCACAGGGGACGGTTACGCGGTAACCGGGAACCTGGTCGCCGGGGAAGAAGTCGTCTCGGCCATGGCCGAGACCTTCGAAACATCTATGAACGAGCCTCTGCCGGAACGCCTGATGCGTGTGCTGGAGGCGGGGCAGGCGGCAGGCGGAGACAAACGAGGTAAGCAAAGCGCCGCCGTATTTACGGTCAAGGACCAGCCCTACCCTTATGTAGACCTGCGGGTAGACGAACATTCGGATCCCATAGTCGAGTTGCGGCGGATCTACGAGGTGTTCAAGGTGCAGATGTTGCCCTTCGTCGAAGCCCTGCCGACCCGGACGAACCCGAAGGGAGACCTCGGTCAGGAGATCCGGGGCACCCTCATCCCCATCGGCGGTACCGAGACAGACGGAGAGGTAGACGATGATGCGCCCTTGATTCAGGACCTCCGAAATACGACGTAAGAGCGTCGAACAAAGGGTAAACGCCGGGCCGCGCCCCCCCTCGCGAACCGCGTCACATGCGTCCCAAGGTGAGGCTGGAAGGTGCCACACACCCTCGCGTGACCGGAGCAGTGTCCCGCAACGTTGCGCCGCCCGGCTTCTTCGGCCCACTGGCTTCGTCCGAAAGCTCCAGGTACGCTCCGCATCGTTTTGCTTTTGGCGGATCAGACATACGACCGCTATCATCCCAGCGCCGGGGCGGGTTTAGGAGTATAAAGAAGGTGTAAGCACCTACCGGGGAAAGGAGGGCATCGTTGCCAATACGGAACATGCGGCCCGAGGACGAGCAGCCCCTGGCCAGACCGATCAGCGAGCAACAGTTGGCGAGGTCGGCCAGCGAAGAGCAAGCGGAAGTTACGCGGGAGACGGAGGGAGAGCAGGACGAAACCCGCGGGGAGGATAAAGGGCAAACGGCTCCTCCAGCGGATGAAACATCTCAGGGAGACAAAGGCCCTGTAGCCAGGGCAATGGACAAGGCTCAGGAGAACAACTGGGTGTACGGCTCCGTGGCGGAGAAAGCTCGGGAGACGGGCCTGGTAGACAAAGCGGACGGGCTCCTGGCCAAGGCCAGAAACAGGCTCTCCGGCGGGTAGGTCCGGGTAGCCTCCAGTTTAGGCTACCCAGGCGCCATCTCGCCTGTTTCCTGAACTAAGGAAAGGCTCCGAGGACAACCCCGGAGCCTTTCCTTGCTATGTTCCGCTGACCGCGCCTTTCGACGCTCCCTTCTACAAGCGGTTCGGGACGGCCAGCGGTCCCGGCTGCTCAGAACCTCAAGTGGGCCTCGAATTCCGCTCGCCCTTTACCTGGCTGGCTTGCGGATCCGTTTCCGCCTCTCTTGAAGAGCCACAACAACACGAGCAGAACGCCGACGCCGGCTGCTATCGGCACAAGCGGCTTGACGCGCTCCAGGATCACACCCTGGCTCGCCTCGCCGAGGTCCAGTGCCTCGACGTCTTCTTCCTGCTGGGCGCCCCCCTGCCGGCCGCCCCCCTGCTGGTTGGTACCGCTCTGAGGTTGAGACTCTCCAGACGAGCCGTTCGCGGACGGCTCGGTCTGTGTCGCAGCGGACCCGGTACCGTCTCCGGCTCCTCCGCCGCCCACGATCTCTTGCTCCAGGCAGTCGGCGAACCGGGTGAGGAGTTTCTCGGAGACCTGTTGCTGGATGCCCTGGCCGAACTGCGACGCGCGACCGGTGATCTGCATGTCGGTCTCGACCTGCACCCGGGTGCTACCGTTCCCTTCATCGTGCAGGGTGGAGGTGATGGTCGCTGAAGCCGTACCCTGTCCCCGGGCGTCCTTACCATCGGCTTTGAGCACCGCCCGGTGCTGGGACTCGTCGGCCTCCTCGATCTTGACCGTGCCCTTGTACTCTTGCGTGACGGGTCCGAGCTTCACTTTCATCTTCCCGTCGTACTCGCTATCACCAGTCTCCTCCGTCAGAGCGGCCCCCGGCAGGCAAGGCGTTATCCGCTCCAGGTCGAGCAACACGCTCCAGACGTCCTCTACCGGTACGTCTACGGTAAACTCATTCTCTAGCTTCACCAGTTCCTCCTTTGACCAATCTTCCCGCCGCGTCTGGCTTCCGAACGCTCCTCCAGACGCCGCAGGTCCTCCACGGTATCTACGTCGGCCGGGTCAGCTACATCATCGCAAGGCACCTCCGTTACCGATTCTCGATGGCGCTTGAGGAACACTCTCGCACCCCTGTCACCCGACAACTCGCGCAACAGCAGCGGCCAGACCCGCCGGCCGAAGAGCACCGGGTTGCGGGGCTCGCCTCCGTAGGTCGCCACCGCCACCTCCGCCCCGTCCTCGAAAGCCCCAACGAGCCTCTCCACCGCCTCCGCCCCGACCAGCGGTTGGTCCGCCAGGGAGACGACCGCTGCTCGCGTGTCGGGGGCACAGGCTAATAGCCCGGCACGTACCGAGGTAGACATACCCTCTGCCCAGTCCGGGTTCTCGACTATGCGGGTCTCGTACGCGATGCTTATGCTGCGTAGCCTTTCCCCTTCGGCTCCGACCACCACGATTATCTCATCTACCGGCGCCTCGCGCAGTTTCGACAAAGTAGCCTCTATCAGGGTCCGACCCTCGAAGTCCGCCAGCAGCTTGCCACCCCCGAACCGGCTCCCCGCCCCCGCCGCCAGCACGATGGCCGAGATCCCGCTCATCTCTCCCGAACTGCGGCCTCCGCGGCGCTTCGTTCCGCGTCCCTCGCGTCAGGCGAGGTAGCCGTGTCCGGCTCCTGCGCGTGTATGGGTCCCGACCGTTCCGCGAGCCGCCCTCCCGAATGTCCGGTGCGCTGCGCTATGATCTCTCCGGCTATCGCTACGGCCGTCTCCTCCGGTGTGCGCGACCCGATATCCAACCCAACCGGACTACTAATACGCGCAAGCTCCTCATCTGTGATCCCCTCTTCCTTCAAACGCGCCGTCCGGTTGTCGTGAGTCCGCCGGCTACCCATCGCCCCTATATAACCCGCCGGAGTTTCGAGCGCGGCCTTCAGAACCGGCACGTCGAACTTGGGGTCGTGGGTGAGCACGCAGATGACCGTGCGCTTGTCCACCTCGGCCGTCTTCAAGAACTCGTCCGGCCACGCCACCACAATCTCATCAGCCGAAGGGAACCGGTCCCGCGTGGCAAAGACCGCCCGCGCATCACAAACGGTGACCCGGTAACCCATGAACTTTCCAATACGCGCTACCGCACTTGCAAAGTCTATGGCCCCAAATACGTACATCTTGGGCGGCGGAGCGAAGGACTGGATAAAGACCGCGACGTCCTCCATGCGTCGCTGCCCGCGCGGACCGTAGTGCGCCGTCCCGGTCTTGCCGCCTTCGAGCATCGCCCGCGCCCCCTCGATGATAGCCCGGTCGAGGTCCTCGTTGCCCGCGCTGCCGACGTGGTCCTCCGGGGAGACCAGCACCTTGCCCCCCGTCCCCGGACCCTGTATTACGGTCGCGATCGCCACGGGTGACTGCCCGACGAGGGCCGCGTGCCAGCGTTCGAGGATGCTCACTACCAATCTACCCTCTCCACAAAGATGTGAACGATCCCACCACACGTCAACCCCACGCCAAACGCCTCGTCATCGGAGATGCCGTACGTCAGAAGCTTCGGCCTCCCGCTTTCTATCGCCTCCATCGCTTCTTCGTAGACCGCCGGCTCCACACACCCGCCGCTCACCGACCCCGCCACCTGACCATCCTCGGAGACAGCCATCGAGGTACCGGGACCTAGAGGCCCGGATCTCTCGACCTTGACCACCGTGGCCATGGCGACCTTCTTATCCTCCTCACGCCACTTTGCAACCTTGTCCACGACTGGATTCACGTAACGTCTCCTTCTCTTTCCTCTAGCGTCGCCATACCACTCCGCGGCGCTCGTATTCCAGCACATTCTCCATCACGGAAGCGCCCGGAGCGCCGAAGTAACGTTCGATCAGCCACAGCCCCAAATCGAGCCCTGAAGTCACCCCTCCCGCCGTCACGAGGTCTCCGTCATCTACGACGCGAGCTTTTACAACCTCGGCGCCAGTATCTCCGAGTTCTTGCATCGCCGCGTGGTTCGTGGTTGCCGGTCGGCCTTTGGTCAATCCTGCGGCGGCAAGGAGCATGGCCCCCGTGCAGACCGATGCGACCATGGCACCGGCGTCATGCAAGCGGACGATAGCCTTTGGCAAGTCGCCACGCCGGATCTCGGCCCTAACTCCCCGCGAGGAGTGGCCGACAAAACCGCCTCCGGGAACGATCAACACCTCCGGCCTCTCGCCGAGCCTGCCGTCGGGCCTTACCCGCAACCCGTGAGCGGCGACGATCTCCTCGGTCTCGTTTAGGGTAACAAGACCGACCTCTACGTCGGCCCCGCCGAAGGCCGCTTCCTTCAACACCTCGAAAGGCGCGATGGCATCTAGCTCATCGAATCCGTCAAACACCACGATCTCTACCTTCATCCCGGACCTCCTCCTCTTTGCTTCTCTGAAGCCGCCCCAGTTATAGTCCGGGCTAACTTCTCCAAAGACTCGAAGTTATGACCGGAGAGAAAGACGTCCACGTGGGGTAGCGCCGCCGCCATACCCCGCGCTAGCGGCTGGTATCCAGGTGCAGCCTTTAATGGGTTGACCCAGATGACCTTGTAGGCCAGGCGGTGCAGGCGCATCATCTGCTCGGCGAGCACCTCGACGTCTCCCCGGTCCCAACCGTCGGAGAGTATCACGACGACCGAGCCGCGGGCCATACCGCGCTGGCCCCAGCGATCCACGAACTCCTTTACAGTGTCCCCGAGCCGCGTTCCGCCGGACCAGTCCCGGATCGCCTCAGATGCCTCCTTCATGGCACGATCCGGGTCCCGGCTCGTAAGCTCCCGCGTTATTCGGGTCAGCCGGGTGCCGAGAACAAAAGCCTCCAATTGCACTCCAGAGACCACGCCCGCATGCATGAATCGTATAAGCGTCCGGCTGTAGGGGGCCATCGAACCGGAGATGTCGCACAAAAGCACTAACCTCCTCGGCCGGCTCCTGGGCTTCCGGAAGCGGTGGCGAAGCGGCTCGCCTCCGGTACGCAGGGCGCCGCGGAGAGTCATCCTCGGGTCGTGGCGGCCTCGGGGTGCGGGGTCGAGGCGGCGGCTCCTGCGCGGCGTCCCAGAGAGGTCGAGGTTCGCCATGAGCTTGTGTAGCTCGGCGAACTCCTCAGGCGTATAAAGGGCGAAATCCTTCTTTCTCAGTACATCGACGGGACTGTAGCGGAGACGGACCATCTCCTCACCCTGATCGTTCTTCTCGGCGGTCTTCTTCGGCGGCTGCACGGAATCTTCGCTGAGGGAGATCGAGACACGCATCTTCGGCTTCCGAGCCTGCGTGAGCCCCGCCCCTTCCCAGAACACCCGAAACAACTTGTCGTAGAGGTCGAGGTCCTCCCGACGGGAGCACAGCGTCAACCTACCTGCCCAGTAGACGTCCTCACGACGGGTAACGTCCAACTCCTCCAAGGCCCGGGTAAACTCGACTACCCGGTCTGGCCCCGCCGCTATACCGGCCCGCCGGAGGAGGCGCCCGAAGGCCACCGCCGCCTGGAGCACCGGCGCTTTCTGTTGCGGCACGTCCCTAGATACCACCGCTCGCCACGAGCAGCCTCAGACTCTCCCCAAGGACGCGCTGCTGATCCTCACGGTACTTCACTACCGACCCTAACGTAGCCTCGATCAGGCCCTCGTCCAACTCCTTAGCCCCTAAAGCAACCAACGCCTCGGTCCAATCCAGGGTCTCGGCAACGCCAGGCGGCTTGTACAGGTTCATGCTCCGCAGGTTCTGCACGGCCTTCGCCACCTGCCGGGCCAGGTGCTCCTCCGCACCGGGGACCCTCAACCGTACTATCTCTATCTCCCGTTTCACGTCAGGATGGTCTATGTAGAAGTACAGGCAACGTCGCTTTAGCGCGTCGTGGACCTCACGCGTCCGGTTCGAGGTGAGGACGGCCACCGGTGGCCGTTCGGCCGCCACGGTCCCAAGCTCCGGAATGGTGATCGCAAAATCCGAGAGGATCTCCAGCAGAAAAGCCTCGAACTCATCATCAGCCCGGTCCACCTCATCTATAAGCAAGACCGGCGGACTCGGCCCCTGATGCTCAAGCGCCTGCAACAGCGGTCGGCTTACCAGGAACTGCCGCGTATAAAGCTCATCCTCGAAACGCTGCCTATCCTCCTTCTCCCCAAACGCCTCCGCCGTCCTGATGTGCAGGAGCTGGCGAGCGTAGTCCCATTCATAGACCGCCTGATGGACGTCTATCCCCTCGTAGCACTGCAGCCGGATGAGCGGGGTGTCGAGCAGCCTGCTGAGGACTTTAGCGACCTCGGTCTTTCCGACCCCGGCCTCGCCTTCGAGAAAGAGCGGACGGCCGAGCTTGAGAGCGAGGAAGATAGCTGTACTGAGACCTTCGTCGGCCAGGTAACTGTCTTCCCGAAGTCTCTCTCGTAGTTGCGGGGAATGCGAAACGCCGGGGGGCAAGGCCCCCCGGCGTCCGTCAACCGCTTCGCTCAACGATTCAGAGCCTCCTCTATGGCTCGCCGGGTCCACACCCGGGCCAGGTGCCGCCGGAACTCGGCCGAGGCTGCGTCGTCCGTACCGGGGCTAGTGCCCTCATCGGCGGAATTGGCCGCTTCGGCGACCTGATCCGGGCTGGCTCCCGAGAGTGCTTGCTCGGTGGCGGTGGCTCTTATAGGAGTGGAGCCCATGCTGGTAAGCCCGATGCGAGCGGAGTCGATGTTACCGTTGGACTTCTCCACGACCGCCGCCACGCCGACTATGGCCCAGTCCTGCGACCGGCGGCTGAACTTCTTGTACGACCAGCCGGTATCCGAGCTGAGCTTGGGGACCCGAACCTCCGTTACAACCTCCTGCTCGTCGAGGTCCGTGAACAGGTAGTCCTTGAAGAAGTCCGAAGCGCCCACGGTGCGCTCTCCGTCCGGACCCTTTACCACTATGGTCCCTTCCAGTGCGGAGATCACACTCGGCATGTCGCCGGCGGGGTCGCCGTGAGCGAGAGTCCCGCCGAGGGTTCCCCGGTGCTGGACCGAAGGGTCGCCCAGTAGCCCGGCGGTATAACCCAGGATGCCGCAGTGCTCCCGGACCAGCTCGTTGTAATGCACATCGCGGTGGCGGGTCATGGCGCCGATAGCCAGGTGGTCACCCTCGTCGCGGACGTAGTTCAGATCGTCCAGCCTGTCCAGGTCGATCAGCACGGACGGCGCGGCCAGCCTGAGCCGCATAATCGGTATGAGGGAGTGCCCCCCGGCTATGAGCTTGGCATCCTCCCCATGCTGCCCGAGCAACTCTATTGCGTGGTCGACCGACTCGGCGACCTCGTAGTCAAAGGCTACCGGAATCACTTCTCTTCACTCCTTCCCTCTTGCTTCACGTCGGCCTCGCGGGACCCGAGCGCGGCGTCGTACTCACCCGATGCGGCGGCGTTGCCTTGGGCATCCTGGATAGCGTTCCACACCCGCATCGGGAGCGCGGGCATGTCCATATGCTTCACTCCGAGGGGTGACAGGGCGTCGATGATGGAGTTCATGACGGCGGGCGGTGAGCCGATAGTCCCAGCCTCGCCCACGCCCTTGACTCCCAGCGGGTTGCTCGGGGAAGGGGTGACCGTCCGGTCCAGAGTGAAGTTGGGAAGCTCGGGGGCACCGGGGATCATGTAATCCACCATCGAGCCGGTCATCAGGTTGCCTTCCTCGGAGTAGATGACCCCCTCGTACAGGGCTTGCGCGATACCCTGAGCCAACCCGCCGTGCAACTGGCCGTCCACGATGATCGGGTTGATCACCGGACCACAGTCGTCCACCGCGTAGTAATCACGTACCCACGCCTTGCCGGTCTCGGTATCCACCTCCGTGACGCACAGATGCGCGCCAAACGGGAAGGTGAAGTTGGGCGGGTCGAAGGTCATATTCTCGTTGAGGGTTGGCTCCATCCCCTCTGGAATGTCGGCACCCAGGTACGCGCCGCCCGCGACGTCCTGTATGCTGACGTTCTGGTCGGGTGAGCCAGCTACACTGAACTTGCCACCCTCGAACTCCAGGTCGTCCTCGGCGGCCTCCAGCATGTGCGCGGCTATCTTCTTGGCCTTGTCCACGACCTTCTCGCAGGCCAGATGCACCGCTATGCCGCCCACAGCGAGGCTCCTTGAGCCGTACGTGTCACGGCCGAAGGGCACGGCCGCCGTATCTCCGTGAATGACCACCACGTCGTCGGGGGTGACGCCCAGGGCGTCGGCGGCTATCTGAGCCCAGGAGGTCTCGTGGCCCTGGCCGTGGGGGGAGGTGCCGGTTGCGACCTCGACCTTGCCCGTCACGAGCATCCTGACGTTGGCCGCCTCCCAGCCGCCGCCACCGAGTCCCAGCCCGGCGAGGGCCTGCGAGGGTCCCAGACCACAGATCTCCGTGTAGGTCGAGAAACCGAGGCCGAGCTGGACGGGATCGTTGTTCTCACGCCGCTGTTGCTGCTCGCGGCGCAGGCCCTCGTAATCCGCCAGCTCTACCAGACGGTCCATCGCTGCCTGCATGTTCATGGAGTCGTACTGCAAACCGCCGGGGGTCTCGGTCGGCTCGTCGAACGGCTCATAGAAGTTCTTGCGCCGCACCTCGGCCGGGTCCATGTCCAGCTTGCGGGCCAGGGAGTCCACGGCCCTCTCGATAGCGTATGCCGCCTCGGGACGGCCAGCGCCGCGGTAAGCGTCGGTCGGGGTCAGGTTGGTGAAGACTCCCTTGATCTCGATAGAGAACGCGTCAAAGGTGTAGACGCCGGGGAACATGGCGGCCCCACTGACCGAGATAGCAGGGGTCAGAAGCTGCAGGTAGGCACCCATGTCATCCAGGAGCTTAACCCTCAGACCGAGGATCCTGCCCTCCGATGTGGCGGCCAACTCTATGTCCTGGATCTGGCCGCGCCCGTGGATGGTCGCCTGGTAGTTCTCCGAGCGGTCCTCGTTGAACTTGACGGGCGTGCCCAACTTCTTGGCCAGTACGAGGGCCAGGATCTCCTCGCGGTACACGTTCAGCTTGGAACCGAACCCCCCGCCCACGTCCGGAGCCACGACCCGGATCTCGTTCTCCGGTATTCCGGTAGCCAGAGAGAGCACGATCTTCGCGAGATGCGGCACCTGGGTTGCCGAATACACCACGTACCCGTTGTGTCCGGGGTCTTGAAAGGCGACGGTAGCACGAGGCTCGATGGCGGTCGGTAGGAGCCGCTGCTGGATGTAACGCTCCTTGATAACTACGTTCGCCTTGGCGAAGGCGGCGTCCGTGTCCCCTTCGCCTTGTACATCGGGTGCTCGTGCGGCCGCAGCCTGGTCATCCGGGTCGTCCGTCTTGTCGAAGAGTTCGTCTACGTTCCCGACCCCCGCGGTGAAGGTGAAGCACTCGTTGGTTCCCAGTTCCTCGTGTACCAGCGGAGATCCTTCTTCTAAAGCACTCTCCATATCCACGACCACGCCCAGGGGCTCATAGTCCACCTCGATAGACTCCAAAGCGTCCTGGGCCTTGTAGCGATCCGTCGCCAACACCACCGCCACAACGTCGCCCATGTACCTTGCTTCGTCCGTGACGATTGGAGCTTGAAAGGGAGTATTCTGCTCCTCGGTCACCACCGCTGCGCAGGGAACGCCGCCCGGCCACTCGTCCGCGAGATCCTCGCCCGTGAAGGCCGCGACGACGCCGGGGCGATCCAAAGCGCCCGAAACGTCCAGGTGGGTTACTTTGGCGTGGGCGAACGGGCTGCGTAGGAGTGCCAAGTGAAGCATCCCCGGGAGCTGGATGTTATCGGTCCAATTGGCCCGGCCAGTTACCAGCGCCGGGTCCTCTTTGCGGGGTAGGCCACCCCCCATATACCGCTCTGGTGCCTGGGTCACTCTATAGCCTCTCTTTCTCTAGCATGTCTAAGCCGACTGCCCGGCGGCTTGCTGTACGGCCTTTACGATATTCTCGTAGCCCGTGCAGCGACAGTAGTTGCCTTCGAGAGCCTCCCGGATCTCCTCTTCGCTCGGGTCCGGATTCTCTTTAAGCATGCTTATGGAGGCCATGATCATGCCCGGCGTGCAGTAACCACACTGTAGAGCATGGTTCTCGTGGAACGCCGTCTGCATGGGATGCCAATCCCCGTTCTCCGCTATCCCCTGCACCGTGGTGATCTCACGCCCGTCAGCCTGCACCGCGAACATCGTACACGACTTCACCGACTCTTCACCTAGCAAAACCGTGCATGCCCCGCAATTCGACGTATTGCACCCAACCATAGTCCCCGTCAGATTCAATACCTCTCGCAAGTAATGCACCAACAGCAGCCGAGGCTCGACCTCATGCTCATAGGTAACCCCGTTTACCTTTACCTGCATCCTCCGCACCTGTTCTCCCTTCCCTCCGACGTCCCTTGCATCGTCGCCAACCACACTGCCACCCACCCGGAACAACTAGTGTAATTGCGTGCACATAATCCCACTATATCCGGCGGCTTTGCCCCCTTTTCCCCTTTCTCTTCAACCTGCGGGCAGTGTAGCACGGTGGCTTTTTTAGTGCATTTTACGGGCGTCTTCGACCGAGCACCTGTCGAAGCCATAACGAAGTATGAATTTTTAAGAATGTTTGTTGAGCAACGGATGGAGACAGGGCAGAGCAAGTCCATCTGCAAGTATCTAGCAGGAGCTAACCTGTGTTGTTTGTATGTGCTTAATTGCGGGAGGTTTTGGATGCTCTAGAATGTCGGCTGTTACAGAGACGTGGGGTTTCTGTGTGGCAAGGGATCCAAGAGGGGGTGCACGCGGCTGCGGGGCAGAGAGCAGTGGGTGGATAGCTCGTATGCGTCCCAACGTTCGGATTGTTGGGATCAACGTACGCGGGTGTATAAATAAGGGAGAGGAGAGGAGTTAACTGATGGATACTTCACGGATGTTCGAGTTTCCGGTAAAGGAATTCTTCAAGCAGCCACGGTCGTTGTTCGGCGCGGGGGCGTACGAGCAGGCCGGCCCGGAGGCGGCGCAGATGGGCATGAGACATGTGCTTTTCGTGACCTCGGGCTTGAGAGGCACGGGCATAATAGATGAGTGCAGGAGCAACTTCGAGAACGCGGGGGTCTCCGTCACGGTCTACGACGAGGTAGAGTCTAACCCCAAGGACTTCCAGGTCATGAATGCCTATAGTAGGTTCACCGAGGCCGAGTGCGACGGTTTCGTCTCCATCGGCGGCGGCTCCTCGCACGATACCGCAAAAAGCGCCAAGGTGGTCGCGGCGCACGACGGGCGCAACGTCAACGAGTTCCAGGGCGTCAACCAGACCGAGAGGCTCGACACGCCGCCCCTGATCGCGATAAACACTACCGTCGGCACGGGCGCGGAGACCACGCCGGCCGTCGTGGTCACCGACCTCTCCTCGCCAGAGCGGCCGCATAAGTGGGTCGGCTTCGATACAGCTTTCACCTCGACGCTGGCGATCAACGATCCGGTCCTGTGCATGACGCAGCCGCCGGAGTTCGTCGCGTTCACGGGCTTCGACACGCTCGCCCACGGTATGGAAGCTTACGTGGGGCGCGTCCAGCACCTCTCGTGTACGCCGCTGGCGCTCAAGGCCGTCGAGATGGTACAGTCGAACCTGCGCGAGGCGACCTACAACCCGAACAACTACAAGGCGATGGAGGCCATGACGTGGGCGCAGTACATAGCCGCGCAGGCCTTCTCCAGCGCCCTTCTCGGGATCATGCACTCGCTCTCGCACGCGGTGTGCGCCTACTATGACATCCACCACGGCCTGAACAACGGCATCGGCCTCGCCAGGGTGATGACCTTCAACCAACCGGCGACACCCGAGAGGTACGCGGACATCGCGACTGCGATGGGCGAGGACACACGAGGCCTGAACCCGGCGCAGGCAGCTGACAAGGCCATAGACGCGGTGATACGGTTAGCCAGGGACTGCGGCATCCCCGACAACTTCTCTGAGGTAGATCCCAACTATGCCAAGTCGGAGATGGGCAAGGGGGAATTCTACGAGAACCGGCCGACCAAGATCGAGAGCGACGACGCGGAGCTGCAGGCAATGGCCGAGCACGTAATGGAGGACGTCTGCACGCCGGGCAACCCACGCGACCTCACTGTCGAGGCGGCCAAGGAGATCCTGCGCGACTGCGTCTACGACCCGATGGTCCGCAAGACGACGAACGGCTACCGGCAGAATATCTGGGGCGTCTCCCCAGCCATGGGCCGCGAGACCCACGGCTACTCGGCGCGAGGAAGTCAGGGAGAAGGCCGCCAGCCGACGCAAGAGCCGGTGGATAGCTAAAGATCACTTGCAACTCCTAACGGCACGGGAGCGGGCATCCACCCGCTCCCGCTCTCGTTCCACGAAACAGAGTTTGAGAGGGAGATTTTGTTCGAGAACACCGAAGCGGTAAGGCAGAGTCTCGAGGAGCGGAAGTACCTGTGCGACCGTAAGCTGGCGACAGTAGTGTTTCTGGCAACGCGCCTGGACAAACCCATCCTCGCCGAGGGTCCCGCTGGCGTCGGCAAGACCGAACTCGCCAAAGCCCTCGCCTCCGCTCTTGACCGTCAACTCATCCGGCTTCAGTGCTACGAGGGCCTCGATGAGGCCAAGGCTCTCTACGAGTGGGAGTACGGCAAGCAACTCCTCTACACTCAGGTCCTCCGCGAGAAGATAGGCGAGGTCCTTGGCCCCACCAGGGACCTCCAAGAGGCCGCCGAGGCCCTCCGTGAGCGCGAGGATGTGTTCTTTAGTGAGAACTTCCTGGTGGAGCGTCCCATCCTGCAAGCTATCCGCTCTGAGAAGCCCCCTGTTCTGCTCTTAGATGAGATAGACCGCGCCGACGAGGAGTTCGAGGCTTTTTTGCTGGAGTTCTTGAGTGAGTACCAGGTGTCGATTCCTGAGATAGGGACGATAAGGGCGAAGCACAAGCCGCTGATCATCCTGACTTCCAACCGCACGAGGGAGCTGTCGGAGGCGTTGAAGAGGAGATGTCTGCACCTGCAGATAGGGTATCCGAGTGCGGAGGTGGAGTTGGAGATAGTGAGGCTGAAGGCACCGGGGATAGGGGAGGCGTTGGCGGAGGAGTTGGTGGTAGCGATACAGGGGATAAGGGGGTTGGATCTCAGGAAGTCGCCGAGTATAGGGGAGACGATAGACTGGGCGCAGTCGTTGGCGGTGCTGGGAGCGTCGAGGCTCTCGAAGGAGTTGATAGAGGAGACGATCAGCGTGATCGTCAAGTACGACCGCGATGCCCAGAAAGTCCTCGCCTACATTGGTGGCGAAGAGAAAAAGGAATTCGGCCAGAAGAAGATCACGGGCGAGAAGCCAAACGAAGCGATGTACGAGATGCACCGCAGCGTCCACAAGCACCCCCACTAACCAGGATCGGATATCTCTGGTGGTCCACGCGGCAGCGACCCTTCTGGATGGTTTCAAGGAGCTCCCGGATCGAATCGAACGTCCGCGAACTTTCATGGATATTGCCGGATACCCTCACTACGAAAACGTCTGTAGCAACATACTCGCCTTCTTTCTCGATCCAGGAGAACCGCACGGCCTCGGAACCTTGGTACTCGATGCTCTAGCGAGTGCGGGAAGCATCGTTGCCACAGACGGAGGGATAGGAGCAAACGTCTCTGTCGAGCGTGAGGTTTCCACCGAGGCTGGCAACAGAATCGATATCTTGATCGAATCCGATACTCAGGCTGTCCTCATCGAGAACAAAATTTTCGCAGCCGTCGGGAACCCTTTTGCTGATTACGCCGCTCATTTAGAACGGCGAACGTCTAATGACCGCGGGAAGCACAAAATACTTCTCACTCTGTTTCCAACAGGCGAAGGTAGGGAGTGGGGATTCGCGAACCTCACGTATGCCGAGTTTGTAGATTGGATACGCTCGCTGCTGGGTCGATATGTCTCCAGCGCGGACACACGTTACTTGACTATGTTTTTGGATTTTCTGAACACGCTCGAAAGCCTGCAAAAGGGGACCCGCATGGATCAGGAGTTCGTCAAGTTCCTCGCAGAACGGGGTGATGATGCTGAACATCTCCTTGGCGAACTGATGCAGTTTAAGGACGAGTTACGGAAGAAGGTTCGAGAGTTGGGTGCTCTTATCGAACTGGAAGGACGCCATAATGTGCGGCAATACTTCTATCGGGAGAAGATAGGATTGTTTGACGATCTCATCCATGATATCCGCGTCTCAGAGGATCTATTAGTGTCCATAGACACGATGCTCGATTCTCGAGGATGGAGAAGTTTTATTTGGCCACAACAGGGTGATCGTTCAACTCTGGCAATCCTCTTGGAGAACCTGGAGATCCCATACGAAGAGGGTAGCCTCCTAATTCCCTCTACGCAAGTTAGGCGCTTTGTTCATCCAATTCGCTTCACTTATGACGAAAACCTGGATCACATCAGGCCAGTCCTCCAGGATCTGGTCGACAAGCTCGCCAAGAGCCAGGAGCACAAGGAGTGATTTCGGTCCGGCCTGACAACCCGAGCCACTGACTACATTACAAGGTCCGTCTCCGGGATCGTTTAACCCCGGACCATTCGCACCACGATGAAGGCGCCGAGCACCGCCAGGGCCAACCAGAGGACTACGATGACGGCCGCCGCCGCCCGGCTCACGGGTCTCTCGCCCCTCTCTATCATCTCCCGCGCCTTCTGCCGGCTCTCGGAGAGCACGTCCTCGGGGATCATCCGCACCGCGAGTGCCACGCCCAGGGGGACCAGGAGTAGGTCGTCCAGGTAGCCAAGGACCGGTATGGCGTCTGGGATCAAGTCTATGGGGCTGAAGGCGTAACCGACCACCAGAGCGGCGAACAGCTTGGCATACCAGGGCATCCGCGGATCTCCGTAGGCCAGGTATAGAGCGTAGGTCTCGGACTTCAGCCGCCCGGCCCACCGCTTCCACTCCTCCAGGTTCACCCCTACCACGACCTCTCCGAAGATCCACGACGGCACCCTTCCCTGCCGACAGACGGGTCGCTCACGGCGAACCGGCCGAGCCGTGGTCGGCGGCCTCATAGACGGAGGCCGCGAACGCCTGCAGGTCCTCCCGGCACGCCATGAGCTCCCGCTCGACTTCCTCAAAGAGCGGCGCGCCGAAGCGGTCGCGGGCCCGGATCTTGCCCACCCATGCCTCCAGCTTGGCAAGGTCCTCCTCGTTCTCCTCTAGCTCGGCGAAGGTGAGGTTGCCGGTACCACGCTCCTTGTCCAACTCGGCGTGGAAATCGCGGCAACGTCCCAAAACCTCCGCGTACTCGGCGTCACGCGCCTCGTCGAAGATCTTCTCCAGCTCCTCCCGATCGCCCACCGAAGCACCCCGAAGAAGGTGTGCCGTGCCCTTAACCTCCCGGATCTCCCGCACCACGCCGCGCATCGTCCGCTCCCCACCGGGATCGTCCGGCAGAGCCGCCACCCCGTTCTGCAAATAGACCGCCCCGGCAGCTTTGAGCTTTCTCCAAACACTCGCCCGGTAGCGGCTCGGCTCCGAAGGCAGCTTGTAGACCAGCACGAACCACCTCCGCTCGCCTTCTCTTTCATTATCTGTCACGTCATAAGTATAACAGCGGTTATATTATGAAGCGTAAGGCAAAGATATCCGGCGAGGCACGAGCCAAGTCCGTGCGAGCGCCAGGTTCCTAGATCACCGAGGAGGTAGGGCTCTCGAGGTTATGTTGAAAGCAGCTGGCGAAGCAGAGAGGATCGCGCGTCGTGCACCTTGTTCTGGTGGTAAGGTAGGAATGTTCGCAGATTCCTGAGTCGCAAGCTGGTTGGAACTGGAGGTTAAGAGGTGTCCAGCAAGAACGTCCAGGATCGCAAGCGACACCTGTTGGCCGACACCTGGGGGTATGCCGCTCCCGATCTGTGTCACGCCCGCCGACGTACAGGACCGGGCCGGAGTGTGCCTGTTGTTTGCTGGACTAAAAGCGCTGGTGCCCCGCCTGAAGAAGATCTGGGCGGACGGAGATTATGATGGTAAAGGGCTCGCGAGGTGGTGAGAGGAGCAAGGAGGGTAGGGTATTGAGGTCGTCGAACCCAATAGGAAGGTCAGTGGGTTTGAGGTTCTGTCGAAACGACCTGCGTGGACCAAACACCAGGTTGGTTCGGCCCACACCGGCATTTGAGCAGAGATTATGAGGAGCGACCGGAGAGTGAAGAAGCAAGCGTCCTGGTTGCAATGATCAACCTGATGTTCCACCGATAGGAGCCAGATAGCTATAGCTTCTCACACAGGCTCTTAGTCCCGGCTTATGGTCCAACCTCGCGGTTGCCAGAGGGCCGCGTCCCGAGGGCGGGCGTCGTTGAACAGGACGCCTTGCGGCCCCCTCACCCGAACGTGATCCACGTACACGCCCCTGCCGTTGCCCTTCTTGAGGTTATCGGTGGTGCCGGTGGTGTGGTAGCGCAGGCGCAAGGTGACCGGTCCCGCGTACGGGCTCAGGTCGAAGCCGGCGTCCAGCCACTTTCGGCCGGAGAAGCCAGTGAAGCGGCCATCGGAGCTTTCACCGCTGATGGTTCCTCTGGGAGATTCCCAGGTTGCCCCTTCATCCGCTGAGACTTCGACAGCCGCGAAATCGACATCCGGTTGGGTGTCGTACCAGAGGTCGAACCGAAGTTTCTTCTGGCCTTCCGGAAGGGTCAGCGGCACGTCGAGCGTTTTGTCCAGGCCACCGCCGAAGCCGGAGAACCAGGCTTTCGTCCCCACGGAGGGTTTCACGGCGATGGCGCGGGCCACGTTGCGGGCGAAGGCGCGCCGGTAGGGGAGGATGGTTCCCCAGTCGCGGCTTGGGTGGACCCGGTTCGTCAGAAAGATGGCGAATGAGCGGTCGAATGTGTTTATGACGATAGAGGTGCCGGTGTAGCCAGTGTGCCCGACGGTTAACGGCGTCGCCATGGCGTCCATGTACCAGTGCTGGTACAACTCGAAGCCCAGGCTATGGTCGTGGCCAGAGAAGTCCGCGTTGTAGTTCGTCAGGAGGAGAGTCTGGACAGACTTGGAGGACAAGATGCGGGCCTTGCCATACCGGCCGCCGTTCAGGATGGTCTGGGCGAGTATGGCGAGGTCGTACGCGGTACTGAAGACCCCGGCGTGTCCGGCGACGCCGTTTAGAACCCAGGCGTTCTCGTCGTGGACGCTGCCCCGTATCATGCCGCGATCCGTCCAGGGCTGATACTCCGTTGCGGCTACACGCTCAAGCTCTGCTTCCGGTGGGTTGTAGCCAGTATCATCCATGCCCAACGGTTTGGTTATATTCGCGGCCACGAAGCGGTCCAGTGGTTGGGATGAGAGCTTTTCGATGATTTTGGCCATGGAGATCAGGTTGAAGTCGCTGTACGCATAGTGCGTCCCCGGTGTGTTTTCCAGGCCCAGCGCGTACACGGCGGCGATGAGCTCCTCCGGCGTCTTGTAGTCTTCGTAGAGCTTGAGTGAGGGTGTGAACCCTGACGTGTGAGTCAGCAAATGCCGGACGGTGACGTCTTCCTTGCCGTTCTGGGCGAACTCCGGGATATAGCTGGCGACCCGAGCCTCCAGGTCAAGTAGACCCCGCTCGATCAGCTGCACCGCGGCGATGGCGGTGAAGAGCTTAGACATGGAAGCGATGTCGAAGATCGTATCCTTTCGCATCGGCACCCACTCATCTCTCGGGAGCAGGGTAGGCGCAGAGTCAGCGTACTTGACGGCGTAACCATACGCTTGGTAATGAGCGATCACGCCATTGCGGGCGGCCAGCGCCACGGCGCCGGGGTAGTGTGGGTAAGTGGGCGAGTTCTCCATGCCAGAGGCCACGTCCGCGTCTATGCGCCCGACGTACTCCGGAAGTAGTCCAGCCTGCTTCGGCGTGCCGTAGCGCAGGGTCTCCAGAGAACCGGCAGCGGGCGGGGCCAGTGGCTCGTTGGCAGGCGAGCCGGAACGTGGTACGGGTTCTCCCAGGAGTTCACTTTCGATGGATATGCCGGGGATCTCTACTCTGCGGGATCTGGCGTACGCGGGTGCAGGCGGCAGGCCAACCACGATCAGACCGGCACCGGCGCTGGCGAGGATGAACTCTCGTCTGCTGGGAAGTCGGCGCTTGGCCACGGCTCAAAGCCCCCGATAGATGAGATAGTGGCTCCCGATGGCCCAGAAGCGGGCTATCTCGTCCTGCCAGCCGGTGATTATTTCCTCCAGGCTTCCGTTAGCCTCTACCGCCGTGCGGAAGTAGTCCGAGCCGGTGAGTCCGATCAGGTAATGCAGACGGTTTCTTGTCCTCATTGCCCGTTCACCCTCTCCGTGCGTGGTCATGTCATATAGTCAGTAAGATAACATTCACTATAGAATATCATTCAGTAACAGTATGGACATGCCGCTCCCTCCTCCTGCTCCGAATCTCGGGCCGCTCTGAGCTTCTCAACCAGCCCGAGCAGCCCGCCGATAGCAACGGTAGGCAAGGAGTCATTACGCGTGCATGTAATTGGTAACTGAGCGGACGTTAGAATAGTTGCGTAGGGATCGGCGCCCGGGCAGAGACTACGAGCGAAAGGTGCAGACCAGCGAGACGCTCATCAAGGTGGTAATGAGCGTCTCGCTGGTGAGGCAAGTCTGCAGCTTACAAAACAGGCTCTGAGATCACGCTTTCTTCCCGATCTCAGCTGGCGCTTAGTACCCCAGTACCAGCACGACCGCCGCCGTGATCGCGAGTCCCGCACCACTGAGAAGATCGGGGCGGATGGGTATGAAGCGGGCGACGACTCCCCCAAGTTGCAGGGCAATGAATGTAGTTAGGGCCGTCATGACACCAAAGACCACTGCCGAGAACACGGGGGGGAAGCCGAGCATCCCCAAGCCGGTGCCCGCGAGCAGGTTGTCCAGGCTTAGAGATAGAGGAATGCCGAGGAGCATCCAACGCTCGTCCAGCTCCTCCGGTGCTTCGGTCTGCAGGCTCCGAACGACGAGGTACAGGCCAAGCACAAGCAGGACGATCGGTCCCACAAGGTCCGCCGTTTCACCGATCTCGTCCCCGAAGTAGCGCCCGATCAGCAGCCCTACCAGGGGCGAGACGCCATCCCACACCCCGAACACCACTGCAATGCGGAGTGCGCGGCGCCAGCTGGACACTAAAGGCCCGAGCGCAATTGCCAACCGGGCATTATCCAGGCTGAGGACAAGACCGAGGATGAGAAGCGATACCAAGGTCACGGCATACTCCTTTCAGACTCTAAGCCGCTGGTCGGTGAGTAGTAGTTGCTGTTCCTGGTAGGGGCACGGGGGATGAGAACTGCTTCGCCCCTCTCTACGCCCTCGTTGGCAGCCTGTACCGCCTCGGCCACAAGCTGATGGTCGGGTGAGAGGTGGCAGACCGGATCGGTGCGTGCAGCATCGCCGGTGAGCTGAAACGCCTGACAGCGGCAGCCGCCGAAATCGACCTCGCGGCGATCACAGCTCCGGCAAGGGTCCGGCATCCAGTCTGTTCCCCGGAAGCGCTGGAAGACAGGCGACTCCTCCCAGATCCACGCTAGCGAGTGCTCACGCACAGTGGCTCGGGGAAGATTGAGGGTGTGCGCCGCGGGGCAGGGTAGGACACCCCCGGTGGGGGTCACCGTTAGCTGCTTCTGGCCCCAGCCGCCCATACAGGGTTTGGGGTACTTGCTGTAGTAATCGGGGATAACATAGATGATCTCCATCTTCCCCTCCAGGCGCTGGCGTGCAGCGCGTACTACCGCCTCGGCCCCATCGAGTTGAGCCCTGCTGGGCAGTAGGGCCGCACGGTTGCGCCAGGCCCAGCCATAGTACTGGGTATTGGCCAGCTCGATCCGATCAGCCCCCAACTCCTCGGCTAGATCAAGCATGCGGCCGATCCTGTCGATGTTGTGGCGGTGTATGACCACATTCAAAGTAAGCGGCCAATCCAGCTCCTTGACCATACGAGCCGCCGCGATCTTGCGCTCATAGGAAGGAGTGCCAGCTATACGGTCAGAGAGGGACTGCTCGTCAGCCTGGATGCTAATCTGTACGTGGTCGAGACCAGCGGCCTTCAGCCTCTCCGCCCGCCGGGACGTCAGGGCCAGGGCGCTCGTAATGAGGTTAGTATACAGACCCAGATCACGGGCGCTAGCCACAAGCTCTTCAAGGTCGCGGCGCTGGAGCGGCTCACCGCCTGAGAGGTGAAGCTGCAGGACGCCGAGGGCCCGTGCCTCGGTCATCACCCGTTGCCACTCGACCGTAGTCAGCTCCTCACGGTAGTCCGCGAGGTTGAGCGGGTTGGAGCAGTACGGGCAGTGGAGCGGGCAGTCATAGGTGAGCTCGGCCAGCATACCGTACGGCCTGTTATTCATCACCAAGCTCCACCAATCGCTTGGCAACGAGCCGCGTTAGGAAATCCCGCACCTCGTCACCGGCCACGCGGTTATACTGTCCGCGCAACTCCTCCACGATCTCGACGACCGTCCGCTCCCCATCGCACAGACCCAGGATGGTTGCGCCTGTTTGATTCAGGACCAACACTCCCTCCGGTGCTAGCAGTACTTGCTGTTCCCGCACAGGGTCCCACTGCAGTCTGACTTGTCGCGCCAGACGAGGTCGATTCGTAGCTAGTACCGCAACGCTCATGTCACCCCCTGTGCCATTGCGCGCACCACGGACGCCAGGTGTGATGAACGCTCGATATCTAGCTGAACACAATCTGAAGTCGAGCGGCAAATCCAATGCCCAGTATACGATGGTCCAGTAGATGCAATCAATTGTTCCCCTGTCGATTGCTGCCCGGATAGGCCCTGTCGATAGAATCCATCATGCTCCACAGCACATCGTTCTTGAAAGATAGCGACGCCACGGCCCGCGCCTGCTCATCCGGTGTCCGGCAGTGTTCCATCACCACCTCCAGAGCGTGCTCCGAGTCGCGCGGGGCCTGCGTAAGCCGGGCGCGGAAATAGGCCAGCCCGGCGGGGTCGATCCAGGTGTAGAAGCGCTCGAACGCGGCCAGGCGCTCTGCCATCAGATCTGGCGCAAATAGCTCGGTCAGCGAGGAGGCCACCGCCTCGACCCACGGGCGGGTGCGGGCGAAGGTTACGTAGGCATCAACGGCGAACCGCACCCCTGGCACGACGTGCCGCTCGTCCCACATCTCCTCCCGCGTCAATCCCGCAGCCTCGCCCAGGCGCAGCCAGGCCTCGATACCTCCCTCCTCGTCCGCTGTGCCATCATGGTCGTGGATGCGCCGGATCCAGCGTCGGCGTACCTCACGGTCGGGGCAGTTGGCGAGGATGGCGGCGTCCTTGCGTGGAATATTCTCCTGATAGTAGAAGCGGTTCGCCACCCAGCCCTGGATCTGCTGGCGGCTCAGGCCTCCCTCGTTCATGATCGCATGGAACGGATGCCGGCTGTGGTAGCGTTGCGACTGAGCGCGCAGGGCTTCGATAAAGCTCTCGGTTTCGGATACCACCAACTTCAGATCTCCAGTTCTAGGCCATCCGCGGCCACTTCCAATCCGTGCTCCTCGACGAGGCGCCGCTCGGGCGCGTCCTCGAGCAGGATGGGGTTGGTATTGTTGATGTGGATATAGATCTTGCGCTCGATGGGAAGCGGAGCTAGCTGCTCCAGGCTGCCATCTGCACCACTGATCGGTAGGTGCCCCATATCGCGCGAGGTCTTACCGGCGATGCCGAGCTGGATCAACTCGTCGTCCTGCCAGCAGGTCCCGTCAAAGAGCAAGCATGTACAGTCTTCCAAATGGGCAATTACCGACGCCGTCAACTCCTGTGCACCCGGTATGTACACTAGAGTCCGACCGGTACGTTCGTCGGTAATTCGGTACCCCACCACGCTCTCTTCCCCCTCTCCGGTCCCGAACCGCGCCCGCTTATTCGTGGGAACGGGGAAGGCCCGGTAGGACAAATCATCCGCTAGCGATACCTCTACTCCTGTAGAAACCGGCCGCCACTCAACGTGGGCGTAGGCGCCAAGCGTCTGGAGCAGTGAAGTGCCCGTGGAGAGTGTCTCGTGAGCTGCCGCAGTGGCATGTACCTCGAGGTCACCAGCCTCCCGTAGCAACAGTAGACCGAGGGTATGATCTAGCTCAGCGTCGGTGAGCAGCACGGCCTGCAGCGGAGAATCCCTGATCCCGCGTGGGTGCAGGGCCGGGAAGGACTCGATCTGGGCACGAATGTCTGGTGAAGCGTTGAGCAGGAACCACCGCCGGTAGTCGGCGCTTACCGCGACCGACGACTGGGTGCGAGAACGGCAGGGACGCGAGCCGTCGCGTGCGGCCCCACACTGAGGGCAGCTGCAATTCCACTGCGGAAATCCTCCTCCCGCCGCCGCTCCGAGCACCCGCACCCACACACCCATCCTCCATCCATTTACCTCAGTCATTTTCTCTAGCCGGGGTCATTCCACGGCAAGATGGGAATAGGCGAACAAGAAGGCGCCGGACCATTCAGCCCGGCGCCCTGTACGCCTATTCCGAATCCGGCCAGATACCAGCATACGCAGTAACCTCAGCGCTGGTCCCGATTTCCTCGAACTCGGGGGTCTCCCATTTTTGGAGTTCCATGGCTATTACCTCCTTTCGTATAGACTTTGTTGTGCAGGCTCATCGTGTCCTAACCGACCCTGCCCGCTCACCTCCACCGTCCCCAGTTATATCAGGCAACTATGGCTCAGGGGCCACTCCGCACCGGAGAAGTTCTTCCTTTGTACTGGGTGGCGTAGAAGGTACTATGCCACCCAGTGTAGAAGACAACGGTGCTTATTCCTCCGGCAGCGCGAACACGAAGATACTGGATCCGTGGGCCCCCCCCATCAGCCCGGGTAGGAACCCTTCGGTCCAAGCGCCCCAGCCGACCGGCACGGCTATGTACTGCCTTCCGTCAATGCTGTAGGTCGTTGGGCTGCTGTGGTGGCCGCTTCCGCACTGGAACTCCCACAAGTGCTCCCCGGTGCGCGCATCTAGTGCGGTGAGCTCACCCGAGGGTAAGCCTACGAACACGAGGTCGCCGGCCGTGGCGAGCACCGAGGCACACACCGGAAGGCCGTTGGTTTCCCACCTCCAGACCTCCTCGCTCGTGGACGCACTGTAGGCGGTCACGGCCCCACTCATGCCCTCGGTGTCCACGATGACATGCGCTCCCCAGTAAGGCATGCCCTCCTTGAACTCCCTGCGCCGCCGCGCGATCGTCGCACCGGTATTCTGCACCGGGCAGTAGAAGAGCTCCGTCCTCTGGCTGTATGCAGCGTGTGTCCATTCCTTGGCCCCGGCCGGTCCCGGGTAAAAGTGGACCTCTTCCCCCTCTTTCTCGGGGTATATCCTGGGTGTTACGTTGCCTTCGGCGTCGATCTCGCCCCAGGTGATACGGTCGACGAAGGGTGTTACCCGGACCAGTTCACCGTTCGTGCGATCCAGGACGAAGAAGTACCCGTTCTTGTCGAAGTGCGCCAGCAGCTTCCGGCCGTCCTGCTCGAAGAGGATGCTCTCCATATTGCTGTCGTAGTCCCACAGGTCGTGCGGGGTGAACTGATAGTGCCACTGTATCTCGCCGCTGTCGAGGTCCACGGCGACGACGCTGTCGGTGAAGAGGTTGTCGCCCTCGCGAACTTCTCCGTCGAAGTCGGGCGCCGGGTTGCCGGTCCCCCAGTACAGGAGGTTCAGCTCCGGATCGTACGTTCCCGTGACCCAGCAGTTCCCACCGCCCCGCTGCCAGGCCTCGCCGTCGTCCGGCCAGGTCTCCGACCCCGGCTCGCCGGGCTTCGGCACCATGTAGCGGCGCCAGACGCGCTCTCCGGTCTCGATGTCGTAGGCGTCGAGGTGGCCACGCGACCCGAACTCCCCGCCGGAGCTTCCTACGATGACCTTGTCCTTCACGACGAGGGGAGCGACCGTGGCGCTCTCACCGGCCCGCACGTCACCGTGTACGGTGTCCCAGATCTTATCGCCGCTTTCGGCGTCGAGCGCGATCACATGGGCGTTCAGGGTGGCGACGAAGACCTTCCCCTCGGCCACGGCGACCCCGCGGTTCACGTTGCCGCAGCACAGCGAAACATCGAACGGGATCGCGTGCTTGTATTGCCACAGTAGCCGCCCCGTCTTGGCGTCGATGGCCCAGACAAAGCCATCCCAGCCCGAGGCGAACATGACGCCGTCCACGATGAGCGGGGCGGCCTCGAACGCGTACGTCGAGGGACCCGCGTGAAGGCCCTGCGAGCCGGCCTGGAACACCCACGCGGGAGCGAGGCGCTTCACGTTCTCCGTGTTGATCTGATCCAGCAGGCTGTACCGCTGCCCGTCGTAGGCGCCGTAGTAGGTGATCCAGTTATGCGGTTCCGCCTCGCGGGCATTGAGGATGCGCTCGTGCGTGACATCCCTGGCCACCGGCGGCGCGTTCCCGACCTCGGTACTCAAATTCCCGAGATTGACGGGAGGCGGTGCGTCTATATATTCCTGCGTCAACTGATTCTCCTATCTATGGCCGTGGCTGGGGCGGGCGGTCGAGTTTGGCCTCCTCGGGAACGTCCCCCATCACGACGATCGCCCCCGTCAGGCCCCGGCCCTCATCGTTGCCTACATTGGAGCCATACCAGTAATAGCCCGGGCCGTCGAGGGTAACGGTGACCTTGCCTGTCGAAAAGTTCGGCAACCATATCCATTGGTAGTCACCATTGCTCGGCACCATCGCGCAGTGAGTGTTCGTGTCATCGTTGAAGAACTCGATCTCGAGTTCGCCCGCATGGGGCATTACGATGATCGAGGGCGAATAGGTCAGCTCATCTTCGGGAATATGGACCTGGATGCTCATGCGCCCGTCGGAGCCCTCCTGGACTTGCCCGAGGCCTCCGTGGTTGAGCAGGCGACCTATCGTCCCGCTGTTTTGCTTATCCAGCCCAAGCTCACTCACCACCTGGGATAGCTGCTTCTCTCTGGCTCTCGCCATCGACTTGCCTCCTTTCCTTGCTTTCCCCAATGCTTCGCCTCATACCTGTAGGAAGGTATCAATCGAACGAATTAGCCTGCTTGATCTCCTTCCCTAGTATTCCCCAACATTTACTTCCCCGACCTTTTGCAAGGTATCACATAAGCATACTGAGGGTCAAGACTCGAACGGTCTGTAATTTCCAACACCAAGAGAAGGGTTCGTTCGTATCGTTTCATTAGAATTGCCTCCTTTCCTATCGGCCTTTCGAGTACCACTACTCAAGCATGACTCCCGGTTGAGGAAGATATCACCACCCTGTATCGACGCTTTGTCTCCCGGTTTATGCGAGGCTATAGTACTCAGCCAGACAAGGCGGGCGAAAAACGGAAGTGTAAGCAAACGGACAAAACCGGCTCCCACCCACATGCATAATAGTAAGTAGAAGAGCGATGAAGATACGCCTCAAACAAAACGTCCCCAGGTACGCCCGCCTCACCGAAGGCATCGTCGTGGAAGCTGAACCCGTTGCCAGCCATCCCGAGCTGATGCGGGTGAAAGGCTTCGGTGCTTTCGAGAACGGGGCGCTGGTGCAAAGTTGGGAGTTGGTTTTGCTGGATGAAGATCTCGAGGCGCTTCTAAACGAGGGCTAGCTGCCACTCTACTCTTCCTTTCTCTCCTCGCCGGTCGCTCCCTGGATTATCTCGAAGCTAAGCTTGCCTTCCCCGGCATCGACAACCAGCTTGTCGCCCCGTTTGAGTGAGCCATCGAGGACCATGCGCGAGAGCACGTTATCCACCCGGCGCTGGATGGTGCGCCGCAAGGGACGGGCGCCGAACTCGGGATCGAAACCTTCTTCGGCGATCAGTGCCACGGCGGCGTCGGTGAACTCGATCCCGACCCCCTGGGCTTTCAGGCGTCTCGAAGTGTGGTCGAGAAAGAGGCACGCTATCTCCGCTATCTGATCCTTGCCCAGGGAGCGGAACAGGATCACCTCGTCTATGCGGTTCACGAACTCGGGCCGCAGAGTGTTCCTGAGTAGCCGGTTCATGTCCTCCTTGAGCTCCTCGAACGGCTCGTTTCGCTGGGCGTGTACCTTGATGCGCTCCGCCCCGAGGTTGCTCGTCATGATGACCACCGCGTTCTTGAAGTCCACAGTTCTTCCCTGGGCGTCCGTGAGCCGTCCGTCGTCCAGGATCTGGAGCAGGACGTTGAACACGTCCGGGTGCGCCTTCTCGATCTCATCGAGCAGCAACACCGAATACGGGCGGCGTCTCACGGCCTCCGTCAACTGCCCGGCCTCCTCGTAGCCGACGTATCCCGGAGGCGCGCCGACGAGCCGCGACACCGTGTGCTTCTCCTGAAACTCCGACATGTCTATCCTGACCATCGCCGCCTCATCACCGAAGAGGGCGTCGGCAAGGGTGCGCGCAAGCTCGGTCTTGCCGACGCCGGTGGGACCGAGGAACAGGAAGCTGCCGATGGGCCTGTTCGGGTCCGAGAGCCCGGCGCGGGCGCGTCTTATGGCTTCGGCCACCGCCTCGACGGCCTCTTCCTGGCCGACGATGCGCTCGTGGAGCTGACCTTCCAGGCGCAGCAGGCGCTCACGCTCCTCCTTGGTGAGCTGGCTTACCGGGATGCCGGTGGCCCGAGAGACGACCTCGGCGATGTCCTCGGCCGTCACCTCCCCCACCGCCGTCGGAAGACCATCGCCGCCGGATTCCTTGATCGGCTCGGGCAGTCCGGCCACTTTCTCTTTGGGTTCCTGCGTCTTCCCGAAGTCCTCGGCGGCGACCACGTGATCCCTCTCCCTCTGAAGACTCCTCAGCTCCTCTTCCAGAGCTTTCGTGCCCCCAGGTTTGGTCTTCGCGCGCAGGCGCACCCTCGCCGACGCCAGGTCCATCAGGTCGATAGCCTTATCCGGGAGGAAGCGGCCGGTAACGTAGCGGTCGGAGAGCTCAGCGGCGGCGACGATTGCTTCTTCGGTGATCTTGACGCGGTGGTGCGCCTCGTAGCGGTTCTTGAGGCCGCGCAGGATCTCGATAGCCTCGTCTACGGAGGGCTCGCCGATGAGGACCGGCTGCAAGCGGCGTTCCAGCGCCGCGTCCTTCTCTATGTTCTTGCGGTATTCGTCTACCGTGGTTGCGCCCACGAGACGCATCTCACCGTATGCCAGGACGGGCTTGAGCATGTTGGAGGCATCCATCGAGCCCTCTACCGCGCCGGCTCCAACCACAGTATGCATCTCATCGAGGAAGATTATCTGGTCATCCGGGTTCTCCCGGACCTCCTCTATGACCTTCTTGAGGCGCGCCTCGAACTCCCCGCGATACTGCGTCCCCGCGACCATTCCCGGCAGGTCCAGCGCGAGGACGCGCTTATCAGCGAGCGTATCCGGGACCTCATCGTTGACGATCCATTGAGCAAGCCCCTCGACGATGGCCGTCTTGCCGACGCCGGGATCCCCTATGAGCACCGGGTTGTTCTTGGTTCTCCTGGAGAGGATCTCGATGATGGTCTCGATTTCTTCGGCCCGCCCGACGACGGGGTCGAGTTTCCCTTCTTTCGCCATCCGCGTCAGGTCGCGGCTGTACTCGTCCACCGTCGGCGTCGCGCTGGTCCGGGACTCGTCGCGGACCCTGGCGATATTTATTTTGTCATTACCCAAATCTTCGCTGATGGGTTGGAGTGGTCCGATGATTGATGCGCTTCATCTTCAATATCCTACTGACGTGGACACAGCTACACTTTGCCGGAGCTTCCCTGGACGATTCCGGCGAGCGTAGTCTATCGCATCGGTGATGTCCGAAAACCCCGGCCACAAGGTCCCCTGGCTCTACGCTGTCAAAGCCGCCTACACCTTCTTCGACCGCGATGAGGTTGCCCCCAACGTCTGCGGCAAGGGCACCGGGAACTGGCAATGGCGCGGATGAAGGGCGCGCGCGGTTGGCGCGTTCAGCGTGCCGTTACCGGTTCCTGGGTGGTCCCTGTTCGAGCTGGGTGACCCTTATTTCGAGGCCGACGAGGTACTCGGCGAGTTCGCGAGGCGCGCCTATCTCAACCAGTCTTTCTATACGCGGTCCGTAAAACTGTCGTTGTTGCTCTTCTATCTTTTGCGCGCCTTTAGCGGCTATGGGGTTAAGATCGTCCACGGCATTCCCCTTCCTGATCGCTCTTCCGAATACTACCCCCTTTTGCACGAAGGCGTCTAGCACACCCTTGGTTCTTCCTGGCCTGCGCCGAGCGGGATGGCGGTGAAGGGTTGGGTAAAGCACCAAAGTCCAGGCGCCGGGGCAGAATACCTTCCCGCCCCGGAAGCGATGAGCGAAACAGGTTCTATCCGGTCGCCGCAGCCGAGAGTGATTCGGCGACGTTCGTGCCGACGATGCATCCGAAGGTATTCGCCCGCAACACCGACGTTGCCGGTGGATGCTTGTGGTAGAGACCCGTGATCTCGCCGGCGGCGTAGAGACCGGGGATTGGCTCCTCGTTCGTGTTTAGCACACGCCCGTCCGGGTCGACCTTTAGCCCGCCAAAGGTGAACTTGAGTTGTGCTGTCATCGGGAACCCCGAGAACGGCGCTTCGACGATCGGGTTTGCCCAGTTCGATTTCGGCGGCGTGATCCCCGAGGTCTCTTTGCCGTCCATCTCGACCGGGTCCCAGTCGCCGGAGCCGCAGGCCGCGTTGAACTCGCTGACGGTCTCCTCGAGTTTCGTTGGGTCGAGGCCGAGCTTCTCGGCCAGACCACCGATCGTGTCGGACTGTTCCGGCGGTAGGGCGGCCGTCTCGTAGACCCAACTACCCTCAAAGCGATCCATCACGGTCTTGTCGGTGATGAAGTACGACTTCTGGTTCTGGTGACGCCAGGTGTCGTAGGCAATCAACTCGGTGGTAGCGAAGAGGTAGTCCTCGCCCTCGTCGTGGAAGCGTTCGCAGTTCTCGTTGACCACGATCCCGTAGTTCTGGCCCCAGATGACCGAGTGGGGCGTCTTCGCTCGCGGGTCGACGAGCTCTGCGTGGACCATGTCGAACTGTCCGGCCGTGCCGGCCCCGATATCCATCGCCATGCGGATGCCAGCGCCGCGGTTGTACTTGATGCCGGGGACGATGATCGGAAGGTCATCCGCATCCCTGCCGGTATACTGCTTGAGCATCTCTGGATCTCCCTCGAAGCCACCACAGGCCAGGACGACCGTACCGGCCGTGACGGTGCGCTGTTGACCGTCAGACTCACTCACGACGACGCCGTTGACCCGCCCCTCGTCGTCGAGGGTCAGCTCGGTCGCCTCGTGATCATAGAAAACATTGGCGGTCTCGTACTTCGCGATGAGGATCAAGTACTCATCTATGATTTCCTTACCACCACCTACCGGGTAGGCGAAGTGCTGCTCCTCGAAGTCCAGGGCGGCGTTCTCCTCGTCGTGATGGATTAGCTTGACGCCGTGATCCTGCATGAACTTGACCGTGTTCGGCACCTCGTCCTCGAGCTTGCGCCAGTAGTCGAGGTCCAACAGGTTCTGCTCCACTCTTTCGGCCCGGTCGCCTAAGAGTGTGGTGTCGCGATTGAGTCGCAGAAAAGGCCTCGTCCAGCGCGAACCTCCCGGCCATGTGCCTTTCTTTCCCGCCTCGATCAACGCCACACGGCCAACCTGGCCGGCCTTCTCCGTCGTCTCCAGGAAGCTCAACGTAGCTGTCGATCCTGCGAAACCGCTACCGATGACCACCATATCGTAGTCTGGCAAAACCTTCTCCTCTCCAGGTCGCTTGCCTTTCGGCTTCCCCTATCCTATGAAATATACGCAATCCGAGAGGGAGCTATGACCTGGATACGGGCTCTCCCCCGAACCAGGCTGGTTCAAGCTTCCAAAAGGTTCCGGTTTGCCCCTGGGACAGCTACACACTCTAGCTACTATCTATCCAGCACCACGTCCGAAAGCGGGCTGCCGATGCAGATGAGGCGCCAGCCTTGCTCCAGATCAAGGTCGTCCAGTGCAAAAGCGAGATCCTGGTCCATCTCGCCTTCGAGGCACTTCACAATACAGGTCGTGCAGGTGCCACTGCGGCAGTTGTAGGGGAGTCTGAGCCCAGCGTCTTCGGCTTTTTCGAGGATGTACTCGTCCTCGGCGCACTCTATGGTTACGCTGCGGCGCCGAAAGGTTACCTTGTGGGTCTTCGCCATATCTCTCCTGTTGGCCGTTGTGCGTACGGGATTGTTCTAGTATATCGGAGGGGCGTCTCAGCAAGACCGGCAACTCGATACCGTCCCCGCTCCTATCCTCAGACCACCTCGAAATTGGCTATCATCATCATGTCCTCGTGCGCCAAAACCAACAGTATTACAATGGACTCGAAAGCGGTGACCACTATGCGCCTGCTCGGGAGCACTTCAACCCGATGGTACAAGCAGCGAGAGAGGTACAACGGTGAGCAGCGCAATTTTGCTGCATTGGTCGAGGGTCCCCGAGCCTCTAGATGAATTTAAATGCTAGGGCACGAGTAGAGGTGCGTTCCTCTTCGACGCGTTTTGCCCTGCGTTCCCGGTCCTTCGGGATCTTCGCGGCCGGGAACCTGGTAAGCCAGGCAGGTGAGTGGATGACCCTGGTCGCTTTGAACTGGGCGGTTCTCGAGTTCACCGGCTCCGCTTTGTACCTGGGCTTGATCAACGCCTGTCGGATGGTTCCCGCTTTCTTGCTTAGCGTCCCCGCCGGCGTACTGGCGGATCGAAGCGATCGTCGAAAGCTGTTGATCCTGCTGCAGGCCGGGATCATGCCATTAACGTTCTGCGTCGGATACTTGTTGGGGACGGGCAGTCCGTTCTGGCTGTTAGCCGTCGTGGTAACGCTACGCTCGGCCTTGATGGCCGTGGTTATCCCGGTTCGCAATTCACTGATCCCGAATCTGGTACCGGAGATCCAGGTAGCCAACGCGGTCGCGGTCGACAGCGCCGTGCGAAACCTTTCTCGCATCCTGGGACCGGCGATTGCCGGAGCCTTGCTGGCCGTGATGGAGGTCGCGGATGTGTTCTGGATCAGCGGGTGCAGCATCGTGGCCGTGTTGCTTTCTCTGCTTGTTGTTCACCCGAAATCCAACAGGTATGCCGTTTCCAACGGCCTAAAAGCGGATATTCAAGAGGCGGCTGTTTACGTGAAGAACAGCCCAACCGTCCAGTCTCTATTGATCCTGGCCGTGGTGCCCATGGTGTTCGCGTTTCCTTACACCGCCATGATGCCGCTGTTTGCGGAGGATCTCTTGCAACTCGGACCGGAAGGGCTTGGCATCCTGCTTTCGGTCGCCGCGGCGGGTGCTCTCGCAGGGTCAGTTTGGCTGTCGCTGGGTAGCGAAACGGAAGGGGCGGGAAAATGGCTGGTATGTTCGACCATCGGCTTCGGCCTGTTTCTTCTCCTGTTTATGTTCGCCCAAACCCTCGTTACGGCGGCAGTCATGATGTTCCTGGTGGGGCTCGCCAGCTCAACATATCGTACGATGAGCCGTGTCACCCTCCAAACAAGAGTACCGGATCGACTCCGGGGCCGGATTATGAGCATCGCACTAATGGATAGAGGACTAATGCCGCTGGGAGCGATCCTGATCGGCGCCGTCGCCGAATGGGCAGGCGCCCTGTGGGCCGGCATGGTCATGGGGGGTGGCTGCATTGCCATCACGCTGGCGGTGCTCGCCGCCCGTCGACAGATCTGGAGCCTGTAGATTCTAAATTATGGCATCGTCTATTTCGTCCTCTCGATCCAGAGCAGGTTTTGGGCGTCTCTCGGGGTACGGGAGGATGTTGACTGTTCGGGTAGGGGGCAACTTGGCTTACAATACTAAGTCGTCGAGAAGGGAGATGCTCGTATGGGTCGGAATGCGTTTCCGGTCGTGTTCGATGGCCACAACGATGTACTGCTGAGGCTCGGTGGGCCGGATGGGGGCGGACCCGACGCGTTCTTCGAGCACGGTGAGGGGGGACACCTGGATCTGCCCCGGGCACGGGAAGGGGGCTTCGGGGGCGGCTTCTTTGCCGTCTGGATTCCCTCGCCTAAAACGCCCGAACGAACTCCGAGGGGGCTTCCACCCGCACTTGATGTCGCGCACGCGTTGCGCCGCACGATGGCCGATACTGCCACGCTGTTCAGGATCGAGGACCGCTCGGAAGGGAAATTCCGGGTCGTCCGCTCCGTCGCCGAGCTGCAGCGGTGCCTGGAGGAGGGAGTAATGGCGGCGGTGCTCCACATGGAGGGCGCCGACGCGATCGACACTGACCTCGACGCGCTGCACGTGCTGTACCAGGCAGGGCTGCGCTCACTGGGCCTTGTCTGGGGCCGGCCGAACGCCTTTGCCGAGGGTGTCGCCGTGCACTTTCAGCGCTCACCGGATACAGGGCCGGGGCTAACAGAAGCCGGTAGGGAGTTGGTTCGCGCCTGCAACGACCTCCGCATCATGATCGACGTGTCCCACTTGAATGAGAAAGGCTTCTGGGATGTGGCGGCTCTCTCAGATGCCCCACTCGTCGCGAGCCACTCCAACGCTTACGCTCTCTGCGCCTCCACCCGAAACCTCACGGACCCGCAGCTCGACGCCATAGCCGCCTCCGACGGAATGGTCGGCCTCAACTTCGCGGTCAACTTCCTGCGTGAGGATGCGGCCCGGGATGCAAACACTCCTCTGGAAGTGATGGTCCGGCAGATCGACTACCTGGTAGAGCGAGTCGGGATCGACAGGGTCGGCTTCGGCTCCGACTTCGACGGGGTTTTGATCTCGCGGGAGATAGGTGACGTGTCGGGCCTGCCGAGGCTGATGTCGGCGCTCAGGGACCGAGGTTACGACGACGGGGCGCTCCGAAAGCTCGCTCACGAGAATTGGATCCGTGTCCTGAGCAAGACCTGGGGTGAGTAAGAGGTGGCTTGCTGTGAGCTCCTGCTCGATATGATCTACGACGATTTCAGCATGCATTCGAAAATGTCGAGTTTGCCGGGTCAGTACCGTATGCAAGGTGCCACGGACCCACGTACCGTCCAGGGCAGTGCCCAGGTCAATCCTCCGGTCGCGCCTATTTGCAGTCCCGATATACGCATAGAAGAAGGATACGGCGGAGGAAACTGAGCGTAGCAAAGCGGCGAATCAATCGTCGTGTCGCGGGGGCATCGTTGGCGATGTCCCCGCTTTTTCGAGCATCGGCGGCACGCACGAGCGAGTTGATAAAAGAAAATGCATTTGATAAAAGAAAGCATATAAGGGATCCATAGGTGGAGGTAGAGTGACTACAAATACAGGGGGCGTCAACACAGACGGCGCCGCGTTCGCAAGTATCGACGAGGTAGAGCCTCGCTTGGCATCACAGGGCTACGTCTCCAACCGTAAGCTGGCGACAGTAGTATTCCTGGCAACGCGCCTGGACAAGCCCATCCTCGCCGAAGGTCCCGCTGGCGTCGGCAAGACCGAACTCGCCAAAGCCCTCGCCTCCGCTCTTGACCGTCAACTCATCCGGCTTCAGTGCTACGAGGGCCTCGACGAGGCCAAGGCTCTCTACGAGTGGGAGTA
>CADCVE010000004.1 GCA_902806065.1 uncultured Rubrobacteraceae bacterium | reverse complement strand
TACATCCCCGGCGGCTAATTTGGAATGACTTCCACCCACCGACTTACCCACCGAGTTGGCCACGGAGCTGCAGGCTTGCCCCAGAGGGAGGGAGATACGTCTATTCACTAGACTGCTGCTAGAGACTGTCCAATTAATCTCAGGTACGCGCCAAGCGCCTTACCATCAGCCTACTCATCGCAGCGTACACAAACGCTTCGCCGGTGGCGCACAACCTCTCGTAGTCCTTGCTCATCCGCCTGTTCTGGCTCAACCAAGCGAAGGTCCGCTCCACCACCCACCTCCTCGGCAACACCTCAAAGCCCCGACGCCCAAGCAGCTTCTGCCAGTCGATCTCTTGTCCCTCCTTGGCCCACTCCTGTGCCCAGATCTTTGCAGTCTTCTCTGATGTGGGCTTCGGCGTGCGGCGCACAACCTCGACACTCAGACCGAGTTCCTGTTCTGCCCACTCCTTGCCCCTGCCCTGGTAACCTGCGTCCACCCACAGGTGAGAGAGGCGCGGAAGGCGCTCGCGGGCGGTCTTCAGCAGCAACTTGATTCCGTCCTGGTCGGGTACCTTGGCGCTGTGTACCTTGGCTTTTAGAACCAAGCCCTCTGTGTCCACCAACAGGTGTCTCTTGCGGCCGCGAACCTTCTTGCCACCATCGTAACCGCGTGCTTCGCCACCTGCACCGCTTGTCTTGGCCGACTGAGAATCGACAATACCTGCGCTGGGATGCGGGTTTCTCCCCCGCCGTACCCTCAAGCGCTCACGCAACGCCGAGTTTAACCGCTCAAAGGTACCGGCGATGCGCCATTTTCTGAACCAGTAGTAGACGACTCGCCAAGGCGGAAACTCACGGGGGAGTAGCCGCCAAGCACAGCCACTCCTAAGGAGGTAAAAGATAGCGTCGAGGACATGGCGCAAACTATATATCTTCGGTCGTCCTCGCTTGTTGGTGGGAGATGTGAGGTGAGGCTCGATGCACTCCCATTCGGCATCGGTAAGATCTGTGGGGTATCTCCTTCTCATGAGAAGAAGCGTACGCCATCGCCCTAGCAGGACCGATTAATTGGACAGTTTCTCTCGGAAGGTCGGTGAATAGGGGTCGCCTTAGAGGCAGCTCTCTAGCGTCGTGGGTGGGGGGTCTACAAGGGTGGTCTACAAAAATATGACCACTTGACCGACAAGAATCCTAAAAATATGACCACTTGACCGACATACAGGCTACTTGTCACCCTCTACAATCCTTTATGTCACGACGTAGCGGGTGCAGAGTTTCTTGCCCGCCGGGGCAGGTTCCCTCGCTACAGCGCGACAGATACCGGAGCGGGTTTCTTGCTCGACGGGGTAGGTCCTCGCTCCACTGTAGGAGAAAGGGGCGCGACATTGTAAGAGGCTCGAGTGTGAGTCGGAGAGTACTTAACGAAAAATGAGTAAGAAGGAAGGAACCTATAGTGAGACGAACAGTTTTGGTGATGGTGGTGGGAGCGCTGCTCCTCTCCCTTACTCCCGCGGTCGCGTTAGCGGCGGACATCACGTGCGGCACGAAGTCGGACAGAAGCCCGGACCCCGTGATCTGCCAAGGTACCGATAACAACGATATGATCCGTGAGCGGGAAGGTACCAAGCAGGACGACATCCGCGCCAGGGGCGGCAACGACACCATCAAGGCCAACCGGTCCGGTAACGACGCCGACACGATAAACGCCGGCTCTGGCGACGACAAGGTCTTTACTAACGACGGGGACACCCGCGACGATATTAACTGCGGCTCCGGCACCGACGAGGCAACCATCGACGTGGTTAGGGACGAGGGCGGCGACATAACGGCGGCGGACAAGGTCGAAAACTGCGAGAAGGTGTTCGAGGTCGTGGATGGCCAACAGGTCGACATCACCGACGAGGTGTTAGAGTTCCAGACCCCGACGACGACAACGGCTACCGAGACAACGGCTACCTAGTCGACGCAGTAGGAGAAGTAATCCTGAAAAGAGGGCAGTGGACCGGGGCTTCTTTCGAGCTCCGGTCCTTTCTTGTGCCTTCTCGGCAATAGGGTGAATAGAGCGGCACCCTGTCCCTTAGTTCCAGTCGCAAGCTCTTTCGGCCCGAGCCTGCCAAACCGGGACAATGTCCCGGATAGGCGTAGTACGAATGTCCTATATCTATTACTTAGAGGCCGCGCCAATAGACGAGTAGCGAATGTGTCAATAGACGCCGAAGAGGCGGCTTGATCGTTCGTAGAGTAGCCAAGTATGAAAAGTTGCCAGCCTATTGGCGCAAGCTCTTAGCTTGCGTTTTAAGCACGAGTAGTTTTGCAGTGTACATAAAGCTCATCGCAAAACTCTCGTCTTCGCGGTCTTCGCGGTCTTCGCGGTCTCAGGCGCTCTTTTTAAGGGCCGGGTAGCGTTTCGCCCGACCCGAGAGGCGTCCTTTGGGCCTCCCAGGAGACCTCCCGCACGGTTTCGGCGGCTTCGCGGGCGTCCCCGCTTCCACCAAAACTCCCAAAACCCCTCGGCGTACCCGCGTCGGCGTCAGTCGGGAGGCTTCGTAGCGGCGCTCCCACGGCAGTCTCAGGTCCAACACGCACCCGCGCGCCAGGCGCAACTGCGTATAGGCGGCCAAGATCAGCCACGTCCACCGGTCGGCTTGCTCGGGGTGGCGCAGCCGTGGGCTCGTCCACCCGAACGCCTGCTTGAGGAAGCGGAACGTGTGCTCCACATCGAAGCGCCTGACGTAGGCGCGCCATAGCAATCCCAACTCCGGCGCGATCCCTTCGGGGCCTGCCCACCACAGCCACAACGCCCGGGGCTCGCGCCTCCTCTCGCCGCGGGGCAGCCGCGCGACTTGCACCAGCACGAGCGTCCCGACCACGATCGGCAAGGGGCCCCGGCTTCCCCGTCCTTCGTGCGACGCGACCTTCGGATGCAGTCCGGACCACGCTCTCACGCGCACGTTCCCGTAGCCGGCGTCCTCGCATGCGTACTCGTGGTCGGGCTCGGGCCAGGTCGAGGGATCGTTGCACTTCATCTTCGGTCCGTGTCTACGCGGTCGACCGATGTTCGCGGGCAGTTCGGAGAGGCTCGGGTCGCCGTAGAAGCCACGCCCGGCGCGTAAGCGTACGAGGATCTGGCACGGACCGCTCCCCTCAAGCCCCTGCTGCAGCTTCACTGGATCGTAGCCCGCGTCGAAGACGAACATGGGAGCGGTCTTCCCTTCCTCAGGCGACCGACCGAGCAACGCCTTGATCTGCTCTGCGGCGACCTCGTTGGCGTCCCGCGAAGGGTGAACACGCGCGACGTCTACGGGAGCCGTCCAGCTCTCGCGAACGAAGTTGAGTTGGGCGACGAACTGGTAAGCCCAACCCGCTACTATGGGTTGGCCGGAGGAGTGGCGGGATGGATGGTAGTAGAAACCGCGCTCGGGGCTGCTTTCGGCGTCGCAGCGGGGCCACACGCTTACGTCCACGGCATAGACGGGTTGTTCGTCCTCGGCCCCGGCCAACGGGACTCGGGCGAGCAGGTCGCGCAGAGCCTCGGGGTCCATTGCTCCGTGCGCCAAGGCGGCGTAGAGGCTACCCCACCCGCGACGATGGGAGACCTGGAGGCTGAGGTGTACGGGGGAAGGAACGACCTCGGCGGTGAGGAGTGCGTCGGTGAGGTCGAAGAGAGCGTCGGCTCTACGGTCGAGACACTCGTAGAACGAGTCGCGGAAAGAGCGGAAGGCGTGAAGAGTATCGAGAGTTTCCATGGTGCAACCATCATGCACTCACCCGCAGCGTCCCGCACCCTTTAACCGTCGGCAGGGTTAAAACGCAAGCTTAGGGTGTCAGATTGAGTGTCAAGTTTCTAGTGTGAGCAATCTAGCTCTGGAAGTGCTTTGCGGTTTCCCTGCAAAACTGCTACTTTCAGGAGCGCGCCCGGCAGGATTCGAACCTGCGACCGGCGGATTAGAAGTCCGCTGCTCTATCCAGCTGAGCTACGGGCGCAACACGCAACAAACCTGCAAATCGGCGCGTTCTCTCTCACCGTGCGGAAGAGCGATTAGTCCGATGGCAGCAGTAGGGCAGCAGCAAGGAGCGCAAAATCTCATTTTAGAGCGTCCTCCATAACATTATCTGCGAGACCGGGGATGATATGCCTGTACTTATCCAGCGTAAAAGCAACGCTAAATGACCCAGGAGCCCGGCTTCCTTCTTTAGATGCTGACCCTTCATAAACCTAATTGTAGCGCACGTATGGCGTAGCTCGTGGAAGACTATACTCCCGGCAGCTCGTCGCTGATCTCAACCCCTCGTGCGCGAAGGACGATAGTTGAGCAGGGGATTGTGTAGACCAAGATCTAGTAGCTCTTCTCTGCCCGCTTCTATAATGGAAGAGATGTCGTCTTGCGAGTTGAGTATCTTTTTACCACCAGATACGTCCCCACCCCTAGAAGACTTCGTATAGAACCGTCAAAGTGAAGTCCTTCCTCCACTCCTGCATATTGTACGTATCGATTACTTCATGCATAGCCCGGAGCATTCGCAGTGCTCTCATTGCTGCACCAAGTTGAACGCTCCAGCAATTCTCACAACGATTGATCTATCAATCGACAACAGGGAAATTCTCCATGCAAGGACAGAGGAGAACCAGTCGATGGAGCTCTAGTGCACATAGATGCGGCTGCCCCTGTGCTTCAGGTAAATCCACAGGACGCAGTATTAGTGCGGATAGAATAAGTGACAAGACGTTTCTAGAAGAACTTCTCTACGAAGGGGTTACACGATATGGATCTCCGGCTTTCCGTCCTCGACCTCTCGCCGGTAAGCTCGGGCTCGAACGGCGCCCAGGCGCTTCGCAATACGCTCGAAGTGGCCCGGCTTGCCGACCGGCTAGGATACGAACGATACTGGCTCGCCGAGCACCACAACCTGCCCAGCGTCGCCAGCTCCGCGCCAGAGGTGATGATCGGGCACGTGGCGAGCGAGACATCCCACATCCGAGTTGGTGCCGGTGGGATCATGCTTCCCAACCACGCTCCGCTGAGGGTCGCCGAGACCTTCCGAGTGTTGGAGGCCTTGCACCCAGGGCGTATCGACCTCGGCATAGGGCGGGCCCCGGGCACCGACCCTGTAACGGCCACGGTACTGCGCCGCTCGCGGGACGGGCAGGGGGCAGACGACTTCCCACAGCAGTTTAGCGAGCTCTTGGCATTCTCGGGCGGCGGATTCCCCGAAGGTCATCCGCTGCGGTCGGTAATCGCTATGCCGAGCGAGGTCCGGCTGCCACCGATCTGGCTTCTCGGCTCCAGTGGCTACTCGGCGAGAGCGGCCGGGGAGATGGGCCTCGGCTACGCCTTCGCCTCGCACTTTAGCCCGGCGGCTCCGGCCCCTGCCATGCGCGCCTACCGCGAGAGCTTCGAGCCCTCGGAGAACTTCGAGCGTCCCTCAGCTATCCTCGCCGTATCCGTCATCTGTGCCGAGACTAACGAGCATGCAGAGGAACTCGCCTCCTCCATGCAGCTGGCCTGGGTTCGTATGCGTAGCGGAAACCCAGGGCCGCTGCCGAGCCCTGAGGAGGCGATGGCCTACCCCTACACACCGGCTGAACGTCGGCTGGCCGACACCTACCGCTCGATGCAGGTCCTCGGAGATCCTCGGACCGTGCGGACACGCATCGAGAAACTCGCCCAACATACCGTCGCAGATGAAGTCATAGTGACCACCAACGTCTACGACCACGACGAGCGACTAAGCTCTTACGAACGGCTCGCCGAGGTCTTCAAGATACTTATGCCCGGTAAGTAAACTGCCTCGGCAAGCCAAGCAACTCCACGACTGTAAAGGCGAAGAAGTTTCGCCTGGCATACACGCCACGAAGGGCGAAACCGCAAGCGCCCCTGATTCGCAAGGGAAGCCCCTGCACCAGGGTTGAAGCTCGCTTTCGGTTGACCGGAATGGGTTGCTGCCGTCTAACAGGTGGTCTATATGCGAGAGACGCGATACGGCAGCACGTCTTTCTGAGTGTCTGCCGTTGAAGTACCCGAGGGCACTGACACCTTCGGGGAAGGCCGATTACGTTCAAGAAATGCGATAAACAGCGATTGTGATCCGGGGCGTCCATTCTATTTTTACAACGACTGCGGCTTTGTCGTGCCTCGCGTCGATCGAGCCCTACGGCACTCCCACTGCGACCCGCCTCCGCCGCCGGGGCCTCCCCCACAGCAAAAGGCTCCAACGCTACACTGCCTTCAGTCGGTTACATACTGCTGGAAGCCGAGGTCCTTAAGCGCCTGCCGGATGCTACAGGCCGCCTCGTCTAGCTTCTGCCAGTCAGGCTCCGGCGGGTCTTCTTCCTCGGGATTTATTGGGAAGGACATGGGCCCGTGTATAGGCCATACGTGGACGTGGGCGTGGGGAATTTCCAGCCCTGCTATCGCGAGCCCGACCTTCTCCGGTTCGAAGCTTTTCTGGAGGGCCTTGCCGATGGCCTGGGAGACAGACATAAGGTGTGCGGCCAAGCCGGGACCAAGGTCGATCCAGTGGTCGGTCTCTTCGTTGGGGACGACGAGCGTATGGCCCGGGGCGAGGGGGGTAATGTTCAGGAAGGCCACGCACGAACGGTCGCGCCAGACGAAGCTGGCCGGCACCTCCCCTTCGATGATACGTGTGAAAACCGTCCCCATGCGCCGCTCCTCCTACCCCTTTCGGTCGATAGTAACATCCCAAGTGTCTGGGGCGCCTCGACAGTACTCGACAGCCAAGGGGGTCCGCTCCCGCCGAGGCCAACCCGTGCCGCCTGGAGCCCGTTCTTCTGCGGTGCCAGATAGAGCTCGTCGGGCTCACTCGCGAGGAATAGCATACCGCAGGGGCTCTTAGCGTTTAACATAGCGGGGCACTAAGACGCGACCGTCGCCGATAGAGCGGATTCCCGGGCGGCGAGTAGGAAGGAGTGTTATGCAGATGGATCGCAAGGACGGCGGCGTGGTCGTGTACACGGAGAGCGCCCTGTGCACCGAGGTTACGGTCAACGAGCACGCGCTGGTGGCCGATGAGCCAGCCGCTCTCGGGGGCACAGATGCCGGTCCTACGCCGTACGATTACCTGCTGTCTGCTCTCGGGAGCTGCACCGCGATGACGGTGCGGATGTACGCGGACCGCAAGGGATGGCCGCTAGAGTCAGTAACGGTGCGAGCGGAGCACGGGAGGGTCCACGCGAAGGACTGCGAGGAGTGCGAGACGGAGAGCGGGAAGATCGACCGCATCGAGCTGGAACTGAATCTAGAAGGCCCCCTGGATGCGGAGCAACGCGAACGGCTCCGAGAGATCGCGGACAAGTGCCCGGTCAAGCGGACACTAGGTTCCGAAGTGCTAGTCGAGACCCACACGAAGAGAAAGTGAGTCCAGGCAGCAGGAGATAGTAATACCCGCCGCCTGGGCCTCCCTGCCCTAAGGGGAGTCGGTCGCCTCGGACTACCTCCCGCCCATCATCTTCTTTGCGGCCATCGCGGCGATACCGGACAGGGCGGCTTTGGCTATGGGGTTGCCCATCATGCCGCTGCCCCCGGAGGCGCCGTGGCTACCGCTCGTACCGCCTCCTCCCATCATCCCGCCCAAGAGCCCTGCGCCCCCGCCGCCCATCATTCCCCCCAGGAGACTGCCTAGCATGTCAGGCTGCTCCCGGTGCATACGGCTCGTCATCTGGGCCAGGTGGTCGGGATCCTGGAAGCGGTCATCTTGGCCGTCATGGTCTCGGTCTATGAAATCGCCGTAGCCCTGCTGGTCGGCCTGCTCTCGGAGCTGCTGGCCGAACTGCGCGCGCTCCTCCGGGTCCATGCGGGAGAAGGCCTCGCGGGCCGATTCGTGGTACTCGTCGTCCGACAGGTTTGGAGCCACCTCCGCGTAACGGCTCATCGCTTCTTCGTCGGAGATCCTGTCGTACGGTGCTCCCTCATCGTAGCGGTTCGTGAAGTCCCGGTAGTCTTCACGCCGCTCGCCGCTACCCATGATGCTGCCGAGGAAATCCATCTTCCTCCTCTCGTACGCTATCCTGACCTGAAGGATGTTCCCGCCCCTTCTCTCGTCTAATCGTGCTGACCCGACTACCGGAAAGTCTTCTCCGGTTGGCTGACGCCAGGCGAAGTCGAAGCAGCCCCAGGCATTCTCTCTCTGGCCCCACTAGGTCTGCTCATGCCCCCGAGAACATTGCGAGCGCGGACCGCTTCGCACCCAAGGCCGTTGTCGTGCGATTGCTCAGATCAGAACAGAGGCAAGACTGCGTAGCAACCGACCTAACGTGGCATTGATTGCTTGCCGGCAAGCGTAAGCGAGGACCTTGGCCGCCAGCCGGGTCAGCAGCCCGCCCGAAGTCTTCGCTCGGTGCTGCTTCAGGCCGAAGAACTCCTTGAGTTGCCAGATTGCCTCTTAGACCGTCTGCCGCTTGCCCGACCCATGCGTTTGTTTGTGGGGTGACCGCTTCAACTACCGCGCACGCCTTGTGGGCCAGATAGGTGTCGCGTAGATCCGACGTCATGAGAGCGTCCCCTATGATTCGGCTCGTCCGAGGCAGCAGCGGGCACTCCAAAGGCGCTCGCCACGCCCGGTCCCTCTACACTCAGCCGTGCCACCTGCTGCTATAAGAATAACGCGTTACAGAGCGTGCCCTCACAGGCGAGGTGCTGAGTGGACTGTCCCTTCCCTCCGGCTCAGATGAACACCTCGGTCTTGCCTCCAGAGAAGCCATGCTCAACCGCCTCCACTATGGCCCGCGCGATCTTCTCGCCACCCCGTGCCGAGGGTTCGATCGGGTTGGCGTAGTCTCCTTCTTCGGTGCAGATAAGTCGCAGGTCGAGCAGGGGGAGGCCGTGGGCGAATGCCGCGCGGACGATGCAGTCGTTGAACACCGTCAGCGCCGTGACCGCTGTCCTCTGCAAAACCGCCTCGGGGAAGCGCGGGTAGTAGACGGTGCAGATCGCCGTCGGTATTCCCCACTTGAGCACCTCCGCCAACATGGCGAGGTAGCCCCGCTCGAACTCGTCGCCGATGTCAGCCAGGCCCAAGAGCGCCTCGGCGTTGGAGCGGGCGGACGCAGTGAGGAAGTCGCTGCTGTGGAGCGCGTCGTTGCCACCGGCGCTGACGATCAGGTGCGTCGCCTCCGCCGGTAGGTATCGGAGTTGTTCGCGCACGTCTCTGGTCTTGCTCCCGTCGATGGCCGCCAGCGTCGCTTCCGAGCCGTAAGGCAACCGTTGGCGCACCTGACGGACGACGTCTGGCGCCCCCGCCGCCACGTAAGCGGCGTTGTCGAAGATAGAATCGCCCAAAAGCACCACATGGCTCACGAAAGTATCGTTACCCGAAGAGAGCGCAGGACAACCTGTTCCCGGTTTTTCGTGTGGCTCCCGCAGAGGAGACCTCGAGTTGTCGCAGGCTTGTCCGGGCTTCCCAACGTTAAAGCCAGGCGTGTTCATGCGTTGATTACTGCCCGCGAGGGAGGGGTTCGAGCAAGCGTCCGCAGAGTTCCTCGCTCAAGTCCCACAGCCTCTTCCTGGCCTCCGCGTCGTACGCCTGGCGGTTCGCGCGCCCCTCGCGTGTCCCATCGAAGTAGCGGCCCGTTGTCGCCTCTAGCTCCGGTGAGACGGCGAGGCGCACCGTGGCCTCGGCACCCTCCCGCACGCTGCTCGAGGCGCGGCCGAAGGTCTCGAGCACCATCTTGGTGTCCATCAGAGTAGCAGGGTGCAGGGCGTTGGCGGTTACCCCGTTGCCCTGGAGACGCTCGGCCAGCTCGAGGGTAAACATCACCTGGGCCAGCTTACTCTGCGTGTAGGCTCTCATTGCATTATAGCCCCGCTCTAGCATGACGTCGCGGAAGTCCACGGTACTCTGGCCAGCCGAGGCAACGTTGACGATCCGCGCGGGCGACGAGCCGCGCAGGAGCGACACGAGCAGGTTGGTGAGCAAGAAGTGCGCCAGGTAGTTGACGGCGAAAGTGAGCTCCACGCCGTCTTCGGTCTCCTTGCGCTCCCGGGCGATGATACCCGCATTGTTGACAAGCACGTCCAGGCGGTCGTGCTCCGAGAAGATCTGTTCGGCCAGCCCACGCACCGTGGCTAGCGAGGAGAGGTCGGCGAGGTAGTAGCGAGATTCCTCGCCGCCCGTCTGCCTCCTTACCTCTTCCAGGACCGCTTCGCAACGTTCTATACTGCGGCCGTGCAGCAGCACCGTGGCACCCCGCTCGGCAAGCTTCAGGGCCACGCGCCTACCCAGGCCGTCAGTGGCACCCGTCACCAGGACAGTAGCTTCGGTCAGGTTCCTCATAGTCGTCCCCTTCTGCTCGTAGCTTGGCGTTCGTGTCCCACGAAGGGGCTATCCTGAAGTATGGCCCGCAGAATAGCCCCTTCGCCCGACCATGCCCGGTCCTCTCCGCCGCTGTAAGGGAAGGAGTTGCGGCGGAAATAAACCAGCGACGATGTGCAGAACGTCCGGACAGTGGCCCGGCGACGGTGGCCACCTACAACCGCGGCCACCCCCCTTTCAGCTCACGCCAACGGGCCCTCAGGAGGGCACTCGGGTCCCCGGGGTCCGATGTTACCAGCTTGCGCCCGGCATACTCGATAACGTAGACCGCGCCGTCACTCTCTATAAACTCGGCGCTCAAGGCCGTGGTCCTCTCCATTTCGGCCAGAACAGCCGGCACGTCGAGAGGATACAACTGGTCTATATGCTTGGTAAGACGCTTGCCCTCCTCGAAAAGGTAGACCAAGCCTTCCTCGGCGAGGCGCTTGTCTTCAAGTACCTGGGCTATGCCCGCCTCCCCAGCCAGGGAAGCAAACATTCGGACCCTCTGCTCGGTAGCCTCTGGGTCCTTACGAGCCTTCAATTCGTCGTGCAGGTAGGCTAGCAGCTCCTCGAAGTAGCGTCGCTGTTCCTCGCTCAAGCACCCCTTGCTCAAATCCATACTCCCTTATTTGCGCGAATTGTATAGAACATAGGGAAAGAAGGTTTGGGACTCCGGAAGGCAACGGTCGCCAAAATCAAGTACAGGTAACTTTTATAGAAGCCCTGTGGACTTTCGGAGAGGGTATCCATGGTCCCCTCTACCTACTGCTCATGGGCTTCGGATATTCTCCGGCTAGTGCTTGTAAGATGCCTTGTAGTTGAGTGTATGCCCCCTTTGGGAAGATGCTCTTGGATCGGTACTCGATGCTCGGTCATGTCGCCCCCGGCCTGACCTTCCAGTTGGAGAACCTAGCCCCAGAATCGCTCTTGTACATTCTGCGACGGTACGGAGAAGCGCGTGAGGCCTTCGTCTACCTGGCGTCTACCGTAGGCTACGCTGGTCCAAAGGATCTAACGTTCGATACCCAAGTCCGCATGCAACACGGCAATATCCCGGACCTTGTGGACGGGACCACGAATGGGGCGAGAGTTCTGTTAGCCGAATCAAGTCCTGCCCCGTTATGTTGGCTCACATCCTCGCGTTCATCTGGAACCTGTCACCTACCTCGAACCCTTCGCTCGTGTGGGGGTTCTCGGGTCGTCCTCGGCATGTTGGGTGTCGCCCTCTTCGCGGCCTTCACCGAGCTCCCGCAGAAACGTTGCCACGAACTTCAGTCCCAGCCCAGCCAGAACCGCGGCCACGCTTGCGGCGAGCAGCATGATCGCCGCAAGCGCATAAACAAACCACGTTGCCACTTCATACAATCCGCTCACTCCGCTACCCCCAACGTCGAAGGCTTGGTCTCTTTTATTATCGCGTAGCTCATCTAGCAAGTCTCGGGATCTCCGCTCCTTGAAAAAGAGAGGTGGTCAACCGTTTCTTCAACCACCCGCGACCTCCTTCTTCGCGGCCACGGCGAGTTCATCGGCCCGGTCGTTTCCGGTCCTGTGAGGACCTCTGGTCTTAGAGTGCCCTTTTACCTTTCTCCATCGCACTTCCTGGTGACGCAGCGTCGCTGCCAACAACCTCTCCCATAGGTCTCTGTTCGCCACCGGCTCTTTGAGGTGGTTGAACCAGCCGTTCTCCCGCCACTTCTTGTGCCACTCTCTCCTCATGCAGTTGATAAGGTAGGATGAGTCAGAGTAGATGGTTACGGTGTGTCCCTCGTCTATCTTTTCCAGGGCAATACATGCAGCGGTCACTTCCATCCGTTGGTTCGTGGTGTTCTGCTCGCCGCCGCTAATCTCCTGGGTCTTACCCTTCCACGTCAAAACGACCCCATAGCCTCCGGGGCCACGGGAGCCGCTGGATGCCCCGTCGGTATAGGCATGGGCCTCGGGCTTAGGCAAGGGTGCAGGTCCTCCCGCTTGTCTCCTCTTCACTCATCCTAGCCTCCCTTCGACTACCAAAGGAATAGTTAGGCGCAGCCGGTTCACCTCGCGCCTCGCATGCCGGTGTTCGAGCAGGCCATTGAGGCAGAGATGCGTTGTCCGCTCGTTGTTCGTCTCCAGGGTCGCCTCGTCGTTGTCCGGGCGGATTCTGCGGAGATACCCGGCGAGCGGACAGGCGGCTCTCGCTAAGGTTCCCGTAACGGCACGCAGCCAACAGTAAGCCTCGTTGACCGCCCCGATCAGGGCCTCGCTGGTAACTTCCGTCTCCCCTCTTCCCACGGTTTTCTATAAGCAACAGACACCCCATCTAGAACACGCCTGTGAAACATCGTCACCATCGTAAGATCGTGAGAAAAGAATTTCGAGGAAGCCTTCGAGTGTTGATGTCCGAAGATGCAAGGTACTGGGTTGAGCACCGTTAGGTGGAGTAGTGTTATGAAGATCGCTACAAGCATTTCAAGAGCTCCGGGCCTGATCGTTGGGACACTATCTTCTCGCTCTCAAACGTCTTGCCGCCATCCCCGTCCCACGAGTCATTGAACCTTCAAGCGTGCTGGCGAATAGTCTGCGCCAGGGCCTCCCTGATCTCGCTGGGGGTGGCGCTCTCCGGTACGGTCAGGCGGGCGTAGGACTCGTCGGTGCCCATCGCCTCGCTCAGGAAGCTACCCAGGCCGCGGGCACGACGGTCTGCCTGGAGGATCAGGTCCACCGAGTCCTCGGAGGGGAACATGAGAAGCTCCACCTCATCGAACCTGCCGCGGAACTCCCCTGAGCCGGGGACGAACTCGATCTCCTGGCCAAAGGGCAGCCGACGCCGGAGGCGATGGGGCAACTCTTCGTTCTCCACTTCCCTCATATGGAAGCCCAGGCGCTGCATAGAGTCCAGGACGAACCGCATGGTAGGGTTGGGACGTACGGTAACGACGTCGCTATCGGAAGGGTCGAACGCCATCCTCACATCGAGGGCGGTCCGGATCCAGACGGAAGAACGACCAAGCGTCAACGGTGTGTCGTAGGGTAGACGGAAGGCAAACGGAATTTCCTCCTGAGAGTTCGCCCCTATGGTTCGGTGTCCGGAGACGGGGAAGCGCTCGATGGTACCGGTCTCGGTGACTGTGCTGTCCCCCGACTCACGCTTGTAGTAAGTTTGGACCTCGAGGCGGATAGCGTTCACCTCCTGCTCGGAACTACCGCCCTTGACCTCGACGACCCCGCGCACCTCCTCGCCAGGTACCAACTCGTCCCTGTCCAGCCTCGTATCCACCGTCGCCGCCCCGATACCTATGCTCGAAAGCAATCGCCCGAAACCCATCGTCTGCTCCCCCTTATCGCGCGAACCCGTACCCCTAGTAGTATAGACGGCTTCCAGGCAGCGACAGGCGCCATTGGAGGGATACTCTCATCTGAACTGCTGCCACTGCTCTCTCGGACCTCCGCCTATGCTAAATGACGGGGCGTAGAGTCCCGCACTTACAGGGGTAGCATCTTCTCTCTCGTCACCATAGACGCGCCGGAGTTCTACAACGGAGGTTGATCATGCGGGAGCTCATAGTGCTCGCCGGAGGGTTCCGTGGCAAACACTGCCCTAGCTTCGCCGTAGCCACTGACAACCTTCAGATGCAGTAAGACCGGGGGGAAAGGTGGCATCTCCCCCACGGCGAGGCAATCAGCCTCATTCACGGGGAACAGATCAAACCGGTCGGAGAAGCGATCATAGAGGCACGCTTCCCTCTCGCCATCTGAAAAAATCTTTCTTCCGTTCGCGGAGATCAGGCTCGACCCCTCGCGGGACGCGACCAGTGGTCCCTGGCTCGTCAAGACGACATGACTGTAGAGCCCGAGGTTAGCGTCCTGGGGGCAGCGAGAACATACCCCTGACGATGGTATCGGAGATCAAGCTGCGCAACGTGGGGAGGTCGAAGAGCACCATCCAATCCAGCGCCCCGGGCAAACCGCGCAGTATCTCGGACGTCAACACAACTGTACACCCTTCGTTCTCATCCTGGCGGAGACCCGAGGACTCGGCCCTACCGGGCACGCTCCTCTCCGACTATATCCTCTTCGACCCGAGGTAGGCAAGGAAGGCGTGCTCATAAACGGCGTAGAGAGCGGGTGAGGGGAATCGAACCCCCATAACCAGCTTGGAAGGCTGGGGCTCTACCTTTGAGCTACACCCGCGAGCTTCGCTGTCGGCCCTGTGGTCGGGGCGAGAGGATTTGAACCTCCGACCCCCTGCTCCCAAAGCAGGTGCGCTACCAGGCTGCGCCACGCCCCGTACGAGGTCCGCAGGAAGTATATCAGAGAGCTAAACGCGCTTAGAGCACCGCGGTAGGGATGGCGGCTTCAATCTCTTCTTCGAGAAATCGGCTCCCAAGAGCCGCGAACTCTTCCGGGTCCGCGCTGCATACGAACATCGGCTGGCCCTCGTCTTCGGGACTCCTCGGGCGTCTCAGGTAACCCCGGCGAGAGAGGATACGTCCCACCTCCAGAGCGGTCTGGCCAGCGGAGGAGATCAGGCGCACCTCCGGCCCCAATATGCGGTTGATGGGCGTGGAGATCAAAGGATAATGAGTGCATCCCAGGATTACCGCATCCACCCCCCGCTCCTTGAGCGGATCGAGATAGCCTCGGGCAACCTTCTCTAGCTCCGGTCCATCGACGATGCCGCGCTCTATAAGTGGCACGAACCGGGGCGCGGCTTGCTCGTAGACTTCCACCCCGGCATCGAGGTTGTGCACGGCGCGCCGGTATGCCCCGCTCTCCACCGTGCTCTCCGTCGCCAGAACGCCGACGCGCCGGTCGAGCGTCTCCTGGACCGCCGCCCGTGCCCCTGGCTCTATAACCCCCACTATCGGGACGCCGAACGTCCTCTGCGCCGCTTTGAGCGCCGCCGCCGTCGCGGTGTTGCAGGCAATGACCACGAGCTTTACGTCCATGCCGATGAGGTAGCGGATGATCTCGAAAGCGAACCATCTGACCTCCGCGAGATCCCGCACCCCATAAGGCACCCGCGCCGTATCCCCAAAGTACACCGTGTGCTCGTAGGGCAGACGGTCCCGTATCTCCGAGAGCACCGTTAGCCCGCCTACACCAGAGTCAAAGACGCCTATGGGACGTGAATCGCTCACGGCGCCAGATTATACTCACTCAGCGTGTATTAACACGAAGGTCGGGCAAACGCTCGGATCGCGATCCGGTACCGGTTGCCTCATCTTTACAGTCTGGTAGACGAGATCAGGAAGAGGGTGCACTGTGAAGGCAGTAGTGATGAAGGAGCAGAACGGCGAAGTGGCGGTCGAGGAGCGCGAGAGACCCGTACCGGGGATGGGACAGGTCCTGATCCGGGTCCACGCCTGCGGCGTCTGCCACAGTGACCTTGGACTCTTGCAGGGCGGCTTCCCATTCGCTCAATTCCCCATAGTGCCCGGCCACGAGGTCGCCGGCACGGTCGAGGAGGTCGGCGAGGGCGTGGAGTGGCCGCAAACCGGTGATCGGGTCGGTATGCCCTGGCTCTACTCCTCGTGCGGCCACTGCGAGCAGTGTACGCGCGGTGAGGAGGTGCTGTGCCAGGTGGCGCCGCAGGTCACCGGGATCACGCAAGACGGCGGTTACGCCGAGTTTATGCTGGCCCCCGCCGCCTACGTCGCCCCAATACCCGATGCTCTCGACTTCGCCGATGCGGCACCTCTGATGTGCGCGGGACTCACCGTATACAACGGCCTCAAAAACGCCCGCTTCGAGCCGGGACAGAGAGTCGCCATAATCGGGCTCGGGGGCCTCGGACATCTGGGCGTGCTCTACGCCAGAGCGATGGGAGCCCGCGTCGCCGTCCTCTCCAGCAGCCCGGACAAGGAGGACGAAGCGAAGAACCTCGGCGCCGAGCAGTTCATCTCCGAGAGCGGCGCCGCTCTCTCCGAAGCTCTCCTGGATTGGGAGGGCGGGGCCAACGTAATCCTCGCCACCGCGCCGTCTAGCGAGTCCATGACCGACGCCCTCCCGGGACTTGCCCCCGACGGCACGCTGGTGGTGCTTGGGGCAGCGGCCGGAGAGATCTCGGTGAGTCCGATGGACCTGATCGGGGCTCGCCGCCATCTTATAGGCTCCCCTTCAGGCTCGCGCAAGGACATTCGCGACGCCCTGAACCTCGCCGCCGCTCATAACATCCGCCCCCGCATCACCCGCCGTCCCCTCGAAGAAGCTGCAGACGTCCTTGATGAAATGAACGAACGCCGCCTGCGCGGCCGCGTGGTCCTGAACATCGGGTGAAGCAGCAAGCACAGGCTCAGGGCGCGTGGAGGGAGGCCGCGTGCCCGTGTTCTCGGCGGCGACCGCGACGAAGATGATCACGAGGATCAGCGCGCCGACGACGACGACCACCAGGAGCCCGAGGGTGGCCCAGGCCAGGATCCTCCCTCGCCCACCCCGACATCTGCGCGGCGCCCGCGTGGTCCCCTCGACCGCTCCTGCCATCGACCAGAGCCCCGCACACGATGGCCGCCGCGCCGGTGAAGACGGCGGGAACGGTATAGGGCGAACGTAAGAAAGGCGAGCACGAAGCTCAGAGCCGTCAGAACGATAGAACGCACGAGGTAGCTCCTGGCAGCGACGCCACCGGCGACGCCACCGGCCGTCCCCGGGGTGGCCCATGCGCAGCGGACGTTCGGATGCGCCCGAGCACGTCGCCACAGTTAAAACACCGGGCTACGCCTACCGTGTTCTGGGCCCCGCAGTTTGGACATTACACAATCCCCTTTCGCGGTCACGCCTCCTGGTCGCACGCCATTATGCGCCGAAGGAGCCGACCGGCACAACAGGAGGCAAGAGAAAGGCCCGCCCCGAAGGACGAGCCCGAAACAGTGGAGGCGGCGGGAATCGAACCCGCGTCCGCGAACGCGCCATCCGTGAGATTGTACGAGCGTTGCTCCCAGTTTAGCTTCACCCTACCCCGCGAACTGGGGCGCCGCGGGAGGGCTAGCCCATTGAGTGTCCCTTACGAACCCCGGGCCAGGGACCGTAAGGTAATCCTACTAAAATGACACCGGTTACCGGGCCGTAGGCTGCCCGGACCGATGAGGCGCTTATGGTTAAGCGGCCTGAAGTTCCATATCGTTGCCGAGTATGTTTAGTTGCCGGCGTTTTACGAGTCTCCAGCAAACTCGACTCGTCTCACTGGACGC
>CADCVE010000003.1 GCA_902806065.1 uncultured Rubrobacteraceae bacterium | reverse complement strand
CGATGTGCGGCCTCTGGGCCGCACGGCTAGCTCAACTCTTCTGTTACCGTTATGAACAGCGTAAACGCCGTAGATTCAAGTGTGCGTTATATCAGAACCGTATATCCAATATGCAGGTTAGATATTGGACATACGCCGTGAAAGCAGGCAGAATTACAACCCAGGGAAGGCTGAGGAACGAGGAACCAAAAGCTTAAATCGTGTATAGAACAACCCGATTCCGGACGATCTCCAAAGGAGGAAAGCTCGCGCGAAGACTCTAGCCGGGTCGCCTCCCGCGCTCCGTGCGCAGCGGCCTTGTGCGGCAAGTGACGGAGAAGGAGGACTAGGATGCGGGTAAGGGTCCGACATGACTGAAGTGGTAGGTTGGCGGGAAGCGGTCGCCGAGTTGGTTAACGATGGAGACTCGGTAATAAACAGTAGAAGGCAATCTCTAGGAAAGGAGGACAGTCGGAATGTCTACTAGTTCGGCTACCCCGGCGGAGAAAGCCACTTCCGCGATCTGGTTGGTCCCGGCCTTGTGTGGCCTCGCGGTCATGTTCGATGGGTACGATCTGATCGTCTACGGGACGGTGGTTCCGGCCTTGTTGCAGTACGAGCCGTGGGGCCTGACGCCTGAGCGAGTGGGAGTTATCGGCAGTTACGCGATTATCGGCATGCTTGTTGGCGCGCTGCTTGCGGGTACCGTTACGGACATAATAGGTCGCCGCAAGGCGCTCCTGATCTGTGTGAGTTGGTTCTCGCTCTTTACGGCACTGTGTGGTCTAGCACCCTCGCCGGAAATCTTCGGCTTGTTCCGCTTCCTCGCCGGGATCGGACTGGGTGGACTGATACCGGTGGCGACGGCCTTGACGTTGGAGTACGCACCCGGCCACCGGCGCAACGTTACCTACCTGGCCATGATGGCCAGCTACAACGTCGGAGGCCTCATAGCAGCGGGCCTCGCCATTGTGCTGCTACCCGCCTTCGGCTGGCCGGTGATGTTCTTCATCGCGTTGTTACCGTTCTTGATCGTCGTGCCCCTGGGCCTGAAGTACCTGCCGGAATCCATAAGCTTCCTTTTGTCGCAGGGTCGTAGGGACGAAGCGGAGGTACTCTCCCGGCAACACGGAATTCCCCTACAAGAGGTTGCCAGTACGGTACAGAGAGAGGAGGAGACTGCTTCGCACGAGGGCAAGCTTCACGCCATCAAGACGCTCTTCTCCAGACTTTACGTTCTACGGAGTGTGGCGTTCTGGGTCGCCTCCTTCTTTGGTCTCATGCTTATATACGGACTGAGTACCTGGCTACCCCAGGTGATGAGGGAGGCCGGGTACTCGGTCGGTTCGGCCCTGTCGTTTCTGGTGCTCTTCAACGCGGGCGCGGCGGTCGGTCTTCTGGTCGTGGGCAGAATAGCGGACAAGCTCGGCACGAAACTGGTTTGTGGCGTGACGTTCTGCATGGCCGGGGTGTCCATATCCCTGTTGAGCATCGACATGCCGTTGCTCCTGATCTACATACTAGCCGGGTTGGCTGGTGTCGGAACCTTTGGCGGGATGACGCTCATATACTCATACGTCGGCCAGTACTACCCCGCAAGCAGCCGCGCGACGGCGCTCGGCTGGTCGGCGGGGGTCGGGAGGACGGGAGCGATTACCGGGCCTATCCTTGGAGGATTCTTGGTGGGGGCTGGGCTGGCGGTGCCGTGGGGTTTCTATACCTTCGCGCTCGCCGGGCTGATCGCGGCGCTGATAATCTTCCTTATTCCGAGGTCTCCCACGCACGCGGAAGAAGCCGAATGGATGTAAAGGACCCAGTAGCTAATCCAGTACGCCAACATGCTGCTCAAGAGGAAGATGCTCTCTGGATCTGACTACCCGGTCATAGCGAGAAGGCGGGCTTCAGGGACGAGGGGAACCGCTCATCTTCGAGCAAAATACTGCGAGGCTCTCCGGTCTCAATGTGGGCGGGACTAGAGAAAAGTACAAGGATGTTGGAGGGGCGGCAGGATGGGTAAGGTCGTAAACCTGCGGGAGGCTATAGCCGGGCTGGTAGGGATGGGGACGCAAGGAGCTCGGCTACCCGGGCGCCGGGGTTACGATGGTCGTCACCGACCTCGGGGTCTTGAGGCCAGATCCGGAGACCAGGGAGCTTGCGCTGAGCGCCTTGCACCCCGGTGCCACGGTTGAGAAGGCAAAGGAGGCGACGGGGTGGGAGTTGCGCGTGGCCGAAGACCTTGCGACGACCGATCCGTCCACCGAAGAGGAGCTGCGTATCCGGCGCGACCTGCGTGTGAGGACCGAGGCGGCGAGAAAGAAGACTTAGAAGAAGGAGGTACTCTGTCCACGACGTAATGTCGGGATGGTCTGGGGAGCGGCACCAGCACGCAGGAAGCCGAGAGGAGTGATGGATAGGTGGCTTATGGAACAGTGAACGAGGCGTGGATCGTCGGCGCGGTGAGGACGCCTGTAGGCAGGCACGGCGGCGCGTTGAGTCCCGTGCGCCCCGACGACCTGGGCGCGATAGCGCTAGAAGCCCTGATGGAGAGGACCGGGGTGCCGCCTGAAGAGGTCGAGGACATCTACTTCGGCTGCGCCAATCAGGCCGGGGAAGACAACCGCGACGTCGCCCGGATGGCCCTCCTTTTAGCGGGTTTCCCGGAGCATGTCGGCGGGACGACCATCAACCGTCTGTGCGGCTCTGGGCTGGATGCCGTAGCGAACGCGGCCAGGGCGATCATGCTCGGGGAGGCTGACGTCTACGTGGGTGGAGGGGTGGAGTCCATGAGCCGGGCTCCCTGGGCGGTGCCCAAACCTGAACGCGCCTTCCCGACTGGTAGCACGACGATGTACGACACCACTTTGGGCTGGCGCTTCGTCAACCCGAAGATGGAAGAGATGGGCCACGCCGACTCTTTAGGGATGACCGCCGAAAACCTGTCACAGGAGCGGTTCATGATCACCCCGGATGAAGACCAGCCCGAGGGGCTCGCAGAGGAGTACGACGTCTCCCGGGAGGCCCAGGATCGCTTCGCGCTTCGCAGCCATCAGAAAGCGATAGCCGCCACCGACGAGAAGCGCTTCCGCGAGGAGATCGTCCCCGTCACCGTAAAGACCAGAAAGAGCGAGACGGTAGTCGAAGCCGACGAAGGTCCGAGGCGTGATGCCTCCCTGGAGAAGATGGCCAAGCTCAAGCCGGCCTTCAAGGGGGAAGGTAGTGTGACCGCCGGTAACTCAAGCTCTTTAAACGACGGGGCCGCGGCAACACTCGTTGTCTCGGCCGACTACGCTCGCGCCCAGAACCTTAAGCCTCTGGCAAAGATAAGGAGTGTGGCGGTAGCAGGGGTGCCGCCGAGGGTGATGGGGATAGGACCCGTGCCCGCAACGAAGAAGGCGTTGGATAGGGCAGGGATCTCTCTAGACGACGTAGGGCTTATAGAGGTGAATGAGGCCTTCGCCGCTCAGGTTCTTGCCGT
>CADCVE010000002.1 GCA_902806065.1 uncultured Rubrobacteraceae bacterium | reverse complement strand
ACCCCCGCACCTGTAAAGGGGAAGTCGTAGGATATGTGCCGGTCTCTAGAAAACCTGGGACTGTGCCCGGACCTCTCGCGTGTACCAGAAGAGGTGCTGGACCTGATTCAGAACGGTAACCGTGGCGAGTATCCGAGCCGCTCGGAGGCCGACATGGCGGTCTGCGCAACGATGTTCCGGGCCGGCTACAGCGTCGACGAGGTCTGGATGGTCATGACCGATCCAGCCAACGGCATCTCCGAGGAGTTTTTCGAAGAGGACGGGAAGTGCGCCGAGACTCACCTAGAACTGCTTATCTCCGAGGCGTACGAGGCAACCCTCATAGGAGGGTGGTAATGAGCAGTGTCAGCGCAGTGCCAGTCGCGCTGTCCGGGAGGGCTCGGAAGTACGGCGACACAGCGCTCGTTGCGCATAAGAGCATAATCATTGTAATGAATGAGACTTCTGCAAGCTGCTTTAGTGGCGGCGGTCGGGGTGGAGCTGACCAAGCTCGTCCGAGGGCGCCGCCCAGATCAGGAGGAGCTCAAAGATTAGAGTCGGGCCTTGCCGGCCGACACGGGCAAGGTGACGCCAGCAAGGCCCTCATCCCCTCTAAGCCTCGATCTACCTTCAAATAGTACCGAGGATAGAAAGGACAACATGAATATACCTTACGTTAACCCGCGCGAGCGGGACGCGGAGCAGTTCTTGAAGCTGCTCCACCACAAAATAGGCGCTGGAGAGCGCTCAGAGGTCCGCCACAAGCCGTCCGGCGAAGACCGGCTTATGTGCAGGAAGTTCTGCGTGGACCCGACAGAGGCTGCCTGGTACGCGGCCTTGCTCGCGTGCGGCGAGGTCTACGCGGACGCGGCCCCTGGTCGTGGGGAGGTGCGTTGATGGCGGAGACCAAGATCTATAAAGAGGGAGCGTTCAGGTTCGGGTTCACTCAGCAGGGCGTCCCTTACCAGGGAGACCTGATGACGAGCCTCCCGGAGATGCCTACTCACGCAGGCGACGTTAATCTCTCAAAGACGCGCTCCCGAGCCGAGTATGCCAATGCCGCGGCCGAGACTTGGGCGGTGGAAAAAGAATCAGAGCTAGCCAAGGAGCTCAAGCAGGCGCTCACCGCCTTGTATATTAGGCTTAGTGTGCCTAACAAAACCGCTGGACGTATCGCCAGCAGATCAACGCGCACCCGAGGTCGAGGAACGCTTGGTGGGTGTCGTCCCTCCTCTCGTAGCGCACCTTCAGCCGCCGGTAGCGATTCAGCCACGACAAAGTTCGCTCCACCACCCACCGGTAGCGTCCCAGCCTTTCGCTGGACTCGATCCCGCGCCGGGCGATGCGAGGGGTTATCCTCCTCTTCCTGAGCGCCTGTCTGCACCGGGGGAAGTCGTAGCCCTTATCCGCGTGCAGCTTCTTGGGGCGCTTGCGCGGACGGCCGCGGGGCTTGCGGATCGGCGAGACAGCGTCCACTGCCTCCTCCAATGCCTTGGAGTCGTGGACGTTGGCTGCCGTGTGGATCACCGCGAGCGGGACGCCTCTCCGGTCGACCACGAGATGGCGCTTGGAGCCCTTCTTGCCCCTGTCCGTCGGGTTCGGCCCGGTCCTCTTTGGCCCCCCCGGGGGCAGCGACCGCTGCGGAGTCGAGCGAGGCCCGCTCCCAGTCAATCTCGTCGGCCTGCCCCAGCCGGTCCAAGAGCGTCCGGTGCAGGCGCTTCCACACGCCCGCTTCGTGCCACTCCTCAAAGCGCCGCCAACAGGTCATGCCCGAGCCGCAGCCCATCTCTTGGGGCAGCATCTCCCAAGGGATGCCCGACTTGAGCACGAACAGGATGCCGGTGAGCGCCGCCCGGTCGGGGACGCGCGGCCTACCACCCTTGGGCTTTGGCCTCTCCTCGGGCAATAGCGGTTCGATCACTTCCCACAGCTTGTCTGTCACTAGATGTGTGTTGTCAGGTTTACGCCCACAGCTCTTTGATGCATCCCTGCGGCCGACCCAAGAGGCGGTTGACGTGGAAAGCGTAGGTGTAGGCAGCTATCTTCGCCGCGATCCTGGTCGCCAGCCCCACCAGGGTCCTCGCCAGCGTCCAACCGAGACCGAACACCCGCTTGAGGCTCGAAAGGGCGATCTCTATGCGCTGCCGCTCGCCGCGCTGGTCGGCCCTCTCGGTCACCAGAGAGATACCGCACTCGGCCAGGGCATGACCCAACGCTTCGCTGCGGTAGGCGAGGTCCCCCAAGAGCCTGCGGGCGAGACCGTCTGGCAGGTTCGCCTCGGCGAGCAGTTCCTCCGTCAAGCGTACCTCCGCCACGTTGGCGGGTGTCAGCTCGTAGCAGAGCGGCACACCGTTCGTCGCACACAAGAAGTGCAGTTTTACCCCGTAGACGCTGAAGGAACCCCACCTGACCCACGCCGCCCCCGGGAAGCCCGCGGACTGAGCAACCTGCCTGGGGTGCAACACGGCGAGCAGGGTGGAGTCGACCAGCAGCGTCTCGGGGTCGCCGACGAGGTCCTCCAGTACAGTGCGCCTCAAAGGCTCCAGGAAGCGCCGGAGCTTGCGCACACGGCGATGGAAAGAGGAAGGAGCGAGTCCCACGACGCCCGGGAACAGGTGAGAGAAGAATCTCTCGGCGTCGCGCAAAAAGGAGCGTTCTGACTCCACGCCCCGAAGCTGCTGCAAGAGGGCGAGGGTGATGACCTCCGAGTCCGAGAGCCGCTTGAGCGGCTCGTAGCGCCTCCCGTCTGGGTTGAGCAGCGCGTAGTAAGCATCGTCGACGAGGCAGAAGAGGACAGTCAGGGCCTCTTCCGTTCGGGCGAGTCGTTGAGTATGGTTGGTGTGGGCCATCTGTTGCTCCTTGGCGAGGGGAGACTACGATGGCCCCTTTTCTACTCCGAATCCGCGCAACACACATCTAGGTCCGAACAGAGCCCAGGACGGGGGCCAGGACGTGCCGAGCGCAAGGCTCATCACCGTCCGGCGGAATGACCGCCCCACTGCTCCTGCGCGCCGGCGGAACCGGCAAAGTCGGGTGGCGTCGTAGGCTGCCCTATCTTTATGCTGAGGGGAACTTGGCTGCGGGAGGTGCGAGTCTCGGTGAAGATGCAATGATGAGGAGATTACTGTCGGCGTGCGTCGCCGAGACGGTGCTCGGTGGGTTCGACTGCGGAAAACGTTTGAGACAACCGTAAAGGGCAACGGAGCGGGACACTGAGCGGCAAGAACAAGAAGAAAAAGAAGGGGCAGGGGTCTCAGAACCGATCGCGTCCCACCCTATCCGAGGCTAGGGCCTCCTCCAGCAATAGCCCAAGCGGGCTGCATTTTACGGTGGGTACCGGCCCGTACTTCGACCCGTCCATGGAACAGCTGAGCCTGGAGAACGACGCGCGGCTGCTCAAGGCCGGTCTTTTGTATGCCGACCGAGTGAAGCTCTGCAGCGTCGGGTCCTCGCTGACCTTGAGGATGCTCGCCGACGCCAAGATCGATGACGCCAACCGTCAGCTCGACTACATCGAGCGCCACTTCCGGGAGAACATAGCGCGCGACGACCCGGAGGCGGCAGAGACCGTGATCGAGTTCGCGCGGCGCTACCGCGAGTTGCGGCGGGGTAGGAACCTGAGCCGGGAGCAACTCGCGCTCAAGATTCAGCCAGCCGG
>CADCVE010000001.1 GCA_902806065.1 uncultured Rubrobacteraceae bacterium | reverse complement strand
GGCGATGATGAAGGTGCTAAGATCCAAGAGAAGACCTCCTTTGCGCTGCGGTTGGTTTGGTCGCTACCGAGCGTAAGGAGGTCTTCTCTCTGGTTCAAGCCCTCAGGGAAACCTGCACACCGGGTTAACTAGAACACAACTGCGCCCGTGAGCCCGCTAGGCTCTCGGTTTATGAGCCAGGTGCGGTGCTTGAACTCATCCACAAAATATTGAAGCCCTTCGGCAATTTCCTCCGCATCGAAACCTGCAACCGAAATTCTTTTACGGACCTGCAGCATAAGGTAAGCCACCAAACTCCCTTAACACTCTGCAATCGGGCGGAGAGTAAGCCGGAGCCCTTACGGCACCAGCAGATCTCCGCCACTATTGAATAGCCCACCGTTGCCGTTCTGTCCATTGTCACCCTGGCCCGGTGAGCCTTGAGGTGTACCGCTACCGAAGTCCGGGGCACCTGGGACTGACTGATCTTCGGAGTCCTCCCCGTTCTGTCCTCCTCCAGGCCCGTTGTCGTCATTGCTACCCGGGCTATTGTCACGCGGTGGAGTTGCTGCTTTAGGCTCTCCGGCTTTGGGTTCTCCGGCTTTAGACTCTCCAGCCTTCGACTCACTGCCCTTCGGCTCGCCACCCTTTGATGCTCCGGCTTTGTCCTCTCCGGCTTTGTCCTCTCCGGCTTTGTCCTCTCCGGCTTTGTCCTCTCCGGCTTTGTCCTCTCCGGCTTTGGGTACGAGGCTGCGGAACGGATCTTTGCTCTCAAAGGCCGAGTAGGAGTCGGAGTCGCGGTTCTCGACTCCGGGAGCTGGGGTCTCTTGGTCTCCGCTCTCCGAGTCCTCCCCTTGGGCCAGGGACGACTGGTTTGTGGCCTGCTCCTCCTCATCCGGGCTGCCTATGATAGCGCCGGCGATCAGCCAGGCGAAGATCAGTAGCGAAAGGAAACCCAAAACCACCGGTACTACCTTGTTGTCGCGCAGCAAGCCATCCCGGATGCGATCTCCTATGACCGCTAACCGGTTTCCGGAGGCCTGGCCCTCAGCGGGGAGGAGCTGCAGACGCCGGATCACTTAGGAGCCCCACCCTTGGCGTCTCCGCCCTTAGGCGCCTCTGACTTGGGCGCGGCGCCTTTCGCGTCCCCACCCTTGGGAGCGCCGCCCTTTGCCTCGCCACCGGCGGGAGGAGGGGTGGCAGGTGCGGCGCCGGCGGCAGCCGTATCGCCGCCCGCTGCGGGCTGGACGTAGACCTCGGCAACGATCTCGACCGTCAAGAGGTTCTCGATGCTCCGGTTAGTCGTGGAGCCTCCACCCGTGGTCTCGCCCCCTCCTTCTTCGTCGAGAGGTTCATAGTTGACCTCGTTGACCGTTACGAGCCTCGCCGTGTTCCTGACTCGCAACAAAAACTCCTGTAGCTGCTCGTAGGTCCCCTCAAAAGACATTGTAATCGGTATGCGCGAAAAGTCACCACCTCCGGGGGGAGCTTCGGCGTCTCCCGGCTCGATCCGGATCTGGGTCACATTCGCAGCCCGGGCGACCTCCTCTATCTGGACGATGAGGGTCGGGATCTCGTCTTGCTCGGGGATACGTTTGGAGACCTCGAGGATCTGGCGCTCGATGTCCGGAGCGTTACGTCGGATATTCTCTAGCTGGGCGACCGTCTGCTCTAGTTGCTGCCTCGTGGCCTCTTTCCGGGTCCGCTCATCATAGGCGGCCACGTAATCCGCCCGTAATGGGCTGAAGAGCAAGAAGTAATAGGCGACGGCGAGGAGGATCAGGATGAGGATGCCCAGGATCAGTATGTTCCGGTCGTTTCTGTCCATCAGCGATCCAACCCGGGCCTGCTAGCTTGATTCGTCGGCGGCTCGGCTGAATCGTCCCCTTCTTCCTCATCATCGTCGATGCCCAAAGGTACTTCGTTCCCGTTCTCGCCGACAGCGGTAACGAGCTCCGCCCCAACCTCGAAGGTGATAGCGGGCCGCGAGAAGGCCTCGCGGTCGAGCTCTGCGCTGGTAAGTGAAGCGTTGGCCAAATAGCTCAACTCGTTCATCCTAACGATGAAGTCGGAGACGAACTGATAGTCGGGCTGGGCGTTGGAGTTACCCTCCGGATTGGCGGCGATACCGGTGAAGGTTACGCTGCCTGGAGGTTCGAGGTTCTGTACCTCGGGCGCTTCTCCAGCGGGAGCCTGGATGTTTATAGGGGTAGCCTGGGCTACGAGGCTATTGAGCGCGGTCGTGTTGGGTATCACGAACGAGAGGCCCCGCAAGAACTCGTCCCACGGAAAGCGTGTCCGGAAGATCCCATCGGCAATCGGCATCTTGGCGTCCAGGCGCGCCTGCAAGTCCCTGAACGGCGCCAGCTCGTCGACGCGCGCCTGCTGGCGGGCAATGTCGTCGTCTACTTGCGCAATCTCCTGCCTCTCATTGCCGAGCCGGATGTAGTAAAAGACGTAGAGTCCGATCATGACCAGCAACATCAACGCCCCGAGGATGAGTAGAATACCGACTATGCTGCCCCTCGTGGCGCCCGGTAACGCCGCCCGTCGACGCCGGTCCTCGGGTGGGAGAAGGTTGACCCTCCTCATGTACCGATCCGCCTCAACCTTCCTCCAGTGCAAGCCCCATGGCAACCGCCAAAACCGGCTCCATTACCCGAAGCTGCTCATCAGGTACGTTTGACTTGTTACCCGCAAGCTTCTGAAGCGGCGTCGCGCGCCGCGTAGTCACCCCGAGCAAGTCGCCGAGGTACGCGTCGATCCCCCTCACCAACGCCCCCTCCCCCGACACGATAACCTGCGTTACCTCCCTCGAACCAGGCTGCGAGATGTGATACTCGATGGACCGCTGTACGTCCTCGGCCAATACCTGCACCGCGTCCTCCAAACCCCGCCGCACGTCATACATGAGCGCCGGGTCGAAGTCCTCGTTCTTTTCGAGACTGACCCTCGCAGACTCACTCTCGTCCTCATCTTCAAGCTCGATCTCAGGTCCGATCCTCACATTCGGGTTCATGAGTTGCCTCTCGGCCTCCTCCTCGGACAGGTCGGCCGCCTCCGCAACGGCCTGAGCGAGGTAGTTGGAGCCGCCCGGTATGAATCTGGTCAGGGTCGGGCTACCACCCTGCGAGATGACGAGGTTGGTGATCTCGGTACCGATATCGAGCAGGAGGATTGCACCCTCGTCATCGAAGAGACTGTTGGGCAGCGTCGAACGGACCAGCGAGAGGGCCTTGACGTCCACGCCCTGCGGCCTTAGACCGGCCGCGCGTATCACCGAGGAGTAGCGCGAGATCATGTCCCGTTGCGCCGCGACGATGAGGATACGATCCAGGTCCGAGCCTTCTCCCTGCGGCCCCAGGACTACGTAGTCCAGGATGGCCTCGTCCATGGGCATAGGTATATGGTCCTGAGCCTCGAAGGTGATCGCCCCCTTGAGGTCTTCCGAGTCCATGCGCGGGAAATCCAGAAGCCGCACTACTACCTTCTGGTTGGCCACCCCGAGGTATACAGACTTGCCCTTGAACGAGTGGGAGGACCAGAATTCCTTGAGCTCATAGGCCAGCATATCGTGGTCAGCGACCTCGCCCTCGGCGACGGCCCCTGCCGGGAGCTTGCGGTATCCTACGTGCTGCAGTACGAAGCTCCCGCTGGCCTGCGAGATTTGTACAGCCTTTATAGCTCCACGGTCTATGTCGAGACCGACCGCCGGCGAACTAAACCTCTCAAGCACCATCTACGTTAACCGGATCAGACGCCAGTACCACTGCCATACCTCCTGCCCGAAGAACAGCGTAAAGATTCCAGCCAGCGCCAGGAATACCCCGAACGGCAACGCGGTCCTGCGCTGCATCCTTCCCGAGAGCATCAGGACCCCACCGACGACCGCCCCAACCAGCGCCCCGATAAAGACCGCCAGCGCGGCGTATGCTCCCAGGAACGCCCCGAGCATCCCCCCCATCTTTACGTCACCCATCCCCATGCCTCCCGGGCGAGCGAGCGCGAGCGCGAAGAGCCCCGCCGCGACCGCCACGGCCGAGACCAGATAGATCCACCACCCGCCCGGGTCCCTGGCGACCGATAGCCCGAATCCCACCGCAGCCGCGGGACCGACGATCACGTTGGGCAGAAGCCGGTGCTCGAAGTCCGTCCCCGCGAGTGCTACCAGAACCGAGATCAACACCAGCGCCCACGCTAAATCTAACGAGAGCCCGAACTCGTAGCCCGCCAACGCAAAGAGACCCCCGGTTAGCACCTCGACCAGAGGATAGCGAGGGGAGATGCGTGTCTTGCAGTTGCGGCACCGACCGCGCAGGATGAGGTACGAGAGCACCGGAAGGTTGTCGAAGCTCTTGATGGGCTCCTCACAATTCGGACATTTCGACGACGGCCAGACGATAGATTGCCTCAGCGGGACCCGGTGGATAACGACGTTCAGGAAACTCCCGATCACCAACCCGAAGAGCAAAGCGACCGCGGGTATCACGCGCCCTTTTCCTCAACCGAAGTGAGCGCCGCGACCCGCGTGTCCTCCCTTAAAATTACTTTCCGTCCCACGCTGGCGTTCTGCCCCAATACCGCCCGCGCCCCAACCTGCGCCCCCGGCCCCACGACCACCCCGGCCGAGACCCACGCTCCAGCGCCTACCACGGCATCCCGGTCTATAACCGCCCCCGGCCCCACGTAACAGTGGCTCCCCACCGCTGCATCCGGATGCACCACCGCCCCCGCCGCCAAAACCGTCCCATCTCCAACAACCGCATCCGCCGACACATACGCAGCCGGATGCCCAGCCGTAAAGAACTGCGCCCCGAGCGCCCGAATGGAGTTCGCCAGTCGCAACCTCACGACGTTGTCCGTAATGGCCACCACGATATGCACGGCCTCGACGGAGAGCATGCTCTTCAACATCCCAATATCCCCAAGGACCGGAAAACCGCGCACCTTATCCGGAAGTATGGCGTGAGCGTCGTCGTAAAAGCCAATAACCCAGCTCTCGAACCCGCTCGCGATCAAGACATCCAGCGCGAGACGCCCGTAACCACCCGCCCCCACAATGGCCAGCCTTATACCTTCGTCAAGGTCTACTTCTTGCACCTGAACTTGCGGTTGAGACATGCCAGTAGTGGTCTCCCGCTCTGTTATCGCACTATCCTTCCCGAACTCGCCACGGCACCCATGGCACGCATTGTAGCATTGGCGCTAACAGCGCGCGCCCATCTCCACATCCTGCGGAGCACGAAACCTCAAGCACCACATATGGTGTCTACTCAGAGTTCGAAAGCGCCCGAGAGAGCCCTTCCTCGCAGAAAATCAGCGGCCGGAAGAGCCTTTCCACCCGGCAATTGAATCTCCACAACCTCCAATATACCATCACCACATACCACCAAAATGGCCTCTTTTGCAGGAATAATGGTTCCAGTCTCAGAGTCCTGAGGGCCTTCCTTAAATATCTTCGAGCGGAGGACTTTGACGGGACCGGAGACCTCGGGGTGGAACGTCCGCGCACCTATATGTGGTGTGAGAGCGCGGACCAGATCGTGCGTCTTCCGTACCCCTTCACCCCACCGGATCACCTTATCCTCATCCTCTAGTTTAGCAGCATATGTAGCTTTAAGCCTGTCCTGCTCGCTTAGGGTTAGCGAATTTTGCTCCAGGCTAGACATACTTTCTACTATAGCTTTAGCCCCAAGGTTAGCGAGGGCCTGAGTGAGTTCACCGCCGGACATATCCGGTGGGATCGGCGTTCGGAGTTGAAGGGCAACGGGGCCGGTATCGAGACCTTCGTCCATGCGCATGATGGAGACCCCGGTCTCGGTCTCGCCAGCCATAATTGCACGTTCTATTGGGGCCGCTCCGCGGTAGGCGGGGAGCAGGGAAGCGTGGACGTTCCAGGCCCCCAGGGGAGCGGCGTAGAGGGTATCGGGGCGGAGTATCTGGCCGTAGGCTGCGACCACGAGGGCGTCTTGTTGGGAGATCCTTTCGGTCACCTCGCCTATGCGAGCTGGCTGGAGCAAGGGAATGCCCGCTGAGAGTGCGAGTTCAGCGACGGGAGTCGAGGAGAGCGTACGTCCGCGTCCGCGTCTGCGGACAGGTTGAGAGATCACGAGCCCGACCTCGTGGTCCGATTCCAGGAGGCCGCGCAGGATAGTGGCGGCGAAAGGCGGGGTACCGGCGAAGGTCAGGTTCATAAAGTAGCGGAGGTTATCGGCGGGCCAGCATACGTTCCCGGATCTCACGCATTGCGTTCTTGCGAGACTCGCGGTCAGTGCGGTCCAGGATCAGGACGCCATCGAGGTGGTCTATTTCGTGCTGAAAGATGCGAGCTAGCAGGCCCTCGGCCTCGACGCGTACAGGCGCGCCCGAAAGGTCCTGACCTGTGACGGTCACTGCGGTCGGTCGCTCCACTTCGACCCGCGTCTCCGGGATGGAGAGGCAGCCCTCCGTGTCCTTCTCGATGGTCTCGGATCGCTCTTCGATCTCCGGATTGATTATCACGTACTCATCGTCCTCATAGGCGGCGACGAAGATACGCTTGAGCCGGCCTATCTGGTTAGCGGCGAGGCCCACGCCCTCCCTCTCGTGCATGACCCTCATCATGTCCTCCGCCAGTTGCTTGAGAGGCTCATCGAAGTCCTTCACCTTACTCGCCCGCGACTTCAAGACCGGATCCCCGAACGTCCTGACCTCGTGTGCTACCTTCTCCATTCTCATACCTCCTCAGGGTCCATATCTATACGCGCCTTGAGTCCGCTGCCACCACCGCGGGTCTCAGCCGCAATCCGGGCGACAAGCGCCGCGGCCTCCGCCAGGGCACCGCGCTTACGGCTCTTCAGCAGAACCCGCCATGCAGTCCCTACTCCATCTCCGGGAAACGGGACCGGGTCAAGCATCTCTACCCCGTCCCCGAGGATCGGTCGCAGCCTTGATTCTACCGTACGCCGCACCGTCTCTTTGGAACCTTCCAGGGTTATCTGCGCCAGGTGGGCGTGGGGCGGGTAGCCCAGACTCCGGCGCTTCGGGAGTTCCGACGCCGCGAACGCCTCGTAGTCACCCCGCAGCGCGGCCTGCAGCACGTGATGCTCCGGCTGGCGCGTCTGGATCAGTACCCGATCCCGGCTCGCCTGGGCCGCCGCGTACAGCAATCTAAAGCCCTTCTCGGCCGTGCCCGCGGCGCCAAAGAGTAACGAGTCCGCGTCAGGGACCACCACCAGGTCCCACTCCTCCTCCAGCATACGCCGGGCCGTCCCCACTACAACCGACCCGTCCTCGCCCTCCCGCTTATCCGCCGTCGAGACTCCAACCTCGACACCAAGGGCGTCCGCCAGCCCTGCCCGCACCTTATCCACGGCGAGACCTGTTCTGTCCAGACGACCCGAGCCGCAGTTCGGGCACTGCCTGGCGGAGCCTTCATCTGTTCCGCAACGATTACAAGACAGAGACTTGCCCACCGTATCTCGAAGCGCCAGGGGAAAAGCGCAAGCTGGACACCTCCACACAAACCCACACCGGGCGCAGGAGAGGCTCGCGGCGTGACCGAGACGGTTCACCACGACGCCGACGCGGCGCCGCCGTCCCCCAAACTGTATCGTCCGGCGGCAAGCTGCCAGGAGAGTCGAGCTCAACGCAGCCCCCGTACCCCTCATGTCCACCACAGAGACCGCCGGCCACCAGTCAGCCTCGATAGCAGGCAGGCGCAGCACTCCGCTCTCCGGAGCGTATAGTCTCAACGAAGGGAACGGCGAGAAAAATACCACGGCAGCGTCGCCCTCGATCCGGCTGCGTGCAATCGCCGGCTCCCGGACGTGTATCGGCACGCCCTCATAGCCGGGACTCGCCCGATGCGCCTCATTCGGCTCGTCCATTACGCAGATGGCCCCAGGACGAGCCAGCGGCACGAGCACCGCCACGCGCGTCCCAACCAAGACGTCTACCTCTCCCAGGCGCGCCGCCTCATGAACCGCGGCACGGTCCCGCCCAAGCTCGCTGTGGTACGACGCGACCGTGAGCCCCGCGGGCAGTAGCCTCTCGAACTCCTCCACCAGGCGCTCGACTGCCCCGATCTCTGGTGTCAGCACCAGGGTCTGCTCCCCGCGCCTGACAGCACACCTTGCTACAGCCGCCGCCGCAGCGACGCCCTCTGCATTCGGCATACGCCAGATCCAGGCTCCACCCCGTGCGAGCGCCCGTTTCGCTCCTTCCTCGTACTCGGCCAGCCCAGATCCGGAACCCCTCGTGTACGAAACTGATAGTGGCTCGGGCCTCTTCTCTATCCTGACAGCCCCCCTCCGAACCAGCCGCCGCAAAGAGTCCCTCCCGGCGTTCGCCGCCTCCAAAAGACCCACGACCGGAAGACCGCTATCGTGATCCACGAGAGCCTCCAGCAGCGCTCGCTGCCGTGAGGCACGGCTGGGGACCTCGTAAGCTTCGTCTTCCGCCACGGCCCACTCGATATTTCGCCGCACGGGAGGAGCCGGAGCGAAAACGATCCTACCAGCCTCTTCGGCAGCCTTCAGTCCTTCGCCGCCCAGAACACGCCGCAGTTGCGTGCGGCTAACGATACTGCCTGCTCTCCAGGGCCAGTCTGGTGCGGGGTCGTGCACCTGAAGGGCAGAGGTAGAGAGTCCCGGAGGGAGCGCCATCCGGAGCACGGCATTGAGCGGGAGTGCAGATGCCCCGGCGGTCCAGGCGCACAGCTTTACCAGGTTCCCGGGGAGTGATAGCCCCTCCGCCAGAGCTCTTATCTCCTTGAGTGGCCGATCACCATCCTCCTCAAAGCCGACAACTATGCCAAGCCGACCGTATCCTGATAGTGGGGCGACGACCGCCATTCCGATCCGGACCTCGCTTACGAGGTGTTCTGGGATGCGGTAACTGAAAGGCGGAAGGGCGTGCGAGGGTATAAGGAGGCTCACCCGCGCGACGGGCAAGACTTTCTGACGTGGCGCGGCGCCCCTGTGCGGGGGCCTGAATGGCCCGCGCAGAGGCGCCGTGTGGTTCGCCAATCGCTACTCTTACAGGCTTTACAAGCCAGCGGCGCGGCGTAGGACGTCAGCCCGGTCATTGCGCTCCCAGGTAAAGCCCGGCTCGCTGCGTCCGAAGTGTCCATAGGCGGCCGTCGCCGCGTAGACCGGCTTTCGGAGATCCAGGTCGCGGATGATAGCGCCGGGACGCAGGTCGAAATGCTCCTCGACGAGCGCGTGCAACGTCACCAAGTCTACAGTCTCCGTACCGAATGTCTCGATCATCACGCTCACCGGATGAGCCACACCTATAGCATAAGCTAGCTGCACGAGGCACCGCTCTGCGAGGCCCGCGGCGACGACGTTCTTGGCGACCCAGCGGGCGGCGTAGGCACCCGAGCGGTCGACCTTCGTCGGGTCCTTACCCGAGAAGGCGCCGCCGCCGTGAGGGGCCGCCCCGCCGTAGGTATCCACGATGATCTTGCGCCCCGTGAGACCGCAGTCGCCCTGGGGGCCGCCAACCACGAACCGGCCCGTTGGGTTGACCAGGATCTCGGTGTTCCCCTTGTCGTAGAGGCCTTCGGGCATGACCGGCTCGATCACGGCCTCCAACACATCGCCCTTGATCTGGTTCTCCGTCCCCTCTTGGTGCTGGGTGCTTATTAGTACCGTCTCGATCCCCACCGGACGCGTACCCTCGTAGCGGACCGTCACCTGGCTCTTACCATCAGGTCTCAGGTACTCCAGATCGCCGTTCTTGCGGACCTCCGTAAGGCGGCGCGTCAGGTCGTGGGCGAGCGAGATGGGGAGCGGCATGAGCTCATCCGTCTCACTGCAGGCGTAGCCGAACATCATCCCCTGGTCGCCGGCCCCTACCTCTTCTATCTCGGCGTCCGTCATCTCGGAGGCACTCTCGCCGGTCTGGGAATCAGCAGCCCTGTCCACACCCTGGGCTATGTCCGACGACTGGGGATCTATGGAGACTATGACCCCGCAGGTCTCGGCGTCGAAGCCGAACTTGGCCCTCGTGTAGCCGATCTCGGAGACCTTCGCCCTTACCAGCGTCGGGATATCCACGTAGGTTTCGGTGGTGATCTCACCGGCTACCACCACGAGCCCCGTAGTCACGAGCGACTCGCAGGCGACCCGGCTCTTCGGATCCTCCTTCAGGGCCGCATCGAGTATGGTGTCCGAGATCTGGTCGGCTATCTTGTCCGGGTGCCCCTCGGTAACGGACTCCGAGGTGAACAGATGCGTGGTCTTTGACCCTATTCCCCCGTTCCCCTCGCTACTCCTTGCTGAGACCGTGCGCTCTGCCATGCTAGTCCTTTCTTGCCTCTTTTTCGCCTATCTCCCTTATCAAGGCGTCTAGTATAGCGCGGGCTACCTCTGTTTTCGGGGCCCGGGAGACAAACTGCTCTCCAGAGCGGCCCACTATGTGAACCTCGTTCTCGTCGGAGCTGAATCCAGACCCCGAGAGTGAAACGTCGTTACCGACTACCAGGTCCACGTTCTTCGACTCCAGCTTCTCGCGGGCGTCGGCCACAGGGTCCCCGTGCGTAGCGGCGAATCCTACCATAAAGAGCCCCGAGTTAGACTCCCGCACGGCCTTGAGGATGTCGCCGGTCGCCACGAGCTTCAGCTCCAGCTCCTTCGACCCACCGCGCCGGATCTTCCCCTCCACGACCTCCACGGGCGTGAAATCCGAAACGGCAGCAGCCATAATCAGCGCATCCACCTCCCCCGCGAACCTCACCGTCGCCTCTTCGAGCTCCGCATAGCTCTCTACATCAAGCCAACGCGTACCCGGCTCTTTCTCCTCCACACTCGCCGCGACGACCGTTACCTCGGCCCCGCGCCTCAACGCCTCGCGTGCAACGGCCCGCCCCATCTTCCCCGACGAACGGTTGCCCACGAACCGAACCTTATCTATCGGCTCCCTCGTCCCCCCGGCCGTCACCAACACACGCAACCCGGACATCGGCCCACTCAAAGCGTTGAGAGCCTCGTTCGCCACTGCCAGCGGTGCCACCGTTCCATCCCCAGAACCCTCTAAGATGCGCCGCCCGTCCTCCCGCAAAAGTAGTCGGACGTTCTCACGCACGGCCGGGTGCTCGCGGGTTGCCTCGTCTAACTCAAGGGCGACCACAACCGGCCGATCACTTGAGGAGTACGAGTACTCAGCGACTCCGTCATTCAGGCCTCTAGCGAGACGCGCCAGTTCACCGGCGCCGGCGGGTGCGAAGATCACGGCTTCGGGGAGCTCGGTAGGCTCCTCTACTACCGGCGCCAGGGCCGTAAAGGCCGCAGGACCGACGAAGTATTCGGTGTTGGGTTGGAGTACGACCTCGACGCAGTGCCCGGCGGTGGCCAGCTCACGGATGATATCCGGAGCCCGAAGCGCACCCGGGCCGGGTCCTATCACCAGGAGGATCAAGATTCAAGCGCTCCCGGAGGGTTAGGCCGCGCCCTCTCCAGTGTCTCCGGCACTCGCCACTTCGGTACTCGCCGCCTCGGTACCCGTAGCTTCGGGGACGCCGGCGCCACTCGGAGGGTCCAGGAAGGCGTCACCCGCGGCGGCTGCATCCGCGCCACTCGCGAGCCTTCTCTCGTCGGCCTCTGCGGGAGATTCCTTGAAGTTGACTTCGAGCTTGTTCGACCGGAGCTCCTCGAAGGCGATGCTCAAGGGATGCTGGGAACGCGTGTGGACCTGCGGCCCCGGAATGCCCAGAGACTCGTTTAACCCCAGGGTAGCAGCGTACTCGTTGATCTGACGCGCCCGCCGCGCTCCCGCGAGGACGAGCCCGTACCGGGAGTCCACCTTACCCAACAACTCGTCTATCTTAAGCTCGTTTATCATCTTCCGCGCCTCCTTCTATTATGTCCCGCATGGTCCTCATCATATCTTCGCGGGCCTGCTCACGGTCTCCGTTTACCACTTCCCGGTCGAACTCGTCCCGCGCCGCGACCTCCTGTACAGCCGTCGACATGCGCGCCTCCAGCGTCTCTTCGTCCTCGGTGGCCCTACCCCGCAAACGCTTTCGCGTCTCCTCCAGAGAGGGCGCCCGGACGAACACCATCACCGCGTCGGGACGATTCTTTCGCACGAGCCTCGCGCCCTGCAACTCTATCTCCAGGATTACAGATTGCCCGCTCCGAAGTAGCTCATCGACGCGTTGCTCCGGCGTGCCGTAGAGATTGCCGGAATACTCGGCCCATTCGAGGAAGCGCCCTTCTTGTATCCACTTCTCGAACTCCTCCCGTGAGAGGAAGACGTAGTCGCGGCCGTCGACCTCACCCTCACGAGGCCGTCTAGTGGTCGCCGATACAGAGTAAGCTAGCTCGGGAACGGCTTCGAGGGCTTCCCGAATCAGCGTCGACTTGCCGGCTCCGGAGGGACCGGAGACGACGATCAGCCGTCCTCGCCGCAACCCAACGCCTTGAGTAGACGATCCCGCTGGCCGTGCGTGAGGCCAACGAGCGTCTTGGCCCGGCTTACCCCCGCCTCGCGCATGATCCTCGTTACCTTCACCCGCCCCATGCCCCGTACCGCGAGCAGCATCTCTTCAACCTTCGCACCTTTCAACTCCTCGGACGGGTCCATAAGCAGGTCGTAGATGTGGAGCGCACCACTCTTGAGGTCGCGCTTGGCGTCGGCCCGGGCAAAACGAACCCGGTTTGCCTCCTCCAGAGCGTTACGCCGCTCCTCGAATGTCCTCTCTGGCGTACGCCTAAGCACGGCCCCGAAGTATACCACCCCGCATCTGTTAATACCCGGCGAGAGCCCCCGTGAGGTCCCGCGCGAAAACTCCCTGTTCCCGCAGATAAGCCGCGAACTCTTCAAGCACCACCTGCGGCTCGCGGACAAAACTCCCGGACCCCACCTGTACCGCCGTGGCTCCCGCAAGCATGAACTCCGCCACGTCCGTCCCGCCGGCCACACCGCCGACCCCGATCAAGGGCACTTCTACTACCTTCGAGACCTCATAAACCGCCCGCAAAGCCACCGGCTTGATCGCCGGCCCCGACAACCCGCCGCGCAGGAAAACCCCACGCGCACGCGCATCCACGACGAGCGCAGGTACGGTATTTATCAGCGTCAACGCATGCGCCCCGGCCTCCTCGGCGGCCACGGCATTCGCCACGACCCTCTCGCTCGTCAGCTTTACGAACATCGGCTTCCCAGCCAACGCACCGCGACAGACAGAGACCACCTCGCGTACGGCCGACGGACCCGCGCAGAACTGCAGACCGCCATGCTCCACGTTCGGGCACGAAAGGTTCAACTCCACCGCCGCGACCCTCTCCTCCCCGACTAGCCTTTCACACATGGCCGCGAACTCTCCCACGGTATCCGCCGCGACCGAGACAAAGAGGGGTGCTCCGATATCGTAGTGTTCGAGATCCTCCAAGAACCGTTCCAACCCAGGGTTCTGCAGGCCGATGGAGTTAACCATCCCGGAGGCGGCTTCGGCGACGCGCGGCGGCGGGTTGCCGGAGCGCGGCGCGGGCGTAACGGTCTTCGGTAGCATCGCCCCATAGACGCCTCTCACGTCCTCCAGCGCCTCTCTTGCGAGGGTACCCGCAGCAGGGATAAGCGGTGTGGCCAGTGGTATGCCGCAAAGCTCGACGGCAAGCGCAGACGATTCGACGAATTCCAAATGTTCAGAAGCCATAGTAAAGAGGCCGTAATAGGCCCACCCAAACGACATAGGAACTAAGAATCACAAAGCCTGCCAGGCACACCAAGCCGGCAATTCGCCACAGGAGCACCCAAGAGTGTTCGCTCATGCCCGCCATGTACTGCGGCCCTACAGTGTTGACGCAGAAGCGATCAGCCTTGAGCGGTACTAAGGTACAGAGAGTACCGACAGCTAATATCAGGGACAGACCCGGAGCGATCAAGAAAGCGTCCATCATAGCCTCCCGCCCTCAGTCGCCACTCTTTTGCACGTCTACGACTTCTTCCGCCCCGAAAACCGGCCCCTCTATGCAGGCGCGAGTATAGATCCGGGCGCCTTCCCTCCACAGCGGGACGGCACAACCGTAACAGGAGCCGTTCGCGCACGCCATGCGCTCGCGCAACGCGAGTTGGGCGGGTACGGTCGAGACTTCCTTTACCCTAGCCAGCATCTCGGAAGGGCCGCTGGCACAGATCGCGGCGTAGCGGGAGAAGTCACCCAGATGGCTCAAGACTGTCTTCGGACTGTTCAGGGATCCATCGGTAGGAATCAAGACCGCGTGCGGGTAGCTCTTGGAGAGCCAGTCCGCGTAAGCCGTGGAGGCGGTCGCCGGGACTTCAAGGTAGATATCGTGAGCGATGCCGGACGTATTCAGAGCCCGCGAGAGGAACTTTAGTGGGGAGACCCAGACACCACCACCCACCAGCGCGACCGGCTCTTTGCCATCGAAGACGAAGCCGCGGCCTAGCGGAGTGCTGACCAAGAGCCCCGCGTCCTCCCTGGCGAGTCGGGCCGTTCCCCGGCCACGAACCTCGAAGAGTAGGCTCACGACTTCGCCATCGTAGTCATGAACGAAGAGTGGTCTGGAGAGAAAGGGATCTAGAGTCGGGGAGGAGAGAGCGCGGACCATGACGAACTGTCCGGGCTCGTGGGCAACTCCCGACCAGCGGTAGCGGAGCAGGGCGTGATCCCCGAACCTCTCCCGTCCAAGGACCTTCACCTCGTGCAGCTTCACGAGCTCGCGGTCACGTCTTCGCTGTGAAGAGGCCCTGTAAAGAGTTGACCTTCTCGACGCCACCTCCGCGTATCTTGGACTCTATGCCTTGCACGGCGGCGGCGGCGGCGGCGAGTGTGGTGATGCAGGGAACACCATGCAAGAGGGCTTTGCGCCGGATCAGGTATCCATCCGTCCTGGCGCCCCTGCCCCAGGGCGTGTTCACTATAAGCCCCACCCCGCCGCGCTCGATGAGGCCCAACACGTCCTCTCCGTTCTCCCCGATCTTTGGCACCACAGCCACCGATAGACCATTGTTCCTCAAAACCTCAGCGGTTCCTTCGCTCCCCGCAACTTCGAACCCGAGGTCGGCAAAGGCCCGTGCGATCAAGATGACCGCCCGCTTGTCTCTGTTGGCTACCGAGATATATACCCGTCCCGAGGTCGGCAGCTTCTGCCCCGCTGCCATAAGCGCCTTGTCGAATGCGCCCCCGAAGGAGCGGGCTATTCCCATCGCTTCTCCCGTCGAGCGCATCTCCGGACCAAGCAACGGGTCCGCCTCCGCAAACCGGTCAAAGGGAAACACCGGGGCCTTGACGCTAAAGTGCCCGTTCAAGGACGTCTCCAGATCCATCTCCCGCAGCTTCTCCCCCAACAGCACCCGCGTCGCCACCTTCGCCAGCGGCACCCCGGTCGCCTTGGAGATAAACGGTACGGTACGTGAGGCGCGAGGGTTACACTCGATCACCGACACATCCTCCCCACGCACCACAAACTGCACGTTCATCAACCCCACGACCCCAACCGCCAGAGCCAGGCGCCTTGTATAGTCCTCGATCCGCTCGACGAGGGCTTTGTGGATCGTGATTGGAGGCGTTACGCACGAGGAGTCCCCGGAATGTACCCCAGCCTCCTCGACGTGCTCCATGATCCCCCCGACGTATACGTCCTCCCCATCCGATACCGCATCAACGTCGACCTCAACATAATCCTCCATGAACTTGTCCACGAGGATCGGGTGCTCGGGGTCAGCCGCCACACTCGACTTCAGATACAGGTCCAGGTCTTCGTCGTCGTACACGATCTCCATACGACGACCACCCAGCACGTAAGAAGGGCGTACGACCACCGGATAACCCAGCTCTCGCGCTATCTCCCGGGCTTCCTGGGCGCTCCTGGCGGCACCGAAGCGAGGATGGGGAATCCCCAGCTCGGTAAGGAGATGCCCGAAACGCGAGCGGTCTTCGGCGAGGTCTATAGCATCAGGGGTGGTACCGAGGATCCTTACCCCGTTCTTCTTGAGCTCTCCGGCTAGCTTCAGGGGGCTTTGGCCTCCGAACTGGAGGATCACACCCTCCGGCTTCTCCCGGCGGATAACCTCCAGGACGTACTCCGCGGTCAGAGGCTCGAAGTAGAGCCTCGTGGAGGTATCGTAGTCGGTAGAGACGGTCTCCGGGTTCGAGTTGACCATAACAGCGTCGTAGCCAGCCTCTTTGATAGCGTAGCTGGCATGGACGCACGCGTAGTCGAACTCGATGCCCTGACCAATACGGTTCGGGCCGCTCCCTAGCACCACCACGGAGGGGTTCTCGCCGCGCTCGACCTCGTCTTCGGTCTCGTAGGTCGAGTAGTAGTATGGCGTTCGTGCCGGGAACTCTCCGGCGCAGGTGTCAACCGACTTGTAGGTCGGGTGGATCCCAAGTGCGCCGCGAACGCCGCGCATCACCTCCGTCGAAGTACCGGTGGCGACCGCCAGGGACTCGTCTGGGAGCCCAATCCTCTTGAGATCCCACAACTTCTCCGCGCTCAAAGTCTCGGAGATAACACCTTCGGCGGCTACGATCCTGGCGATCGAGGCTATAAAGAACGGATCGATCTGCGTCCGAGACACGACCTCCGCTATATCCGCTCCCGCCCTCAAAGCATCGAAAATGGCGAAGATACGATAAGGATTTGGCTCGTCGAGGACCGCGGTTATGTCCTGAGGCTCGACCTCCAGAGAAGCTAAAGCCTTCAACAAACTCTCCGTAAACGTCCTACCTATAGCCATGACCTCGCCCACGGAATGCATCCTGGTGTTTAGGCGGGGCGTGGAGGCCGGGAACTTCTCGAAGGCGAAGCGCGGCACTTTGGTTACCACGTAGTCAACGGCCGGCTCGAAGGAGGCCGGGGTCGCGCGGGTTATATCGTTTGGAATTTCATCGAGCGAGTAGCCGACCGCGAGCTTCGCCGCGAACTTGGCTATAGGGAACCCGGTCGCCTTACTCGCCAGCGCACTACTCCGGGAGACACGCGGGTTCATCTCGATCACGTAGAAATCCTCCCCCTGCGGATCTACGGCGAACTGTATGTTCGAGCCCCCCGTTTGTACTCCAATCTCTCGTATTATGCGTAAAGAGGCGTTACGGAGGGTCTGGTATTGGCGGTCAGAGAGGGTTTGGGCGGGGGCGACGGTTATGGAGTCGCCGGTATGGACGCCCATGGGATCGAGGTTCTCTATAGAGCAAATAACGACGACGTTGTCGTCGAGGTCGCGCATTACTTCGAGCTCGAACTCTTTCCAGCCGCTAACACTACGCTCGACGAGGACGCTGTGAACAGGGCTGGCGGCGAGGCCATCGGTTACGGCACGGCGGAGGTCTTCGGGGTCGTAGGCCGTCGCGCCGCCCTTACCGCCCAGGGTGAAGCTCGGGCGGATAATCAGCGGGAAGCCGATCTCCCGTGCCAGTTCCAATGCTTGCTCGACCCGGTTGACGACGCGGCTCTCGGGGACTCTGAGCCCGATGCGGTCCATCGCTTCACGGAAAAGCTGTCTGTCTTCGGCCTTGTGGATAGAAGAGACGGAGGCGCCGAGGAGTTCAACGTTGTATTCGTCGAGCGTACCTCTCTCGTGCAGTTCTATAGCCAGGTTAAGGGCGGTCTGGCCGCCAAGAGTTGGTAGTAGAGCGTCGGGACGTTCGCGGCGCAGAATCTCGGCGACCGTCTCGACCGTCAACGGCTCGACGTAGGTGGCGTCGGCGAGATCCGGGTCGGTCATTATAGTGGCGGGGTTGGAGTTGACGAGGATGACGCGGTAGCCCTCGTCGCGCAGGGCGCGGCAGGCCTGGGTCCCAGAGTAGTCGAACTCAGCAGCCTGCCCGATAACTATAGGCCCAGAGCCGATGATCAGGATGCTCTGTATGTCGTCCCGGCGTGGCATGCCCTACACCCGCGCCTTTCTCTCCGAGATGTCCTCGACGAACTCGTCGAAGAGATAACCGGAGTCACGTGGCCCGGGGCTGGATTCTGGGTGGTACTGGACGCTCCAGGCGCCGAGCGAGGGGCTTGCCAGCCCTTCGACGGTGTCGTCGTAGAGATTGTGATGTGTCAGCTCGACACCTTCGGGCAGATTTTCTCTGCTCACGGCGAAGCCATGGTTCTGGCTGGTGATCTCGATGTGGCCCGTCCTGAGGTTACGAACAGGGTGGTTGGCACCATGGTGGCCAAAGGGCATCTTGTACGTCTTGCAGCCCAGAGCCAGACCGAGTAGCTGATGCCCGAGGCAGATCCCAAAGACCGGCTTCTCACCCAACAAGCCGCGCAGGTTTGCGACCGCGTCTTCCAGGGCGGCCGGGTCTCCGGGACCGTTGGAGAGGAACACTCCGTCTGGCTCCTCGGCCAGGACCTCGGCGGCGGGTGTTGAACCCGGCACCGCCAATACCGAAGCACCGCGACTCCGCAACTCCTTATAGATCGAACCCTTTACGCCATAATCGAGCGCGACGATGCGGCAACGCTCCTCACCAAACGCCGGGAGCAAGGTCGGCTCGGAGAGCTCGGTCGTAGAGGAGGCAAGGTCGAGGCCAACCATCTTCGGATGAGCATTGGCTCTCTCTTGCAGAACATTGACGTTGTGCTCGACGGTAGAGATGATCCCGCGCATCGCGCCTTTGTCCCTCAAGTGACGGGTTAGTGCCCGCGTGTCTATACCTTCGACGCCCAATGTGCCGTTCTCTTCGAGGAGGTCGGAGAGGGATTTCTCACTCGCCCAGTTACTGTGGTACGTAGTGTACTCGCGGACGAGGACGGCGGCGGCCTGTATCTTCGTGGACTCCTCATCACCGGGAATAACACCGTAGTTTCCGATAAGAGGGTAAGTAAACAACAAGATCTGACCCCGGTACGAGGGGTCCGTGAGGGTCTCCTGGTAGCCGACCATGCTAGTCGTGAACACGACCTCTCCCGAGACCTCACCCTCGCCCACGAAGGTCCAACCTGAGAACGAGGTTCCGTCCTCCAGCACCACTAACGCCCGGCTCCGCCCCGCGAGGCCCAAGTTACGCCCTTGCTCCAAACTTCGCTCCTATTCCATCGTACACCATCTCGCCACCGACCACCGTGCCAACGACCCGGCCCTTGAGCCTGCGCCCGAGGTACGGGCTATTCGAGGAACGGCTGACAAGTGCGTCCGCCCGAACCGTCCACTCTCCAGAGAGGTCTACGAGCGCCAGGTCGGCGGGCGCTCCCGGGCAGATCCCGCAAGCGCCGCTGGCGCCGCTGGCTTCTCTGACCCAGCGGCCCGGAGCCGACGCCATCGTCTCGATAAGCCGCGAGAGCGAGAGCTTCCCGCTCTGTACGAGGTCTGTGTAGAGTGCCGAAAAAGCAGTCTCATGGCCCAAGAAACCTGGTGCGGCCTCCTCTAACGGTAGCTCTTTCTCCGACGCGGCGTGCGGCGCGTGGTCCGTAGCCACGAAATCTAGGATACCACTCGCAAGCGCATCTCCAACACCGATCCGGTCTTCATCCGGTCGCAACGGCGGGTTTACCCTATAAAGGCCTTCAAGCGTGCTGACCAACTCCTCGGTCAGCGTCAAATGGTGCGGCGTGGTATCAGCGGTGATGTCTCCCCGCACCTTGAAGAAACCGACGAGCGCGGCTGAGAGAGCGGTCGAGACGTGAGTTACGTGGACCTTCGCGCTAGTCTCTGCTGCGAGCACGAGTGCCATCGCCGTTGCTACGTCTTCGGCGCTCCCCGGAGAACCCGGCAACCCAGCGAGTGCCGCCGCTACCCCATCGTGGACGACGCCGGTCGCCAGGGTATGGTCCTCACAGTGCAGAATCACCGGCAGCCCAGCAGATTTGGCGTAGAGCATCCCGTTCCTTAATACCCCGGCGGACTGCGTCCCGAGCCCGTCGTCGGAGACGCAAAACGCCCCGGCCTCTTTGAGCAGGCGCATCTCTGTGAGCCGTTTACCCTCTAGACCTTCGTGCAAGGCAGCCGAGACGTAGGCTCGCACCCTCGACTCCCTCTCTATGCGCCGGACGAGACCCGAGACGACCACAGGTTTGTCTATCACCGGGTCCGTATTCGGCATCATTACCACGCTCGTGAAGCCACCAGCCGCCGCAGCGGCGGAGCCCGTCTCTATGGTCTCTTCGTCTTCCCGACCCGGCGTACGCCAGTGAGCATGAACGTCCACAAAGCCTGGGAACAGGTGCAGGCCGCTGGCGTCGAGGGCTCGCACGCCGCGCAGGCCCTCGCCGACCTCGGTGATACGTCCTGCTGAGAGGCGCACGTCCGTTATGCCGTCGAGGTTGGAACCGGGATCCAGGACATGAGCGCCGCGGATTATGAGGTCTTGAGCACCCATTCGGGCCTCCGTCACGCGACGGCCTTTTGGGCGACGCCGGTGGCGTAGGCGAGGACCGCGGAGCGAACAGCGACTCCGGCGGCGACTTGGGCGGGGATCAGAGAAGAGTCCGAGAGCACGACATCACCGGAGATCTCCACACCCCGGTTGACTGGTCCCGGATGCATGACGAGGACATCGTCCCGCAGATGCCGCCGCGCGACACCGTAGTAGCGGGCGTACTCGGCAACCGAGGGGATGCGCGGAGACTCGCTAGTCATCCGCTCGTTCTGAAGGCGGAGCGCGTACAGAACGTCGGCGCCCCAGTCGATCGCGTCGTCCACGGAGGGCAGGATCGGGAGTTCCCAAGCCCCATTCTCAGAGGGCAAGAGGGTTTCGGGAGCGACCAGAGCCACCTCCATACCCGCTGCCTGGAAGGCGGGGATGACGCTGCGCGCCACCCGGCTGTGCAAGACATCGCCAACGACGGCGACCTTTCGTCCGCAGAGTTCGTCGAAGCTCCCCACGGCGTTCGAGAGCGCGTGAAGATCCAGCAAGGCCTGGGTCGGATGCTGGCCGCACCCGTCGCCCGCGTTGACTACGGCGGCGTCCGTGTAGCGAGCCGCCAACCGCGCGGCACCCACGGAAGGGTGACGGACCACGATCGCATCCGCCCCCAAAGCATCGAGGGTGACCACAGTATCGATAAGGGACTCGCCCTTCTGCACCGCCGACCCTTTCTCCGAGATGGAGATGACATCCGCCCCGGCGCGCCGGGCGGCGAGTTCGAAGGAGACCGCGGTGCGCGTCGAGGCCTCAAAGAAGGCCAGACACACGGTCCTTCCAACCAGAGAGAGCCCACCGTGACCCGCGGCATGTACCCGCGCCAGGTCTAGAATGTCTCTCAGCTCTTCCCTGCTTACGCCCTCCAGTGTCAGAAAATTTCTACTTAGCAACCCGGATCACCCCGTCTTCCCCATCAGTCTCGGCGAGCCTTACCCGCACTGTCTCCTCACGGCTGGTCGGGACATTCTTCCCTACGTGGTCGGCCCGGATAGGCAACTCTCTGTGCCCCCGATCGACGAGTATGGCCAGGCGTATCGCCGCCGGACGGCCGAGTTCCAGAAGAGCATCCATCGCCGCCCGCGCCGTACGCCCGGTATACAAAACGTCGTCTACGAGTACGATCGTCTTCCCGGCGACATCGAAAGGTACGCTACCCGAGCGCACCTCGGGCTCCATGCCCCGCTCCGCGTCGCGCTCTGCGTTCTGCGCCTGGCGGTCGTCCCGGTGCAGGGTGATGTCCAGGGCTCCCACTGGAACCTCCAGACCCTCGAAGTGCTCGATGTTGCGTGCGATCCTCTCCGCTAGTGGTACTCCGCGGGTCAGGACGCCTACGAGAGCGAGGTCGTTCAGCGAATGCGCGTTGCGCTCAAGGATCTCATGCGAGATACGTCTCAAGGAGCGGTCGATACCATCTCTAGAAAGAAGTTCGGAGAGGACTCGACCCTCAGTGTGACCGTGCCGACGGGCGTCGGCGCTCAATAGTTTCAAGCCTGTACTGCCTCCTTCGCGCCTCACTGAGCGCCGTTAAAGGGTGCTAATCTAAGAAAAGCTAACAGAGCATGAGGGTCCCGTCAAGCGAGGAAGCGTACATCCAGAGCCCGGGCCGCCTCGCGCAGGTCTTCGGGTATCGGAGTCTCGAACTCCAGATGCTCTCCGGTCACCGGATGAACAAAGGCCAAGCGCTCGGCGTGGAGCCACAGACGCTGGCCGGGGACGGCCTCACCGTAGAGTGGGTCGGCGTAGACGGGGTGCCCTATGGCCGAGAGGTGTACCCGGATCTGGTGCGTCCTCCCCGTCTCTAGACGGACTCGCAGCATCGCGTGCCCCACACCCTCATCCACGACCTCGAAGTGCGTAACCGCCGGCCTCCCGATACCCGCGGCCATGAGGGTCGGGTTTTCAGGGTCTCGCCCCACCGGAGAGTCGACCATCCCGGCCGCTGGAAGCCCCTCCCCGACAACGAGCGCCCGGTAGACACGTTTCACACGCCGGGCCGCGAGATCCGACACGAGCCCCGAGTAGGCCTCCTCGCCCTTTACCAGCACCATGAGCCCCGACGTATCGCGGTCCAGACGATGAACGACACCCGGCCGCTCCGGGTCCTCACCACCAGAGATACCCCTGTCCAGGAGCGCATTCACCAGCGTCCCCGAACGGTTCCCCGCGCCGGGATGCACCACGAGTCCGGCGGGCTTGTCTACCACCAGAAGATATTCGTCCTCGTAGACCACGGGAACGTGAATATCCTCAGGTCTCAGCCTCTCTTCGACGAGCCGGACCTCGACCTGTTCTCCACCTCGCGCCTTGTGAGACGGAGTGGCCTCGGTGCCCCCGACTCGCACGAAGGATTCCTCGATCATCCGCCGCGCCGCGCTACGGCTGATCTCCAACCACGATGCAATGAGCCGGTCCAGGCGCTCTCCAATCTCTTCGGGGGCGACCTCGAATCTCTGGACGCTATCCGGAGCGTGTTCGTCCCCCCGGCTAGCTGAAGCTGGCGAGATCGCCCAGGCCTTTCCGGACGGCGGCCGGTTCCGCTCCACGTACAAAGACGCGCTTGTCCCGGCTCGATGCACCCTTTACCACTGCAACCTCTGAGCGGGAGACTCCAAAGAGCCGCGCTAAATAACGCTGCACTTCCACGTTAGCTTTCCCCTCGACCGGTGGAGCCGCGACGGAGAGCTTGACGGCGCGTCCCCCGTGTAGTCCCTTGACCTCTGTGCTCTTCGCCCCGGGAGAGACCCGGAGGTTTACGTAGACTCCGTTGTTCGCGAAACTGACGAAACTCTCCTCGGCCTTGGCTTCGACTCTAGCCTCAGCTTTGGCCATTGTGTTAGTTGCGGCGGCGCAGGAAGCGGCTGGCCCGGAAGATCTTACGCTCCTCGTTCTCATCACCTTGCCCCTCTTGACCGAAGAACTCGTCGGCGGCACGGTTCTCTTCAGCCGGCGCAGACTGCTCCGCCCGCTCGAACTCCCGATCGGGCCGCTGCGACATGGTGTCCGCCTCTGCCGAGCCGCTTCGCCGGAAGGCCGGGTCCTGGCGGGTGCTCGAAGGCTCGACCTCCGGTTCCTCGACCTCAGGTTCCGCCCCCCCGCGGTCCCCGACTGCGCTCGTTCCCTCGCCACTCGGTGAGGAAGTGACCTGTAGCTGCTGGGTACTCTCAACGTCCCCTGTTCTGCGGGTCTCCTCCGTACCACGAGTTTCATCCGTATCGCGCAACGGCTGCTCGTGCGCGGCGGTATCGTCGCGGCCCTCTTGCCTGCGAGTCTCGGCGGCTTCACGCGCGGCGCCGACTGATTCAAGGTCGAGGCGTTCGCGTAGTGAGGCTTCTATCTCCCTGGCCGAGGCGACGTCAGCGTTATCCATAACGGCGAGGTAGCTCTTGAGGAGATGTCTAAAATCGCTGGCGAAGTCCTGCTTGGCCTTGTGCAAGACCTCGTAGGATTCCTGGATCCGCTCTAGCCGGCCCGAGGATTCGGCGAGGATGCGGTGCGCCTGCTCATTGGCCTCGCGTACGATCAGCTCGGCCTCCTTGCCGGCGTTCTGCCGAAGGTCGCGGGCAACCTGCTGGGCGTGTACCAGAGCCTCCCTAATAGAAGTCTCCAGGTCCTCGAACTGCTGCGTGCGCTCCTGGAGCGACGTTATCTCCTCTGACAAGCGCTGGTTCTCGGCGAAGGTGCGCTCGAACTCGTCGGCGACCTCGTCCAGGAAATCATCCACCTGGTTCGCGTCGTAGCCGCGAAAGCCGCTCTTGAACTCCTTGCGCCGTATATCCACCGGTCTTATTGCCATGAGATCACCCCGTAATAGGTTGTATGAACTGCGGAATAATTATGCCATTCAGTAGACTACGTCCGATATACAGTCCAAAGATAGCAATAATAGGCGAGAGATCCAACGCGAACCCGCCAAGGTTGAGGGCCGGTAGCCTGCTACGCAACGGCATCATAATCGGGTTGACTACCGCACCCACCGCATCGTAGACGACCTGAAAAAATCTGTTAGACGGGTAACCCGGGAACCAGCTGAAGAGTATCCACGCTATGATAAACCCGAGCAGTATGTAAAAAGCGTAGTTTACTGCGGTCATAAGCAATACGCTGACGCTGAACCCGAACGTCTGCACGAACACGGCGAGCATCGGATCCAACATAATCTCTTCCACGAGCGCCATCATTCCGCCAACCTCCGGGACTGCTCGGTAGCGGCCTCGATCCCATCGTAGACTGCGGCCACGAAGCCGGCCTTCTCCATTGCAACGAAGGCCGCCGCGGTAGTTCCGCCGGGGGTCATCACCTCGTCCCGGATCTGGTGCGCCGACCTCTCCTTGAGCAGGACCGCCGTACCTCCTATGGTTTCGTTGACGAGCCTCCTCGCCACGTCGCGCGGGATGCCTTCTCTCACGCCTGCCTGAATAAGAGCGTCCGCGAAGAGCGCCACATATGCCGGCCCTGACCCGTGTAGCGCCGTCGCGGCGTCGAAGAGTCTCTCTGGAAGCTCGATCACATCCCCCACATGCCGGAAGATACCCACGACCATTCGCAGGTACGCCTCACCGGGCTCATTCGCCGCCACTACCGCCGAACCCAGACCCACCGCCGCGCACACATTCGGCATGACCCTCAAAACCGCCGCCCCCGCAGGCAGCCTGCGCTCGATGGCCTTGATCGGCACCCCGGCGGCTACGCTAACCACCGCCTTCTCCTCACTCTCCATCGCGGGCGAGACCTCGTCGAGTGCCGCCCCAACATCCCAGGGCTTCACGGCCACTATGAGCAAGTCGCTCTCCTCGGCCGCCTCCCTATTCGAGTGAGTGGTCCTTACACCGTAACCCTCGGCGAAAAGCTTCAACTGCGCCTCATGAATGTCGCTGACCGTAAGGTCGAAGTCTCCGGAGGCCGAGAGCCTAGAGATGAGCGAGCCTCCGATCTTACCCGCCCCGATTATGCCTACCCTCTTCAAATCCTAAAGCTGGTTGAAGAATGCCCGCTCGGCGAGCCGTTTGCGCTCCTCGGCCGAGACCTCGACGTTGCGCGGCGTCAGGAGGAAGACTCGGTTCGCGACTGTCTGTATCTGTCCGTCCAGGGCATAAGTCAGGCCCGAACAGAAGTCGACCATCCTGCGACTAAGTTCCCCGTCGGCCTGCTGCAGGTTCAGGATCACCGGCTGCTGACGCTTGAAGCGGTCGGCGACAGCTTGAGCGTCATTAAAGCTCGATGGGTCCACCACGCTCACCCTCGTAGGAGCGACCCGCTGATCGGGGACGGCGCGCAGGCGCGCCTGAGATCCGCTACCCTCATCGCCGTAAGGAGATAGCCGGTCAGCCGAACCTTCGCTGCCAAAGAGATCGCCGATGGACGTACCAAAAGCCGAGGAGTGCTCCGAGCGGCCCAGGCGTCGCACGGTCGGACGCGGCTCGGAACTCTGAGCGCCACCTGTGTGGCGATCCTTTGTGTGGGCCTGTCTCTCGTCTTCTTCATCGTAGTAGTCATCCTCTTCGACGCCGAAGCCGAACCAGGCCATAACGTTGTCCAGACGATCTCTAACTCCCATCCAGCCTCCTCACGAACGGGCCTCCCTTGGCTCCTCTATCAATGCCCGCCCGATCCTGACAATAGTGGCCCCTTCCTCGACGGCGACGCGGTAATCGTTACTCATACCCATCGATAGCTCCGAAAGGTCGAAGCGGGAACTCCAACGATTTTTCAGCCTATCACGAATCGTCCGCAGTTTTGCGAAAACATAACGTACATCTTCCGCCTGTTCAACTAGCGGCGCGAGGGTTGAAAACCCGCGCGCCCGTACCTTACCTTCAGTCTCACCTATGACTTCGAGCATAGGGTCGACCTCATCTTCTCTAACCCCGTACTTCGACTCCTCCCCGCTGACGTTAACCTGTACGAGGACCTCGACCCCCTCCTCGGGGGCCCTTTTCGCTAGTTCCTCGACAAGCCTTACGGAATCCACGGAGTGAATGAGTGTCACGCGAGAGACGACGTCTCTTGCCTTGCGCCGCTGTAGATGACCGATAAAGTGCCACTCGAAGGCATCTTCGAATGCCTCCTGCTTCCTCAAGAGGTCCTCAACCTTATTCTCTCCCACAATCTCGACCCCGGCTCCGGCGAGAGCCCCCATCTGCTCCAGCGTATAGTACTTACTGGCTACCAGTATCCTGGTCTCATCCGGCCCGCGGCCACTCTCGTTCAAAGCCTCGCGGACGCCCCAGCGGACGGCCTCTAGCCGCTCGCTGATACGCTCTGGTGTGGCCTGCAAAGAGAAGTCCGACCGGCTTTCTTGCTCGCGCTGTTTAGCGACGCCGGAGGAAGGCCGGGATGTCGAGGACATCGCCCTCTTGCTGGACCGGCTCCTCGAACGGCTCTGCGGTCGCCTGCTCATCACGACGCCTCGTAACGAGGCGTTGATCGAAGCCCGTAGCTATTACCGTCACGCTTACGCGCTCGCCAAACGCCTCGTCCACGACTGCCCCGAAGATCAAGTTAGCGTCCTGGTGGGCGGCGTTGTGAACGATCTCGGCCGCCTCGTTGACCTCGAAGAGCCCGAGATCCGAGCCACCGGTGATGTTCAAGATAATCCCGGTCGCCCCCTCGATGCTCGCCTCCAGAAGCGGGCTGGAGATGGCCATCTTCGCCGACTCGGCCCCCCTGTTCTCGCTACTCGACTCGCCGATACCCATAAGCGCCGACCCGGAGTTCTGCATAATGGTCCGCACGTCCGCAAAGTCCAAGTTTATGAGCCCCGGCACCGTGATGAGGTCCGTAATGCCCTGCACGCCCTTTCGCAACACGTCGTCGGCCATCTTGAAGGCATCCATCATGCTCGTGCGCTTATCTGCTACCTGCAACAGCCGGTCGTTCGGGATGATAATAAGGGAGTCTACGTTCTCCTTGAGGCGCTTGATCCCTTCCTCCGCATACGTACCGCGGCGCTTGCCCTCGAAGGTGAACGGCCGGGTAACGACCCCGACCGTCAGAGCCCCCGCCTCCCGGGCCAGCTTCGCAACCACGGGCGCAGCGCCCGTACCCGTACCACCGCCTTTGCCAGCCGTGACGAAGACCATGTCAGCCCCCTTGAGCGACTCCTCGATCTCCGCCTTACTCTCCTCGGCGGCCTCCATTCCCAGCTTCGGGTCCGCCCCGGCACCCAGGCCACGGGTGAGCTTCTCACCGATGTGGATCTTCATATCAGCGTCGGTCATCTGCAACGACTGCGCGTCCGTGTTTACCGCGATGAACTCTACCCCCGACAACCCGGAGTTGATCATGCGATTCACCGCGTTGGTCCCGCCGCCACCGATCCCCACGACCTTTATTACTGCCAGATAGCTCGTACCCGAGTCCAAGTTCACCTTCTAACCTCTCACTTAGCTTCTCCCGTTCACTCCCGGTTGCCGCCCGAAAAAGACCTCCCATCCTCCCGAACTACACTCCGAAACCGAACCACTCCTTGACCGCGCTCACTATGCTACCAAAACTGGTGTTTCTTGCACCTTTACCTTTCGGTCTAAGGTCATCGTTTTTCGCGCCGAAGTATAGCAGACCTACAGCCGTCGAATACTGAGGCTTGCGCACAGGTTCAGCATTGCCTTTGATTTGCCGGGGCATCACGATCTTGGTGCGCATGCCGAGGATCTTCTCGGCGAGCTCATCCATGCCCCGCAGTAGGGAGCCTCCGCCGGTTAGAACGGCCCCCGCGGGCAGTGAGTTTCGGACCCCCACCTGATCCAGGGAGTCGCGAGCGTATTCCAACACTTCACGGGCGCGGTACTCCAGGATCTGACTGATAAAGTTGGCGTTGTAGTGTCTCTCACCGAGCCGAACGGCGGCCACGTCGTCTATCGTGTGGGAGAGGACGGTCCCGTACCTGAGCTTCAGGTCGTCGGCGGTCTCAAAGGGTACCTTTAGGCCGTAGGCGACGTCGGCAGAGAAGCTCTCGCCGCCCAAGGGGACCACATCGGTATGCGTAAGAGAGCCGCGGACAAAGGCGGCGATATCCGTCGTGCCACCGCCTATGTCGATTAGCGCGACGCCCAGGCGGCGGTCCTCATCGAGAAGGCACGCCTCGCTCGAAGCCAGAGGCTCGAGGACCACACGCGAGACCTTGACGCCACAGTCCTCGACGGCGCCCAGGATATTTTGGATGGACGATATGGCGCCGCTAACCACATGAGCCCGCATCATCACTTTCCGCGCCGCGAGGCCGACCGGCTGGTGGACTCCATCCGTACCGTCCAGAACGAAGGAGCGAGGGACGACGTGAATCACCTTCTCTTCCTCCGCAAACCCGGTCTGCCGGGCCTCCGCCTCCAACCGCCTCACGAAACGCTCCGTTACGATCCGGTCGCGGCTCCGGTTGAGAAGCGCGACTTCGACATTGGAAGACGAGATGTGCCCGCCTGCGATACCGACGCTGACCGTTCCCCCATGCAAACCCCCTCCACAAGCCTCTATCGCCGCCGCCACCGACTCGGTCGCCGCGTCCCGGTCCACGATCAAACCGCGCTTCAGCCCGTAGCTGGGCGCCTCACCGACACCCACGACCTCTACCCAACCCCGCTGACCATCGACGACCCGGCCAGCAATGGCGACGATCTTCGTCGTACCAACGTCTATCCCATATACCAGCCTGGACGCCAAAAGCTACCCTCCCAGCCCCGCACCGGAGGAGGCTTCGGAGTCTCCTCCGGGCTTCGCGCCAACCACAACCCTCTCTGGCGAACGAAGGTCGAAGTAGGGCGCCTCGGGATTCTCGACGAACAGACGTTCGAGCGCCCGAGCCTGACCGCTGCCGACAGTTGAGGCGAAGAGGACGCGCTGACCCTCAACCGTGACCGCTATACCTCTCGCGTCGACCTCGTCTACGGAGTCCAGGACGATATCATTCTCCTCGAACACCTCTCCAACCTTCACGATCTCCTCCAACTGCACCTCGTCGAGCTCGACCCTGTTGAGTCCCGCCCCGCCAAGACCCGGTAGCTCCGTACCATCCGCCGAAACCACAGCCCGGCGCCCCCTCAAGTCTCCGTCAAGCACTGCTCTCCGTTCTTCAACCTCAACTGTAACTATACCGGACTCCCAATCTTTGAGCACCACGGCACCTTTGACCCATGGGTTAGTCTCTATATCTCTTTCGAGGGCATTAGTGTTGAGAAAGAGGAGGCTGGCGTAGCTTGGAACGGCATTCCAGGCCTCGGATCTCGGGAACATGCGGGCGCCCTGGACTTCCATGCCGGTTACGGGGAAGAAGAGGTAGGAGATAGCGAGAGCGGCGAGGCCGGTGACGGCTGCGGCGACGGCCGAGATCACCAACGACTGTAGTAGCCTTCGCGGAGAGAGCCAGGAAAGGAGTCGCGTCAAGCCTGATCTTCCACTCTAGCCCAGCATGGCCAGTAGCTCGTCGCCCACGCGAGAGATATCTCCCGCGCCCATCGTCAGTACGGTGTCCTTCGGCTCAACAACCTCACGTAGGACGCCAGCGACGTCGTGCTGGCCGGGGATGTAATAGACGTCGGGGCGTCCGTGACTCTCACTCTGACCGTACTGGCTCTCGCAGACGGCGTCCACGATGAGCTTGCCGCTCACACCGGGCTGGGGCATCTCACCCGCTCCGTAGACGTCTGTAACAAGGACGGTGTCCGCAAGGGTCAAAGCCTCGCCGAACTCGCGGTAGAGGGCGCGGGTGCGCGAGTAGCGGTGCGGCTGGAATACCGCGACCACGCGGCCGTCTTCGAGTAGGGTAGCCCGCGCAACCTCCAGCGTCGCCGAGAGCTCCGTCGGATGATGAGCGTAATCGTCTACCACCCGGATCCCACCGCGCTCCCCCTTTAGTTGGAAGCGGCGCCGAACCCCGGAGAAGCTATGGAGACTCGCCGCGGCCTGGTAAGCATCGTAGCCGAGCCAACGAGCGACACCGGCCGCCGCCAGAGAGTTCAAGACGTTGTGCTTACCGTAAACTCCAAGCTCGACCTTGCCTCTCTCTTCTCCATCTTCGATGAGCATGTAGGAGTTCGGTGAGAGAACCCTCGCGCGCAAATCCCCCGCCGAGAGGCCGTAGGTCGTGACCGGGCAGAGAGCATGGGCGGCGAGATCCAGGCAATTCGGATCTTCGGCGCAGGCGACCAGGTGCCCGTCGGGTAGCAGTGCCCCGACAAAGGCCGCAAAGGTCGAGAGGACATCGTCGAATGAAGCGTAAAAGTCCGGGTGATCGAACTCGACGTTGGTGAGGACCGCGGCCTGGGGTTTCAGGTACAGGAGTGAGCGGTCGCTCTCGTCCGACTCAGCGATGAACAGGTCGGAGTTACCGACGACGACGTTGCTTCCGATGTCGTTGAGTTCGCCGCCTACTATGGCGGTCGGGTTCTCGCCGAGGGCTCTGAGGGCGTGGGCCGTCATGCTCGTGGTCGTGGTCTTGCCGTGGGTGCCGGCGACCGCCACGCTCCGGCCCCCTTCGAGGATGCTGGCAAGCGCAGCGCCACGAGGGACGACGGGGATAGAGCGGCGCCGGGCCTCCAGGAGCTCGGGGTTCGTGGAAGGGATGGCGGTGGAGATCACTATCTGCTCGGCGTCTCCGATCTGGCTGGGAGCGTGCCCGATATAGATGGTTACGCCTGCCTCTTCAAGTCTCCTGGTATAAGGCGACTCCTTGAGGTCCGAACCCGTGACCGCGTGACCGCTCCTATGCAATACCTCGGCGACACCGCTCATCCCCGCGCCGCCGATGCCAATCATATGTATCCTCAAACTCATCTTCCTCTCTGATCTATCGTGATAGCGCCCGTCGTGACCTTCGCTGCTTCGAGCAGTTGCCCGGCTACGGTGCCGGCGGCCTCAGGTGTAGCCAGGCTTTGCATATTGGCGGCGAAGTGGTTCCGGCGCTGTTTGTCATTTAACAGCCCTTCAACACGAGCGCGCAAGGTATCGGCCGTGACTTCGTCGTCGAGCACGAGCTCGGCGGCGGCCTTTTCTGTGAAGTACCGGGCGTTGTGCAATTGGTGGTCTCCGGTTGCGTACGGGAAGGGGATCAGGACCGAGGCCCGGCCCGTTGCAGCTACGTCGAACAAGGAGCCAGCGCCAGCGCGCATCACTACTACATCGGCGGCGGCCAGCGGATGCCAGAGTTCGTCCTCGTACTCGACGATCTTGTGGCGAAGGTTGTCGGTGCAGAGGCGGGCGAAGTCCCTTCTGCCGGAGATGTGGAAGATCGTGTACGGCGTCGTGCCCCTGAAGGCTTCGACGGCGGCAAGGTTCAGCTTCAAAGCGCCTCCACTACCACCGAAGATCAAGACGACCGGGGGCTCGAGCCCAAGCCTCTCCAATGCCTCCTCTCTGGACACCTCGAAGAACTCGTTTCGCGTCGGCATACCCACCGGCGTGGCTTCGCGCAGAAACCCGGCCGCCGCCGGGAAGGTCACGAAGACCTCTTTCGTGAACCGGCTCGCGAAGCGGTTGACCCTGCCAGGTACGGAGTTTTGCTCGTGCAAGAAGGTTGGTATCCCGAGGCCGCTTGCTGCTATGACGGCCGGGGCGCTGGCGTATCCACCGACGCCGAGCACCGCGCCGGGGCGGAACTCCTTCAGGATCGTGCGGCAGCGCCTGAGGGCTTTGAGGAAGAGTAGACCGGCGCGGGCGCGGTTGACGGGTCCGCCGGAGAGGCCCGTGAGTGGGAGTGCGTGCAGAGTGTAGCCTGCCTTGGGGACGAGGGTGGATTCTATTCCGGCCGTCGAGCCGATGAACTGCACAACGGCGCCCCTGGCGTCCAGGCTATCCGCCACGCAGAGTGCGGGGATTGCGTGTCCCCCCGTTCCTCCGCCGGCGATCAAGACTCGCGGGGCGTTCCGGGGGCTCTCCTGCCCTTCCGCTGGTCCGGGCCTTTTTCGATTTGGTTCGGGCCTTTTTTGGTTTGGCTTCACGTACTCTCTCACCGTCCTCGGATATGCGGTAGAGGATTCCAATAGCGACGAAGCAGACGATTACACTCGTGCCTCCGTAGCTTACAAAGGGGAGCGTCATGCCGGCTAGCGGAACGGCGCCCATGGTTGCCCCGATATTGAAGGTCGTCTGGACGGCGAGAATCGTGGAGAGCCCCGCCGCCAGGCAACGACCCATCACCGAAGGCGCGTCCAGGGCTATCTTGAACCCAGCGAGCGCGAGGAAGCCGAAAGCTCCGATCACGGCCACCATCCCGAGTAGCCCAAGCTCTTCGCCGATCAGGGCAAAGATCATGTCGGTCTGCGCCTCGGGGACGATGACGCCTCCTCCACCAGCTCCCGTCCCGGCGCCGAAGACACTGCCCGCCTTGATGGCGACCATGGACTGTACTATCTGATACCCGGACCCATCGGAGACGCTCCACGGGTCGAGGAAGGTCAGGAAGCGGTCGCGCCGGTAGGGCTCCAGAAACATCAACCCCGATATCGCCACCAACGCCGCCGAACCCGCGAGCAGAAGGTCCCTGGTCCTTAGCTCCGAGGCCCACAATACCCCGGCCGCGCCGGAGGCGACGATAACCGAGGTGCCGAAGTCCGGCTCGACGAGCACCAGCCCGAAGAGCAGCCCGACACCTACGACCGGCCACAGGGGCAGCCCCGAGCCCGGAGGCGCCTTCGCGACGGCGCTGGAGAGCAGCAAGATCCCCGCGAGCTTCGCGAACTCCGCCGGCTGCAGGCTGAAAGGTCCCAGATCAAACCAGCGCCTCGATCCTCCAACCTCCGTCCCGATGCTTGGGAAGAGCACCAGCACAAGACTCACGAGCACTATGAAGTAGAACCCGGGCGTGACCTTGCGCCACAGGGTATAACGCACGTGCTTTGCCACCAGGAACGCCAACACCCCGACGGCCAGGTGGGCGAAGCGTACGATCAGGTAGTGCGTCCCGTACTCCTTGGAGGTCGCCGAGTACACCATGACGTTCCCGAACAGGGCGAGCGCCAACGCCACCACAAAGAGGTTCGTTCGGAGCGCCATTACCGGCCGGCACCCCGCCATTTAGAACGCGCTCCGTTACGGCGGGACAGGTCCTCAGTAGTCTCGTCCTTCGCAGTCACGAGTCCGGCGAAGGCCATCCCCCGCTCGGCGTACCCGGCGAATTGGTCGAAGCTCGCGCATCCCGGCGAGAGGAGTACCACGTCGCCACGATGGGCCACCTTTCGCGCCCGGGCCACCGCGGCGGCGAGGTCTTTCTCCAGGTAGAGGAAGACGTCTATCCCCACGCCTCTCTCCTCCAGAAACTCGTAGATCCTCGGCCCAGCCTCACCCTGGCACACGATCACACGGCAGTGTTCGATAAGCGGCAGAACCTCCGTGAAGTCCGTCCCCTTCTCAGAGCCGCCGAGGATAAGATCGACGGGCTCCTCGAAGCTCGCCAGAGCCGCCGCGACCGACGCCGGGTTGGTCGCCTTGGAGTCGTCCACGTACTTCACGCCACTACGCTCCGCCACTACCCGCATCCTGTGCGGCTTGACCTCGTATCCCAGCAAACCCTTCCAAACGGCCTCGACTTTCACCCCAACCCTCTCCGCGGCAGCGGCCGCAAAGAGCGCATTCTCGTAGTTGTGCGGCCCCGCGAAAGGCAACTCCTCAACACCCACTAAAGGCCGGTTTCGCACAAGGAGCCGTCCTCCCTCGACAAGCGTCTCGCCCTCCCCCACCACGAGCGTCTCGGCAGTGAGGTTTTTCACGGCGTCCCGGCCAACCTTGTCGTTGGCGCTTACCAGCGCGAGGTCTTCGGGGTCCTGCCCCTCGAAGACGCGCAGCTTGTCGGTTGCGTATTCCTCCAACGAGGTATGCCAGTTGAGGTGATCCGGGCGTACGTTGAGAAGAGCGGCTACATCGAAGCCCGGCTCGGGCAGATAGTGCAACTGGAAGGAGGAGAGCTCCAAAACGAGCAACCCAGCCTCCCGAACCTCGTCCAGACAACCTGTCAAAGCCCGCCAGGAGTTACCGGCCACCACATGAGGTACGCCCGCCGCCGTGAGGATGCCGCGCAGCATATCCACGACGGTCGTCTTGCCGTTCGTCCCGGTCACGCCCACGATCTTCATATCCGCCCTCTCCCCGGAGAGCAGTTCGAGGCCCAGGGCGACCTCCGAGAGAACCTCGATATTACGCTCTCTGGCGGCGACGAGGACCGGATTTTGCGGCCGGACTAGCGGACTGGTCACGACGCGGTCGAAGCCCTCCTCAAGGATCAACGAGTCTGCCTCTAACCGTCCCTCAACGCCGAGATCGCGGACGGTCTCCCGTAGGCGAGGTGAGTCGTTGGAGTCGGCCACAATGACCTGCTCCTCTTCGCCCCGCTCGATCAGGGCTCGGACGGCGGCGATGCCGGATTCTCCAAGACCGTAGACGAGCGTCCTCATACGGCGTCCTGATAGAGGGTGAAGTAGTAGACAACGAAACCGAGTGCGGTAAAGGCTCCCTGAATGATCCAAAATCGCACCACTATCTTGTTCTCCTCCCATCCGGAGAGCTCGAAGTGATGATGGATCGGCGCCATCTTGAAGACCCGCCGCCCGGTAAGCTTGAAGAAACTGTATTGAATGATCACCGACAAACCCTCGATCACGAAGAGCCCCCCGATCACCGGCAAGAGCATCTCCGTCTTGGTAATAACCGCGGCGGCAGCGAGAACCCCGCCTATGGCGAGAGACCCCGTATCACCCATAAAGACCTGCGCCGGATGGGCGTTGTACCAGAGAAAACCGATAATCGCGCCGACCATGGCACCGCAGATAATCGCCACGTCATACTGGCGCTCCAGGAACGCGATGGCCGTGTACGCAAGCAGCGCTATCCCACCGGCTCCCGCCGCGAGCCCATCCAGGCCATCGGAGAGGTTCACGGTATTGGTCGTCCCGACAATGACCAGCAACATCAAAATGCTGAACAGCGCGACCCCGATCACCCCTGGCCCGAGCACGAGGTTACGCTCAAAGCCGGGCATGATGACGTTCTGCGTCACACCTACGTAACGCAACGCCATTACGTCCGCGATGATGACCGTGAGCGAGAGCAGCAAGAACTTCCAGCGCACGCTCAGGCCCTCGTTGCGTCTGTTGGAGATCTTCTGCCAATCATCGTACAGCCCGATGCCCGCGACCGCCGAGACGATAAGGAGGGTCGTTAGCGTCGCCACATTCGGGCGGGCCACGACGAGCAACGCGGCCACGAGACCGACCAGCATCACCACCCCACCCATCGTCGGGGTGCCCTGCTTGATCAGGTGCGTCTGCGGCCCCTCTTCCCGCACGAACTGCCCGAACTTCTTGTTCTGCAGAAAGATTATGAACTTCGACCCCAACGAAACGGTTACCGCGAACGCGATCGCCGCAGCCAGGATAACGCTAAACAAGAGCCAATCTCTCCTTTAACCTTCGGGTCAAACGGTCTAATCCTACACCCCTAGACCCCTTGACGACTACATAGTCTCCTCCCCGAAGCTGTTTTTCGAGACCGTCCGCCGCATCCACCGCGTCCTTGTAGAACAGCACCTCGCCGGCAAAGGCCTCCGCGTACCACCGGGCCTCGTCCCCCACGCACACCAGGAGATCCACCCCAACCTCCCCCGCGAGCCGACCAGCCTCCCGATGATACTCCCTGGCCTCGGCCCCAAGCTCGAACATCCCGCCCAGCACCGCAACGAGCCGCCGACTCTGGTTCCTCGCCCCCTCCGCTCCATAGCGCAAGACCGCCTCTACCGCCGCAGGCGAGGCGTTGTACGAGTCGTCATAGACGAGGATGTCGTCCCGCAGTTTGTACAACTCACCCCTGAGTCCGGTTCGCCGCAGCCTGGCTAGCCCGCGTGCGCACTCCTCCGCGGTCAACCCGAGCGCCAGAGCGCCTCCGATCGCCGCGAGCAGCGGCTCCACGAGGTGCGTCCCGAAGACCGGAGTCTTTACCTCGACGGTATGCTCCTCCGACCCATCCCTCACGCGCAACTCGAAGGAGAGTCCGCTTTCTAGCTCCGAGACCCGGCCAGGGTAAAGGTCGGCTTCGGGTCCACGGCCAAAGGTGATGCGTCTGGCGTAGACCCGCCCCGGTCCCGTGGCGGCCTCCGGGACACCCACGGGGGAGACGAGTACCCCGGTCTCAGGAACCGCCAGGGCCAACTCGCCCTTCGCCGCGGCCAGAGAGTCGAGGTCCCCAAAAGAGTCCAGGTGTACCGGCGACACGGCCGTGAGGACGCCTACCTCGGGCAAGGCTATACGACAGAGGTGGGCGATGTCGCCCGTGTGGGTCGCGCCCATCTCCAGGACGAGGACCTCCGTTCTTTCGTCGGCAGCGAGGACCGTGAGGGGCAGGCCTATCTCGTTGTTGAAGTTGCCGACTGTCGCCGAGACCCTGCGACCGACGGACCTGAGTATCGCCTCCATGGCGTCCTTGACGGTAGTCTTTCCAACTGTTCCGGTTATGCCGACGATCGTCGGCGCGTTCATGCCGCCGAGGCTAAAGCGCGCCAGGTCTTGCAGCGCCACAAGCGGGTCCTCGACTACCACCGTCGGGACGGAGAGCGGCCGGTCGGCAACTACCGCGACCGCCCCCCGGAGATGCGCCTCAGCCGCGAAGTCCGCGCCGTCCACCCTCCCCTTGAGCGCGAAGAAAAGATCCCCTTCACGTACGGAACGTGAGTCGACCGATACCCCGGAGACGAGGGCTGCTGCGTCGCCGCCCGTCAATGAGCCATCGACGGCCCGTGCGACCGTGTTCAAGGAGATGGGCTTCAACGGATGCTGTCCTCCTTCTTAGCGTCTGGAGCGAGAACAGGGTCGGGGGTTGGTGCATCGTTCTTTGTGCTCTCGCGATCCGGGGGCACGTTGTAATAGCCCAGGGTGAAGCCCATGACGTTCTGGAAAGCCGGGGCGGCGACGACCTCGCCCCAAATCGCCTTCTGCGGCTCGTCGACCACTATAAGGGTGAGATACTCGGGGTCTTGGGCGGGGGCGAAGCCTATAAAGGAGGTAACGTACTCATCACCGTAGCGCCCGGTCTCTGGATCTACCTTCTGCGCAGTCCCGGTCTTGCCGGCCACGGTGTAACCGGGGATCTGGGCAAAGTGTCCTGTCCCTTCGTCGACCACGGTCTGGAGCATCCCTTTCACTATAGACGAGGTCTTCTCGCTCATCACTCTGCGACCGGGCTCCCCGGTATCGGCGTTACTGGCTACATGAGGCGTTACCCGCAGTCCGCCATTGACGAGTGCAGCGTAACCAGAGGCGAGTTGCAGCGGGGTAACGGTCAGGCCCTGGCCGATGGGTATATTGCCGATGGAGGAGCCGCTCCACTCCTCGAACGGTGGCACTATCCCCGCGTTCTCGCCCCACAGGTCCACGCCGGTCTCCTCTCCGAACCCGAAGCGCTTTATGTTCTCAACGAGACGCTCGCCGCCGAGGGATTGGGCCACCTGGATCGTACCGACATTCCTCGAATGTTGGAGGATGCCCGCGGGATTCAGGATCTCCGGCGCGTGCACTTCGGAGTCCTTGATCACAACGTCAGCGACCGGCATGGAGTCGGCTACCATGAACGTGTCCTGCTCGGAGACGGCCCCTTCTTCAAGCGCCGCCGCCATGGTAAAGGCTTTAAAGGTGGACCCTGGCTCGTAAGGATCTGTGAGGATACGGTCGCGCTTGACCTCCTCGGGGGCCTCCGCAAACTGGTTGTTGTCGTAGCCGGGTGTATGGGCGAGCGCCACTATCGCCCCGTCCTCGACCCGCATGACGAGCCCAAGAGCACTCTTGCCTTCGTACGTTTCGGCGGTTTCGTTGAGCGCCACTTCGAGCTCCCGCTGCACCGCGGTGTCCAGGGTCAACTCCACGTCCTGGCCACCCTTCAAAACCTCGTCGTAACGAGCCTCGACCCCACCGTAGGCTTGGTCGGTGCCGAGGTATCCGATGAGTTGGCTGGCGAGGGGCCCGTTCGGATAAGCCCGGACCTCGTCCGGCGCCACCGAGATACCGGTCAGGCCGAGTTCCGTGACCTCGCGCGCTGTCTCCGGTTCGACTCCCTCAGCGACTACACTGTAGCCACGGGAGGCGCCCTTACCGGCTCCGGTGAGCTTCTCCTCTATCTCGTCGGCGCTCCCGGCCTCGTCACCGAGCGTTTCGGCGAGGGACTTGGCGACTGCCTCCGGGTCTTCGATCTGGTAAGGAGTAGCAACCACCTTGCCGGCATCGAGGCTGGCCGCCAGGCGCTGGCCGTCGGCGGAGACGATCGCGCCCCGGCCCGTCACCCTCTCCGCTGCGTCTACCCGCTCTGAAGCAAAAGCCTCGGTGGAGAACGTCCCGTAGCGCGCGTCGTCCGCGACGCTCAACTGTACGGCCCGCGCCCCGAGAGAGAGGCAGACCAGCGCCACTGCTCCCACCACGAGCCGGAGCCTCCCCTGTCCCACTGCCCTAAACGTCTTCCGTCCCCGGGAGGTCCGCCCGGAGGTACTACCGGAGTCACGCCTGGAGACGTGGCTCGGCGTCCAGTTGGTACGTTTTTTGGGCGTCTGTGGCCGGCCCGACCGGCTCTGGGAGAGCGGGACGACCTTTGCTTTACGCTGCTCACGCCGTTGGTCTCGCGCTCCTTTTATGGTGCGGGACTTTCCACTCCGAGAGGTGCCCCTCGGGTTATGCCTCGTATCATTTGGCCGTCTCTTCTTCCTGCTCTCCCCCGCCATCTGCTATGTCCTCCCCGTATCTTCCATCCAATATTTCGAGGTCTTCCGCGGTTGGGTCCCGCATCCCAATACCATCGCTCGCTAGAACCCGGATCCTCCCCGGTTCCGAAAGCTCCGTGAGCCTTACCTCTAACCTCTCCCCCTCGCCCTCGGCCCGGCTCCTCTCCTCCTCCAGCCGAACGGCCTCCCTCTCGAATCCCGTCGCTACCGTATGTAGATAGACGCTCCCCAGCATCAACAACACAGGCACCAACACCAGCACCAAGAATGTCCGCCCACGCCGCGCCCCACTCCGCCACGCCCTCCTCGGCGCCCGCCCCGGAGTCTCTCCCGGTGTACCCTCCGGCCGTTGAATTGTCTGCGGGTCTGTCCGGTACCGCGGCCTCCGCTGCGGCGCGGCCACTAAAGGGTTTCTCCCGGCGGGGCCACGGCGCCGAGCGGCTCTGCGGTACGCACGGCGGAACGAAGACGCGCGGAGCCGCTGCGCGGGTTCTCCTCGTTCTCACGCGCGGAGGGCTTGCGGATGACGCCTCTGCGAAATATTGGACGCGCCCCGCAAGAACAGACCGGCAGCTCTGGCGGGCAAACGCAACGCCCTTCCCGCTCGGAGATAAATCGCTTCACCATCCGGTCCTCACCGGAGTGAAACGTGATAGCCACGAGCCGCCCGCCCGGAACGAGGAGCTTCTCCGCCGCGCCAAGCGCCCTTTCGAGGCCTCCCAACTCGTCGTTCACATACACACGGACGGCCTGAAAGACTCTCTTGGACGGGTTGCCGCCCCTCTCCTTCCAGCCAACAGCCGCCCTCACAGTCTCCGACAGCTCCACGGTGGTCCCGAGAGGACGCCTCCGCACGATCTCTCTGGCCACCCGACGAGCCTCAACACGAGGGACGTCCCCATACCGGACGAGGACGTTAGCGATCTCCTGCGCCTCCGCTCCGTTCAAGAAGTCCGCCGCCGACGCCCCGCGCTCCGGGTCCATTCGCATGTCCAGCGGCCCCTCCCGAACATAGCTAAAGCCCCGGCCGGCCTCGTCAACCTGATAGCTGGAGAGACCCAAATCGAAGAGGACCGCGTCTACCTTCTCACCCTCCACGACGAGGCCCTCCAGAACCTCGTCGTAGGCTCCAGGCCGGAAGGTAAAACGCCGGTCCTCTTCCGCGAGCGCCGCCGCCCTCGCCGCCGCTTCGGGGTCGCGGTCCACGCCGAGAAGCGCACCGCGAGACCCGAGCCTTCGGAGGATGCCACGAGCATGCCCCCCGCCGCCGAACGTGGCGTCCACCACCCTTTCGGCGCCTCCGAGGGCGAGCGCCGCCACGGCCTCGTCCAACATCACCGGGTAGTGTTCGGCCGCCATCAAACGCCGGAGTCCCTCCCGGCGAACTCCTCTATGATGTCCGCGAAGGACTCGTCAGCGCCAGTCACGTATCGGTTCCATTCCTCGGTGTCCCAGATCTCCAACCTGTCGTCCACTCCAGCTATCGTAACGTCGCGTCCTAGACCCGCATAAGTAGCGAGCTTCGGCGGGATCAAAACCCGCCCCTGCCTGTCCAACCCCGCCTCGAATGCCATCGAGAAGAACATCCGGCTGAGCTGGCGCCCCTTGGCCGACAAATCCGCATTGGCCTTTATATTCGCCTTGAAAGCCGCCCACTCCTCCGGCGGAAAAGCAAACAAACACCGATCAACCCCCTTGGTAACAACGATGCCACCCTCGAAATATGACCGGAGCCGGGAGGGGAGAGTCAACCGCCCTTTCTCATCCAGGGTGTGCTCATACTCTCCAAGAAGGGCCAGGGCTTCGTCCTCCCACTACGTCCCACTTTGACCCACGACGCGGAAATTCTTGCATATGCACGGAAAATGCGCAAATCGGCCCGCTGTTTTCCCCCTCTTGCACCCGAAAACAGCCCAATTCTCTCCTCTTATCCCTCCCCCTAAGGGACTGGAACCCCTCCGAGAAATAAAAGAAACGCTTCTTCAGACCCTCTAGTGGCGGGGGCGCCTGTAGAGTAGATGTGTATATAGGGCGGGCTTAGGAGTGGAATATGTTGGGGGTATGGTGGTGCGTTCGCGCCTATATATTGGGTGGATAAGAAATAGGTCGGGGATTGCAGGGGTGCAAGTGGATACTTGGGGGTGAGGCGGGATCAAAGGGTGTGGGCCCACCAGGACTCGAACCTGGGACCGTCCGATTATGAGTCGGATGCTCTAACCAACTGAGCTATAGGCCCTTTGGCGAACCCCCGGCGCTTCGACGACGCTCTGCGGAGAGCCGGGCTCCCGTGGTTGGACTCGAACCAACAACCCTTCGATTAACAGTCGAATGCTCTGCCAATTGAGCTACACGGGAAAGTTTGCGAGTCGATTATACGATTTCAGTGGGTGAGCTTCAAGAGTCGAGAGTCTGGTTGCTCGCCTCCACGGCGGCGGCGTTGAGGAGTTTGACCTCCGTGTGGAGCCGGTACTTCTCGTCGAAGTCTTCGGTCAGAAGCTTGGCCTCGGCGCGCTTGATGGCGGCGAGCCTGAACCAGGCGGCGCGTAGGGCAGCGGTGGAGGGGTAGAGCCGCTCCCCGGCAGCGCGGAGAGCGGAGATCTCATCGAGCAAAGGGCGCGCTCGCTCGTCGGAGAGGATAGGGTCGAGCCCTTGGTGAGGCCCTGCGCCATCCCCCCCGCTCGCATACTCCTCCAGAAGAGCGAAGATGCGCCCCTGCGTCTCGTCACCGAAGTCCCCGGTCCCGAGCATGACCGAACCATTCCAAGGAGGTGGCGCCTTCATCCCTTCGCGCAGAGCGCGAACCGACAGGTCCGGGCGAGCGAGCATGAGAGCAAGTAACTCGCGTCCGGCCTCCACAACGGGGTCCGAGAGGACGCGCTGATCACGCCGCGGCGTTACCCTCGCGGGGGGGGCTTCGCGGGAGGCGCGAACATTAGCCACGTTCGGTGCGCCGGGCTCCTCGCGAAGCTCCTCACGAAGAGTACCGGGGTCCATCCCGAGCGCTTCGGCCGCGAGGCGCAGCGCCTCGCGGCTGAGAATGGGGTCTTCGATCCGCTGCACCAAATCCTTTATCTTGGGGAGCGCCCGGGCGCGGTCAACGGCGTCGGTGCCGCGAACCCGGTCGGTATTTCGCCGGACGACATACTCCAGTACTGACGAGGCCCCGGAGAGCAGCTCGCGAAACTCCCGCGCGGGGTTCTCAAGGAGCCAGTCGGCCGGGTCTTGGGGCAGGCGCACCACCCGGAGGTCGAGCCTCAACTCGGCAGCGGGAAAAAAGGCCTTCTCAAGCACATTCTCACCGGCCTCATCCGGATCGAAGAGCAGGTAGACCTTCTCCGCGTAGCTGCTCAGAGTCTTGAGGTGCTGCCCGGTCATCGCCGTGCCCAGCGTTGCAACGGCGTTCTTTATCCCCGACTGGTAGAGCATGAGAACGTCGGTGTAGCCCTCGACGACGAGGACCGCCTTCTCCCGACGCGTCGCCTCCAGAACCTGGGGGAAACCATAGAGTAGGGAACGCTTGTTGAAGATCTCGGTCTCAGGTGAGTTGAGATACTTCGGCTTGGCATCCCCCAGAGAACGTGCACCAAAGCCCACCATCCTGCCGCGCCGATCAGAGATAGGAAACATCAAGCGGTCGACGAAACGCTCACCGCCACGCTGCGAAAGCAAGCCCGCAGCCTCCAACGCCTCACGGCCGAGATTCACCGTCCGAGCAGCCTGCGTGAAGCCCGGACGCCCACGAGGTGGAGCGTACCCTAAGCGAAATTCTTCTATAGTAGAACGTAAAAATCCGCGGCTCTCCAGATACTGGCGCGCCTCCTCAGCGGCCGGGGACTTGAGGAGGTACTTGTGGTAGTAGGCGGTAGCGGCGGCGAGGGCCTTGTGGGCAGAGCGGCGAAGGGAGGTGCGTTGTTCGGCGGCTCTCTCCGCTTCCGGAGAGCGTCCTTCAAGCTTGAGTTCGATGCCGAAGCGTTCGGCGAGGTGTGAGACTGCTTCCGCGAAGGGGAGGGACTTGAGCTCCATTACAAGCTTTATGGCGTCACCGCCCTTTTGGCAGCCGAAACAATAGTAGAAGTTTTTCTCTGGGGAGACGCTAAAGGAAGGAGTCTTCTCTTCGTGATAGGGGCAGAGACCGGAGTAGTTTGCACCCTGTCTTTTGAGGGCGGTGAACTCGGAGGCTACCTCCACGATATTCGCGGTCTCCCGCACTAGTTCTATGCTCTGTGGAGAGATCCTCAAACGCAATCGCCCCTTTTCCGGTGTCGATCTTTATCCCGTCGTATGAATATTACCGGTGGACTGTAATGGTGGACAGTGCCGATGTTAACCTACAAAGAGTGGACGTACGTGGAGAACAGATAGTCGAGAACTCGCGACCTGATTTCGCGAACCTGCCGCCTGGGGTCGGCTTCGAGCCGAAGGACGAACCCCTGAGGCGCGACATCAACTTGCTTGGGCGCATTCTGGGACAGGTTATCGTGGAGCAGGAGGGCAAGGGTTTATTCGGGGCGGAGGAGGAAATCCGTCTGCTGTGCAGGCGGCTGCGCTTTGAGTATGATCCCGGACTCGACGAGAGGCTCAGGGCAAGGATAGAACGCATGAGGCCGGCGGAGCTCGGGCGGATCGTGCGGGCCTTCTCGGTGTACTTTCAACTAATCAATATCGCGGAGCGCTACCACCGCATCCGGCGGCGAAGACAGTACGAGTCCTTGCCGGATAACCCCCCGCAGAGGGCTTCGCTGCGCGGCGCTATCGCGCGTCTCAAAGACGAAGGCATGGACGGCGAGGGCATGAAGCACCTGCTCGGCAGGTTGAACGTAAGCCTGGTCTTGACGGCACACCCGACCGAGACCCAGAGACGCAGCATCCGCCTGATACACCTAAGGATAGGTAATATCCTGGAGTCTTTGGATATCGAAAACCTCACTCCCAGGGAGCTCGAAAAGGCGGAGGACAGTCTCGCCGAAGAGATAACCGTTCTGTGGCAGACCGACGAGTTGCGCGTCGAGCGGCCGGAGGTAGAAGACGAGATACGCCGCACCCTGCTCTTCTTCGAAAGACCTTTGATCTCCTCGACCCTCGACGTTTACCGGGACCTCGAAAACGAACTCGCCCGCCAATTCCCCGGAAGCACTCCGGTTCCAGGCCGCGTCCTCGAGTTCGGCTCCTGGGTGGGAGGCGATCAGGACGGCAACCCGTTCGTGAAGCCGGATACGCTCGGCACGGCTCTCGGTCTGCACCGGGAACTCATCCTGGACCGTCACCGGGACTCCGCCCTCTCACTAGCCGAGCACCTGAGCCAGTCCTTGCGGCTCGCGGCGATCTCCGAAGAGCTGGAGCGATCCATCGAGCGGTACGAGTGGCTACTGCCGGAGACGGCCCGCGGGTTCAGGACCCAGGAGAATAACGAGCCCTACCGGCGCAAGATGCTACTCGTAGCCGCCCGCCTGCGGCAGACGCTTGCAGACTCCGAATCACCCGCGGCCTACAAGAGCGCGGAGGAACTCAAAGAGGACCTGCTAGTCGTAAGAAGAAGCCTCCTCCGGCACGGCGGGGAGCGGGTCGCACAGGGCGGGTTGAGGGACTTTATCCGGCAAGTAGACGTTTTCGGTTTTCACCTCGCCCGCCTGGACGTCCGCCAGGAGAGTTCCCGGATAGCCCGGGCCGTCGCCGAGCTGTTGGCGCCGACGGGCGAGGACTACTCGAACCTGGACGAGACCGGGAAGGTGGATCTCCTGCAGCGGCTGTTAAAGAAGCCGCCAGCGAACGATGCTCCCCCTGATGATCTCTCGGACGAGAGCCGGGACGTCCTTGAGACCTTTGTTCACATCAAGCGGGCTGAGGACGAGGCCGAGTCGTCGGTCGAGTCTTTCATCTTGAGCATGGCTCGCGGGGCCAGCGACGTACTCGCGGTGCAGTTCCTGGCACGCGGGAGCGGCCTGCTCGTGGTTGACGAAGAGGGGCGGTGTAAGGAAAACCGTCTCGGGGTGACGCCTCTCTTCGAGACTATTGACGACCTTGACGAGGCACCTGGCGTACTCGAACGGCTGCTCGGAGACCCGTTCTATCGCTCGGCCCTCGAAAAGCGGGGAAACCTGCAGGAGATCATGCTCGGCTACAGCGACTCGGGGAAGGACGCGGGCTACGTGACGAGCAACTGGGCACTCTACAAAGCCCAGAAGGCTTTGAGTGCCGTTGCCCGGGAACACGGCGTAAGGCTCAGACTCTTTCATGGCCGGGGCGGAACGGTAGGCCGCGGCGGCGGGCCGAGCTACGACGCCATACTCGCCCAACCTTCCGGGACGGTCGGAGGGAGCATCCGGATCACCGAACAGGGTGAGGTCATCTCGTTCAAATACAGCATGCCGGGGCTCGCCCGGCGTAACCTCGATACCGTACTCGCCGCGGCCCTGGAGGCAAGCGCCGAAGAGAGCGCCCGGGAGCCTAAGAAAGAGTGGACGGATGCACTGGAGCGCCTCTCAGCGTCATCCCGCGAGACTTACCGGGACCTGGTCTATGAGAACGAAGACTTCTACACCTTCTTCTCCGGGGCGTCGCCAATAGGAGAGCTGTCGCTTATTAACATCGGGAGTCGCCCGTCAAAGAGAGTTGAGGACCCGAACGTCGAGAGTCTACGCGCGATCCCCTGGGTCTTTGCCTGGACTCAGAACCGCTTCCTACTCCCCTCCTGGTACGGCGCGGGCAGCGCGCTCTCCGCCCTGATCGAAGAGACAGAAGGGGGCCTGGAACTCCCGCGAGAGATGTACCGAGATTGGCCGTTCTTCCGAACCCTCGTGGACTTTATGCAGATGACGCTGGCAAAGGGCGACCTGCGCATCGCCGAAGCCTACTCAACGCTCGTTGAAGACCCCGAGATCAGAGCACGCCTCTGGGAACGAGTCTCCACGGAGCACGAGTCAACCATGCGAGCCCTGCTCCTCATCACCGAACAAAAGAACCTCCTGGATAACACCCCGGTCTTGCAACGCTCAATACGTCTCCGCAACCCCTATGTGGACCCGCTCTCCTATATACAGGTGAGCCTCCTCCGGCGCTTCCGCTCCCTCCCCGAAGACTCTCCCGAGCGCGAGGCGATTGCCCATCCCCTCCTCCTCACGATCTCGGGCATCTCCTCCGGACTCCTAAATACGGGATAGTCAGAACCTCTGCTTATTAATGGCCACCCGAAATAACGTCGCTCCGGGGCAGAAATAGACGCTTATAGGCTGCCAGGGCATAGCGGTCAGTCATACCAGCCACGAAGTCTATAGTTTCGATAACAGGGTCAGGGTCGCTCTTTGCACGCTCCCCCGGGTTTTCGAGGTAGTAGCTGAAGAGCGCCGCCACGACGTTTCCGGCTCTCTGGCTCTCGCGTGAGTTAGGGTTGCGATAGACGTTCTTGAAGAGCCACGTCCGCAACTCCATGAGAGCATCATAGACTCGTTCGGAGAGCGCTATCTCTCCCCTATACCTCGACGTGACGATCATATCGCGCACCATGGTGTCGATCCTGGTGCTCATACCCTCGCCGAGCACGGCGATCGGTCCCTCGGGCAGGTCGTTCCAGGAGATCACACCCGCACGCAACGCATCATCGACGTCGTGGTTTACATAAGCTATACGGTCGGCAGTTCGCACTATCTCACCTTCACGCGTAGATGGATAACCTTTGCCGGTATGATTGAGGATGCCGTCCCTGACTTCATGGGTGAGGTTCAAGCCTTTTCCACCCTTTTCGAGGACATCGACGACCCGCAAGGAGTGCTCGTTGTGGCGGAAGCCGCGTGCGTGACTCGCGAGGACACGGGATAGGGCCTCCTCACCGGTGTGACCGAATGGAGTGTGGCCGAGATCGTGGCCGAGAGCTATAGCCTCGGCAAGGTCTTCATTGAGATCCAGAGAGCGGGCGATGGTGCGGGAGATCTGCATCATCTCCAGCGTGTGCGTGAGGCGCGTGCGAAAATGATCATCATCCGGGGAGATAAAGACCTGGGTCTTGTGCATCAGACGCCTGAACGCCTTCGCGTGAATAATGCGGTCCCGGTCCCGCTGAAAAGGGTTGCGCACCCCATCGGGTGGCTCCGCCACAGGACGCCCAATGCTGGTCTTGCAAGCCCACTCTGCCTCTGGCACACCACGTCCCCCCAAAGCGTCCCCAAGTTCCCTGTTCTCTCCAGCCTTCACGCCGGATGCAGCCGACGCCAACCGGCTCCGCCGCGAGCGGCGAGGGCGCGGCCAGGCGCACCGCCGGGGGCGTGGGCGAGGACGTGAGCAGAAACTACGCGGCTGACGCTCTCTTCAAGCCTCTCTTCGACGGCAGCCTCCCTTATCGGTAGCGCTACGAGGCTTTGCAGCGCGGACAGAGTCCCGGGCGGTAGGGGAAAAGCATCCCCGGACGCCGCGCGGCAGTCGGGGCAGAGCGCGCCGCCCAGAGGCGGGGCGAAGTAGGGAGGCTCGCCGTCGAGAGGTTCCTTCAAGCCCCTGTCACAGATCACGCAGGCGTCGAGCCGGGGAGTGTAGCCGGCGAGTACCGAGAGCTTCAAAGAGAATGCAGCTTTGATGCTCTCGAAGCCTGAAGTACGGCCTTCGAGGGTGTCGAGGGCGTGGTACAGGAGGTTGAAGACGCGGCGATCTGCCTCGTCACCCCCCGAGATAGCCCGAACTACCGCGACCATATTGCCCGCGGCTTCGAAACGATCCAGGTCTTCGCGTACACCGTGGAAGGAGCGCAAGACTTCTACCTGGGTTACGGTATCCAGAGTACGTCCTTGATACGCGAGGAAGTCCACGCACGAGAGCGGTTCGAGGCGTCCTCCAAATCGGGACCTGGTACGCCGAATGCCCTTGGCTATTGCGGAGACCAGCCCCGCGTTTTGGGTGTAAAGGTCCAGTATACGATCGGCCTCACCAAAGCGGATCGAACGCAAGACTATACCCTTACTCTTGTAGACCGCCATCCTCGGCCTCCCGCATAATCGCCACGCCGCCACTCGTCCCGATTCTGGACGCCCCGGCATTCAGCATATCCAGAGCATCTTCGAGGGTCCGAATTCCGCCCGAAGCCTTGACCGCCAGCCCCTCCGGGGCCTCTTCCCGCAGGAGAGCAACATCCTCGGTGGTCGCGCCGCCAGGTCCAAAGCCTGTGGAAGTCTTTACGAAGTCCGCTCCGCTCGCGGCGACTACTTGCACCGCCAGCCGCTTCATCTTGCTGGAGAGGTATGTCGACTCGATGATCACCTTCAACACCGCGTCGTTGAGACCGTTGTTCATCGCGACGGCGCTCACCTCGCCGTTGAGGCTGGCCAACTCCTCCGCGACATAGGCAAACTCTCCGGAGAGGAACTTCGAGACGTTCATCACCACATCCAACTCGGAGGCCCCGCCCTGAATGGCGTCGCGCACCGCCGCCGCCTTGACCATCGTGGTGTCGGCCCCGAACGGGAAAGAGACAACCGTCGCTACCTTTACGTCCGTACCACGCAACTCTCTGGCCGCGAGCCTTACGTGGCACGGGAGGATACACACGGCAGCGAAGTGATATTGGGCTGCCTCGCGGCACAGCCGCCGAATATCGTCCTCCACGGCGTCGGGCCTCAGGAGTGTGTGATCCACGGTCTTAGCAAACTCACGCACTCTCATGCCCACAGCCCACACTCCTCCAAATCTCTAGATAGAAACGGTAAAAGCTACAGTACGACTTTATTATAACCCTAGCTTTTCCAGGAACCGCGTATCATTGCGCCAGCCAGGCGTCACCTTTACCTTGAGATCGAGGTAAATACGCGTACCGAGGAGGCGTTCGACATCGCGGCGGGCTTCGGTGCCTATTTGTTTGATAATCTTTCCGCCTTTGCCGAGCACGATCATTCGCTGCGACGCTCTTTCGACGTGGATGATAGCGTACACGACCGTAACCTTATCCTTACGCTCTACCTCGTCGATCTCCACGGCGATAGCGTGCGGGACCTCTTCGCGCAGCGCGTTCAGCGCCTTCTCCCTGATGTACTCGCCAAGGATCAACGACTCCGGATAGTCCGTGACCGCGCCTTCCGGGAAGTAGCGGGGACCAGGTGGCAACAGCCTGACCACCGCTTCCATTAATTGCTCGACATTTCGCCCCTCCTTCGCGCTAAGCAGGAACGTATCCTCGTACTCCGCGAGCCCGGAGATCTCTTCGACGACCGGGAACGCTTCGGAGGGGTCGCGCAGGAGATCCACCTTGTTCAAACACGCGATAGCCGGTGTCCCCGACTCCGCAACCAGTCGAGCCACGTAGCGGTCGCCGGTCCCAAGCCTCTCTCGCGCCTGCGCGGCATCGAACAGCACGAGCACTACGTCCGACTCGGAGAGGCTATCGAGAACCTGCTGCTGCATACGGCTCCGTAGAGTGTCGCGAGGCTTCTGCGAGCCCGGAGTATCTACAAAAACGGCCTGGAAGTCCGGGCCATTGCGCACCCCCCGGATAGGACCGCGAGTAGTCTGGGGCCGGGGCGAGGTGATGGAGACCTTCGTACCCACAAGCTTGTTGACCAGAGTGGATTTCCCCACGTTCGGGCGCCCGAGAACCGCGACGAAGCCGCTCTTGAATCCCTCCCGGGGTTCTTCGATCACAGGTCCTCCAGACCAAAGGCGTGCGGGAGTATCTCTGAAAATGGGTAGCGTACCGGATCTTCGGAGGCGTCGAGCACCACGACCTCTTCGCAGCCGAACTCGTGCAATACCTGCCGGCAAGCCCCGCACGGAAAACAGGGCGTAGCGTCGGGACTCACTACGGCAATGAACTGTATCTTGCGGTCGTTCGCGTTCGCGGCAGCGTTGACCATCCTGGTAACGGCGGCACGCTCGGCGCAGATGGCCAACCCATAAGAGGCGTTCTCGACATTGCAGCCAGAATGTATTGCGCCGGACCCCGTCAGGATCGCGGCGCCGACACGAAAGCTGCTGTATGGAGCGTATGCTTTCGAAGAGGCCGCGCGCGCAGCTTCGATGACATGTCTGAGATCCACAGTAGCGATTGTATAGGACGGCGAGCTATAAGAATTGGAACACTGCTACAGCGAGGAGGGTACCGAGGACGGCGCCAGCGAACACTTCGTAGGTAGTGTGTATGCCGGACTCCACGCGGCTCTGGCAAACAAGGAGGGCCATGAGCAGGGTGATCAGGGAGACCAGACCCGCATAGCGCCCCTCGGCAGCTATAAAGCTCGCCGCTACCCACCCCGCGAACGACACGGCCGCGTGGCCGGAGGGCATCCCGCCCATGAACGAGTTGGGTGCCCTCGTGAACGCTTTCCCCAGGAGCACGGCGATAGCAACGAGCACGAGCGCGACGAGCGTAACATGGCCTGGCCAGCGGCGAACGCGCTCTAATGTCTCTAGTGAGAGGGAGCCGAGGTTGTCGCTTAGAATCAGGTACCCTACCGCCAAAGCCGCGATGCTCGTGACCAGTACCGCGCCTGCCGAGACGTCCTTGGCGAGCTTGGCAAGCGGATGATACTCATTAGTCACGAGGTCGACCGTGAACTCCAGCGCGGTGTTGAACATCTCCGCGATAAAGACCGCCGTGATCACGAGCACTAGTATCGCAAGCTCTATACGGCTCGCACCAACGAGCAAGCTGAGTACCAGAACGGCCGCCGACGCCACGACGTGAAAGCGCATATTGCGCTGCGTACGGACCGCGTAGATCAAACCGCAGTAAGCGTGGTTGAACGAACGCGCAACCCCTTGCTGCCCCTTTAAAGGCTTGACGCCCTTTGAGCCGGGCTTACCCATCCCAAGCCCCGACGTCCCTCAGTACTGCCTCCTGCACTCGCGCCATCTCGGTCCCCTCGAACTCGTCCCCGTGATCCATCCCCGCCAGATGCAGTGCCCCATGCACTACCAACTCTTCCACCAATATCTCCTCGAAACGCACGTACTCAGGCGCAATCAAAACCTCGCCGGCCATCTCCCCATACGGTCCATCCATGACAAAGCTCAACACGTCGGTCGGAGAGTCTATCTCTCTGTACTTCAGATTCAGGTCTTGTATGGTCGCCAGGCTCACCAAGACTACCGAAACCTCTCCCATACGTTCAACGTCGAGTCCTTGGGCGGAGAAGGCGGCAGTGCAGAGGACACCAGCCCGTTCGGTGGAGAGCTTCCCGTAATCCACGTCGTCGAGGACTGGTACTGAGAAGGGCACTGGAAGCCGCTAGGGAGTGGTGGGGTTTGTCGCGGGGCTAGGCTTCTCGGTGGAGGCGCTCGGGTAATCGATGCGGGGACCGATAATGCCGAAAAGAACTTCGAGGATCGCCTCGCCGGTTTCTTGGATCTCTCGCATCGTAAGCTCACACTCGTCGAACTGCCCGTCCTCGAGCTTGGCGCGGATTGTGCCTCTGACAATATCTTCGAGGCGTTTGGGGGTCGGTTTTTCGAGCGATTTTACGGTCGCCTCGATGGAATCAGAGAGCATCAGGATACCCGCCTCCTTGCTCTTGGGGCGGGGACCGGGGTAGCGGAAGTCCGCTTCGTTGACGCTCGCACCGTTCGCAACGGCTTCTTCTAGAGCCTTACGGTAGAAGTATTCGATACGGGTCGTACCGTGATGCTCGGCGATCATGTCGAGGACCTCCACGGGCAGGTTCCACTCGCGGCCTAGCGCGAGGCCATCCTTGACGTGGCGCTTGATGATACGGGCCGAGAGAGCGGGGGTGAGGGTCGCGTGCGGGTTCATGCGCGAGACTTGATTCTCTATGAAGTAGTTTGGGTGGTAGAGCTTACCGACGTCGTGGTAATAGGCCCCCGCGCGGGCGAGCAAGGGGTCAGCCCCGATCCGCTCGGCGGCGTTCTCGGCAAGGTAACCAACCTGCATGCAGTGGGAGAACGTTCCGGGGGCCCCGCGCAGTAGCTTGTGCAAGAGGGGCCTACCGGGGTCGGAGAGCTCCAGTAGTTTCATAGGCGTGAGGATGTTGAAGACATTTTCGAGCAGCGGTAGCAGGACCATCGCAAGCATTAACGAGAGGAGCCCGTTGGCGAGCCCGATTCCGCCGAGCTCCATCGCCGTACGGATGTTGAAGCCCCCGATCAGGACGACCGCGAAGGTCACGACGGCGGAGACGAGGGCTATGAGCAGCCCTGCCCGCAGTAGCTCTGTTCGAGGTCCTACGCGCAACACCGTGTAGATGGCGAACCCCGAAGCCAGCAGCAAGGAGGAGGACAGCAAGAAGTCGTTGCCAGCAACAATACCGACGTTCACGCTAGTGATGACGACCATTAGGAACATCAGGCGAGGCCCAAGGAGTATGGTGCCGAGGATGCTCAAGCCGGCGAGCGGTATAAGGTAAGGCGGCAGAGATAGCAAGATAAACATCTTGGCCAGGGCGGTAAAGAGGACCAGCAGCGAGGCCGCGAGCAGGATGCGGATAAGCGCGTTCCTGCGTAGGATCCTCTTTCCGAACCGCTCCAGGAAGTACCAAACGACCCACATCTCGGTCGCTACCACTATCCCGACCCCGAGAAATACCGTCCAGGGATTAGGAGCCTCCGAAGAGGGACGTATATCTACCCCGATCAAGAGCGTTAGCGAGGCCCAGACGATGCAAAGTACCGTCGCGTACAACCGCACTCGGGGTAGCCCTTCGATCCGGGCTCGCAGCTTCTCCATCTGCGTCGGCGGCCGATGGAACTCCTCCACTCTCCTGCCGGACGAACCGGACGCGGAAGCCGCGTCCAGAGGCCTGTCCGCGGCCCCGTTCCCCGAAACTTCGTCTCTCAAGACCTCGTCTGCCAGGAGCCCGGCTTGCGAGACCTCGTCCTCCGGGATTCCACTCTTTGGAGTCCCGTTCTCCGGAGTATTGTCCGCGCCGTTCGTCATACTACCCCCGTCAGAGTCGCCCTTTAAGCCTCCGCCTCGGAGGGGTCGTCACCGGCCCCTTCGTAGGCGTCCACAATGCGCATAACGAGATCGCTGCGGACTATGTCATCTCGCTTGAGCCGCACAAATGACACACCGTCTATCCCAGTGAGCTTTCTCTGAACGTCCTCCAAGCCGCTCGTTTTTCCTTTCGGCAGGTCTACCTGGGTAGTATCACCGGTTATGACCATCCTGGAGCCGAAGCCCAGACGCGTGAGGAACATCTTCATCTGCTGCGGAGTAGTATTCTGAGCTTCATCGAGGATAACGAACGCATCGTTCAAGGTACGGCCTCTCATAAACGCCAGGGGTGCAATCTCGATTATACCCCGCTCCAGGTGCGCCTGGAACTTGGCCGGGTCGATCATCTCGTACAAGGCGTCGTAAAGCGGCCTGAAGTACGGGTCTACCTTCGCCATCACATCTCCCGGCAGGAAACCAAGAGACTCTCCCGCCTCGACCGCCGGCCTGGTCAGGATGATCCTGGTGACCTCCCCCCGGCTCAACGCTTCTACCGCCAGAGCTACAGCCAGATAAGTCTTCCCAGTACCCGCCGGCCCGATCCCGAAGACGACCTGATCCTTCCGAATGGCGTCCGTGTAAGCCTTCTGGTTGCGGGTCTTCGGCGCTACGCGGCGGCCCCGGTGAGAGATAATAACGTCCCCCAGAACCTCCTTACCACCCCCGCCGGCGCCCATCCTGTACAGTTGCTTCGCCGTATCGGGCGTGAGCTGGTTGCCGCCCTCCGCGAGCTCGACCAGCCCGTCAAAGACCGCCTCGGCCCTCTCCACAGCCGCCTCTTCACCGCGAAGCAGGATCTCATTGCCCCGCACGATGACCTCACACTCCACAAGCTCCTCGACCCGCCGCAGAACCGCGTCCCGCTCCCCGAAGACCTCCAACATCCGCCCCGGCGGTACTACCAGCTTGGCCTCGACCTCTTTTCCAGCCCTGGTTTCCGTATCTCCTCCTTAACTCTCTAAAACAACTTTAACTTTGAGCTTGCAATCGCTCTCGCGCAAGGGTAGAGAGCCTCCTGCCGTCCGCCCGGTTCTCCGCGCGCGCACTTGCCTGGCCCATCACGGCTCCCATGTCCCTCATGCTCGTGGCGCCGACCTCTTCTATAGCCTCGTCGACGAGTTGGATCATCTCCTCGTCGGAGAGAGGAGCGGGGAGGTAGCCGCGAATGATGTCAGCCTCCGTCTCCTCCGCGTTGGCCTGCTCTTCGCGACCCGCCTTGTGGAACGCGTCGGCCGACTCCTCGCGCTGCTTGAGCTGGCGCCGCAGGATCGCCATCTCCTCATCCTCGATTAGAGGCTCACCCTTCTCGATCTCGGCGTTCTTCAGCGCGGCCGAGAGCATCCGCAGCGCCTCGATACGAGGCCTCTCCCGGCTCTTCATCGCCTCTTTAGTGTCGCGCGAGATGTCATCCCGTATGCTCATCCCTATCCTTCACCTTCTAGTTTAGCCATCAACCGCTCGGTGCTGGTCTCCCTGCCCTCGTCACCGTAGTAGACGAGGCCACCCTTCTGATAGCCGAAACGGCCGGCCGGTGAGGTTCCGTAACGTCCGTTCACGGCATCCCCATCTTCCTGCCACCCATAACATGTGCGTGCAGATGAAAGACCTCCTGCCTGGCATCGGGGCCGTTGTTGATCCTGAACGCATAACCTGATTCGGCGATGCCCATATTCTCCGCTACCTCCTGCGCAACCTCGAAGATTCGCTTCGCTACGCCGTCCGGGAGCCTCCCGACCTCCTGAAGCGAAGAGACGTGTTCCTTGGGGATGACGAGCACATGCACCGGGGCCTTGGCGCCTATGTCCATGAACGCCATCACCCCCTCCTCATCATGCACCACTTCCGACTCCGCCTCTCCAGCCACTATCTTACAGAATATGCAATCGTTCTCGCTCATGCGCTCCTACCAACACTCTTGGTACGCCGTTCAGCCTCCAGAACGGCACAGGCTCGCGCCACCGCCACCATCCCCGCCGTCTCGCTCCGCAACCGGTACTGCCCAAGCGAAGCCAGTAAGAGGCCGGCCTCGCGCGCCAGCGCCAGTTCCCCATCGCTCCATCCCCCCTCCGGCCCCACGAACAGCCCGACCGACAGAGGTCCCGACCGCCCTGGCATCGCGTCCTCAAGAGAGGGCAGACCGGGTTCGTTGTGCAGGATCAGCCCGCTCTCTCCCACCTCGCGTACCGCCTCCGAAAAAGCGAGAATCTCAGCTACATCAGGGACACGGAGCCGCAAGGATTGCCGGGCCGCCGCCTCGGCCACCCGGCGCCAGCGCCGCACCTTGCCGTCACCTTCAGAGAGCCTCACCACACCCCGCTCCGTGGACAACGGCACGATCCGGTCGACGCCCAACTCAGTCGCCTTCTCTACCACGAGGTCCATGTGCCGCCCTTTTGGTACTGCCTGATATAGGGTAGCCTCCCCTACCATTACCCTGGAGGTAAATCTCTCCTCGCGGATCGTAGCCTCCCGTCCGCCTGCAAGCTCCGCGACGAACAGCCGCTCGGTACTATCCACGACTTCTACTGTGTCCCCTGTTTTGGCCCGCAGCACCTTGAAGATATGGTTGCCGTCCTCTTCGGAGAGGCGCAGGGCGTCTCCGATCTCGAGTCGGGAAGTAGAGAAGAGGCGTGTGATCTCCGCCAAAGACGAATACCTTACCGGAAGACGCTCCTGAGGCGGTCGAAGAAGGATTCGCCGCCACCGTTCTTGTACGTCTCCTCGCCACTGGCCGCCTCGAAACGCTCCAGCAACTCCCGCTGTTCACCCGTGATCCTGGTGGGCACCATTACGTCTACGACTACCTTCAGGTCACCGCGCCCCCGACGCCTCAAACGGGGCATCCCTTCTCCCCTCAAAACTACTGTGGTCCCCGGCTGCGTCCCCGGCTCTACCCGCACCGTGCTCGTTCCCTCCAACGTCGGCACCTCAGCCTGAGCACCCAGTGCCGCCTCCACAAAGTTGATCCTCATCCGGTGGATCAGGTCATCTCCGTCCCGCATGAGTTCCAGGTCTTCTTCAACCTTCACCCTTACGTACAGGTCGCCGGACGAAGCGCCTCGCGCTCCGGCATGCCCCGCTCCCGGAACCCGGATGCTCATGCCATCCTCGATACCGGCGGGTATTCGAATACTCCGCGTCTGGACCTCCGAAACCCTGCCGCCACCCCGGCAGTTCTCACAGACAACCTCGATGACCCTGCCTCGCCCTCCGCAAGTCGCACAGGCCTGCGTGCTAACCATCTGCCCGAGAAAACTATTCCGCACCATCCGTACCGCTCCCGCACCACCGCACGTCCCGCACTGCCGGGTCTGCGTCCCCCCAACACCATCACAGACCGAGCATTCCTTGATGATCTGAACCTTGATCTCACGTTCCGTCTCTAAAGCAGCTTCCTTGAGGGTAAGCTCTACATCAACTTCAGCATCGCCTCCACGCGCCGGAGCACGCCCACCGGAGCCTCCGAAGAAGGAGCCGAAGGGACTTTCTCCCATCTGGTCGCCGAAGAAGGCCTCGAAGATGTCCTGGAAGCCGCCGAACGGGTCGCCACCGGGTCCGGCAGTCCCGGCTCCGGCTCGGGGTACCTGGTGACCGTAGGTGTCGTAGGCGCGACGTGCTTCGGGACTTGAAAGGACCTCGTAGGCCTCGGTTAGCTCCTTGAAGCGTTCCTCTGCGCCGTGGTCTCCAGGGTTGGCGTCGGGGTGATGTTCACGGGCCAGCCTGCGGTAGGCTTTCTTTATCTCCGTCTCCGAGGCTTCGCGGGAGAGACCCAGAACCTCATAGTAGTCGCGCTTGCTCGCCAAACTATGCTAGAACCTGGAGTTGAGGTGGTGGGTCAGGGTATCGGCAGCCGAGCGAACCGTGGAGATGGCGGCATCGTACTCCATGCGCTTCGGGCCTATCAGGGTAACGACGCCGTAGGGGCGCTCGTGGTGCTGGTAAGCGGCGGCGACCAGGCTCGTGTTCACAAGGTTATAGAAGCCCGACTCGGCACCGATGGAGACGATCACGCCGGAGGAGTTGGAGACCGAGCGCACGAGGGCCTCGCCGACGAGCTTGAAGAGCCAGCGGCGGCGCTCGAAGATCTCCACGACCGCGGAGAGGCTTCCCGGGTCGAGGTCGTCGAGGCGGGCGAGGAGGGCCGACGCGCCCCGGATAAACAGGCCACGCTCCGTGGCCCGGCTCAGGACTTCGACCGCTTCGAGGACCGCGCCGACGGCGAGCGGGTTGTAGTCGGAGAGGAAGCGCTTCGCGGTCGCCAGCTCCAGGTTCGCGCCTATCGGACGGCCACCGAGGAAGGCGTTGAGGGAAGAGAGGATCTCACGCAACTCCTCGTTCTCTACGTGGTGCGGCAGGGTTATAGTCGTGCTCGTCGCCTCGCCGCTCTCCGTGGAGACCACGATGAGGTGCGCCCCCTCCCGCAACGGAAGGTAGTCGACGCGGGAGATCGAATCGCCAAGGGCGCTCGGTCCCGCGACCACCGCAAGCAGGCGTGTGACCTCGCTCATACCCTCGGAGACACCCTGCAACAACTCGTCTACATTACCGTAGCTCTCCGGCGCCCGGAACGGGGGCTGCTCCTCCGGCGAGCCTTCGGGCTCGGCGCATGAGATCAGGGCATCCACGTAGAAGCGGTAGCCCGCGTCGGTCGGTACGCGGCCGGCGGAGGTGTGCGGGTGCGTAAGCAGACCCTCAGCCTCCAGGACGGCTAGATCGGCCCGGATAGTCGAGCTGCTGGCATCCACCAACTCCGTAAGAGCACCGCTGCTCACGGGCGTACCGGTGGAGATGTACAACTCCAGGGTCTTGATAAGTATCTCGCGTTGTCTGACGGAGATCGTCATGCGGGGGATTTTACCACGACGGCAGTGGGCTTCAGTCGTGCAGCGTCGCCGAGCAGGCTCAGATCCTCAAGGCGGCGAGGAACGCTTCCTGCGGTATCTCCACGCTCCCGACCTGCTTCATGCGGCGTTTGCCCTTCTTCTGCTGCTCCAGCAGCTTGCGCTTACGGCTGATGTCTCCGCCGTAGCACTTCGCCGTGACGTCCTTCCGGTATGCGCGGACGGTTTCGCGTGCGATCACACGCTTCCCCATCGTCGCCTGTATCGGCACCTCGAACTGCTGGCGCGGGATGAGCTCCTTGAGCTTCTCTGTAAGCGCCCGGCCCCGGTAGTACGCCTTGTCGCGGTGGACAATGATCGAGAGCGCGTCCACCGGCTCCCCCGACACCAGCACCTCGACCTTCACCAGATCCGAAGCCTCGTAGCCCGTGAACTCGTAGTCGAACGAAGCGTAACCGCGAGTGCGGCTCTTCAGCGCGTCAAAGAAGTCCGTAATAATCTCCGCGAGCGGCAAATCGTAGGTTAGCTGCACCCTGCGCGTCGAGATGTACTCCATCCCCACCGAGACACCGCGCCGCTCGTGACACAAACCCATGATCGCCCCGACATACTCCTTCGGAGATATGAGCGTCGCGCGCACCCAGGGCTCCCGTATATCCTCGAAGAACTCCGGCAAGTCACTCGGGTTGGTTATCTCCCGCGCCTCGCCGCCAGCCACGACCTCATACCGCACGCTCGGCGAAGAGGCGATGAGATCCAGGTCGAACTCCCTCTCCAACCTCTCCTGAATGATCTCCATGTGCAGCAATCCCAGGAACCCGCACCGGAAACCGAAACCCATCCGCGAGTTCTCCGGCTCGAAGAACAGCGAGGCGTCGTTCAACTGCAGCTTGGACAGCGCCTCCCTGAGGTGCTCGAAGTCGTCCCCCTCAGTCGGGTACAGCCCCGAGAACACCGTCGGCAGCGCCTGCGCGTAACCGGGCAACGGCTCCGACGTCGGGTCCTGAACCCGCGTTACCGTATCCCCCACCCGCAACGCCTCGATGTCCTTGAGACCCGCGATGATATACCCGACCTCACCAGCGTATAGCGAGGGCAAAGCCGTCGGCTTGGGCGAGTAGCAGCCGACCTCCAGCAGTTCGAAGCGCTCCTCTGAGCCCATTGCCCGGACCTCCTCGCCCTTCTTCAACTCGCCGTCCACGAGCCGCACCAGTGAGACCACACCGCGGTACGGGTCGTAGTACGAGTCGAATACGAGCCCCCGCGTCTCATCCTGCGTGGTTTTTGGGGCGGGAACGCGGTCCACTATGGCGTCGAGGACGTCCCGTACACCCTCGCCGGTCTTGGCGGAGATCTTTATGATGTCGCTCTCGTCCACCCCTAGAAGCTCGACGAGCTCCTCGGTCACGGCGGGCACATCGGCTATCGGGAGATCTATCTTGTTGAGGACCGGGATGATCTCCAGGTCGTGCTCCATCGCCAGATACAGGTTGGCGAGCGTCTGGGCCTGAATGCCCTGGCTCGCGTCCACGATCAAAAGCGCCCCCTCGCAAGCGGCGATGGCCCGCGAGACCTCGTAGGCGAAGTCCACGTGCCCCGGCGTATCTATGAGGTTCAGTGTCCACTGTTCATCGTCGCGGCGGTACAAGACCCGGACGGCCTGCGCCTTGATCGTAATGCCCCGCTCCCGCTCGATGTCCATCGTGTCCAGGATCTGGGCCATCCGGTCCCGCTCGGCGACAGCCTCTGTTATGTCCAGAAGCCTGTCCGCGAGGGTACTCTTGCCGTGGTCTATATGGGCGATTATGCAGAAGTTACGTGTACGCTCAATGTTTTGCACCCGCGGATTCTACCATGATTGCTCCATTGTTCCGCATGTGTTACATTCTCTCGGTTAGGCTGAATACCATACACAAGGGAGCCATAAGATGCCCGCACCATCCAAGCGCGACAAGCAGAGCATAAAGAAGTACGAGCAGAACAAGCCCGTGCGCACTCACCTAAGGAACCTCTCGAAGAACTTCTATAAAGCTATCGATGCTGGTGACACTGAAAGAGCCACGCAGCTTAGGGACGAGGCCCAGCGGGCCTACAACAAGGCCGCTAACAAGGGCGTCATCCACTCTAACAAGGCATCTCGCAAGACCAGCCGCCTCGACAAGGCATTAGCTGGTGTCAGAACCCCTGATAGGGACCAGAACGAGTCTGTCTCGCCAGCTTAAGCACCGGCGGGTTTCCCCGTCATCTGTTCACATTGAATCTCAACGAGGTTATGCCCTGGGGACGCTCCAAGGCGGAGTACGTCAGTATGTTCGATCTCTCCCCCCTGGATCTCTCCGGGCGAATTCTTGATTGCGCCGCAGGCCCCGCAAGCTTCAACGCCGAAGCAAGCCAAAAGGAATACCGTGTTGTCTCTTGCGATCCGCTCTACCGGTTAACCGCTGGCGAGATCCAGGCCCGCATCGAGGAGACTCAAGAGATAGTATTGGCGGGTGCCGAGGCCAACCGCGACCGCTACGTCTGGAAGGACATCGCGTCTCCGGCTCGACTGGGGGAGGTGCGGATGGAGGCTATGCAACGCTTCCTCGACGATTTTTCGCAAGGATTTAGGCAAGAACGCTACCGCACGGATGGTTTACCCGCGCTCGATTTCGACGACGACACGTTCGACCTGGCCTTATGCTCCCATTTCTTATTCACTTACTCCGAGCAGCTATCAGCCGACCTTCATCTCACCGCCGTCGAGGAGATGTGCCGGGTAGCCTCCGAGGCGCGCATCTTCCCGCTACTGAACTATGACGGGGAGCCGTCTCCGCACCTACGACCGCTCTTGAACGAGTTGCGGACACGCGGGTACCGGGCCGAGACGAGGCGGGTGCCTTACGAGTTTCAGATCGGCGGCAACCAGCTTCTATGCGTCGAGGCGCCCCAGGGCTAGCGAGAGAGGCCGAGCACCACCAGTTCCACCTGTAACTCTTCACGGAGGTCGCTCCCACCCTTGAGCCCCCGTTCCAGGTCCAGGACGAGGGCGAGTGCCCGTTCGAGGTCTTCTTCACTCATCTTCCCGGCCTGCTCTTCGAGCTTACGGGCGACGAAGGGCGGGACCTTGAGCGTACTTGCAACCTCGGGGCGAGGGGTGTCTTCCTCGAAGAGCGCACGAGCACGGGCGAGGAGGCGGAACTGGCGACGGATCATATACGCGATCCGCAACTCCGGCTCGCCAGTACCGAGCAAAGCCTCCAGAAGCTCCAGCGCCTTTCCCCGGTCCCCGGTGGCCAGCGAATCCACGAACGCGAAGATATTGGACTGAATATCCGGCGGACACAGCGCCTCGACGTCATCGAGGGTCGCAACTCCGTGAGCATATAAAGCGAGCTTCTCGACCTCCCGCGAGACCCGGATTTTCTCATCGGAGCAACGCGCCGCGAGCTCCCCGGCCACGTCCTCGGGCAACTCCAGCCCCTGCTTCTTGGCATAGCCAACAGCCCATTTCGCGAGTGCTCTGCCGGTTGGCTGCTTGAAGTCGTGGACCTCGCCCTCCCTCTTCACTGCCGCGAGCAACCTCTCGCGTGCACCGAGCTTTCCGCCGAGCATTACGAGGTCGGCCTCGGGAGACGGGTCCTGAAGATAGTCCACTATCCTGGCTTTCTGGGCGGCGTTCCAGGCGTCGAGGTTCCTGAGGAGGATGAACGTTCCCTCCCCGAAGAGGGAGTAAGAGTTGCAGGCCGAGACAATAGCCTCCGGGCTGGTGCCCGCCGCGTCATAGGCTTGCGCCGCCCGGCCCTTGCGGAGCTTTTCTACGCCGCGAGCCTTGCGTTCTTCGTCGTCGCCGAGCAAGAGGTAGACTGCCATGTGCTTATTCTAAACTCAAAGTACGGCGACCAGCACGATCCAGAGCGAGGACCACAACACTAACAAGCCAGCCCATAGGCTACCCGTTGACGTCAGGTGCCTCTGCTGCCCGCAATATATCCCCTTCTATCAGTAGATGCCAATAGGAGTGAAGGTAGCCGCTGGGTAGCTGATCGAATTACCGTCGCTGCCCTGTGGCTTTCTTCTTCTTTGCGGACCTCGACGGGCTGCACGATTAGGACGTGGCTGCTGGTTACCCTGAAACGCCCGCAGCGCGTCTAATCCAGGAATAAGCTGTTCGAAACCGATAGGAGGGTCGCCTTTTTTGAGTTTTCTCTGGACTGTACCGAGTATCTTCGCTTCGCCCTCAATGTCCATTAGACTGGTGCGCAGGAGGCTCTTCTTGAGCTTCGCCACGAAGCGATACCGAGGAGTGTTTATCACTTCAATAACGATCACAGTTGCGTCCTGAGAGTCGGCTACCTCTTTCATATCTCCCAGACCGTCTATCATTGACCTTTCCTTCTGACCTATGCCTATGTCCTCCACACCCTCACCGACAAATTCTCCTATACGTTCTAAAGCCGGGAGCCAAGTCTTGAAGGTGCCCATTGCTTCCATAGCCTTGAGTGGGTCGGGGATTTTAATGGTCCCCGTGATCTCGACTATGTTCCTATCTTCTAACTCTTGCCAGCTTTCCTCATCAAGTCGATCTAGAGGAATTAAAATCTTCCCCTCTTCTGTCTCCGCATCAAGTTCTTCGTATAAGAATCTGAATATCGCCTCGGGCGGGTAGCGATACCTCTCCTGGTTCTCCGATCCATCTTCCGTATCCCTACCCCCACCAGCCCCAGTGCCTCTCGTACCGACGTTGTACACGCTACGTTCAATGACGTTTGCCCGTTCTGTAGTGCTGCTCCCCTCGGGCAATCCACCAGTCAAGCTGGCGAGGTAACTTTCGGCTATCTCCGGGTCAAGATATCGAAACTGGGGTGGTGGTTTTCTCCGCGCTACCATGTGCGTCCTTTTCTGGGGATCGCCAACATTCTGCAACTACTATATGCGGTATGCATATGTCTGTCGAGGTCAAGTTATACCTAAACTTGAGACACTATTTGCAGGACTTTTCAATAAGCGTTAGACCACCCTCTAGGTTAGATTCGTGCTTACCATAGTGACCGCCCATCAACGACCTCCCCAGAAACTCTTAGAACCCATACAAACAGCGTTCGCTACCTATGCGGATAATGAGGAGAAAGGGTGTAGGGCCTGTAAAGAAGATTGGATCTTTTTAGATGAACTATGGTTCCAAGAGGCTCTCAGAGTACGGCGACCAGCACAATCCAGAGCGCCGACCACAACACCAGCAAGCCCGCGACCCTCGGCCAACGTTCCTCCGGCAGCGCAACTTCGGCGACGGCGGCGGGTACGCAGGCCAGGTAGAACAGCCCGACTAGAAACAGTGTCGCCCCCGGTGTGGCAACGGCGGCGAATGGGAGGCCGGAGGCTGCTTCAGCGACCCAGATAAGGATGGTGGTGAGAAAGCCGTTGGAGGCGTTTATGAGATAGCCCAGAGGCGCCAGGATACTACCCGCGAGCGTTCCGAGGAGGCCCAGGGTGAGGATCGGGCCGGAGAGCGGCACGGCGATGAGGTTGGTGAGCACCCCGATCACGGAGACCTCATCGAAGCTGGTCGCGATAATAGGAGCGGTTGCGATCTGGGCGGCCAGAGAGACGGCCAGGAGGTTGGAGAGTATCTCGGGCGGCTTCCTGAATGGCCTGAGCAGGGTGCGTTCGAGAAATGCTTTTAGCGGCCTTCTGAGAAGCAGGATGCCGAAGACAGCGGCGACGGAGAGCTGGAAACCGGGGCTGTAGACTAGAAACGGGTTCCAGGCCAGGACGGCGGCGAGCATCGTCGTCATGAAGTGCAACGGCCTGCACCACAGCTCGAACTAAGTCAGACGAGCGTCGGGACCCAGTCACGTCCGTCGAGGCCCAACCGGTTCCCAAAACGCCTCGATGACATAACCGTCCGGGTCGCGGCACTTGACGCTCACGTAGCCCAGCTCGTCCCACTGCTCGACGAGCTCGACGCCGTCCGCCGCGAGCCGGTCACGCAGCGTCAGCACTGCCGCACGGTCCGGCCGCACGACCGGCTCGTCCGCCGGCCCGAGCACGAGCGCAAACCGTGCGCGTCGTAGAGCATCAAAAAGCCGTCGTCGTACCGCCGCGGCGGCTGTGCGCCTCGTAGAAGAAGCGCCGCGACCGCTCCTGATCGGCACCGGGATGGCGAGGTGGTCCACTGGTTAGGCGCCGACGTAGGCCGCGAGGTACTCGCCAGTGAGGGTGGAGCGGGCGGCGACGAGGTCGGCGGGTGTGCCCTCGAAGACGATCCGGCCGCCGTCGTGGCCGGCGCCGGGGCCGAGGTCAATTATCCAGTCGGCGTGCGCCATTACCGCCTGGTGGTGCTCGATGACGATGACCGACTTGCCGGAGTCGACAAGCCGGTCGAGCAGGCCGAGCAGCTGCTCGACGTCGGCGAGGTGCAGACCAGTGGTCGGCTCATCGAGGACGTAGACGCCGCCCTTCTCGGCCATGCGAGTTGCCAGCTTGAGCCGCTGCCGCTCGCCGCCAGACAGCGTGGTGAGCGGCTGGCCGAGGGTGAGGTAGCCGAGCCCGACGTCGGCGAGCCGGTCGAGGATCTTGTGGGCGGCCGGCGTGCGCGCCTCGCCGGCGTCGAAGAACTCCTCGGCCTCGGTCACCGACATCGCGAGTACTTCGCTGATGTCGCGGCCGCCGAGGTGGTATTCCAGCACCGATGCCTGGAACCGTTTCCCTTCGCACTCCTCGCAGGTGGTGGTGACGCCGGCCATCATCGCCAGGTCAGTGTAGATGACGCCGGCGCCGTTGCAGGTGGGGCAGGCGCCCTCGGAGTTGGCGCTGAACAGCGCCGGCTTCACGCCGTTGGCCTTCGCGAACGCCTTGCGGATCGGGTCGAGCAGTCCAGTGTACGTCGCCGGGTAGCTCCGTCGCGAGCCACGGATCGCGCCCTGGTCGATCGACACCACATCTGTGCCGGCGGGAATCGACCCGTGCAAGAGCGAGCTCTTCCCGGAGCCGGCGACGCCGGTGACGACGACAAGCACCCCGAGCGGGATGTCGACGTCGACGTCGCGCAGGTTGTGCGCCGCCGCGCCGCGAATCTCCAGCGTGCCGGTGGGCGTCCGCACCGTCTCCTTGAGGGTGGTCCGGTCGTCGAGACGATAGCCTGTGAGGGTACCGCTGGCCCGCAGCCCCTCGACGGTGCCCTCGAAGCAGACGGTGCCGCCCGCGGTACCAGCGCCGGGGCCGAGGTCGACGACGTGGTCGGCGATCACGATCGTCTCCGGCTCGTGCTCCACGACGAGCACCGTGTTGCCCTTGTCTCGCAGCCGCAGCAGCAGGTCGTTCATCCGCTCGATGTCATGGGGGTGCAGGCCGATCGTGGGCTCATCGAAGACGTAGGTGACGTCGGTGAGCGACGACCCGAGGTGGCGGATCATCTTGGTGCGCTGCGCCTCACCACCCGACAGCGTGCCCGACGGCCGGTCGAGCGAAAGGTAGCCGAGCCCGATCTCCGCGAACGAGTCGAGGAGGAGCTGCAGCCCGGTGAGCAGCGGGGCCACCGACGGTTCGTCTAGGCCCCGGACCCAGTCGGCCAGGTCGCTGATCTGCATCGAGCAGACGTCGGCGATGTTCTTCCCCTTGATCTTCGACGAGCGGGCCTCCGGGCTGAGCCGGGTGCCGTCACACTCGGGACAGGTAGTGAATGTCACCGCCCGCTCCACAAAGCGGCGAACGTGGGGCTGAAGCGCGTCGACGTCCTTGGACAGCATCGATTTCTGGATCTTGGGGATGACGCCCTCGTAGGTGAGGTTGACCCCCTCCACCTTGATCATCGTCGGCTCCCCGTAGAGCAGCTTATGGAGATCCTTCTTTGTGAACTTCGCGATCGGCTTGTCCATGTCGAAGCCGGCGCCACTGAAGATGCGCCCGTACCAGCCGTCCATGCTGTAGCCGGGGATCGTGAGTGCGCCCTCGCTTAGCGACAGGCTGTCGTCGTACAGCGCGGTCAGGTCGAAGTCGGTGACCGAGCCTATGCCCTCGCAGCGTGGGCACATGCCGCCGAGCCGGTTGAAGGTTGCCTTCTCGGCCTTCGTCTTGCCGCCGCGCTCGATGGTGATCGCACCGCTAGCCTTCACCGAGGGGACGTTGAACGAGTACGCGTTGGGCGAGCCGATGTGCGGCTTACCGAGCCTGCTGAACAGGATGCGCAGCTTGGCGTTGGCGTCGGTGGCGGTGCCGACGGTGGAGCGGGGGTTGGCACCCATCCGCTCCTGGTCGACGATGATCGCCGTCGTCAGCCCTTCGAGCAAGTCGACCTCGGGCCGGGACAGCGTGGGCATGAAGCCTTGCACGAAGGCGCTGTAGGTCTCGTTGATCATCCGCTGCGACTCCGCGGCGATCGTGCCGAATACCAGAGAGCTCTTGCCCGAGCCGGAGACGCCAGTGAACACCGTCAGGCGGCGCTTCGGGATCTCGACGCTGACGTCCTTGAGGTTGTTCTCGCGTGCGCCATGCACGCGGATAAGATCGTGACTATCTGCAATGTGCAGCGCAGGCGTCTGCATGTCCGTCCTCGTGACCTTGCTCATCGTGCCTCCTTCTGTCGGCGCAGCTCCTGGATGCGGACCATGTTGCCCGCGGGATCGCGGAACGCGCAGTCGCGAACGCCGTACGGCTGCTCGGTCGGCTCCTGGACGACCTCGGCTCCGCTGGCCTGCACCCGTTCGAAGGCCCCGTCGAGGTCGGCAGTGGCCAGGAGGATGCCGGCGTAGGTGCCCTTGGCCATCATCTCGGCGATGGTGCGACGCTCGTCGTCGGTGATGCCGGGGTCTGCGGCCGGCGGATGCAGGACGATGGACGTTCCGGGCTGATCGGCGGGGCCAACCGTGATCCAGCGCATCCCGCCATATCCGACATCGTTGCGTACCTCAAAGCCGAGGGTGTCACGGTAGAAGGCCAGGGCAGCGTCCGGGTCATCGTGCGGGAGGAAGCTGGCGTGAATCTTGATGTCCATGGCAATCATTCTCCTCTCTCGAATGGTGTCCATGGCAGTCATTCTACGTGCGGCTCGGGGGCCGGCACTTCTCGATTCCTGACCGGTCTGGTCACTTGTTTCGCCACGCAGGACGGCATCCCCGCCGTGGAGCGCGCCGCCCGGCGCCGATAGACGCTGGGCGGCACACCGACGAGTTCGGTGAAGCGACTGCTGAAGGTGCCCATCGACGAGCAGCCGACCGCGAAGCAGATCTCGGTGACGCTGAGGTCGCCACGACGCAGCAGCGCCATCGCGCGCTCGATGCGCCGCGTCATCAGATAGGCGTACGGCGACTCGCCATAGGCGAGTCGGAATTGGCGGCTGAGGTGCCCGGCCGACATGTGCGCGCTGCGGGCGAGTGCCTCGACGTCCAGCGGCTGCGCGTACTCCCGGTCGATCCGGTCGCGAACGCGGCGCAGTCGCGCGAGGTTGCGCAGGTGATGCGCTGCGGCGGGTCTGCTGGTCACCTTCGCGATATACCACGTCGCACCGGAGTTCGCCACTGCACCGTACCCGTTGACGGTGGTGCAACAGCGGACCGGCACTGGGTATGCCGCCCCCGGACCGGCCGGGTCGGCAGCGACGGCAGTTAGCGGCTGAGCGTGACCTCTTCGTCCAGTCGAGCGAGCTTGTGCGGGTTGCGGATCGCGTAGATGCGGGTGATCCGGCCGGCCGTGACCACCAGGCTGACCGCCGTGTTGAGCTCGCCAGCGAGGTCAATTCGGCCGGCGGGCGCACCGTTCATCCACACAGTGCCGACCACCGCACCCGGCGCGACCGTCTTGAAGCGGGAGAGGAGGGTCGCCACCCGGTCCCTGCCCACCATCGGACGCCGGGCAGCGGCCACCTCGCCGCCACCGTCCGCGACAAGCACCACGTCGGGTGCGAGCACGTCGAGTAGCACCTGGAGATCACCGGTCCGCAGCGCCGCCAGGAACCGATCGACCACCTGCTGGTGCTCGGCACGATCGACCTGTATCCGTGGCCGCCGCGCGGCCACGTGCTCCCGGGCCCGGTGAGCGATCTGCCTGACCGCTGCCGGCGTCTTGTCGACCGCTGCGGAGATGTCGGCGTAAGGCAGGTCGAAGACCTCGCGCAGGACGAAGACCGCCCGTTCGGCAGGCGCGAGGGTCTCCAGCACGGTTAGCATCGCGATCGAGACGCTCTCGGCGAACTCGACGTCCTCGGCCACGTCGGGACTGGTGAGCAGTGGCTCGGGCAGCCACTCCCCGACGTACTCCTCGCGCCGCCGCGCCAGCGTCCGCAGCCGGTTGAGCGCCTGCCGGGTGACGATCCGCACCAGGTAGGCTCGCGGGGCCCGCACCTCGGCGCGGTCGACGTCGACCCACCGCAGCCAAGTCTCCTGGACCACGTCCTCAGCGTCGGCGGCCGAGCCGAGCATCTCGTAGGCGACAGTGAAGAGCAGGCTGCGATGGGTGACGAACGGGTCGTCGGTCATGTCGTCGAAGCTACGGCGAGCGGCTTCAAGTCACATGCCGCCGAAAACTCCTGCGACTCAATGCCAATCGCAGTGTTGGAGCGGGTATACAGGTTCGCCAGCGCAGTGAACATGGTCAGCTCCACCAGCGCGGCCGGGCCGAGCGCCTCCAGCAGCCTGGCCGACAGTTCGTCAGTGACCGTCGGCGGGGTCTGCGTCATCGCCTCGGCGTACTCCATGACGTCCCGCTCCAGCGGCGTGAAGACGTCGGACTCACGCCACCGGGGTACCTCACGCGCCTTGGTCACGTCTAGTCCCTCGTTATAGGCTTGGAAGTAGCCGAGGTCCAGGCAAAAACTGCAGCCGACCAAGCTGGCCACCGCCATGTGGGCAAACGACTTCAGGTTCTCGTCGCACTGGTCCCACTTCTGGGCCTTGCGACCGATGCTGAAGCTGAAGTTCAGCACCTTACGGTTGTGCCACGCCACCTCGACCGGCTCGGCCACGTCGCCGAGCATCTTGCGGGACATCCGCTTGACCATCGCGCCGTAGATGCCGGTCAACTCTGCCTTCGGGATCCGGGTACTGCTGACCATGATTTCTCCTCTAGTTGCTCTCAGCATAGAGACACCGGCCACAAATCGGATGTGACACCCGAGCCGGATATTCTTGCCAGTCGTGGCTGAAGCAGAGTTCCGATGCTCCGGCCACGAAAAAAGCGGGAGCAAGAGCTACTAGGCATCGGTCGGCTTGATTCTCCGGTGTTCGCCGCGGCCCACCTTCCCCCCTCGCCGTGAGTCCGTGAGACGGGAAGGATGCCACAACGTCGCGCTCGCGGCTAGTTTGGCACGAGTACCAGCCTGAACGCGGAGACCGCCGCAGACTACCGCCAACCTCGTGACACTCCAGTGTAACGGGGTTTGTGTCCTAGTCTGCCTGCTACACCGGAAGCAGTTCGCCCGGCCCCGGTCAGACGACCCAGAACAACAGCAGCATGTCTGCTCTACGGAGGACAGGACCGGGGTATGTCAGCTTCGGAGAACCCCCTACACTCTAAGTTCGCAAAACACCCCTTGCAGCCAGTTCCGTGAGCAGGGCGCAAACGTGTAACGGCTAGACTAGCGCTACCTCGACTACCGGCTCCTGGCCCAGCGTAGCGGAGAAGTGTGGCGGAGAAGCGGACCTTCGGGGTGTTGTCCGTTCATACAGTGCAGAGGGGAGATCACGAGCGTCCGACCGCTGCACCAGCGCCAGCTCGACCTCCGGCTCCTAGCCAGGGCCGGCGACGACTGAACGTGGACGCAAGATTGAGCTAGGGCTCATCCTGTGACATTTGTCATGCCGAATCCACGACGATCTTCACTACCAGTCTTTACAGTGCGCCCCTACACTCGTGGGCAAGAGAACCGATGAAGTATCGGCTTCTTTGCAGGGCCGCTGACTATATGGATAGGAGAATAGTGATTAAGCAGCGAAGTTTGTTGATCCGGGCAAGCCAGCTCACGGTGACTGCCCTCCTTGTCGCGGCTGCTGGATTTGTAATCCAGATCGTTTCTGGGGTTGACGTTCCGACGGTCCCGCCAGGTCTCGTCATCCTTTTGGTGGCGGCCGCTCTGGTTGCCTTCGCACCGTGGAGGTGGATACCGGTCGTCGGCGTGGTGGTGGGCCTATTTCTACTGGTCGGGTTCTTTGCTAGCGGCGCGGTGTTCAGCCTACTTGAGCCGAGCCAGTTGGGCGTGTTCATCGGCGCCTGGGTCCAGTTTCTGGCAGTCATCGTCGTTGTCATCACCGGGATCGTCGCCGTTAGTCAGAACTACCGGGCCCGGTCATGAGGAAGTCATGATGGTATTTACTGCGCGACGTGTTGAAGGTCCCCGCTCACGTGCGGGAGCAAGGAGGCATGATGAACAGTGAAGGCGTGCTGGTCGAGACGAGGAACCTCACCAAGAGGTACGGTTCGCGCATCTTGGCTGTGGATCGAGTAAGTCTCACGGTACGCAGGGGCGAGGTCTATGGTTTCCTTGGTCCCAACGGCGCGGGGAAGACAACGTGCATGCGCATGCTGCTCGGGCTCATCCGTCCCACCTCGGGGAAGGCAACCGTGTTGGGCCGTTCGCCGGGGCATCCGGAAAGCCTGGTACGCGTCGGTGCACTCGTCGAGTCGCCTGCCTTCTACCCCTACCTGTCCGGAATGGACAACCTGCGTGTGGTCGCCCGTTATGCGAGCGTTCCGAAGAGACGGATCGAAGAGGTGCTCCGATTAGTAGGTCTAACACACAGGGCTCGCGACAAGTTCGCGACGTACTCTTTGGGCATGAAGCAGCGCCTCGGAGTGGCTGCAGCGCTCCTAAAGGATCCGGAGCTACTGATCCTTGATGAGCCGACGAACGGATTGGACCCGGCCGGGATGGCGGACATGCGAGATCTCATCCGCAGGCTGGGATCGGGCGAGCGTACGGTGCTCCTCTCCAGCCATCTGCTCGGCGAGATCGAGCAGATCTGCGACCGCGTCGGCATCATCTCCGGCGGACGCCTGATCGCCGAGAGCACGGTGGAGAAACTGCGCGGTAAGGGGGCACTCCTAGTAGGGGCAAAGCCGTTGGATCACGCCCGCCAAAGTGCTGAACAACTGCTCGGCGCAGAGCGGGTGGAGGTACTGAACGGCACACTCCGCCTAAACGTGGACCCGGTGACCGCCGGGCGGATCAATCGGGAGCTGGTGGACGCTGGGGTTGAGGTGACCGAACTGCGCCCCGTAGAGGGCACGCTTGAGGAAGTATTCCTTGAGATGACAGACCAGAAAGGCGAGAGCCATGTTGGCTAGTTTCTCGGCGGGGATGTTGAAACTCTACAAGAGGCCCGCGGCGTGGGGGCTGCTGCTCGTAGCGCTGGTCCTTAGTCAGATATTCAACTACCTTGTGCCCTACGCGGGTTACCTGAGCGCGGACAACGAGAGGGCAGCGGAGCAGATCCTGGCTAGCACGATGCCGGAGTACCTGATCTCGAACTCCATCGGGGGATTCCCCTTATTTGCTGGCGCCCTCGCGCTTACTTTAGGTGTGCTCTCGGTCGGCAGCGAGTACAGCTTTGGGACGCTGAAAACCATGCTGATCCAACGTCCCCGCCGGCTGACCTTCTTCGCGGGCGAGCTGCTCGTGCTCGCAGTTGCCGTGCTCGCGATCGTGCTCTCCATCTTCGCTCTTGGTGCCCTTACGAGCTATACGATAGCTACGAGCCTGTCGAATTCTATTGCCTGGCCTTCCCTGTCCGAGTTGGCGCGGGGAGTCGCCTCGGGCTGGCTTATCCTCATGACGTGGTGCCTGCTCGGCGCGATGCTCGCGTTCTTGTTCAAGGGGATGGCGATGCCTATCGGGCTCGGGGTAGTATGGATTCTGGGCATAGAGAACTTGATCGTTAACGTAGCTGCGGCACTTCTCGACTTCGCAGATACGCTGCAAGTAGGACTACCCGGGGTGAACGCGGGGTCACTCGTCTCGGCGCTAGGCGGAAGAAGCGACGCGCCGGGAGTGAACACCGCCGTGGACGGTACTCAAGCGACGATCGTGCTCGTAGCCTACGCCGTCGTCTTCGTCCTGATAGCCAGCGTCGCGCTACAAAGGCGGGACGTGACGTGAGGTTACGCGGTCTGAAGACGCGCTGCCGCGTATACTCGTAGTGTTAGCTTGACACAGGAACCGACTACGATGGCGCAGTCAGCGGATAGCGAACAACCTACGAGCTCCGTCAGCAGCGATTCTACAGGGATCGTCGACACCTCGCGGCACAAGCTGCTCCCCTTCGGGTGGCTACTTTTTACGGCGGTCTGGCTGCTGTTTCCTGTTGGTTTCGTGATTCAGGTGCTACAGACCACCGATCTCTCCCCGCTCCAGTGGCTGGCGTTGCTGACTTCGCTGGCGGCCTTCATCTCGTTCTTCCTCTGGCTTATGCTTCGCTACCCGTTTCCCACGGCCGGCTTGACGCCCCGGGAACTGCGGGTTCGGATCGGTCTGCTCCTGGCTATGGCGGTCCTCGCACTGTACATCGAGCTCGCGTACGGAAGAGGTATCCCCTACCGCTTTATGTACGTCGTGATAGCAGCGGCGGTAACGCTCCCCACGCGCAAAGCGGCCTGGATGGTCTCCGCTACCACAGTCGTGGTGGGCGTGGTCTACGCGGTCCAGGTGGGATGGGACACACTCGCGACGGCCTGGACCAACATTGTCCCTTTCCCGTTGCTCGGGATCGGCATGATCGCCGTGAGCCGGCTTGTGACAACGGTCCGCGAGCTGCAAGCGGCACGAAGAGAGATCGCGCAGTTGGCGGTGGCCGAGGCGGTAGCCAAGGAGCGTTTGCGCTTCGCACGAGACCTGCACGACCTGCTCGGCCACAGCCTCTCCTCGATCTCGCTCAAGAGCGAGTTGGCCGACCGACTCCTGCCCGACGCTTCGGAGACGCACAGGGCCGTTGCGGAGGTCCGCGACATCCAGGACATCGCGCGCGGGGCGCTGCGCGAAGTGCGCGAGGCGGTCTCAGGCTACCGACAGGCGAACCTTGGCGAGGAGCTTATCGGGGCCAGGGAGATGCTCGAAGCCGCCGGCATCGACTGCCGAATCGAGAACTCCGTCGGCCTGCTGCCGAAGTCGATGGAGGCCATGCTGGCCTGGACGGTGCGCGAAGGGGCGACGAATGTGATCCGCCACAGCCGTGCGCGCCACTGCGACATCCAGCTCGCGCGCCAAGACGGCGAAAATGGAGAGGCTGGGGAGGTCCGCGCTGCGGTAAGCGACGACGGGCGCGGTCTCTTCCCGTCCCGAGATGGGACAGCTGGGTCTGGCACCGAAGGTTCGGCTGGGGGCAGCGGCCTCTCCGGCCTCTCTGAGCGCGTCGCTGGGTTCGCCGGAGCGAGTTTCCAAGCGGGTCCGCTCCCAGGCGGGGGCTTTAGACTGCGCGTGAGTCTGCCACTCCGAGAAAGCGGCGTACGCGAGGACGGGCGTTGACTATCCGCGTCCTCCTAGCCGAGGACCAGGCGATGGTTCGCGGGGCCTTGTCCGCCCTGCTTTCGCTGGAGGAAGACATCGAGATCGTCGCTGAGGTGTCGCGTGGGGACGAGGTCCTCCCAGCCGCCCTAGCCGCCCTGCCGGACGTGGCGCTCCTGGATATCGAGATGCCGGGCGGGGACGGGCTTGGTGCCGCGGCAGAGCTGGGGGATTGTCTTCCTTCATGCCGCGTGATCATTCTGACCACGTTTGGGCGCGCAGGCTACCTCAAGCGGGCGATGGAGAGCGGCGCTCGGGGCTTCCTGCTTAAGGATGCCCCGGCTTCCAAACTAGCCATCGCCATCCGCCGGGTGGTGGAAGGGGAGTGGATGGTAGATCCCGCCCTGGCCGCGTCGGCCCTCAGCGAGGTCGGCAACCCCCTCACCGACCGGGAACGCGACGTGCTCTTCGCGTCCGCGGACGGAGCGACGATAGGGGACGTGGCGGCTAAACTGCACCTCTCCAAAGGCACCGTACGCAACTACCTCTCCATGGCGATCAAGAAGCTCGGGACGCGCAACCGGGTGGAGGCGGCGCGCCTCGCTGAAAAGAAAGGCTGGCTCTGAAGGGTGAAGGTGCCCCACATTACGGCTTTCCTCGCTACTCGGGTGCGCTGTGCTTGGCTCTTCTGCGAAGCAGGCGGCACACTTCGAAACAGTATCCTAAGCTAACGTGCTACACGCTTCCGAGAAGCCCCACAACTGCTCACAGGCCAGTGAGCAGGGCGAAGCGCCCTGCCACTAGACTAGCTCCACCTCGACCTCTGGCTCCTCTCCCACCGTGGCGGAGAAGCGGCCCTTCGGGGCGTTGTCAGTTCGTAGGCGAGGGGAACATAGCCACCATCTCCCGGCTTCACCGGGAACACTACTCGCCCCGGGGCGAGTAGCTGGACTGCATGAGCAATTGGTCTCGCATCTGCCTACCGAAACACCGTACTGTTGTGTGATTGATGCGCGTATCGCAAAGATGCTCGCTAGGACGCGAGAGCGGAAGCGCGTTGTCGCTACCCTTCAGTGCGTCGCCCCGAAGCCGCCTGCTACCGGTGCGGGCTACCGGGATGCTCGAGGTGAGCCTCGAGCGCGGAGCGGAAATTGGGGCAGGCGAAAAGGTCACGATGGGGACATTCGAGCGCGTGCGTGATCAGCTTCTTCGCCCGCTGGGCGTCCGCGATACGGGCGTCGAGCTCTGCGATCTTGCGCTCGGCCAAGCGACCCCAGGCCCGGCTCCAGCCATCGAGCAGCTGACCGATCTCTGCGAGCGTGAACCCGGCGTCCTGGCAGAGGCGAATTAGCGCGACGCGCTCCGCGCTCGAGGGCGGGTAATGCCTCCGTTGGCCAACACGCTCGGCGGGAGACAGTAGGCCAATCCGTTCGTAGTAACGGAGCGCCGAAGTCGCCACTCCGGTGCGGCGAGCCAGTCCTCCAATCGGTATCAGGCCGTTCTCCAGCATGAGCGTCCCCTTGACTTGAAGTGCGCTTCAACTTGTACATTTATCCACACGCGACGACGAGAGGTCAAGGAGGTCAAGCGAATGCAGTTGAGACAGAGAGCGATCGACGCCATCCGCGCCCAGTTCGGGCGCCCGACCGGCTTGCGGGGCCGCGCAGCGGGCCTGCTCATGGCACACCGCCCTTCGAACCGCAGACGGAACACGTGGGCAGTCTCCCTGCTCGATGTGCGGAGTGACGATCGAGTGTTAGAGCTCGGCTTCGGTCCGGGCATCGCGATACGGGAACTCAGCCGCATCGCGGCGGAGGGGTATGTGTGCGGTATCGATCACTCAGAGCTGATGCTGCGCCGGGCGAGGAGGCGCAATGCCGACGGCCTCCGGCGCGGAGTGGTTGACCTGCGGCTCGGCACCGTCGACGAGCTGCCCGCCTTCGACGCGCTGTTCGACAAGATCCTGACCGTTAACACGAATATGTTCTGGAGTGAGCCCGTCACGCGCCTCGCGGAGCTCCGCCGTCTGCTGCGGCCCGGCGGCCTGATCGCCGTGGTCTATCAGCCGCGGGGGCCGGGCGCCACGGACGAGACGTCTGCCGCCATGGGGCGCGATATCGCAGTGGCCCTTATCCGAGCGAGGTTCACCGAAGTGCGGCTGGAGACCATGAGGTTGAAGCCCGCGGCGGTGGTCTGCGCCCTCGGCGTGAACGGAGCCGGAACATGACGGCGGAGCCCGGTGCCCGGAGCGGGCCGGGTCCGCTGATCCGCGCCCTCGGCCGAGCGGTCAACTCCGCGGTCGCCCGCTTTCCCTGGAGCTGGCGGCTCTTCCGTGGACCGGTGCGGATGTTCTTCGACTCGGTCGCGGCCGGCTGGGACGAGCGTGTCCGCTCGGACTCAGCCGAATACCTGATGCCGCTGCAGGCCGCGCTCGATCGGCTCCCAGCCAGGCCGGTCCGAATCCTCGACATCGGCACCGGCACGGGCGCGGCGGCCCTCGAGCTGGCCGATCGCTACCCGGACGCCGAGGTCGTCGGGATAGACGTTTCTGGGGAGATGGTCGCGCAGGCAAGCGCCAGGGCGGCGGACCTGAGCAGCCGAGTGTGTTTCCTTGTGGCCGACATCGCGAGCTTTGAGGAGGAAGAGGGATTCGACCTGATCACGATGCTCAACATGCCGCCGTTCTTCGACAGAGTGGTGGCCCTCCTCAGGCCCGAAGGCTGCGTCGTCAACGCCTCCTCCTATGGTGATCGGACCCCGTTCTTCACCCCACGAGGGTTGCTGTAGCGCGGCTTCGAGCGCCGGGGCGTCCGCACGGTCGCCGTAGGGCGGGTCGGCCTGGGCACCTACTACCTCGCCCGACGGGTGTAGCTGGGCCAGCGGCTCGAAGCGATCGGCTACCGCTAGGTGCCGTAGATCCCGAGCTATCCCCTCCGGCTCCGGTACCGCTCCGGCTCGCCCGGGCGGGAACGAGTCTTAGCAAGGTGTACGCCCACTAGGAGATGTAACGCGGCCTGTTAGGCCACCACCTGCCGGAGGGCGATTAAGGAAAAGAGATCCTACAGTCTCTTTCGTCAATGATAGCATCGGACGGGGAAGCATCGCCGCAGCCGGCGAAGAGCGGCGTCGGGAGAGAGGAGCCTCATGACGGTTGAGGTAATTGGCATCGATCACATCTTCGTTGCAGTCCGGGACCTCAGGGTGTCCGAGGAATTCTATGATCGCGTTATGGACGTGCTCGGGTTTCGCAAGAGTGAGGTTGCCATAAGCGAAGATCCTCACGTCGTCTACTACAACCGCCACTTCGCATACTCATTGAGACCTGCCAAGGAGGGTACCCCCAACCACGACCCCTACGCGCCGGGGCTGCATCACTTCTGCTTCCGCGTCGCCGACGAGGTGGCGGTCGCCCGGGCTGCCGGGGAGCTACAGACTGCGGGGATCGGAGTCACCGAGCCTCGCTACTACCCGGAGTACGCCCCGGACTACTACGCGACGTTCTTCGAGGATCCCGACGGGGTGAGGCTTGAGGTGATGAACTTCCGGGAGATCAGGCGCAAGGTTATGTACGACTGGGAGGCGAGAGCCGGGTTGTGAGGCCTCCCGGCAGAAACAACGTCGTGGCAAAGGGCGCATCGCCGCGTAGCTCGTGGCTTGGGGCTGGGAGCAGAGCGGCTGGCGGGAGGTATTAGTTACCGAAAGAAACCATAAGGAGGTATTAGTGACCGAACAGATGTACGGTGCCCTCTCCGACTGGTGGCCGGTCATCTCGCCGCCCGCAGAGTACGCCGAGGAAGCGGCGCTCTACGTTGATATGATCCGAAACGCGGCCCGTCCTCCCGTCAACGAGGTGCTCGAACTCGGCAGCGGTGGCGGCAACAACGCCTCGCACATGAAGCGCCACTTCGCCATGACCCTCGTCGAGCCCGCGGACGGTATGCGAAACCTTAGCCGTGAACTCAACCCCGAGTGCGAGCACGCCTCAGGCGACATGAGGAGCGTCCGGCTCGGCCGCACCTTTGATGCGGTATTCGTTCACGATGCAGTGATGTACATGATCACCGAGGATGATCTGCGCGCGGCACTTACGACCGTGGCTACGCACCTCGTGCCAGGCGGCGTCACACTTGTGGCGCCGGACGCGACGGCCGAAACGTTCCGGGAAGACACCGAGCAAGGCGGCGGCGAGGATGTAAGCGGTCGGCGGGCCCGCTACTTGCAGTGGACGCTGCCACCGGAGGCTGGCGAGACCACCATCGAGACACACTACGCGTTCCTATTACGCGAACCGGACGGTACCATGCGCTCGGCCCACGACGTGCACCGTGAAGGTCTTTTCCCGCGCGCGACATGGCTGCGCCTCTTCCACGAGGTCGGGCTCACAGCGGAGCTCGCACCGCGAAGCATGGAGGGCGAAGAGTACGACTCGTTCGTCGCGTTCCGCGACGTGTAGTAGGAGAGGTCTTGGAGCGATGACCCTGTACCCTTTGAGCCGGAGGTGCACCCTCACCAGCTGGTTACGGATCGGCTCTCGAAGCCGGGCGCGCCGCCTCTCAGCCTGTGAGGCGGCGCGCCCCCGCACGTAGCGCTACTTCCCGCCCAAAGAATCGCGCCGTGGCGGCTTTTGGTCCCTGTAGGTTTCCGGTAGGTTGACCTCTCGGGCGGTACTTGTACAAGCGTTAGCCAAATGTAGCGACGCCGGCCTCTGCCACCTCGTGGTCCTCGTCCGGCGTGCCTCCGCTCACTCCTACCGCGCCTACCACCTCGCCATCACGCATCAGCGGGACGCCGCCGGCGAAGATGACGATCCGGCCGCCGTTCGTGGTGTTGATGCCGAAAAGGGGCTGGCCCGGCTGCGCCATCTCGCCGATCTCTCTCGTGGTGAGCCCCCTGCCAGCCGAGGTGAAAGCCTTGTCAATGGCGATGTCGATGCTCGCCACCCAGGCCCCATCCATCCGGTGGAAGGCTACGAGGTTCCTTCCGGCGTCCATCACGGCTATGTTCATCGGCTGGCCCATCTGCTGGGCCTTTTGCTCAGCGGCAGAGACGATTCCTTTAGCTTCTTCTAGCGTGATCACCGTGCTGCTACCTTCCCTATTGCGGACACGTCATCCACTACTACCTGCAAACCAACCGATCCATCATAGCCCATTGTGCTGTTTCTTCAGTCTGTTTATAGTGTCGAACTGCCCCCGCCCGTTGCAGCCCACGCCTTCCATGTCCTAGGAAGGTATGCCCCTCGCGGGTTGAAGTTGATAGGCTGCGGCATACGATTCAGTGTGCAGGGCACAACCGTACAACCGCTAGGCTAGGGCGATCTCGACCTCCGTCTCCTCGCCCAACATGGCGGAGAAGCCGATCTTGGGCGTGTTGTAAGAGTGACTAATGCACAGGCGAGAGCTGTCGACCGAAGAGCGGGGCGGCGAGGACAAAGGTCGCGACGACGCCGGCTCGGAGTGCCGACGGCGGCGCTCCCGCGATGAAGATGTACAGCCACATGAGGCCGAGCGTGGCCGGGTTGCGGAAGAGCATCGGCACGGCGAATAGGCGCAAGACCACGAAGATCATGGCCGCCAGCACCGCGACGTGCTGACCCGAAATAGCCAGAACGTGGGTGATGCCCCTTCTTTGGAACGCCTCCTCAACCTCCTCCGGTAAGCGCGAAGAATCCCCGAGCACCATCCCCCGCACGACGGCCTGCTCGCGGGGCCTCAAGCCGTTGCCTAACGCCGCATCCGTCCGCCGGTGGACCTCCCCGACCCAGCCCCGCTCCTCGTCCGCAGGCCACACGCCCTTCGCGTAGACCACGCCCGAGATACCCCGCGTCTGCAAGTACCGGCCATAATCGAAGCCCTCCTCTTTCGTCTCGGGGCGTTTGAGATCTCCGTTTAGCTGCACCCGGTCCCCCACTCCGGCGCGCATGTCGTTCGCGTAGACCTGAATGCCACCACCACGCAGGACCTCTTTATCCTCGTACCACAGATGCTCGATCCGCACGTCGGCCCGCTGTCCTACCTTCGTCGGGACTGGAGGGGAGACAACATTGCCCACCACCACGACCTCGCCTGGCTCTATCGCCGCGAACTCGAGCAGAGGATCGAAGGCAGTCGCATGCAGAAAAGCTATCCCGACTCCGCCCGCCACAAACAACGGGCCAAGTAGAGCCATAGTCCGCCACTCATTCGCAACAAGATCTTTGCGAACCGCCACACCGGCACAGATGATGAAGCTCGCCAGGAGAAGCGCTACGCCCAGCGGCGGCGCGACTGTACCCGCGACGATACCCACCGCGAGGAGCAGCGCCCAAAAATCCAGGCGCACCGGTGGACGCAGGTCCAGCCTGAGGTCTTGCCCCCGGACCTGGCCCGCCGTCTCACTTCGTTGCAAAAGGCTTTATCTTTTCGAGCGTCTTGGGACCTATCCCCTTGACGTCCTCCAGATCGTCCACCGACTTGAACTTGCCACTGTGGCGGCGGTGCTCGATGATGTTCTCTGCGGTGGAAGGACCAACTCCGGGTAGCTCGTCGAGGTCCTTGGCTTCGGCAGTGTTGATGTTTACGAGGAGCGGAGTCTGCGCCTCGTTCTTGGCTTCGTCGAGGGAGGTACTGTAAACGGTTTGTGGAGCCGACTCAGAGGCCCGCGACGAGTAGTATGCGCCCCCGGCGAGCACGAGCACAACGAGGGCGCATATTGTAATCTGTGGTTTGTAACGCGCGAAGAAGCCACGCGTAGAGTCCCGGGGGGCCTCCCGACGCTTCCTGGTAGTTTCGAACTCTTGAGACACTCCAGGTTCCCCACAAACCCGTGACTATCATGGTGGAGCCGAGGGGGATCGAACCCCTGACCTCCGCGCTGCCAGCGCGGCGCTCTCCCAGCTGAGCTACGGCCCCAAAAGCTTCCAGAGTATAGGCACGGAAGGGACTTGTGTCAACGTGTTACGAAGCGCGCCGGTTGGTGTACCGTCTCGCGCTTCGCTAATCCTCCCAGTGTTCTTGAGGAGCACCGCGCCACAGCGATTCCAGGCGGTAATAGTCGCGGGCTTCGTCGGTGAAGACGTGGACTACGATGTCGAGGAAGTCCAGGCTGATCCAGGCTGACCCCTCATCGACGCGTCGCGTGCGCGGCCTGTAGCCTTGCTCCCTCATCTTGTCCAGGACCTCCTCGACAATGCGGCGCGTCTGGCGATCGGTCTCGGCGCTCGCCACAATGAAGTAGTCCGTGTAGGAGACGAGTTCCCTCAGATCTATGATGACCACGTCTCTGGCAAACATACCGGTTGCCGCCCGGGCCGCTGTCTCCGCCATGTGGCGGGTGATCTCATGTCCCCGGAGGGCCTCTTCGCTATGCTGCACCTCGTCTACTTGCTGCCGTCTCATCACGAACTCCCCGTCGCGGTTCACGCTTTCTGCCTCCAACTCAAACGTTCCTCCTGTCTCGCTTGCTCTCCATCTTTTCGCGCACCGTATAACCTCCTGTCGTGTATGGTCTCGTATACCCCGTCCGGCACCAGATACCGCACGCTCTCCCCCTTGGCCAGCATCCTCCGTATCCCGGTGGCCGAGATATCCACCCGCGTGCATTGAACGGGGATGATCCTATCGAAGTTATCCAACACTTCCTCTAGATGCTTCAAATCGGAGATATCGTAGCCGGGCCTCGTCGCCGCTACCATCGCGGCCTCCTCCAGTAGCCTGTCGGGGTCCTTCCAGGAGAGGAGGTTCGAGACCTCATCAGCGCCGGTGACGAAGAACCACTCGTCACCCGGCTCCCCCCTGCGCTCCTTGATAAGAGGGACCGTCTCGACGCTGTGCATCGGCCTCCCAGCGTCTACCTCCACGCGGTCGACATCGAACTTATCGTTACCCCTGACGGCGGCCTGTACCATTTCGAGGCGATCCGCTGGGCTGGCTTTGACGCTGGAGACCGTTTTATGCGGCGGGACGCCACCGGGGACGAAGATCACGCAAGCCAGATTCAAGGCTTCGGCGACTTGCTCCGCGATGATCATATGTCCCTGATGTATGGGATCGAAGGTCCCCCCAAATATCCCCATCCGGCTCATCTCCCACCCCTCTCGTCAACCTTACTGAAAATCGAACTCTACCTCCCCGATCCGGACCTCATCCCCAGCCTCCGCACCGGCCCGCCTGAGCGCCGCCACGACACCTTTCCTCTCCAACTCCCGCGTGAAGTTCGCCACACCCTCGGGATTCTCCCAATCCGTCCGGAGCGCCATACGCTCCACCTCCTCCCCGTAGACCACGTACACCCCATCACTAGTCTTCTCGACGCGCAATCCCCTCCACGTCGGCCGGAATATGCGGTACTCCGTAGAGCTAGGACCGTCCCCACCCGTCTCCACCCTCTCCCGCTCACCCAACTCCCGTAACCGCTCCTCGAAGAGGTCCCGTAACTGGACCACACCTTCACCGGAGAGCGCAGAGACCTGGACAGCCCCCGGGAAAGTCTCCGAGAGGTACTCTCGCAACTCCTCATCCAGGATATCCATCTTGTTCAAGACCACGATCAGCGGCCTCTCCGCGAGTCCGGCAGCGTAGAGCTCGGCGCGTAGGGTGCCCTCCGCCCCTTCAGGGTCTTCAGAGGCGTCTAGGACGAGCGCGAGCAGGCGCGCCCTTGCTACGTGCCTCAAGAAGCGGTTCCCGAGCCCCCGGCCCTGGCTCGCGCCGGAGATGAGGCCGGGGATGTCCGCGACGACGAACGCATCGCGGTAAGTCTTCTCATCGACCACGCCGAGCGCCGGCGTAAGCGTCGTGAACGGGTAATCACCAACCTTCGGCCGGGCGGCGCTCAGGCGTGCGAGCAGCGAGGACTTTCCCGCGTTCGGGAGGCCGACGAGACCCACGTCCGAGAGCACCCGAAGCTCCAGCCGGACTTCCCGCTCCTCGCCAGGCAGGCCCTTCTCCCTGAAGGCCGGCGTCTGCCGCGTCGAGGTTGCAAAGGAGCCGTTGCCCCGCCCGCCGCTCCCGCCCCGCGCCGCGACGAACTGCGCGCCGGGTTCCGAGAGGTCGGCGAGCAAACCATCTTCGTCGTGAATAAGTGTTCCTATGGGTACGTCTACGACGACGTCGGCGGCCTTCTCGCCAGCGCGGTTGTTACCGGAGCCGTGGCGACCGCGTTCCGCTTTGATCAGCTTGCGGTGGGCGTAGGGTTCGAGGGTCTGAAGGTCTTCGGTGGCGCGGAAGATCACCGACCCGCCGTCACCACCGCGGCCGCCGTCCGGACCACCGCGCGGCTTGTATTTCTCCCGGTTAAAGGAGACGCTCCCGTCCCCGCCGCGCCCCGCGCGAACCACGAACCGGGCTTCATCTACGAACTGCAACGGAGCTAGAAGCCCCCTACCAGAATCGCGTTCAGATCGTAGTCCCTATCGGAGCCCCCTCCGGGACTACCCCGTCGGGAGCTATGACGTGAGCGACGCTCCGGCCACGGGACTTGGCGAACTTCACCTGCCCCGAGACCCTTGCGAAAAGGGTGTCATCAGAGCCCTTGCCGACGTTCAGCCCTGGGTGGACCTTCGTGCCGCGCTGGCGGACGATGATGCTCCCCGCCGTAATAACCTCTCCACCGTAAGTCTTTACACCGAGCCTCTTACCCTCGGTATTGCGACCGTTCCTCGAAGAGCCGCCACCCTTTTTATGAGCCATCCGCTATACCTCCACTACCTTGATGCGGGTCCGCGACTGGCGGTGCCCGGTCTTCTTTCTGCTGTTCTTCTTCGGCGTGTACTTGTAGATGTGGATCTTCTTGCCCTTCAAGTGTTCGAGGATCTCCACCCTCGCGGTACCGCCGGACAGGTCCACATCATCTCCATCAGCCGTAAAGCTAACCGGAAGCTCGACCGAGTCCCCGATCTCACCGGCCAGATGGTCCACGACGAGCTCCGTGTCTCTTCCAACCCTATACTGCTTGCCACCGACCTTCATTACTGCAAACATACCAAAGCTCCTCGTTGTTCTCTAAAACCAGACCCGCGCGCCCGAAAACAAAGCAGCGCATCGAGATCCCTGATCGCCTAGTATACCCGCCGGAGCCCCTCCCGACCACTAACCAGGAACCCCCAGGACCTGCTCAAGCTACGACAACCGCGCCACAGCCGCCAGGTTTCGTCCCGTTCTCGGCCCCTGCTTGCGGTGACAGAAGAACAGGTCTGGGCGGCACCCAGTACAAAGCCCGAGGTCATGCACTTCACCAACCCCGGCCTCTTCGAGGTTCTGGCGGATCGCATCCGGCAACGAGAGGTACCGGCCTTCCACCACCTCTGGTCCGAACCTCCCGGCGAACCTCTCCGCAAGCTCCTCGGAGACTTCGTAGCAGCACTGCCGTATGCAAGGCCCGATATAAGCCCGCAACGCGCCTGTATCTCCCATCTCCCGGGCAGCCTTCGCGGAGATCTCAGCTATCGTGCCGCGCCAGCCAGAGTGAACCATTCCCACAGTCCTGGCTTCACCACCCACGAGCGCCACGGGAACGCAGTCGGCGATGGCGACAACCAACGCGAAGCCTTCCTCCTCCGTCACCAGGGCGTCGGCCTCCCCGGCGAGCCCTGTTTCCCTGACCCACGCGACACCATCGCCCGCGACCTGGCGTATCCAGGCCGAATCACGACCGTCCATCGCGGTACGAATTCTGTCGCGGTTCTCGAAAACAGCTTCGGGCTCGTCAGGGACCGCGGTGGAGATGTTGAGAGAGTCGAACGGCGCCTTGGAGACGCCGCCGCGCCTGGTGAAGAACCAGATTTGAGCGCCTTCTGGTTCGGGCTCCGGCGCTACGTACTCCACGCCCCGGGCGGAGTAGAGCGTCCAGTTGGCGCCGCTCTCGCGTGTCTCGCTCTCTACCCTGTTCTTCATGCTATCCCTTTCGCTAGTGTTGGGAGGTCGAGGCTGTCTCTTCGCCAACTGTCTCGGCTATGGGCTGCGCGTAGATTCGCACGTCGTCGGAGGTGAGACAGCGGCCGGTGGCGAGGTCGAACTGCCAGCCGTGCATCATGCAAGTCAGTATGCCGTCCTTGGCCTCTCCAAAGCGGGTCAGGTCGGCTTTGAGGTGGGGGCAACTGCGCTGGACCATGAAACCGGAGCACTCCCAGAGCTGGCGCACCGGCGCGGACTGGGCGTAGTACTCCTCGGAGTAGGCCAGGCGCTCGGGGGAGAGAACCTTGAAGAAGTTGTAGACGTATTCGTTGTAGGCGCCCTTACGCTTCGCCTCGAACCGACACGACAGGAACAGGCCGTTGATCCAATCCTCCTCGTGGTTCACGATCTGATGCTCGACCAACGCCGGGTCGATCCGGAAGCGATAGTCGAAAGCCTCATCCTCGTTTGAACCAACAGGCTCGTATACCCGGCGGTTCTGGAAATCGAGGACCACTCTTTGATCCTCGAGGTCGAGCAGCACCCGTCCGTTGACCCCGACGCAGTTCATATCGGCCTGCTCCAGCAAAGGCTCGAACCACTCGCGCAACTCCGCGAGGATATCTACCTGCCCCCGCGGTAGACTAGCCTTGATCTCATCTATCTCCGGCTGCTTGCGGGCCTTGTACTCCTCTAGATAACCCCGCTTGTCCGCGAAGATGGCCCGTACCTCTTCTTCCGGTATGCAGTGCTCGACGCGACACTCGCCCCTTTCAAACTCGACAACGCTGCCGGGTATGGTAAGGCGGCCATTCTCCGCCCCCTGCTCCTGCATGAACTCCAGGAACACGGTCTGGTCAGGAAAGATGTTCGACTCGTCGCAGCCGAAGTCGTTGAAGTGGTAGAGGTCGTCGTCAAGGAAGCACGGCGGCCCGGCCGTGGGAAAGACATAGGCCGCGCCGACCTGCCGCGCGTAGCTTAGAGCGCGGGACATCTGGTTGGCGCGCTTCTTTTTGCCGAGGGCCTGCTTCGCCTTCTCCGGCATATCGTAGACCATTGGATACCAGATAGCGCCGGAGAACTGTAAGAAGTGCGCGTCGTAGGGGCCGAAGTCCAACAGGGTGTCGACGTCCACCGGACGCGAGTCGTTCTGGTTGAAGATGCGTGTCTCCCCGTCGTCCACGATCAAGCCGGAGTCTCCTAGGGGACCGTCGGTGGGGGCGACAAGCGATGAGATGGTCACGCGCAGTCCGTCGAGGTCCACGGTCTCGAAGTTCTTTGTGTGTACGAAGCTGTCGAAGCCGAGCCCGCGTAGCTCTCGCTCCATGAAATCCAGCGGGAAGTCCGGCAGAAGAACGATCGTCTCTTTGGAGACGTGATCCTGCAGCCAGCGAGCGTCGAAGTGGTCCTTGTGCAGATGCGAGAGATACAGATAGTCCGGATGACGGAACTGCTCGAAGTCCAGGTCCTCGTTGCTCGGGAAGGGGAACCAGGAGGCGAAGTACGCCGGGTTGAACCACGGGTCGCAGAGGATGCTTCCGTATCGTGTCTCGATAAACAGACCAGCGTGACCGAGCGATGTGACCTTCATCGAACCTCTCTTCCTATACATCGAATCTTTCAGAACCCGGGCAGTCCGAAGTCAATGATTCTACCCAACGAAGCTTGCGCGGTCCAAGTCGACGGGAGGACTTGCGGCTGGAGCAGGTTCAGGCGTCCTTCTTCTTCGAGCGTATGGCGATACTCTGTAGCAGTCCGAGAGCGATCACGCTGACCACCAGGTTACTCCGCCCGTAGCTAATAAACGGCAGCGGGATGCCGGTAACCGGCATAAGCCCCATCGTCATCCCGATGTTAACGAATACGTGGAAGAGGAAGATAGTAGCGATACCAACGGCGATGAGGACACCGAAGCGATCGCTGGAGACGGTCGCAACGTGCAGCATGCGCCACACAAGAACAAAGAAAAGCCCAAGCAGCAGCAACCCGCCGACGAAGCCGGTCCTCTCGGCCAGGTTGGAGAAGATAAAGTCGGTGTGGTCCTCGGGCAGGAAACCCAGGTTCGCGAGCGTGGTCGCTTCGAGACCCTTGCCGGTAACGCCGCCGGAACCTATGGCGATCTTGGACTGGAAGACCTGGTAGCCCTCATCGGTAACTCCCGTGGGGTCCATAAACGCCGTAAGGCGCGCGAGCTGGTAGTCCTCCAGTATCCCAAGCTGTACCGAGAGCACGGCGAGTATGACCGCCGCCGCCACGAGGGCGCCGATCTGGTAAAGCTTCGCCCCACCGACAAACGCCATCACGAAGAAAACGGCCCCGAACACGAGCGCAGTCCCAAGGTCTGGCTGCGCGAAGACCAGGAGCGCCGGTAGGCTCAAGATGCCCATTGCCTTCAAAAAAGTCGTGTTGTCCCCCAGACGATGCTCGGAGAAGTACCCGGCGAGCACCACGACCACCAGGAGCTTGGCGAACTCCGAGGGCTGGACCTGCACGGGACCGATGTCTATCCAACGCTGCGCGCCCTTGGCGCTGACGCCTACGACCGTCACCGCCAGCAACATGACGATGGTGAGACCGTAGATAAAAGGCAGGTATCCGCGCAGCCGACGGTAATCTATAAGGGCCAGTGGCACCGCTCCGATCAGCCCCACGACGAAACCTAGAGTCTGGTTCACGGCGTAGCCTTGCCCATCGTCGGAGCCTGCGACATACACCGCGAGGATGCCAAAGCCGGTAAGCGCCAGCGAGGTCACGAGCAGGATCGGGTCGACCGCCCCGAGCCTCTGTAGAGGCCCAATAGCCGTACCGCCGCCTATTGGTTTGCTCCTACTCAGGTCCATCTCTCTTCTTTCGTTGTTATCAGACTTAGTATAAAGCCGCTCGCTAGATAGGCCAGCAAAGTATTCAGCAGCACATCGGGGATCATGCCGCCAACGAGGTAGCCTGTGATAGACGGGCCTCCCTGACCGGCGAGGAGCGGGGCGAGTAGGCCGATGAGATCATATATCGCGACCGACGCCGCGGTCGACTGCGCCACGAAGAGGCGCATCTCACCCTTGCGGCGCGTGTACTCTATGCGCAGCGAGATCGCCGCCGCCAGAACTCCTCCGAGGGCGGCCACCCCGAAGAGCCCGCCGCTCAGGGCGTCCGTAAGCACGCCGCCGAAGAAGCCCAGGAGCAACGCCTGCAGCTCGCGCAGTCCCATAACGGCCAGGACCACCCCGATAATAAGGAACCTGGGTCCCACCCATCCGAAAGTCAGGAGCGGCGACAGGGCGACCTCCAGAAGCGCCGCGAGCGCTACCAGGAGCGCCGCTCGCGCTATGTGTGTCTGTACACCTCCTAACACGACCTCACCGGCGCCCTGCTACTACCGATCGAGGATCACCCGCACCTCCTGAAGGTCGTCTATCTTTACGGCGGGCGTTGCAACGATGTTCTTGTACTGGCTGATGTCCTGCGAGTTTACCGACTCGATCGTTCCCACTAGGAGCCCCGGCGGGAAGAGGAGTTCCCGCTCCCCAGCGCGCCCGCTCGTGACCACGAAGTCCCCCTGCTCGGCCTCGGCGCTCAGGTCTACGTAGTCCACCCCGAGGTAACCCTCCCAGTTAGTCCTGAGTAGACCCTCCCCGTGAGAGTCCCCTTCCAGGTCCGGCGCCGGCGTGGAGTCCTCGTCCGGCTCATCCTCCAGGTCTAATGGAGGCACGATCCTAACCCCAGCCGCGAAGTTCTGGTCGTTGATCAGCAACACCTCGGCAGTGTTCGGGGTTACCCGCTCTGTTGTACGGCCGACGAGGGTGCGATTACCGACGACGACCGGCTGCTCCGGCTCGACGCCATCGTTCGCACCTACGTTGATAACCACCCGCCTTGTGAGCTGGCCGCCCACGGGAGCTACTACCTGCGCCAGGGGACTATACTTAAACGACGCCTGCTCCCCATCCAGCAGCGCGCGCAGCCTCTCGTTCTCCTGCCTCAAGCGCGCCGCCTCCGCGGCCCCTTCCTCGTACTCGAGTGCCTTCTCCTCGAGCTCCTTTACCTCGCTCGCGTCCAGGACACCCTCGACCCTCTCACTAGCCGCGGACAATGGTGAGGTAGCGAACCCGAACAACCCCCGTACAGGCCTCAACACCTCCGCGGCCCCCAGTTGTACGGTGTGTAGGGGTCCGGAATCTCCCTCTTTCACATACACCGTAAACAAGACGAGGCTCGTCACGCACAGGACGATAAAAGCAGCCAGGGTACTCGCGGTGTTGGGCTTCCGGTTTCCCAAGACTTTCCTAAGAGGAGGAGAGGGCGCTGCGGTAGTATTCGAGCTCTTCGAGGCACCGCCCGCTGCCTATCGCCACACACATCAAAGGCTCGTCCGCCACATGCACAGGTATCTGCGTCTCCCGCCGCAAGCGCTCGTCGATAAGCCGCAAGAGAGCACCGCCCCCCGCAAGCACCATCCCCCGGTCCATAATATCCGAGGCGAGTTCCGGCGGCGTTCGGTCCAGAGTATCACGTACCGCCGCCACGATCGCGTCGACCGGTACGCTTATGGCCTCCCGCACCTCCTCGCTCGTAATAACGATCGTCTTCGGAAGCCCCGCAACCAGGTCTCGGCCCCGGATCTCCGCCGACTCCTCACCCTCCAGTTTGAAGGCGCTACCCAACTCTATCTTCAACTGCTCGGCGGTCTGAGTACCTATAGCGAGCTTGTACTCCTTCTGGATGTAGGTCGTGATGGCGTCGTCTATATCGTCTCCGGCTATCCTGATAGACGACTTCGTCACGATGCCGCCGAGCGAGATCACCGCGACCTCGCTCGTCCCGCCGCCGATGTCCACGATCATGGAACCTTGCGCCTCATTCACCGGCAGCCCCGCCCCAATCGCCGCCGCCAGAGGCTCCTCGACCGTATATGCCTGCCGTGCCCCCGCCGACTCGGTCGCCTCTTTTACCGCCCGAAGCTCCACTCCCGTGACCCCGCTGGGGACGCAGACCACGACCCTCGGCCCGATCAGAGACTTGAAAGCCATGCGTCGCGGCTGTGCCTTGCGAATGAAGTACGAGAGCATCTTCTCCGTCACCTCGAAGTCCGCTATCACCCCATCCTTCAGCGGCCGCAGGGCGACGATATTACCCGGCGTGCGGCCGAGCATCCTCTTCGCCGTACTACCCACGGCGACGACCTTATCCGTCTTGTTGTCGATAGCAACCACCGAGGGCTCCGATAAAACGATCCCCTGCCCCTTCACGAACACCAACGTGTTCGCAGTGCCGAGATCTATAGCAACGTCCCTCCCGAACAGCCCTCCAAGCATCTCTTACCCCATCCGTTCAGCCGACATCTCCACAGCCCACGCACCGGTGAGCTAGAGCATCCCGTGTTCTTTCAAACTAAAGTGACCGTCACCCACAATTATATGGTCCAACACCTCTATACCCAAGATTGCAGCGGCCTCTCCGAGCCTTCGCGTGACCTCGCGATCCTCCTTGCTCGGCTCGACCTTGCCACTCGGGTGGTTGTGCGCGAGTATGACGCTCGCCGCACTCGCCCGAACGGCCGGTTTGAATACCTCCCGAGGATGGACTAGAGAAGCAGAGAGCGTGCCTACCGAGACTGTAGAGGTCTCGATCACCTCGTTCTTGGTATTGAGCAATACGACGACAAAATTCTCCCGGTCGAGGTTGGCTATACGCCCCCTCAAGAGCCTATCCACGTCCGCGGGCGATGATATCACGGGCCGTCCGGGGTTGCGAACCTGCCCGATCCTCCGCCCCAACTCTACCGCCGCCAGTATTATGCACGCCTTTGCTTCACCGATTCCCTTGACTTTAGTAAGCTCGTGGACGGAGACGTCATATAGTCCGTGCAGGCCGCCGGCTTCGCTGATCACCTCTCCCGCAAGCTCCACCGCCGTCTTCTCGTGGGTCCCGATGCCGAAGAGTAGTCCCAGGAGTTCTCCGTCCGAGAGAGCTGAAGGGCCGGCGGCTAGCAATCGCTCGCGTGGTCTCAACTCCGGGGCGAGTTGCTTGATCGTATACCGGCGGCGCCCCGACGTCTCCACCTCAGTACCAGCGCACCCCGTAGCTCTCCAGCATACGGCTCGTGAGCGCGAGCGGGAGGCCGACTACGTTGGTGTAATCACCTTCGATCCTCTCCACGAAAAGCGCCGCCTTCCCCTGAATCGCGTAACCCCCGGCCTTGCCAATACCCTCCCCGAGCTCGACGTAAGCCGATACTTCGGCCTCCGCGAGATCCCGCAACCGTACCCGGGTCATCAGGCTTCGCGTGAAGACTTCCTCGTTACGTGACACGGCCACGCCCGAGTACACCTCATGGACGCGGCCCTTGATGAGATCGATCATGCGGCGCGCGTCGGCCTTGTTCTTCGCCTGCCCGAGCGTGGCCTCTGCCGAGGGAAGATCCGGCAAGTAGACGATAGTGTCGGCCGCAAGAACGATCTCTCCCGGTAGCGTGGACGCAACGGCCAGAGCCTTGCCGCGGGCGTTGGCCTCGACGGTCTCTCCCGGGTCATCGAGGACGACCTCGGGGAAGCCACTCTTGCGGACCTCGAAGTCGTAGCCGGTCATCCGCAGGAGATCCACGCGTCGGGCCGATTCGGAGGCGAGGACGAACCTCATTTTCTTCTAGCCGCCGAAGAAGAGCTTGAGCTCGCGCTCGGCGCTTTCAGGGGAGTCGGAGCCGTGGACGAGGTTGTCCGGTAGGCTGAGGGCGAGGTCGCCGCGAATGGTGCCGGGGGCGGCTTCGGCGGGATTGGTGGAGCCCATGAGGCGACGCATTACCTGGATAGCGCCCTCGCCCTCTATGCGCATGGCGACGACGGGGGTCGTAGTGATGAACTCCACCAGCTCTTCGAAGAAGGGCTTCTCACGGTGTTCGGCGTAGTGCTCTTGGGCCAGCTCCCGGCTCACGTCCATGAGCTGCATCGTGTGGATGTCGAGGCTCTTCGCCTCAATGCGGCGTATGATCTCCCCGACCAAGCGCCGCTTTACGCCGTCACCTTTGACCAACACGAGTGTTTGTTCCATTCTATCCTCCTACCAATTGATGTTTTTTGTGCTCTGCATCGTGGCGCAGTATGGGCAGGTCTTCCAGTTGAGGTCCAGAGGTTTGCCACAGGTTACGCAGGGTTTCTTGAGGTCCCATCCGCACTCCGGGCAGAGGAGATAATCCTTTTCAATCACGTTGCGGCAGTTCGGGCACAGGTTGACCCGTTGCTTTAGCTCCCTCTCCAATACGGCCAACTCCAACTCGCGCTCGCGGGAATCGAGCTCGTATTCCGGAGGGCGGACTATCAAGTAGATCAAAGTCCCGAGAAACGGGAAGATGAGAGCTACTATTCCCCAGAAGAACTTCGCGCTCCCCCGTCGCCCGGCATCGGCGAAGGTCCAGTAAGCGAGCGCGAGCCACAATACCACGAAGAACAGCGCCACGACCCGGAACCCGATAGTCAGGTACGGACTCTCTAGAAGCTCGCTTACTGCCTCAAAGGGATCCGGCCCCTCCTGCAACACAAACGCACCCAAACCAAGAGCTCTCACGTTATGAACCTCAAGACGGCGAAGTAACCAAGGACGAAGAACGCGACCGCGACCGCGACGAGGAGCCCTACGAGCTTCAAGGCTCCTCTACCCAAGGCTACCGCTGCCACGCAACCACTCCAGTACGCCACCCCCCGTGTATAGAGACCCGGTCACCAGAACGACCCCGCCGACCTTACCCATCTCTCGCACGGCCAGGCGTACGGCGTCGCCCGCATCGATCACCACCCGCGCTCTCCTTCCTGTAACATCCTGCGGATCATACTCCTCACAAAGCCGCTCCGGGTCCAAATCCCGCCCATCGTGGCTGCCTGGACGGGTGAGCACGAGATCCTGGGCCTCTCTACCAACGACGCCCAGCATACTTCCGACGTCTTTATCCTTCAAGGCGCCGAACACCACTCCTAAAGGACGATCCCCATACTCCGCCCGCACCGCCCCGAGCGCGGCCTCTAGCCCCTCCGGGTTATGCCCGCCGTCCACGATCACCGGCACCCCACCGAACTCATGCACCTCGAACCGCCCCGGAGGCCGCGCCACCCGCGCCGCCGCTAACGCCATCCTTCGCTCCTCCAACCGCAAAGTCCGTCCCAACAATACCTCCGCAGCCCGCAGCCCGAGACCCTCGTTGCGTATCAGGTAAGGCACGTGCCCTGTTCGGCCGGACTCCGCAGTCCCTTCATGCGCTACAATGTGGGCGCCTATCCTTTCCGCGGTGTCCCGAGCGACTTTGACCACGCGGGGATCGTCGGTGCCGAGTATGAGGACAGATCCCGGCTGGAGGCTCGCCAGCTTCTCCTCTGCTATCTCCTCGACCGTCTCGCCAAGGTACTCCATATGATCCAGGCCGACATTCGTCAACACTACCGCTTCGGCCTTCGCCGCGGACGTCGCATCGTAGCGGGCACCGAGCCCCGCCTCCAGCACTGCCCACTCAAGCCTCGCGTCGCGAAACATCGCAAGCGCGCCTGCAGTGAGTAGCTCGAACTGGGTTGCGGGGACCTCGTTGGCATCGGCCAACTTCAAAACCCTGCCCATCACGGCGGCGAATTCCTCTTCCGAGACGTAGCCGCTGCGGAGTATCATCCGCTCGGTGTAGTGCAGGACGTGCGGCGAGAGGTATACCCCGGCGGGTTGTCCTGCTGCTTCAAGGGCGCTGGCGAGGGCGATAGCGGTCGTGCCCTTGCCGTTGGTACCGACTACCTGAACGGCCCTCATGCAGTGTTGCGGGTTGTCTAATAGCTTCAAAAGCGCTTCGATACGCTCGAAGCCCAGGGCGACGCGGCGGCGATGGTCCAGTTCCGCGCAGACGGCTTCGTAAGAAGGGGGGTAGAGGGTCGTGGAGTCCACGAGAGCCTGTTACAAGTACTCGTGGAGACGGGCTTCGAGTGTCTGGAGAAGCCTGGTGTTACGGTCTAGCTTCTCCCGCTCCGCGGCGACGACGTCACCGGGCGCCCGTTCGACGAACTTCTCGTTGGAGAGTTTGCCGTTGGAGCGATTTACCTCGCCCTCTACGCGTTTGATCTCCGTGCGCAAACGCTCGATCTCCTCTAGCCTCATCTCCTCCGAGAGGGCCAACTCCACCACCACGTCCCCCGCGGGTAGCGTCGCGACAAAAGACCCGTCCGAATCTCCGATATCCCGCACTCCCGCCAGGGCCGAGAAAACAGTAAAGTCCACCTCCTCCGGCACCCTCCCGGAAAGCTCTCCCCCGACCTTGGACTCAGCCCGGAAAGATCGCACCGCCGAGACCGCGAGTCGCGTCCGCTCCAGCACTCGCTCCGCCTCCGCGTCCTCGAGCGCGGGCTCGAACCGCGGGAACTCCTGCCTCACGAGCAGCCCCTCTCCGCCCAGCACCCAGTACATCTCCTCCGTGGCGAACGGCATGACCGGGTGCAGGAGGCGCAGAATCCCCCCGAAGACTTCGTACAGGATGCGCGGCGTCTCCGTCGTGGGCGCGAGCTTTGCGATCTCTACGTACCAATCGGCGAACTTGTGCCAGGCAAGGTCGTAGACGAGGCGCATCGCCTCGGAGAACTCACACTCCTCCAGAAGCCGGTCGTACTCGCGGGTCGTTTCGTTCAAGGAAGCGAGGATCCAACGGTCTGAAGCCGACGCCTCCGTAGGCGACCCGTCGGGGGCCTCCGCAGAGTATCCGGAGACGAAGCGGGCCATATTCCACAGCTTGGTGACGAACCCGCGCCCCAGAGCCGCCCGCTCGTAGGAGTAGGAGAAGTCCTGGGTCGAGGACTGGTAAAGGAGCCCGAAGCGCACCGCGTCGGTGCCGTACTCGTCGAAGAGGGCAAGCGGGTTTATGGTGTTGCCCTTGGACTTGCTCATCTTCGTCCCGTCCTCGGCGAGGACTATGGAGTGGACGTTCACCTTTTTGAAGGGGACCTCACCCCGGAAACGCAAGCCCGTCATGATCATACGCGCCACCCACAGGTACATGATCTCACGTGCCGTCGAGAGCAGACTGGTTGGGTAGAAGTACGAGAGATCCTCTGTCTCCTCCGGCCAGCCCAAAGTAGCGAACGGCCACAGCGCCGAAGAGAACCACGTATCGAGCACGTCCCTGTCCTGCTCATAGCCCTCACCCGGCGATTCCTTGGCGGCGACGACCTCCCCATCCGGCCCGTACCACACCGGAATACGATGGCCCCACCACAACTGCCGGCTTACGTTCCAGTCCTGCAAGTTTTCGAGCCAGCGTATCGTCTCCCGCCGCCACGAGTCGGGGTAAACAGTGATCTCCCCGCTCTTCAAAGCCGCTATAGCGGGCTCCGCAAGCTCCCTCATCGAGACCCACCACTGCTCGGAAAGCCACGGCTCTATTACAGCCCCGCACCTGTCACAATGCCCGACCCGATGCCTGTACTCCCTGACCTCCCCGAGTAGCCCCTCCTCGTCGAGACGCCCCACGAGCGCCGTCCTGGCCTCCTCGCGCGTCATCCCCTCGAAGGGACCACCGTTCTCGTTGATCGTACCGTCCGGGTTGAGGACGTTAACCGCCGAAAGACCGTACCTCTGTCCGATCTCGAAGTCGTTCGGGTCGTGGGCCGGCGTAACCTTGAGTACACCCGTCCCGAACTCCGGGTCTACATAAGAGTCAGCGAGCACTTCGACCTCGCGCTCCACGAACGGCACCATCACCCTCCGCCCGACGAGCCCCTTGTACCGCTCGTCGTCCGGGTTCACAACGAGAGCCACATCTCCAAGGAGGGTCTCGGCTCGCGTCGTGTTGACCTCGGCGTAGTCGTTGCCGTCCGGCCCGGGACCTTTGCCGTCAGCGAACGGGTAGCGAACGCCGTAGAGTTTCCCGTCTACTTCTTCGTAGTTGACCTCCAGGTCGCTTATGGCGGAGCGGTCGCGGGGGCACCAGTTGGTGATGCGGTTGCCGCGGTAGATGAGGCCCGCGTTGTATAGCTCCACGAACGCCGTGAGGACGGCGTCAACGTACCCCTCGTCCATGGTGTAGCGTAGGCGACGCCAGTCGACCGAAGCGCCGAGCCGCTTGAGCTGGCCGAGGATCTGGGAACGCGAGTTTTCGGCGAACTCGCGGCACAGCTCGACGAACCTCTCCCGCCCGACGTCCCACTTGGTCTTGCCCTCTTCGCGCAGGAGCTTGCGCTCGACGACGTTCTGGAGCGCGATGGAGGCGTGGTCCACCCCGGGGAGCCACAGGGCCTCGTAGCCCTTCATCCGGGCGCGGCGGGTTAGCGTGTCCTGAATGGCACCGTTCAGCGCGTGGCCCATGTGCAGCGCCCCCGTCACGTTCGGTGGGGGCAGCACGATGCAGTAGGGTTCCTTCTCGGGGTTCGGTTCGGCCTCGAAAGCCCCCGAACGCTCCCACTCCTCGTAGATCCGGGCCTCCACGGCCTTCGGGTCGTATGTCTTCGGAATCTCCGCCTGACTCAAGGGTGACTTAGGCTTCTACGCCGTCTCTTCGTCGTACGAGGCGTACTTGGAGCGGCCCGTGGCGGTCACCAAGGTGGGCTGCACCCCGTCGCGCACCGTGTCGGCGTCCACGACGCACTTGGTGACGTCCGACCGGCTCGGCAGGTCGTACATGGTTGGCAGGAGCGCCGTCTCCAGGATGCTCCGGAGTCCCCGCGCGCCGGTCCCCCGCTCCAGGGCAAGCTCCGCGACCGCCTTGAGCGCCTCGTCCGAGAACGTGAGGTCTACCTTGTCGTAGCGGAAGAACTGCCGGTACTGTCTGACCAGAGCGTTCTTTGGTTCGGTAAGGATGCGTATGAGGTCCTCCTCGGCGAGCGTCCTCAAGGTGGAGATCACCGGCAGGCGCCCCACGAACTCGGGGATGAGACCGTACTTCAGGAGATCCTCGGGCTGGACATGCAGCAGCATCTCGTCGGACTCGTCCTTGAGGCGCTGGTCCACGTCGCTCCCGAATCCGATGCTCTTCTTGCCGATCCTCTGCCGGATAACCTCATCCAGCCCACCGAACGCACCGCCGCAAATAAACAGAACATTCTTGGTGTTTATCTGCAGGAAGTCCTGGTGCGGATGCTTGCGTCCGCCCTGCGGCGGGACGCTCGCTACCGTGCCTTCGAGTATCTTGAGTAGCGCCTGCTGGACGCCCTCGCCCGAGACGTCGCGGGTAATAGAAGGGTTATCCGATTTACGCGCGATCTTGTCGATCTCGTCTATATAGATGATCCCGGTCTCGGCCTTCTTTACGTCGAAGTCGGCGGCCTGGATGAGCTTGAGCAGGATGTTCTCGACGTCCTCGCCCACGTAGCCAGCCTCGGTGAGCGCCGTGGCATCCGCTATAGCGAAAGGTACGTTGAGAATTCTGGCGAGCGTCTGGGCGAGCAGCGTCTTGCCCGAGCCGGTCGGCCCCAGAAGGAGGATGTTGGACTTCTGAAGCTCGGTGCTATCCGCGGAGTCCGGAGCCATGCTGATGCGCTTGTAGTGGTTGTAGACCGCTACCGCGAGGACCTTCTTCGCCTCCTCCTGGCCGATAACGTACTCGTTGAGGATGCGGTTGATCTCCCGCGGCTTGGGGAGGTCGTCATCCTTGAGGACCTCGGGTCCCGAGAACTCCTCGTCGATGATCTCGTTGCACAGCTCTATGCACTCGTCGCAGATATATACGCCGGGGCCGGCTATGAGCTTCCTGACCTGGCGCTGGCTCTTCCCACAGAAAGAACACTGCAACTGGTCCGATGGGTCCCTCATGACTCTACGGCCTCCTTGGCTACTGTTTCCACTACGGTCGCCGCTGGCTAACTAGTGCTGGCGGACGATGTTGTCTATAACGCCGTACTCTATGCCCTCTTCCGGCCCCATTATGTAGTCGCGGTCGGTGTCGCGCTCGATCTTCTCGTACGGCTGACCGGTGTTCTCGACCAGGATCTCATTGAGGCGCCTCTTGGTCCTTATGAGCTCCTCGGCATGTATCTGCACGTCTGACGCCTGCCCGGCAAGCCCCCCGATGCTCGGCTGATGCAACAGTATCCGGGTGTTCGGCAACGAGTTGCGCTTTCCCTTGGTGCCGGCTGCTAGCAAAAACGCCCCCATCGAGGCAGCCATCCCGAGCGCCGTCGTTACGATATCCGGCTTCACGAACCGCATCGTGTCGTAGATCGCCAACCCCGCCGTAACACTCCCGCCGGGAGAGTTGATGTAAATGTTTATGTCCTGCTCGGGGTCCTCGCTCTCAAGGTGCAAGAGTTGAGCCATAATAGCGTTCGCGACCTGGTCATCCACCGGCGTACCGAGGAAGATGATACGGTCCTTCAAGAGCCGGGAGTAAATATCCATCGCCCGCTCTCCACGCGGACTCTGCTCGATCACGTAAGGTATTACAGCTTGCGGATCATAGTTCATAACGCTATTCCTCTCTGTTGTCTATCTGTGTTGCGCCCTCGCCAGCCTGTACCGACGCCTCTACCCGAGCCTCACCGGCCTCGGGCGCGGCTTCCCCAGCGCCCGGAACGACATCGTCCTCTTCGGTCTCGGCCGCTTCGCCCTGTTCTTCCATCTCTTCTTCGGGCATCGGTACGGGGACGGCGTTCTGGACGAGGAAGTCGAGCGCCTGAGATCGGACGATCTCCTCTTCGAGGAGTACATAGGTCCCGTTCCTGCGCATGGTCGCGGCGATCTCCTTGGGCGAGCGGTCCGTATCCTGTGCGAGGTGCTCTATCTGATGCATCACCTCATGCTCATCAGCCTTGATGCCCTCCGCCACCGCGACCGCGTCCAGGATGAGTTCCTTCTTCACAGTGTCCGCGGCGTCGTCCCGGATGCGCTCTTTGACCTCTTCACGGGTCGAACCGGCGAGCTGGTAATACTGCTCCGGCTCTATACCCTGCGCCCGAACGCTCCTCTCGAAAGCGTCGGCCATCTCCTCCGCCTTCTCATTGACCATCACGCCCGGCACCGTGACCTCTGTCCTCCGAGCAAGCTCGTCGAGCACGCGCCCCCGGAACTCAGCCTCCACCCGCTGCCCCAGCGACTCCTCCAACTGCCCCCTAACGGCGGCCCGGAACTCCTCCATCGTCTCGAACTCACTCGCCTCCTTGGCGAACTCGTCGTCCAGAGGAGGTAACTCCCTCTCCTTGACCTCCTTGACGTGTACCCTGAACAAGACGGCCTGCCCCCGCAGCGACTCCTCCTCGTAGTCCAACGGGAATGTAACCCCGAACTGCTTGCGCTCCCCAGCACTCATCCCAACGATGTTCTGCTCGAACTCCGGGAGAAGCTCTCCACCACCGACTTCCATCATGTAGTCTTCGGCCTCGGCCCCTTCGACCGCCCCCCCGGATAGCCCTTCGCCCTTGTAATCCAGGATCACGAAATCGCCCTCCTGAACCGGCCGGTCCTCGACTGCCGCTAGCGTCGCGAACTGGTCCTGGAACTCCTTCAGGGCGCCCTGGACGTTCTCGTCGTCGATCTCTACCTCGCGCTTCGGCGCCTCGACACCCTTGTACTCTCCCAGGGTCGCCTCGGGACGAACCTCGACGGTTGCGGAGAACTTGAAGCCCTCCTCCTCGTCCAGAGTCCCGTCGAAGTCGATCTTCGGAGCATCTATCGGTCTGAGGTCGTTCTCGACGACCGCCGCCGAGTACCACGCCGGCAGGCTGTCCTGCAGCGCCTCCATATAGAGATAGTCGCGGCCCACACGGTTCTCGATCACACGCCGGGGCGCCTTGCCCTGTCTGAACCCCGGTACCTTGACCTGTTTGCCAAGCTCCCGGGCCTTCGCCTCGACGCCCTTCTGGACCGCCTCGGGAGAGACCTCGACCTCGATGAGAATCTTGTTATCCTCAAGCTTCGTAACGTTCGCCGTCATACACCCCAACTCTTCTCGACCGACCCCGCAGGCGATGTGCGAGAGGCGGGACTTGAACCCGCACGCCCGAAGGCACTAGATCCTAAATCTAGCGTGTCTACCATTCCACCACTCTCGCTCGCCAAATTTCTGAGGGAATTATAACAGCCGTATAACGGCCGCCCCTCGCTACACGTACCCGTACGCTAAGGGCGTAAGCGGAAGAGAGACACGGGTGAAGGAGGGAAACCGCCACGAAGGGTGACCGGCGGGTCTTGAACTCGCGACCTTCGGGAGCACAAGCCGACGGGAACCGCTGGGATTATAGCCGACTACTAGTCTCCGTTAGAGCGAAGGACGCGAGAGCGTTGCCGTGTGTTGTGTACTCCTACCTCTGCGGTCCCCTATACGTAGCGTCGATTCTAGACCGCCATTCGAGAAGCTCATTGCGTCTCTCCTCCACGTCTTCTTGGCGCTCGGCCGCCAGGTCGTTCTGCTCTAGCGGGTCTTCGGATAGGTCGAAGAGCTGGTCTGGCCGGTTGTCGTAAAAGTAGATGTACTTCTCGGTACCCTGGAGGCTCACCAGGCATTCTTCCGCGGCCCAGCAGCTGAACTTTAGCGAGCGATCTTCGGGTAGCTGTGGGCTGAGGATCGAGCTGCCCTGATACGCTCCGCCGTCGATCTCGTAGCCCAACAGGTCCGCTATGGTCGGGAGGGTGTCCAGCTGGTTCACCGGGGCCTCGACGCGCTCGCCATTCTCGAACCGCTGGGGATCGTGGACGATCATGGGTATCTTCAGACCCTCTTCGTAGGGTATGTTGCCGTGCGTGTAGATGCCGTGCTCGCCGAAGCCCTCGCCATGATCCGCGAGGATGACGAAGACCGTATCGTCGTAAAGATCGAGATCCTTGTAATGATCGAAGAGACTCTCCAGAAATATGTCCTGGAGCCGGATGGAGTTCAGATAGCGGTTGAGATCCTCATCCTCGGCGAACCTCTCCTGCTCGTAACCTTCTGGCACCATATATGGGTAGTGGGTGACGGCAGTCAGGTAAGTGGCCATGAAAGGCGTACCCGACTCTTTCTGCTTCGTTAGCCACTCCTCGCTCGGCTTTAACATAGCCTCGTCGCCGGAGAGACCCATACCGCGCAAGTTCACGTACTCCTGTTTGTCCATGGTCTCGTATGAGTGGAGTTCCTCGTATCCGAAGTTGGCTACGAGGTCTCCGAAATCCTCGAAATCCTTCTCCGATGTCGTGAAGTAAGCGCTGGCGTAGCCCTGGTCTTTCAGAAGGTCGGGTAGGCACCTGGCGGGTATGCCGCCCGGGCCGGCCTCGGGCGCAAGACCATAAGAGATCTGCACGGGGTTCGGAAAGATACCGCAGTTAACCGCGACGTTCGCCTTAGAGGTAAAAGGCACGCTCCCGTAAGCCCGCTCCGCGAGTAGGCTGTTCTTAGCCAGCTCATTCAAGAAGGGCGTTGTGGCCAGGCTCTGAACGTAAGGCGTCACTGACTGTGAGCGTGTTGACTCGAGAAAGACCATAACGACGTTGCGCTGCTCGGACCCCGTGGGCACGAGACTTGCCGGCGGCGAGTCCGCGACGGTCGCGTAGGAAGCAGCGTCCTGTGATGCCCCGCGCCGCAACTCCTCAGCCGCGCTAACCGCCACGTTGACGACCGGATCCCTAACCAACGGTCTATGGATATGCAGGATCGCCTCCGACTCCTGGCCTGTGAGCCGGAGATACTCGTCGTACGGGTTGAAGCCCTCTTGGAGCGATAGCAAACCGAATCCGAACGCCAGCAGACACAGCACAAAGGAGCTAAAAACAGGAGTACTCATGGGGCTCCCGGTCGAGGGCGTTGTACTCGGCCACCCTCGCCATCGGACGATGAAGCGCGTTATAAGCCAGGGACCCAAAGCCGCGTAGGAGAGGGCAACCAAGAGAATCACCCAAGCCGAGGATGAAATCCCCTGTACGAGCATCGGCCCGATCTCATCGGCCCTGGGGAGCCATAAAGCAATGATCGTATAGTCGAGCGTGGTGCCGGTTACCTGGATGTACTGGTAGGCGATCGTCTTGAGCGCCACCACGAGTATCGCGGTGGCATGGAAGAGAACCAGCACGCCCCAACGTAAAGCACCTGTGCGCACGATAGCGAAAAGCCCGATCCAGAGCAATACGTACCCCAGAACGAAGAATACATCCGACCACATCGCGTATGCCAGGAGGCGGGTAGTCGAAACGGTAAACCCCCCGGTAGTATCGACGTTTCGTGAAGACAGGACTAGAGCCTTCAGCAACAGGTTGTAGACCACGAAAGGGATCAGAAGACTGAGCAGGTAAACCCAATCCCGACGGCTCAAAAGCGCCTCCGGGAGGCCTAGTAATCCCACCCTTGTTGCTGTATTAGAAGACAAAGCGCGAAGAGTTTACATGGTTTTAACGAACATTTAACGATGCTACGAGGCTTTCGTGTACCTCCCACCCAATTAAACTTCTTCCCCGCACCCCGTTTCGCCCGCGCCCGCGATCATTTCCCGGAGATCAAGGCTAAACAGCACGTAAAGAATGCTCCCCTTGAGGCTACCAACTCCAGTTGCAGCCTCTTTAGCGGAGCTTTGCCGCTGATACTCTCGGCGAAGTGCCTGTTGCCCATGAGTTATGCCGTCCTCAAGCACAGCAACGAGGCTGGTCATCGTTGCCCGATTGCAGTATTGGTGTGGATCTTGGGGATCAGGGCTTCAACTTCCACAGTCTCCGCCGAACGTTCGCCACAGCCCTCTTCAACCATTGCCAGCATCCGAAGATCGCTCATTCTCTCCTGGTCCATGCGTCCATCACGCAGACGATGGTCACGTACTCGCACCTGCTGGAAGGCACCGGCGGAGACGCAGTCGGTGGTTAGACGAAGCATTTGTATAGGCTCTCTTCCTATTGCCTGTCCTTAGCCCTCGCAGTCGAGGGCCGGAGATCTGAGGATGGCGAGAAATCGGCCAACAGGCCTTGCCGAGAGGTTACCAATGTTAATTTTTATTAAGACAACGTGTCGCTAAGGAAACAACATTTCCTTTAGATAAGCCTTTTGTGACCCCTTGGCCGCTTTGTTGCGGCAAAAGGGGCATTGCGCATCACCAGCGCGTTCCCTACAGTGCGCAGCCATAGGAGGGGGGACTCGGAGAGATCCCCCGTGGAAAGCCAAATACGAGCTATCAGAAGGAGCCCGAAAGCTATGCCTCGAAGGGTTAACCCGATCCTGCTTCTAGGTCTAATAATTGCTGCTATCCTCTCGGTCACGATCTTGGCGAGCGCCAAGACAGGGGGAGGCTTACAACAGGGTGATGCTACCGGTGGAGGCTCAGCAAGCGACGCTCTGGCTGCGGCGACGGGGCAGGTGGGCATGCCCTACGGGTGGGGTACCGACGGGGGCGGCTCGTTCAGTTGCACCGGTCTGGTCCGCCATGCCCTGAGGAGTGCAGGCGTCGATGCCAACGCACCCTGGGACCACCTGGCGTATTTGAGCGCATACCCTACCCGCGACACGCCCGTTCCCGGCGACGTGGTGGTCTACCCGGACGGCGTTGGGATGTACGTGGGCGACAACACAGTCGTCATGGCCAACGAGGTGGATCAGGTGGTCGGGTACTATCCCATGGACCTGGTCGGTACCCCGATTGGCTTCGCGAACCCCTATGGCGGGGCGTCTGACCCGGCGGCGGTCGAGCCAGTGTTGGAAGACTCGGCAGCGATAGATCCAGCGGTGCTCGATCAGCCGATGCTCGACGAAACAGTGATCGACCCGACGTTGGTCGATCCGGCGTTGACCGATACGATCGTGCTCGACCCGGTAGCGGTCGACCCAGCTTTGGTCGACCCAGCTTTGGTTGACCCGGCTCTGGTCGACCCAGTTTTGGTCGACCCGGCTTTGGTTGACCCGGCTTTGGTTGACCCGGTGGCGGTTGATCCGGCAGCGGTCGATCCAATAATGTTCTAGCGCAAACTCGAAGCTCGAAGCCAACGCGGGGCCGTCTCCGGGCAAGGAGACGGCCCCGTTCTCTATCACCCAGGCAGGTGGAGCGAGCGGCCTCACCCTTGTCCGTCCCACGCCCTACAGCCTCGGTTATCTTCCCGCGAAGGTCCTTGGAGCAAGCATTCACGCGCCTGGTACGTCTACACCTCGCCTCGCTGCTTGCCCCACCACAGACGCCGTAGTTAGCGTGCGTAAACCAACCTCTCGCAATCCCACTGCTGTCCTACTGCTGCCACAGTCTGGAAGCACGAGAGGCGGTTGCCGCGTTTCTCTTGCAAACAGGAGGATGACCGACGGGGCTCGAACCCGCGACCTTCGGGACCACAACCCACACAGTCCCCGCCATAGGTTCGCCACGGTCTTCTTCAAACTTCACCAGCATCGAAGATCGTCCAGTCGCTACTCGGGCACTCCTCGATCACGCAGACGATGGACACATACTCGCACCTCATGGAGGGCATAGGCGGCGACGCCGTGGACGGCTTAGTAGAGGCGTTTGGCTAGGATATAGTCACTACTTCTCTGAACCTTCCGCAGATTCGTTGGAGTAGAAGTACATAGATTTCATAAGGCGACGGGCGATGAACCGCGCTTGAGCACGCCGAATTCCCGCCTGCTCCTCGGCTTCGAGCCGGTCGGAGATTATGTCGGCGTGACCTTCCAAGGGATCTTCGCTATGGAAGAAAGCGTGAGCCACCTTGGTACGATCGTCTTCAAGGCCCTTGAACGCGGTCCACACGGACTCGCCCAGCATATCCGCCGGAAATGCTTCGGACGCTTCATCTCCTTCCACCACCTCCGAAACCACGCTGGGGCCGCTAACCTCGTTTGGCGATTTGCCTTCCTGCTCGATGATCGTCTTGCGGCGTAGCTTGATGATCCCCTCTGCAACGCGGTAGAAGCACAAGAATCCGTAATCCACACTTGACGAGTTGACCCCCTCCCTGTAGAGACGGGTGAAGAACTCGTAATGGGTCAACTCTCCGTAATTCAGACCGTCTCCCAGAAACTGCTCGTGATCGAACGTCTTCTCGTGAAAGTCGTCATCCTTCACACCGCCCACAGTCAGGGTCGCCAACTCGGCAACGTTCATCTGCAGGACCTCGATTGGGATATCGTACCTGTAGGAGAGGTCACACAAAAAGGGGTTCAGGAGACGATACGCCTTCTCGTGGGCATCTCCTACGCTCTCCGCCCTAAGCACAGTACGTATCTTGCCTAACCTACCCTGTCGGTTGGGCACGAGCTCGAACGCGGTGTCTGCGTCTTCATAAGAGGTGTGCACGATAGACAGCACTCCTACGGCGCCGCCTTCTCCCGTCAATTCGGGTAACCGGAGATGGGAGTCGCCTTCCATCATGTTCGGATCTGACACGTAGACGTAGGGGATGTTGGGGGAGCCGCGGCGGGTAAGTGTAGCCGTCACTTGATAAGCACCTTCATAGCCCGCAGGGTCTAGCTTACCGCCACCCAACGGATGCTGCTCTGTGTATGCGGGGGCGATCATAAACCAGCGTCTACCGGGGAACGTCGACTCGTACAGCGGACGGTATTCTTCCGGCTCTCCAGGTTGATCTTCCCTCCTCGGCGAGCGTGCGATGCGGTCTATGTCCTCTTGGGTGAGAATACCCTCCTCCAAGGCTCTCTTCTGCGCCTCTTCGTAAGACTTGATGGGTCCGGGCAGCAGCACCGGCCCGGTCGGACTGCGAACGGGAACAAGCGCGCCACCCAACCAGTGCGGCGGGGGAACGGCGTTCTTACTCGCAAGAGCCGCGTCGAGCGCCTTACGTCCCCCGTAGGTAACCATCAGGACCGCTGGCGATCCCTTGATCGCCAGCCAAGAGAGCCGCTCCGCTCTCTTGGCAGCGTCAGTCACCCAAGGGCCAAGCTCCTCACGTGCTTCGCTCTCTGCGAGTCTGCCGCCGTGAGCAGTCTGTATGCGATGGATGAGTTCCATCGCTTCTTCCATATCTCTCTCCCACCGCATCTCGACCACGAGAAATCACCCCTAATAAAGAACTTCTGAGTGAGCGCTACTAGAAACCCGCTGGAGGACCGCCGTCACCGGTGGTGTCAGCGTGGTGTCAGAAAGACCCGGCCTAAGCGCCGGGCTTCGTATTTATCCTGCAAATCATAGGGTGACCGACGGGGCTCGAACCCGCGACCTTCGGGACCACAACCCGATGCTCTGCCTACTGAGCTACGATCACCAAGCGCCGCCGAGAAGCGACTCTCTTATCTTACCAGCAACTACCAGCCATGCAAAACGTCCCGTCGCATCCCTCGTCTCCTGAAACAACGGACAAAGCCGGCCCACACCTACCGGCGGATTTTCCTCCCCGTGTCCAAAGACCCTGCTGGGATCGGCGGCTATAGTAGATCGTGCTGTTCTTCCCGTTCCCCGGCGAGGTCACTTCCTTTTCCCATTCCTCCCCCACCGGGGAACTCCTGTAGCATCCGAACTGCCGGTCAGTCTGCAAGATAGACCGTTCGAGAGGTAACCCTACGGTAAACCGGGAGCGCCCGGCAACTCCCCCAGGCTCTGCTCCAACGCCGTTAGCGCGAGTTCCGCTTCGGCGTCTTTTAGCGAGAACGTCGCGCCGTCTGCCATGTGCAGCGTCATCCTACTGACTCCGCCAGCCCCGTTATTATCCACCGTGGACCAGACGACCTGCGCCAGGTTAACCAGTACGTAGTCTCCACGCGTACTGGATACCTTGATAAACCCCATATCTCTTCCTCCTTTGTGTGACCCCGCTCTTCTCCGGAGAACTCACGCCTGCAAGAAGGCTAGCATGGGTCGGTGCCTATCGCCGCGAAAAGGGAGACAGAGGCGACGTGCCTACAGCAACCCCGAGGCTCCCGCCAGGGCGGAGAGCGGGCCGATAAAGAACAGGAAGAGGGTCGTGGCTATCGCGAGGATGTAGACGGAGAGCTTGACGGCTCCCGTGCCTGTCGGCTCCTCCACGCCCTTCACCGGCTCCTCGAAGGCCATGTTGCGGAGGATGCCGAAGTAGTATGGAACGGAGAGGACGCTGTTGATAACCAGGGCGCCGACGGCCACGTAGGTGAGGATCGACCCGGACTGGGCGCCCGCGAGGATGATCCAGGCTTTCCCCCAGAACCCGCTTAGAGGTGGGATACCTACGAGCGCGGCCATGAAGATAGCCATGCTGAGTGCGACACCGGGCCTCGTCTTGAAGAGGCCGTTGTAGCTCTTCGCCTCCTCGCCGACGAGGTCTATCACGAAGAACGCGCCGAGGTTCATCAGCGCGTAGGCGGCCGAGTAGATCAGGACGGCCTGAACCCCTCGCTCTACCCCTCCACCCTGCAGAGCCGCGAACGCCACGAGGATATACCCGGAGTGCGCAACCGAGCTATACGCCAACATCCTACGCACGTTGCTCTGCCTCAGAGCGAACAGGTTGCCAATAAACATCGTCACGATAGCCAGCACCGCCGCCACCGCCGTCCATGAAGGCGCGGCCTCGGGCATGCCTTCGAGGAAGATGCGTAGCAGCACCGCGAAGATCGCCGCCTTCGGGGCCACGGAGAGAAACGCGGCGGCGCTCGTCGGGGCGCCCTGATAGGCGTCAGGGGTCCAGAAGTGGAACGGCGCCGCCGAGACCTTGAAGGCGAAACCCGAGATCAGCAAGACCATACCCAGAAGAGCTACCGGCGAGAGCTGGCCGGTGAAAGTGCGAGATATATCCGCCAGCTCCGCGGAGCCGGAGATGCCGTAAATCAGGACGATCCCGTAGAGCAGGATGGAAGAGGCGATCATGCCGGTCAGCAGGTACTTCATCCCGCCCTCGGCGCTCTCGCGGCGCGTCCGGTCAAAGGCGACCAGCGCGTACGACGGTATCGTCGCAAGCTCTATCGCGACGAAGACGCCGAACAGGTCTCGCATCGAGACTAGTAGCATGGCGCCCACGGCGACCGAGAGGATAAGGGTCAGGTACTCGGGAGCGTCGCCGGTTCGCCCCGACCAGCGGGATGCTGCCAGCACCGTAAAGAACGCGGACCCCGCCACGATCAGCTTGAAGTACAACGCGAAGCCGTCCACCACATACGCGTCGCCGAAGAAGCTACCCTCGAAGCCGACCGCAAGGAGCACCACCGCGGTCACGAAAGTCGCCAGGGCGCCAAAAGCGGCGAGCCCTGCTGTAAGCCCGGTGGCGCGGGGGCTGAAGACCCCGATCATGAGCACCAGCATCGAGAACAGGAAAACCACGATCTCGGGCAGGAGCCCGACGAAGGTCTGCGCCGTAACCACTACTAGCTACCCCCTATCGCGGCCAGAACGACTTCGACGGCCGGACGTTGAACGTTTATGAGCAGGCTGGGAAAGATCCCCAGGACCACGAGCAGAAGGGCGAGCGGCACTATCGCTGCCATCTCCATCGGCCCCGCATCCGCGGCCTCCGCGAGAGCCGGCTGTTTTGTCGGGCCAAAGATCACACGCTGCAGCATGTACAAGAGATACATCGCCCCAAGCAGAATCCCCAGAGCCGCCAGAATCCCCTGCACCGGGAACGCCGTATATCCGCCCATGATGCTCATAAACTCCGACACGAACACCGCGAGCCCCGGAACCCCCATCGCCGCGAAGGCACCTAGCGCCAGAAGACCACCGGCCCACGGCATCCGGGCGGCGAGGCCACCGAGGTCCGCGATACGGCGCGTCCCGGCGCGACTCGCGATGATACCGACCAGGATAAACAGGAGCGCCGAGTAGAGACCGTGCGTAACCTGCTGCATCACCGCGCCGTTGATCCCGAGCGCGTTCCCGGAGGCTATACCCAGCAGGATGAAACCGAGCGTACCTATCGAAGAGTAGGCCACGAGCGCCTTCAGGTCCGTCTGCATAAACGCCACGAACGCGCCGTAGATGATGTTTAGCACCCCAAACGCCGCCAGATACGGCAAGAACGGCTCGACGCCCTGCGGGAGCAGAGGGATGGCTATCTTGATCAGGCCGTACGTCCCGAGCTTCGGGAGGATGCCCGAGAGCACCACGTTCGTCGAGATCGGACTGGAGACGTAGACGTCCAACAGCCAGCTATGAAACGGCACCGCCGGCACCTTTATAAGGAGCCCGACGAGGATCGGCACGGCGATAGCGATCTGGGCCGCCCGCGAGAGCCCCCCGCCCGCGTTCAGCGCCTCGATGGAGAAGTTCGGACCCGAGAGAATCCCCAGGGCCAGAAAGCCCGCGAGCATCACCGTACTACCGAAGAATGTGTAGATAAAGAACTTGATCGCCGCCGGGCGGCGGTTCTCATCGCCCCAAATACCGACTAGCAGGTACATCGGTATCAGCGTAACCTCGAAGAAAACGTAGAACAGAATAAGGTCCTGAGCCGCGAAGACCCCGAGCATCCCAAGCTCCGCTATAAAGAGGATCGCATAGTACTGCCTCAAGTTCGTATGCACGTCCCAAGAGGCAACCACCGCTATAAGCGTGAGAAGCGCAGACAAAAAGAACATCCCGAAACCGAGACCATCCAGCCCAACCCGGTACCCGATACCGAGCGACGAGACCCAATCGAAGCTCTGCGTCAGCGAGGCCGCGCCAAGGTCGGAGCCATGGGCGAGATAGATATACAAGGAGAGCAACAGCGGCACCGCCGCAACCCCGAGCGCGGTGTAGCGGGTCGTTCTCTCGTCGGCGTTCTTCATAAGCAGCATGAGGATGGCACCGGCCAGCGGGATGAAGATTGTAATTGTAGTGATCATAGGCGCGACCCCACGGCGACGGCGGCGATTGCGACCGTCGCGATCAGGGCGATCGTCAGGAAGGCATACTGCGCTCCGACTATCACCCCGAGGACCAGGACGCTAACCAGTATGAACAGCGCATAGTTCTGCGCCCCACCACCCTGCAATGGTCGGAGCCTCTCCCCCGCCCCCGAAGCGCCTCTCCCGACACCCATGACGAGCCCTCCGAGAGCCCGCCGATCAAACTGTCTGACAACACGCCCGAAGAACATCGCCGGCCGCACGAAAATACGATCGTAGAGCTTGTCGAAGTACCAGCCATTGTCGAGGAACTTGTAGATGGGCGAGAACCTGCGTGCGAGAGCCGCCGCCCGCTCCGGCTTCGGGACATACAGCGCGTAAGCCAGCCCGATCCCCGCGAGCGCGACGGCCACCGAGACCACCGCCATCGTCACGTTGAACTCGTGCGGCTCTATGGCGAGTGTCCCCGTGGCGAACTCGCTCGGCGCGACTACCTCGGCGAAGTAGTCAGCCAACGGGGTGCCAACCAGGCCGCTCACCACGGCGAGGATCGCCAGCAACACCATCGGACCCGTCATGATCCCCGGCGACTCCACCGCCTCTCGCGCCGCCTCCGTGCGCGGCTCTCCCATAAACGCCACGAAGATAGCCCGGAAGATATAGAACGCCGTCAGGAACACCGTCAGCAACGCCATCCCGAACAGCACGTAGTAGTGCTCCGCGAACGCCGAGACCACGATCGCGTCCTTTGACCAGAACCCCGAGAGCGGGAAGATTCCCGCGAGCGAGACCCCCGCTATTACCATCGTCCAGAACGTCAACGGCATCCTGCGCCGCAGACCACCCATATCGAACATGTTGTAGCTATTCATCGCATAGATAATGCTCCCCGCGCCGAGGAACAGCAGGGCCTTGAAGAAGGCGTGGTTGTAGAGGTGGAAGATCCCCGCGGAATACGCTCCAATGCCCAACGCCATCATCATGTATCCGAGTTGCGAGACGGTCGAATAGGCGATGACCCGCTTTATGTCCTTCTTGGTCAGCGCCATCGTCGCCGCCATGAGTGCCGTGAAGCCGCCGATGTACGCGACCACCAGCATGGCGCTCGGGCTCTGCACGAAGATGTCGTAGGTACGCGCCACGAGGTACACACCTGCCGCGACCATCGTGGCCGCGTGGATCAAAGCACTAACCGGCGTCGGACCTTCCATTGCGTCCGGTAGCCACACGTGCAACGGGAACTGGGCGCTTTTGCCTATCGCGCCGATAAAGACCAGCACTACCGCTGCCGTGAACAGTGAGCCACCGACAAAGCCGGCCTGCGCGGCCTCGGAGATTCCTTCGTAAGAGGTCGTCCCCGTGGCGCTCCAAAACATGATGATGCCGATAAACAGCGCCGCGTCTCCGACGCGCGTGACGATGAACGCCTTCTGCGCGGCTCTGGCCGCGGAGGGTTTCTCGAACCAGTGCCCGATCAGGAGGTACGAGCAGAGACCGACGAGCTCCCAGAATATATACAGCTCGATAAAGTTAGGCGCCACGACGAGACCGAGCATCGAAGCGGTAAAGAGGTTCAGGATTGCGAAGTACCACGCGAACCTGCTGTCGCCCTCCATAAACGCCCCGGAGTAGAGTTGCACCATCAGGCTCACGAAGCACACCACGACGAGCATCACCGCCGCGAGCCCGTCTATATAGACGCCCATCTGGAAAGAGCCGCCCTCGCCGAGGTTTATCCAGTTGACCGCGAAGTCTATAGGCACCCCACCGGTGGGAAAGAGGCTGGCGGGAAAACCCGTAACGAAGCCCAGCGCGAAGACGGAGAACACCAGCGAGGTCGCCACCCCGAAGATAGCGACGAACTGAGCGCCCTCCTTGACGTAGCGCCCGAAGAGCGCCAGTAGCAGGAAGACCAAAGCCGGGAGTCCCGGGATGGCCGCGATCAGTAGCTGTCCAAAGACGCTGTTAGTCATCCACGCCCCTAGCCCTTCATCAGGTTGATCTCGTCCACGTTTACAGTCTTGCGTGAGCGATACACCGCCAGCGCGATCGCCAACCCTACCGCTACCTCCGCTGCGGCCACGGCAACAACCAGCACCGCATACCCTACCCCCGCCCCGCCAGCATTCGGTAAATAATCCGCGAACGCCACGAGCGACAGGTTGACCGCGTTTATCATCAACTCAATGCACATAAACACCACCACGGCATTGCGCCGAATAATCGCTCCCCACGCTCCAATGGCGAACATAACAGCCCCGACCACGAGGTACCCCTCCAGCGGAAGGGTCGCGTTCAACGAATCCAAAAACTGCTGCACTACTCCTCCACCCCCCGGTCAATCCCCTCGCCTGTCTTGCGGCGGCTGACCACTATTGCCGCGACCACCGCAACCAGCAGAAGTACCGAGATCACCTCGAAGAGCAGACTGAAAATCTCCGGCGCCCCATTCAATCCCAGCAGTATCTCACCCAACTCCGCGGTCTCCCGGGGCCCATACCCTGGGCTGGTGCCGACCCAGTCTTGAATGCTCAAGATATACGCCAGGAAAGCTCCGACCCCGAGCGCAACGAACAGCCCCGACCACATCTGCCGGTTGATGATCAATCGGAAACGCCGAACCTGCGGTCGTTGGGTAAACATGATCCCGAACAGGATCACCACCGTAACCGCCCCAACATAGATAAGCACCTGAAATGCTGCGAGAGCCGGAGCATTGAGCATCACGAAGAAACCCGCAACCCCCAAAAAAGACCCCGACATAAACAGCGCCGAATGAACCACGTTCCGGCTCAACACCACCGCGAGCGCGGAGATTAAAGTCATCGAAGCCAGAAAGATAAACGCGATCAGCATTAAGCCGCATCATCTTTCTTCGCGGCCCGCCTCGGAGTCCTCTTCGGCGCGGCCTCACCATCGGCGGCCTTGGCCCCTTTGCCTGCGCCAGCCGCGGCCGCTTTGCCAGCCGGCTTCTTCTTCTTGACGGCGGGCTTGGGGTCTATCGTCGGGTCTACGGGACGCTCGCCGAACTGCCTTGCGAGCTCCAGGCGGTTGTAAGCCTGGACCTCGAATTCCTCGGTGTGGTAGATGCAGTTGACCGGGCAGACCTCGACACAGAGCGAGCAGTACATGCAGCGCGAGTCGTCGATTACGAACCCGATTGCATATGGTTTTGCCTTCCCGGAGCCATCTGCATCACGCTTGGTCTGCTCGATGGAGATACAATGGTCAGGGCAGATGCGCATGCACTGCAGGCACGCGATGCACCGGTCCATATCTACCGTCAGCATCCCACGGCTTCGCTCGAACGTCTCCTTTTTGTACTCCGGGTACTGTCGTGTGACCTTTCTGTCGAAGAGGTGCCTGAGGGTAATCCCCATCCCCTTCAAAATTCCCTGTCCTAGCTGGGGCATCTCGAAAAACCTTTCTACTCTTAAAATACCGAAGGGAACAGGAGCATCAGACCAGCGGTGACGAACAGCCAGATGAGGCAAATTGGCACGAGAATCTTCCACCCGAAATCCATGAGTTGGTCCATCCTGAGGCGCGGGAGGCTCCAGCGGATCCACTGAAAAGTAAACACGAGAAGAGCCGTCTTGAGCCCGAACCAGATCCAGTTGAAGTTTCCGAAGTCCAAAGCCTCGATGGGCGGCTGCCAGCCCCCCAAGAACAACGTCGCGGTGATCGCCGATATAAGACCCATGGAAGCGAACTCGGCCGCCTGTATCAGTCCCCACGTCATCCCGGAGTACTCGACCATGAACCCACCAACGATCTCACTCTCGCCCTCCGGCAGATCGAACGGCACCCTTCTGGCCTCCGCGATCCCCGCGATGTAGAAGACGATGAACATCGGCAACTGCGGCAGGAAGTACCAGTGCCAGAACCCACCACCCTGGGCGTTGACCACGTCCACGAGCGAGAGGCTCCCGGAGAGCATGATGACCCCGAGCAGGCTCAGGATCAGTGGCACCTCGTAGGAGATCATCTGCGCGGCACCCCTCATGGCGCCCAGGAGCGAGAAGGTGGACCGGCTCCCGTAACCCGCCATGATCAAACCCAGAGCGCCGATGGACGTTACGGCGATAAAGAACACGATCGCGACGTTCAGATCCGCAATTACCGCGTTGGGCGCGAACGGCACGACGAGCCAGACTAACGCCGCCGGTATGAACATGGCTATCGGGGCTCCCAGGAAGATCCAGAGGTCCGCCCTGCTAGGCGAGAGGTTCTCCTTGGAGAATAGCTTGAAGACGTCCGCCGCCGGTTGCAAGAGACCTCTCGGCCCGACCCGGTTCGGCCCATACCGCAGCTGAATATAAGCGGAGGTCTTTCGCTCGGCCATCGTGAAGACGGCCGCCAGGTTCAACACGAGAAACAGTATGGCGCCGACCGAGAGCAGGAACCTGAAGGGCTCCTGGTCGAGGTACTGAAGTACGGTACCCACTACTTGTCCCAGGCTCCGGATACCGGGTCTATAAGGCCCATGATCGGCATGATGTCCGGCAGGTAATGGCCGGGCACGATCTCCTGCAAAAGCTGCATATTTACGGTGCAAGGAGTCCGGTAATGTACCCGATACGGCGTGTCCGTACCATCGGAGACGATGTGTACCGCATACTCGCCACGCGCGGATTCGACGCGGCCGAAGCCGTCCCCTTCGTCCGGCCGGATGCGGCGGCCCGTGTCCCCCATAACTTCACCCTCGGGCAGATTCTCGAGGATCTGCTTGATCATCCGGATGCTCTGCTTGACCTCGCCTATCCTGCAACGGTAGGAGGCCTCAACGTCACCGGCCTCGTCGGTGACTACGTCGAAGTCGAGGTTCTTGTACCAGCCATAGGGGTAGTGCTTGCGCACGTCGAACTCAACCCCGGTACACCTCAAGGGCACACCTGTCAGGCCCATCTCGACGGCTTTCTCCTGCGTCATCTTCCCCACGCCCCGTGTACGGGCGACAAAAATCTCATTCCCCGCTATGAGATCAACGAAATCCGGCTCGAGGCGCTCCTCCAGCCCCTCGATGTACTTCCACATCTCCTCGGGCATACCCTCCGGCAGGTCGGCCTTGACCCCCCCGATGCGGATGTAGTGGAACATCATTCTGGCCCCGGTTACGGCCTCCATGATCGTCTGTATTCGCTCCCGCTCCCGGAAGGCGTACAGGATCGGGGTGAACGCCCCAAGCTCCAAAAGCAGGAAGCCTATGGAGGGGATGTGACTCATGATGCGGCTGAACTCGTTCATCAAGGCACGTATAGCGTCCGCTCTCGGCGGAATCTCCACGTCCATGAGACTCTCGACCGCCAGACAGTAGCCGTACTCCATGGCCATGTTGTTCATATAATCTATGCGATCCGTAATCGGGATAACCGCCGGGTACATCCGATTCTCGGAGATCTTCTCCTTGCTCCGATGCAGATAGCCCATCACGGGATCGCACCGCACCACAGTCTCGCCGTCGAGCTCCAGGATAAGCCTGAGCAAGCCGTGCATCGCCGGATGCTGCGGCCCCATGCTCATGTCCAGCGTCTCCAGGCCGAACTCATCCCGGACATCCGGGTTCGCCAGGCGACCGGCTGCCGGTGCGCTTAGGGCATCGGTTTCTATGTCTTTACTGCGCTCTTCGCTAAGCATCTCTACCTCAACCCTTCAAAGGTACGCTTGGTGCTGATCTCGAAGCTCTTCAACAACGGGTGATGATCGAAGTGGTCCTGCCACATGTACAGCCGCCGAAGGTCCGGGTGCCCCTTGAAAGCGATCCCGAACATATCGTAGGCTTCCCGCTCGTGCCAGTTGGCCGTGGGATAAATTTCCGTAACGGTGTCTATTACAGGCTCCTCGCCCTCGACCGTCGTCTTCACCCGCACCTGCCCGCCCCGCAGATCCAGAAGCTCGTAGGTCAACTCGAAAGACCCTACCCGGTCTACCACGGTAATGAACGAGAGGTGCAAGATCCTTAGCCTCTCCTTCGCCGTAGCCAGTACCGCCAGCAAAACTTCCGGCTTCACCACGAGCCGCACCACGTTCCCGTCCACCTCGGCTTCCTCGAGCCCGTGCCGGTTACGGAAACCGTCGAGGTAGTTCTCCAGCCTGCTATTCAGGTCTCCCTCGGGCAGCGTTACGGCCATTCTAGGCAGTCCCCTTGTCGTCGGCTGGCTCCTCCGGAGAGCCGTTCTTCTGGGCGTCTGCCTCGGCGGCGGCTTTCGCGGCCTTTTGTTGTTCCTTGATCTTCTTTTTGGCCTCAGCCGGGATCCAACCGACATCCGTCTGCGAGGCGGGCGGCATACCCTTGCGCTCGAAGACGTAGGTGCGGCTGAGCGGACTTATGTTCTCGAAACGCGGGGCCTTCCCCTCGCTGATACCACCGTACTCCCGCTCGGGCAAGTACTCTAATATCTCGCCGTCGTCGGTGACGAGCGCCGGGCGCTGCCTCTCGTAGCCGACCTGCTGGTCACGCTCTATCTTCTTCTGCAACGTCATGATCCCGAATATCAAAGCCTCCGGCCTCGGCGGACAACCTGGCACGTAGACATCAACGGGAATGACCCTGTCCGCGCCCATTAGTACAGAGTAACCATCGAGAAACGGTCCGCCGCTTATTGCGCAGGCGCCCATCGCTATGACCCACTTGGGCTCGGGCATCTGCTCGTAGAGGCGCGTCATCCGCTCGGCCATCTTCGTCGAGACGGTGCCGGAAACTATCATAACGTCCGCCTGCCGCGGCGACGCGGTAAAGAATCCCGCCCCAAACCGGTCGAGGTCGTTGTGCGCCATGCCAGTAGACATCATCTCGATGGCGCAGCACGCGAGCCCGAACTGCAGCGGCCACAAAGAATTCTTCCTGGCCCAGTTGAAGAGCTTGTCCGAACTCGTGGTAATAATGTTGGGCTCGTTGAACTTCTGCATCAAACCCATTTGAGGGCCCCCTTCTTCCAGGCATAGGCAAGGCCCGTGGCCAGGATAAAGACGAAAATCACTACCTCGACGAACATGTACAGACCCATCCCCTGCGTGATGGACTCGTTGTAGATGACCGCCCAAGGATACAAAAACGCCGCTTCGACGTCGAAGATCAGAAAAAGCAGCGCGAAAACGTAGTAGCGCACCGGGAAGGGACGCCACGGGTCGGTCACCGTCACCTCTCCGGTCTCGTAGATCTGGCCCTTCGCCCGCGAACTCCTACGGCTAGGCGCGATGAGGCGCGCGATAACTAGCGTCGCCGCAACGAACCCGACGATCAACAAGAGAAACAAACCCACGTATACGTACAAGGTGCCATACCCGATCTCCGGGGCTGCCCCTTGTAATAGAGCTAGAGTCAAATGGACCTTTCTTCCCTTGAGAAGTTACCAGGAAACTAAGCGCAATATACCTGCGCTACACACAACTTTCAAGGAGCTACTAACGGTAGCAAAGCTTGATTAAGATCATCTTAATTGCTCTTGCCGTTGGCCTCGCCATTGGCGGCCAAGATCCGGATGAACTGCACGAGCATCTGCCGGTAGGTCTCCAGAGAATCGGCCACGACGAACTCCTTCGGACCGTGGTGTCCGCCGCCCACAGGACCGAACTCGACGCCCGGTACACCGGCGCGTTGAAAGAAAACGATATCGGAAGCGCCGTGGCGGCCGACGCCGACCGGGTTACCGTCGAAGTGCCGCGCGGCGACCTCGCGCAGTGCCTTCACGTACGGGTCGCGGCGGGAGACATAGGTGGGCTCGTGAACAAAGAGGACCTTCACCTCTGCGGGGAGGTCTATCGACTGGATCTGGCGGGTGATCTCCTTCGGGTCCTGATCCGGCAGGTAGCGGATGTCGAGGTCGTAGGTACAGCGATCCGGCACGCGATTGATAACGTCCCCACCAATAATTCGCGCCATATTGATGCTCGGATACGGGAAGAAATCACTCCTCGCCCTGGAGAACGGTAACTCCAACACTTGCTTGTAATGCTCATAAGCTAGCAACACCGCGTTCTTGCCCAACCACGGACTTGAGCCATGCGCGCTCTTCCCCCGCATGCTGACCCGCAGGTCCAGGACCCCCTTCGCCTGCACGCCTATGTGGAAGTCCGTGGGCTCGCCGGTAATGAGAAAGTCGCCTGTATGACCGTTCTGAACCAGAACCTCCGCCCCCTTGACTCCTCCATACTCCGTCTCCTCGTCCGGGACGACAAGCAACTCCACGGTCGCGTCGCAGCCCGTCACGTGCAAGTCCTCGACCGCGTACATCATCGCCGCTAAAGCACCCTTCATATCGTAGACGCCCCGGCCCGAGAGCTCCCCATCCTTTTCATAGGGCTCGAACTGCTCCTCGTCGCCAGGCACCACATCCACGTGCCCGTGCAAGAGGATGGTGGGGCTACCCGCACCCACCCGCACCGCGAGCGAAGTCAACTCCCCGTGCGGCCCCGCACCCCTGTAACGAAGCGTCTCCAGCCCCCGCGCCTCGAACCAGCCGTTGATAAAGTCGATCGTGGACTCAGCCCCTCCAGGCGTATAAGAATGATAACGAACAAGCCTCCGCGTAAGCCCGAGGACCTCGGTCCTGTTCGCTAACACCGCCATCGAGAGCTCCATTTCTAATTCGGGACTGTCAACAATACGCACATACTACCAATCGTACTCAGACCCGTCTCACTAGAACCTCCCCGAATTCGGCATCTAGGACCGCAAGGCTCCAGGAAACAGCAAAACTATCACGCAATCAAAACTAATTTCGATCGCAAACAGGACTATAAAGACAAGTGAGCGGAACCCAACAACCATCTGACCGGCTGAAAAGAGCCAGATGCTTCGAACGCCACGGGACGCCTCCCCGGCAGCGGTGGCATACGGTAGAGCCTCGCTCACCGTGTTCCTGACGAGCACTATCCGGGTAGCGTTGGCCCTAACCATCGGGCTCCCCTTCTTACGAACCGCCCACACTCGACCCCGGCGCGGTATGGGGCACTCGCAGCCTGCGCGGTCGCTCCTGTGATCTTGGCGGCGGTAAGAATGCAACCAGTATGCGTCCCAGGCGCTGGCCAGTCGCGCGCGAGCCACAGGTGTCTACACTACTGGGTGTCTATACCACTGCAGCCCTTCTCATAGCCGTGCTCGTAGCCAATTCTGAAACCCTCATTCGAAGCAATGTCCTTCGGCTGGATCACCGCAACGGATCTATTGACACCGATTACCTCGATCAACACCGGTGGAGATGCAGCGGAGGTTCTCGCGATTGCCCTCTGATCAGTTTGCCAGAATAGACTATCTCACGAGCGGCGGCTGGGCTATTACAGGCTACTGATCGGACAAGCTATAACGGAAAGGCCGTAACGTTAGCTTTGCAACACCGACTCTGTCCCGAAAGCGACGGTGGCGCCCAGGTTCGTAAGCTTATCCTCGAAGCCCTCGTAGCCTCGTACGATGTGCTTTGCGCCGTCCACAATCGTGGTGCCCTCAGCGACGAGACCGGCCATGACCAGAGCCGCTCCACCCCGGAGGTCCGGCGACTGTACGATAGTCCCGGAGAGTTGCCTGGGTCCCTTGACCAGCGCCCGGTGTCCACCGAAGAGGTCTATGCCGGCGTCCAAACGGTTCAACTCCTCGGCGACCTGCAGGCGGTTCTCGTAGACGTTCTCCGTGATAATGCCGGCCCCGGAAGTCTGGGTGAGGAGTACCATCATCTGGGCCTGCAGGTCAGTGGCGAAGCCGGGGAACGGAAGTGTCGCGACATCCACGCTACCAAGCTCCGCCGGGTCATCCACCCGCACCCGGATACCGTTTTCGACCTCGCTCATATTCACGCCCATCTCCCGCAGCTTGGGCAACTCCATCTTGAGATGGCCCGAGTCCACTCCCTTTACAGTTACGTCCCCACCAGTGGCGGCGGTCGCCATAATAAAGGTGCCGGCCTCTATGCGGTCTCCCATAACCGTGTGCTCGATAGGATGCAGCTCGTCCACGCCCTCGATAACGATGCGTCCCGTCCCGGCGCCGTAGATGCTGGCCCCCATCTGGCTGAGGAAGTCGGCCAGAGCGACGACCTCCGGTTCACGGGCGCCGCTCTCGATGATGGTAGTGCCCCGGGCGAGGACGGCGGCCATCATCACGTTCTCGGTCGCGGTGACGCTCGGATAGTCGAAGTTGACTTCCGCCCCGCGCAAGCCGCGAGGAGCCGTCGCCTCGATAAAGCCATGATCCAATTCGATCTCCGCGCCCAGCGCCCGCAAACCGTCGAGGTGGAAGTTGAACTTCCGAAGACCCAGGTTACATCCACCCGGCGCGGACACTTCGGCCTCCCCAAACCGGGCCACCAGCGGCCCCAACACCACTATGCTTGCCCGCATCTGGCGCACCAAGTCGTAGGGAGCTGTGTAGGAGTCTATAGTGGAAGCGTCGATAACGAGGGTATTACCGGAAAACTCGCTCTTCGCACCCAAGCCGTCGAGCACGGCGAGCATAGTGTTCACGTCCTTTATGCGCGGGACATTGTGAAGTACGGTTCGCCCCGGAGCGAGGAGGGCCGCAGCGATCAGCTTCAGGGCCGCGTTCTTGGCTCCGGAGACCTCTACCTCCCCGTAGAGCCGGCTTCCTCCTTCGACGAAGAACCTCTCCATGATCATCCTCCCGGTTGCATTGTTACTTCTCTAGCGCACCCAACGCACGCCAAGTAGTGACTTGGCTATATATGCTATGCGTGAGTAACAAAACGGTTACGCCGCGGCAACATCTTCGCTACGGTTTGGAGAGCCGCTCCCCCGGCCTTATCCCTCGCCGTGCTCGCGTGCCACCCGGGCCATGTTCTCCCCTATCTTGCGGCGGCGTTCGATCTCGTTCCGCTGCCTCTCACCCTCCCCTTCGTCGTCCGCGTCCTCGGATACTTCCGAGAGCTCGTTCTCGGCCTCCTCGACTCGGTTTTCCGCTTCATCCACGTCTATCTCACCGGCGGGCACGGCCTCCTCGACCAGGACTTGTACCAGGTTCTCGGAGACCTTGAAAAAGCCGTCGGAGGTCGCGAAGACGTGCCGCTCATCGTCCTGGTTGATTCGGACCGCACCGATCTCCACAGTGGAGACGATCGGCTGGTGATCCACGAGGACGCCAATGTCACCATCGGCGATCCTCGCTATCACCATGTCCGCCTCACCGTCGTAGATCACCCTCTCCGGTGTAATCACCCGGCAGAAGAGCTGGCGCCCGTCCCCTTGCTGATTCTGATCCTCGGACACTAACCTTCCTCGCCGTTCTCGGAATTATCCTCGGAGTCATCCTCGGAATCGGAGTCATCCTCCTCGTCGCTCATACCTTTGGCCTTCTCGACCGCTTCGTCTATGTTACCGACCATGTAGAACGCCTGCTCGGGCAGATCATCATGCTTGCCCTCGACAATCTCCTTAAAGGAGCGGACAGTCTCCTCCAGGTCTACGAACTTGCCCTCCATACCCGTGAACTGTTGGGCTACGAAGAACGGCTGAGAGAGGAAGCGCTGTATCCGACGCGACCGGTTGACAATGACCTTGTCCTCCTCGGAGAGCTCCTCCATACCCAGGATGTTGATGATGTCCTGCAGCTCCTTGTAGCGCTGCATGATGTGCTGCACCCCCTGGGCCACTTGGTAGTGCTCGTCGCCGACGACGCTCGGGTCCAGAATCGTGGAGACGGAGGTAAGCGGATCTACCGCCGGGTAAATGCCCTGCTCGGCCAGGTCGCGTGTCAACTCCACCGTAGAGTCGAGGTGGGTGAACGTAGTGAACGGGGCTGGGTCGGTGTAGTCGTCGGCCGGGACGAAGACCGCCTGGAAGCTCGTGATCGAACCCTGCTTCGTTGAGGTGATCCGCTCCTGTAGCCGACCCATCTCGGTTGCGAGCGTGGGCTGGTAGCCGACCTCGGAGGGCATCCGGCCCATAAGAGTCGAGACCTCGTTACCCGCCTGCACAAAGCGGAAGATATTGTCGATGAACAAGAGCACGTCCTGCTCCATTACGTCCCGGAAGTATTCGGCGAGGGTAACCCCGGTAAGACCTATGCGGAATCGGGCGCCGGGCGGCTCGTTCATCTGGCCGAAGACCATCGCCGTGTTCTGCATAACGCCGGCTTCCTGCATCTCAGCGTAGAGCTCGTGCCCCTCCCGCGTCCGCTCGCCCACCCCGGCGAAGACGCTCGTACCCTCGTACTCGAGCGCGATATTGTTAATCAACTCGGTAATAACGACCGTCTTGCCTACCCCGGCACCGCCGAAGAGGCCGACCTTGCCGCCCTTCAAGACCGGACAGAGAAGATCGATGACCTTGATGCCGGTCACGAACTGCTCTTCCTGCGTGCTCAGGTTCGTGAAGGCCGGGGAGGGGCGATGTATGGGCCACTGATCGTCCGCGTTCTCGATCTCGCCGACATTGTCTATCGGGTTACCGAGCACGTCCATGAGCCGTCCGAGGACCGCCTGGCCGACTGGTATCGTGATCGGCTGTCCGGTGTCCTTGGCCTCTAATCCCCGGCTCATGCCGTCCGTCGAGCCCATCGCAACCGTCCGCACCACGTCGTCGCCGATGATCTGCTGGACCTCCAGCGTCACCTCGTCCTTCTCTCCGTCCTCGATCTCGAACTCGACCTTGAGCGCGTTGAACATCTCGGGAATGTCGTCCTCGTTGAACCGGACGTCTACCACGACCCCCTTGATCTCGACGACTGCCCCGACGCCGCCTCCTACTCCTTGTCCAGAGTCTTCTTGGGTCTGAGCCTGCCGACCGCCATTGGCCCGTCCATCCTGCTCTCCATCACGGGAGCCGTTCTCCGCCCGCTGTCCGGAGGCCTGCTGTTCTTCCGGGATACGCTCCGAGGCCTGCGGGTCTCTCGGAATGCCAAACTGCTCTCTCTGGTCGCCCTGCTGCTGCCCAGAGCCTTGCTGCTGCCCGGAGGCTTTCTGTGATTCTGGGATATTTTCGGGTGCCTGTGGATCCTTCGGAATACCGAACTGCTCTCTCTTATCGCTCTCGCTCACGCGAACTCCTTCTGACTCATTTAGCCCCCGAGAGCCTCGGCGGCCGAAGCTATCTCGATGATCTCTGCAGTAATCGCAGCCTGGCGCATCTTGTTCATCTTCATCGTAAGCTCTTCTGACATCTCGTTGGCGCTGTCGCTAGCACTCTTCATGGCCGACATCCTGGCCCCATGCTCCCCGGCCGCGCTCTCGACGAGCGCCCGAAAGATGAGTGTCTCCACATACTTCGGTACCAGACGATCGAGAAGCTCCTCAGGCCCCGGTATGAACTCCAGCGGAATGTTCGAACCGTTCTCCTCCTCGTTCTCCCCATTCTCTTCGTCCGTCTCCTCCTGGGCCACGGGCAAGAGACGGACAGCCGTGGGCTGCTGAACGAGGGCGTTCTTGAAGCGATTGTAGACCAGGTACACCTCGTCGGCTTCTTCGTCCTCGAATAGCTGTGTGAGGTGACGCCCGATCTCCCGAGCCTTCTCGTAGGTCGGGCTGTCGGAGAATCCTATGAACGCCTCCTCGACAGGAACCTTACTAAACTTAAAGAACTCTCTCGCCTTACGGCCGGTTACGACCTGCACGATATTCGCGTCTTGCTCCTGACGGAGTTCCATCGTGCGCCTCAACACATGCGCGTTGAACCCGCCGGCGAGACCACGGTCAGACGTAACGGTGCAAATCGCCACGTTGTTCAACTCGTCCCGGCCACCGAGGAGCGGAGTATCGCTCTGTGCCCGGTTCGCAATGTCCCGCATCATCTCGTCTATATTGTCAGTATATGGTCGAACCCGGTCGAGGCGTTCCCGGGCCCTTTGAAGCTTGACGGCCGAGATAGTCTGCAACGCCTGCGTCATCTTGGCCGTGTTGTTGACCGACTGTATCTGGCGCTTTAGGTCCTGGAGAGACAACTTCTAGCCCTCTTCCTACGAGTTGTTCTGGTTCTCATCGTCCGAGCCGTCCTGGTCTTCGTCGTCCTCTTCCCCGATCTGGACTATGCTGGTGTCCTGGGGCTCGTAGCTCTCGTTGAACTTCTCGATGGCCTCCTTGAGGTTGTCTTCATCCTCGTCGGATAACTCCTGCGACTCTCGAATGTTGCTGAGGATCTCCTCGTGGCTGTTCCTCATGTGGTCCCGGAACTGTTGCTCCCAGTCAGGGATGTCGTTCGCCTCAATATTATCTACGAGACCGCTGGTGACCGCGTATATCAAAACGACTTGCTCCTCGACCGGCACGATGTCGTGCTCCTTCTGCTGGAGCATGTTCATCGTCCGTTCGCCGCGGGCCAGGGTCTTCTGGGTAGCCGCGTCCAAGTCGCTCCCGAACTGGGCGAAGGCCTGCAGCTCGAAGTACTGCGCCAAGTCCAGCCTCAGCGTCCCGGTGACGTCCTTCATCGCCTTGATCTGGGCATCGCCGCCCACCCGGCTCACCGAGTTGCCGACATCGATAGCCGGACGCTGGCCCGAGTTAAACATATCGCCGTCGAGGAAGATCTGACCATCCGTGATCGAGATGACGTTCGTCGGAATGTACGACGAGATGTCCCCACCCTTTGTCTCTCCGATCGGCAGTGCAGTCAAGGAACCACCGCCGAGATTGTCCGAGAGACTGGCCGACCGCTCCAAGAGCCGCGAGTGCAGGAAGAAAACGTCTCCAGGATACGCCTCGCGTCCCGGCGGGCGCCTGAGTAGAAGCATCAACTGCCGGTAGGCATTCGCGTGCTTGGTTAGGTCATCGTAGATTATCAGCGCGTCCTCACCCTGCTCCATGAAGTACTCACCGATGGCACACCCAGAGTATGGCGCTAGATAGTGGTACGTTGCCTCCTGGGCGGCCGGTGCATTGACGACGACCGTGTAATCCATCGCCCCGTACTCTTCGAGCGTGCTCACGAGCCCTGCCACGGTAGAGTCTTTCTGGGCGATAGCCACGTAGATGCACTTCACACCCGTATCGCGCTGAGCGATGATGGTGTCCATAGCGATAACCGTCTTGCCGAGCTTGCGGTCGCCGAGGATCAACTCGCGCTGTCCGCGCCCGATCGGAACCATCGCATCTATGGCCTTGATACCGGTCTGCAAAGGTGTATCGACGTCCTTGCGGTCGATAACGCCCGCCGCTATTTGTTCGACGTGGCGGGTGCCTTCAGCCTCGATCTCGCCTTTGCCATCCATCGGCCTGCCTAGAGCGTCCACGACGCGGCCCAACATACCGTTACCAACCGGGATGGCCGCCAAGCGCTCCGTACGCCGGACGGTGCTCCCCTCCCGGATGTGCCTGTCATCACCGACGATGACAACGCCGACGTTGTCCTCTTCGAGGCTCAAGACGATACCCGTCACCGTCTCGCCGCGGTTGTCCTCGAACTCGACCATCTCCTGGTACATCGCGTTCGTCAGGCCGTGTACCTGGGCGATGCCGTCCCCGACCTGTAGTACCTGGCCTATCTCCTCGGTGCGCGCCCGGTTGTCGTAGTCCGTTATGGCGCCCTTCAAGATGGAGGAGATCTCCTCCGGCCTCAACCTACCCACTAAGCAACACCTCTCTCCAGCATATTGTTCCGGAGGCCCTGCAATTGCCCCCGCACGCTACCGTCCATCCTTCTCTCGCCAACCCTGAAGATCGCACCTCCAACGAGGTTTGGGTCTACATGAGTCTCCAGTTCCACCTCGCGGCCGTCCAGGATGGTACCGAGCCGCTCCTTAACTTCGGAGAGCTCCTCGTCGGAGAGCTCTACCGCCGTCGTTACTTCGACCTCCACCTTACCCTGATACTCCCTGACGCGATCCTCGAAAGGCGGTACGACCTCTTCTACAATCTCCGCCCGGTCATTGTCCAAAAGCACCTTCAGGAAGTTCCTTATCGAGGTGCTCATCCCCTCCGTCAGGCTATCTATAGCACGCCGTTTTTGAGTCTCGGGGATCTGAGGCCCATAAAAGAACTCTCTAAGCTCCTCACTCTCGTGGAGTGCGTTTACGAACTCTTTCAAGTTCTCTAGTGTCTCGTCCAACTCCTCACGCTCTAGAGAGGCCCGGAACAGCGCTTCGGCGTAGGTCGATACCGCGCTCAAGCTTTACCTGCCACTTCTAGAACCCGCCGCCGCAACATCGGCCTCAAGTTCGTCTAGGGCATCGGAGATCAAACGTCCGTGCTCATCGCGGTCTATGGAACGGCCCAAGATCTGCTCGGAGGCCTGTATGACCATACCGGTGACCTCCTGGCGCACCTCGCGCACCGCCGACTCCCGCTCGCGCTGTATCTCTTCACGCGCCCTGGCAACTATACGGTCCGCCTCTTCACGGGCGTCCTTTTTGGCCCGCTCACGCTGGGCCTCACCTTCCTGGCGGGCCTCTTCACGGATCTGCCGCCCCTCTTCGCGGGCCTCCTTGATCTGTTCCCGGTATTCCTGAAGAAGCTCGCGGGCTTCTTTCCTCGTCTTCTCCGCCTCGTCTATGGACTGTTCGATGGTCCGCTGGCGCTGCTGGATCTGGTCCCGAATCGGCGGGTAGACGAACCAGTAAAGTAGCCCGAGCAGGATCAGGAAGGTTATGATCTCCCAAAAAATCAGGCTGGTGTTGGGTAGATCGAAGATCCCTGTTGGGTCAAGCATACTCTCTCCTTTCCCTTTTCCCCCTCTTGCCTAAAGGACGAAAGCTATGAGTAGGGCAAAGACTATGCCGTACAACGCGAACGCCTCTACCAGCCCAATGCCGAGGAACATCAGCGTTCTCGTCTGCTCGAACGCCTCCGGCTGACGGTGGATGCTCGCTATGGTCTGCCCGATGAGGTACCCCATCCCCGCTCCCGGCCCGATGACCGCCGTACCGGCCGCCAGGCCGACCCCGATCATCTTCACGTCCCCCGACGCCTGAAACAGAGCCATCACAACGCTCAACACCTCTATAACTGCTGCTGCCAACATACCCTACCACTCCTTCCTTTCGCTTCATTGACTACTCTTTGCGCGGGCGATCTTGCCCGCCTCCCTACCCTCTCTAGTGATCCTCCCCCGCGTTCATCGCCAACTCTATATAAACCTGCGTGAGTATAGCGAATATGTAAGCCTGAATGAACGCGACGAAGATCTCGAACGCATAGAACACCACCGCCATCGGCACGGAGAGTAGCGGGACGACGCTCAAGGCCCCGAAGTACAGGATCAGGCCGAGGAAGACGAAGATGATCAGGTGCCCAGCCAGGATGTTGGCGTAGAGCCGCATCGCCAGCGTGAGCGGCTGAGTGATGAACTGCTGGAGACCTTCGACAAAGAACATGAACGGGACCATGATCGGTTTCGCCGGCATGCCAGGCGGCACGAGGCTCTTCAGGTAAGTCCCGAGACCGTTACGCTTGATACCCACGAAGTTGTAGGTGATGACGGCAAAAGCAGCCAAACCCAAGGTGAATGAGATGTTGCTTGTTACTGGATATGCGCCCGGAACGAGCCCGATGAGGTTGAGCACCAGAATAAATACGAAGAGGGAGAGTGTAAAGGGGAGGAACTTCTGTCCCTCCTGGGTCATCTGTCCGGCGAGTTGGTTGCGCCCGAAGCCATAGAGCTCCTCCACGATCACCTGGTACGCACCCGGCCTGGACTTGAGCAGCCTGCTACCGACGAACAATAGCAAGAACGTCACGGCCGCCCCGAAAAACATGAACCACACGGCCTTGTTTATGGAGATGTCCACCGGACCGATCTGTATCGGAATAGCCCAGTCCCTGCCAGTCTCCCACGTGTGCAGGATCTCTTTCTTCAACTCTTCCTGGCTTACCTGCATAAACGCCAGCGCACCCATCAAGCCTCTACCCTCCGTTCTACTCTTCCGGTTACCGAAAGCCCGGCATCGCTATGTTTCAAACTCGTGTTTCTCCTATCACCCTCATCATCCTCGGTAGCAGCACTACGTTCTCCGCCACGTAAACCCAGGCAAACCCTCCCAACATGGCAACTACCGGCCAGAGACCCAAATACGCGGGTACCCCTAGCGCCCCCGCCACAAACCCGTATCGCATTATAAAAGACACCGCCCCGACCACACGCCAAAAGCGAGAGCGATCCGTCAGAAGCGTGACGGTAAGCGCCATCGAAATAAAGCTCAGAACACCAACCCCAACACCATAACCGTAAGACTCCGCATGAGCCTCACCGTAAACGAGAAAGAGCACGATACCGGCCGGTACCGACAAGACTATTATCCAAACCGCATTCCGGCCCGCCACCCGCCACAGCCCGCTCATCCGCCTCCCAGGCTCCTGAGAGACTGATACATGTAATATAGACCCCCCGCAAACCCAAGCGCCACGCCAACCAAAAGGAAAAGCGGAAGCGTCCCAAGCCATCCATCCACCAAAAGGCCGGCCACTACAAGGACCCCCAGAATAACCAGGAACCCAAAGCCAAGCCCCAGAAGGCGGGTATAGCTGCCAACCGCGTTTCTCCCATTGGTATCGGTGTTCCGCATTGCTCTAACTATACAGTATCGTGCATTAGCGTTCAAATTGTAGCAAGAAGTTCCAATCTCTTACGACAAGTCTGATGCAATGCACGAGATACAGTAGCTAGGGTTCTATTCGGCTTGCTTGGTGGCAGAGTTGCACGACGTTCAAGCCGCCATCGTCGGCGAGCTGCATAGCTAGAGGGTCCGGGTAGCCAACAACGTAGCGGACTTCTTCGATGCCGGCGTTCATTATCATCTTTGTACACAACAGGCAGGGCTGGTGCGTACAGTAGAGCACGGAATCGCGCACCGAGACCCCATGATAAGCTGCCTGGATGATAGCGTTCTGCTCGGCATGGAGCGTACGCTGGCAGCTCTCCCGGCCATCCACTATCCGTATCAGGCAGCCTACGTCTTCGCAGTGCGGCATCCCCGAAGGGCTCCCGTTGTAGCCGGTCGTGAGTATTCTTTTGTCCCTTACTACTACGGCCCCGACAGCCAATCGGGGACACGTCGAACGGGTCGCGACCTCGTGGGCGATACGCATGAAATACTCGTCCCACGAGGGACGCGCTTTCTTCAGGGCGGTGTGCTCCCCTGAGGTGTCTACTGCAGGGTCTTTAAAGCGTTCCATACAACCTGTCTCCGGCGTCACCGAGCCCTGGAACGATAAACGCCCGTTCGTCTAGCTCCGGGTCCACGGCGGCGGTATAGAAGTTCGCGTCGGGGTGCTCCGCGGTTACTCGCTCGACGCCCGGGACCGCGGCCACGGCATGCAGGCAGGAGATCCAACGCGCCCCGTACTCCTTGAGCTTGCCTATGGTCGCGGAAAGGCTCCCGCCGGTCGCAAGCATTGGGTCCAGGACGAGAACCAGATACTCCTCAAGGTTGCGGGGGAGGTTGACGTAATACTCGACGGGCTCGGCGGTCTCCTCGTCGCGTTGCAGACCCATGAAACCAACTGTAGCGTCAGGAAGCAGCGCGAGCGCGCCATCGAGCATCCCGAGGCCGGCCCGCAACACAGGTACGAGACAGACGGGACCGGAGATCTCCTGCACCTCCGTCTCGACCAGGGGAGTCCTGACGCGCACGGTGTTGGTCGGCATGGTGTGGGTGGCCTCGGCGACTACGATCAGGGCTAGTTCTTTCATCGCCTGCCGGAACTCCGGGGTACGGGTGTTCTCGTCGCGCAGGGTCTTTAGCTTCTGACGAGCCAGCGGCCCGTCCACGATGTGGAGGTTCTTCGCCTCCGGCACGGCCTCATCCATAGAGCGGGTAGGCGTCCGTCAGCGCCGTGACCCGGTCTCGCAGGCCATCGGTCTCGCCGCGAACCGCCCCGACTACTATCTCGGAGATCTCACGCATTTCTTCCTCGCCCATCCCGCGCGTGGTCATCGCCGCCGTCCCGAGCCTGACACCGCTCGTCACCGTCGGCGGCTCCGGGTCGTTGGGGATCATGTTCTTGTTGCACGTCACGCCTACCCGGTCCAGAAGCTCCTCTAGCTCCTTGCCGTTGGTACCCGTACCCCGCAAGTCCACAAGCATCAAATGGTTATCCGTGCCGCCGGAGACGAGGTTCACGCCGCCCTCCAGAAGCCCCTCCGCCATAGCCCGCGCGTTGTTCACTATCTTCCGCGCGTAGTCCTTGAATGAAGGGTCTAGAGCCTCTCCGAACGCGACGGCCTTGCCCGCGATGGCGTGCATGAGGGGGCCACCCTGCATGCCGGGGAAGACGCGGCTGTTGACCTTTTTGGCGAACTCCTCGCGGCAGAGGATCATGCCTCCGCGCGCGCCCCTGAGCGTCTTGTGGGTCGTGGTGGTGACCATCTCGCAGTAGGGCACCGGGGAAGGGTGAACGTCCGCGGCGACGAGACCCGCGATGTGAGCCATGTCGGTCAGGAAGAACGCCCCGACTTCGTCGGAGATTTCACGGAACTTATCGAACTCGATGACACGCGGGTAGGCGCTCGCCCCGGCGATGATCATACGCGGCCTCTCCCGCACCGCGATCTCCCGCACCTGATCGTAGTCTATGTACCCGTTGTCGTTCACCCCGTAGTGCACGAAGTCATACATGCGGCCCGAGAAGTTGAGCCTCATCCCGTGCGTAAGGTGCCCGCCATGCGCGAGGTCCATCGAGAGGACCTTGTCTCCGGGCTCTATGAGCGCCGCGTAGGCCGCCTCGTTGGCCTGGCTCCCCGAGTGCGGCTGCACGTTCACGTGTTCCGCCCCGAAGATCTCCTTCGCCCGCTCGATGGCTAGAACCTCGACCTTATCGACCTGCTCGCAGCCCCCGTAATAACGCTTGCCAGGATAGCCCTCCGCGTACTTGTTCGTAAGTACCGACCCCTGTGCCGCTAGCACCGCCTGCGACGCGAAGTTTTCGCTGGCAATTAACTCGATCGTCGTTCTCTGGCGCTCCAGCTCTCCATCCAGCGCCGCCTGAACCTCTGAATCAACCTCAGTGTACGGACCTATCACTTTTTACCTCCCATTCAGGTTTAGCATAAAGCATAAACGATGCGGTAAGTCGTCGTGAGTATACCTACGATCTCGCCGCCTACGGTACACAACCACGCTCTGTAGAGGTGGAGATTTCGCGCTTCGGAGCATCCAGACCCTCGCATGCTCGTCCACAGAGTATAAACGCTGCCCGCGACGCCCTCAAACTATCCGTGGTAGGTCTTCCAAGAGGCCGTCTCCCGGTATTAAGCTGGGAAGGAAGTGCTGGCCGTAATGTCGCCGTGAACGTCTCGTGTTTCAATCTAGCATATAATGCTCTTTGTTATTATGAGTTTTGAATTTCGCAGTTGTCGGTGACCGTATCGAGCGTAGCGTCAAAGACAGCTTCGTCGGTGCCCGCGCCGCAGTTTATGGAGTCTGCGGCTCCATCGTCGACGAAAATCTCATCGTCCCCCTTGCCGCCTCTAACGGTGTCCGTGCCCACAACGGACGAGAAGTTTGGGCGAAGATGAAGTCGTCATCGGGACCACCGTCGAGGAGGTCACCGCCGCTCAAGCCGAACAGACCATCTATGCTGCCGTAGACCTCGTCGTTACCATCCAGGACTCGGTCATTCTTGTTATCGCCGAACAGACGATCGCCGCCTCCGTCGCCACATATCTCGTCGGCACCCCTTCCATCCACAAAGTCTCTTCCGCCAAGCGCACGGATCTCATCGGGCGTGTCCGTGCCAGTGATCGAGTCTTGATTCCTGGTGCTGGTGCAGGCCCCGCCCATACAGGCGACTTCCGCCGCCAGTGTAACGCCCGCAGCTAACGCCAGAAGCAGCATCTCCACCATCAACATCGCCGTAGCTCACCAGATCCTCTTCCCTTCGAGAACAGAGACGAGAGGCTCTCCCTCTTTGATAGGCAACCTCGCTATTTAAGCTTCAGGAGCAAGTTTAGCGTCACCTTGCGCAGGTCTTACCGATCTCGGCGGTAGACCGTGCGGAGGAGGCGCACACGAGGGCACAAGGCCCTCAAACAGCGAAGGGAGGATAGATGCGAGGAGCAGCCCCTTCCGCATCCAATAGGAGCAATATGTCTTCGGAAAGACCGGGGCCGGGGCGTATCAGTCGGGTTCGTCCGCCGGAGAGGTCTACAACGGCGGAGGCTTCCCCACCACCCGGCGTTCCGGGCAAACAGAAGTCCACGGAGCGGACTACCCTAGGGTCCACACCTCCAAGCGCGGCAGGCGCGGGTTCCCCGGAGAGGTTCGCACTCGTGGCATAGTACGTCGATGCTCCGTATGCGAACACCTCCCGCATGGACGGATGGTCCGGCACTCTCAGTCCGACAGTCCCCCCATTGCCATCATCCAGCACCATCGTGAGCGGACCGGGCCAGCAGCGTTCGGCCAGCAACCAGGCGAGGGGCGGCGCCTCCTCGAACCTGAGTAGGGCGCTCTCCACCGAGGAGCAGAGCATGGCGATCGGCTTGCCCGGGTCACGGGCTTTTGTCTCGAACAACCTCCCAAGACCGTGAGCATCAGACACGAGCCCGACTACCGTCTCCGTCGGTACGAGCCCCACCTTGCCCTCACGTAGGAGTTCCGCCGCCTTCCACGCGGAGACTAAGCGCAATCTGGCGGCCTCCGGCGGCGAAGCAGGACCGCTCGCGACTTCCCGGTAAGGTCTGGACGTGTTCCCAGTGGCCTGTAACCGGCTCGTCGCCCAAGCTCCAGAACGTCCTCCGCTTGCCCATCCCCCACTTCGAGCACCGCGTCTGCCTCTCCCGCTAATAGTGGGACGGCCTCGACGAATATGCGCCGGTAGAAGTCGAGGCCGTCCCACCCACCGTCGAGAGCAGCCCGTGGGTCCCAGTCACGCACTTCGGGGGCGAGTTCCCGGATGTCCGTGCTCCTTACATACGGCGGGTTGGAGATGAGCAAGTCGATGCTGCCCGCGAGGTCTTCTAAACCGCTGGTCAGGTCCGCCTGATGGAAGCGAACAGTCGCCCCCGCGCGTTCGGCGTTGCGCCGAGCAACCTGGAGCACGCCTTCAGCGTTGTCGGTGGCATGGACCTCGCAGGAGGGGCGCTCCTGGGCTACAGAGATGGCGATAGCTCCGGAGCCCGTGCCGATGTCGAGGACGCGACAGGTCCCAGCCCGGCTGTCTATAACTTCAAGCGCGGCCTCTACAACGCTCTCGGTGTCGGGACGCGGTATCAGAGTGTGATCGTCGAGGTCTAGCCGGAGATTGCGGAAATAGGAGTAACCAAGGATGCGCTGCACGGGCTCGCGCTCGACGCGACGCTGGATCCAGGCTCCGTACAACGCCGCCTGCTCCCTGGTCAACGGCTCATCGCGTAGCGTAAGATCACCACGCCTCATATCCAGCAGCTCGGAGAGGAGCACCTCAGCGGAGGCTACAGGCTCCGGAACACCCGCGTCTTCTAACTCTTTAGCAGCGTCCCGAGCAAGTCCGCGAGCGCCTTGGCGAGCGCCGATCCGCGCGGCCCTGCTACGAGGTCTCGCCACCGTTGGCTTCCGCGGCTAGGCGATCAGCCCGCTCCTTGGCAGCCAGAGCCTGAGTAAACTCCTCAAGGTCGCCCCCAAGAGTAGCTTCGATGCTATGAGAGGTCACGCCGACGCGGTGGTCTGTGATGCGGCTCTGTGGGAAATTGTAGGTTCGCACCTTCGCCGAGCGATCGCCGGAACCCACTTGGGCGAGGCGCATCTGCCCCTCCTGCTTCTGGCGCTCCTGCATCTCACGCTCCAGCAACCGGGACTTCAAAATACGCATTGCCTGCTCCTTGTTCTGGAGCTGGCTCTTCTCGTTCTGGCACGTCACCACCAATCCCGTGGGCTTGTGTGTGATCCTGACGGCCGAATCCGTCGTGTTCACGCTCTGCCCCCCAGGCCCGCTTGAACGATAAACGTCGATCTCGAGTTCATGCTGTAGGACCTCTACCTCGACATCCTCCGCCTCCGGCATGACCGTGACCGTGGAGGTCGAGGTATGGATGCGCCCCTGACTCTCAGTCTTTGGTACACGCTGAACCCTGTGGGTCCCGCCCTCGTGCTTGAACATCGAATAGGCACCATCACCTTCTACTTCAACTACAATCTCCTTGTAGCCCCCGGACTCGGCTGGGCTGGAGGAGAGGGTACGGTGTTTGTAGCCGAGGCGGTCAGCATAGCGCGTGTACATCTCGTGCAGTTCGCCCGCGAAGATAGCCGCCTCATCGCCACCGGCACCGGCCCTTATCTCCAGGATGACGTCTTTGTCGTCGTTCGGGTCACGGTCTATAAGCTCTGTCCGTATTTTCTCGGTCAGCTCTTCGGCTTTTTGCTCGGCGGACTCGGCCTCCTCAGTGTAGAACTCCCTCTCTTCGACCGAATCGGCCGTCGGGATCAACTCCCGCGCCTCCCGCGCCTCCTCGATGGAGTCGAGCAACTCCCGGGACCACTCCGCGCCGCGCTTCATCTTCGAGTGCTCTTTTGCGATCTCGGCGTAGCGGCGCTGGTCAGAGTAGATGTTCGGGTCGGAGAGCTCATCCGCGAGCGCCTTGTGGCGGATAAGCGTCTCCTCGGCGAGTTTTGTTACCTGTTGATCCATAATTTCCTAAGTTCTCACTGAATTATCGATTGTTGCTAAATTACCAGTTGGCTCGTGGCGTCGGGCTTTATCTTGGCCTCTTCTTCCTTCGCAAGGACCGCCTTTAGTGATGTCATTGCGACTTCGACCATCTCGTCGGTCGGTTCACGGGTCGTCAGCTTCTGGAGTTGAATGCCCGGCCAGATCATGACCTTCACAAAGGGGTTGTTCTGGTTTCTCGCGCTCCACATAATGAACTCAAAGCCGATCCCCGCGACTATCGGGATGACTATTACGCGGCTCGCGATCGCCTCGACCCACCAATCTATCGGGAGCAGGCTGAACACCAGGATGCTCAAAACCAGCACGTATAAGATGAAGCTCGTACCGCAGCGTACGTGGCTGGTGTCGTACTTGCGAGCGCTCTCGGGGACCAGGTCCTCGCCATTCTCGTAGACCTTGATGGCCTTGTGCTCTGCGCCGTGATAGCCAAAGAAGCGTTTGATGTCTTTGCTGGCCGCGGTGATCCCGACAAGGTACAGCATAAAGATACTGATACGGATCGCGCCTTCGACGAGGTTGAAGACGATCGGGTTCTCGATGCTGTTACCGATCAACCACCCCACGCCCTTCGTCCCGAGAACGGGCGCCGCGAGGAAGAGCAAGAAGGCGAGGACGAGGCCGAAGACCATCGTTATGGCGATCTCTTTTTTGGAGAGGTCTTCTTCTTCACCCAGCGCGATATTAGTCGAGAGGGTGAGCGCCTTCATACCGAGCCAAAGAGTCTCGCCGAGCGAGAGGAAGCCCCGGATCACGGGTAACCTGAAGAGCTTGCTCTTTTTGGTTACCGAGTTGAACGGCTCCGCCTGGATTTCCATATCGCCCGTCGGCGTCCTGACGGCCATTCCCCAGAAGTTGGGGGAGCGCATCAGAACACCCTCCATTATTGCCTGCCCGCCGACCTTCATCTACGACCCCTATCTCGTTCTCGGTCCCCTGTCTCTTTTGGGTTACCTGTTGCCCTGGCGAGCCTGACGATTCCTGAACCGCTGTACCCTACCGCCGGTGTCTACTATCCGCTGCTTGCCCGTGTAAAACGGATGGCAGTTCGCGCATATGTCTACCGTGATCGCGTCGCCTCCCGTCGAGCGAGTCTCGAAATCGGTAGCGCAACTCGTGCAATGCACCCGCGTCGTCGTGTACTCGGGATGTATATCCGTCTTCATCTCGAACCTCCGTCTGTTATTAGTCTTACGCTCTTATTCTATCTCGCCTGTAAAGGGCATGAAAAGAGACGGCCGCGAGAGTTCCCGCGACCGTCTCGAGTCATTCTAACCGCGGACGCGCTGTAGTTCGCGCAGGAACTCGGCGTTGGTGCGAGTCTCCTTTAGCTTGGCAATGAGGAGTTCTATCTTCGCGGAGGAGTCGAGGGCGTTGAGAATGCTCCGGACCTGCCAGACCCGCTGGGCCTCGGCTGCCTCCATAAGGAGCTCCTCCTTGCGTGTGCCCGAGTCCTCGATGTTGATGGCCGGGTAGATCCGCTTGTTCGCCAGCTTGCGCTCCAGGTGGATCTCCATGTTTCCCGTACCCTTGAACTCTTCGTAGATGACCTCGTCCATCCGGCTTCCGGTCTCGACTAGCGCGCTTGCGATGATCGTCAACGACCCGCCGTCCTCGATATTCCGGGCCGCCCCGAAGAACTTCTTCGGAGGGTAAAGAGCCGCCGAATCCACACCACCGGAGAGGATACGCCCCGAAGCGGGCGCGGCGAGGTTGTACGCCCTCGCGAGACGCGTAATGGAGTCCAACAGAACCACTACGTCCTCGCCCTCCTCGACGAGCCGCTTGACGCGCTCAAGGAGAAGCTCGGCAACGGCTATGTGGTTATCCGCCGGCTGATCGAAGGTCGAGGAGACGACCGTGGCCTCTTCGACGCTGCGCTCCCAGTCGGTGACCTCCTCAGGACGCTCGTCGGCCAGGAGTACGAAAAGCTTGACCTCCGGATAGTTGGCGGCGATGGACTGTGCAACCTGCTTGAGGATCGTGGTCTTTCCGGCCTTGGGCGGTGAGACGATGAGACCGCGCTGTCCCTTGCCGATCGGGGACACGAGGTCCACGACGCGCGGGGCTATGTCGTTCGGCTTCCACTCCAGGCGCAGACGCTCCATGGGGTAGAGTGGCGTGAGATCGTCGAAGTTGGTCCGGTAGCGACCCTTCTGGGGCTCGGCACCGTTGGCGGACTCAATGCGCACCAGTGCGGGGTACTTCTCGCCGTCACGGGCCGGACGAATCTGACCAACCACATGGTCACCACGGCGAAGGTTGAACCGCTTTATCTGCGAGGTGGAGACGTACACGTCGCCCTTGCCCTGGCTGTACCCATTGGTTCTCAAGAAACCGAACCCATCGGGCAACACGTCGAGGATGCCACTCTGGCTCTGACCCTCCTGCTGACGCCCGTCCTGACGCCCGTCCTGACGGTCACCCCCTCCTCGCTCACCCCTGTCCCGGCGCCCGTCCCGGCGCTGGTCCTGCCCCTTCTCGCGGCCCCGCTGCTGCCGACGCTTCTCGACTTCATCGGGAGTGGCGATGGCCGTATCGGCCTCCCCAAACGGGTCCATGTGAACCTCAGTGGCCTCCACAGCGGGCGCTGCCACAGCGGCTGCCGTAGGCTCTGTCATCACAGCCTCGCCGTTAGTGGTAGCACCGTTAGTAGTAACATTGTTAGAGGCAGCGCCATTGGTGGTGGCTTCGGGGGGCGGAGTTGGGATGTTGGTTTCGCTAGTATCCGTAGCGTCTTGCTGGCCTACGGCCTGGTCGGTGGCGGTTTTGTAGATTAGTTCGGCTAGTTGGGGTTTACGGTACTTGCGGTACTGCTCGATGCCGAGCTGCGAGGCGATCTGGTGTAGATCGCTTAAAGGTTTGCGTTCCAGAGTGGAAAGCTCAGTCATATTCGTTTACCTCTCTCTTCAGTCAATACGGAAGTCTTGCTCAAGCGTTTTTCGTGGATATTTCTGAAGTTTGGAAGCCCTGCGTACCCGCGGCGGGTTCTAGGGCGTGGATGGTACCCTTGAATCGTATCATAGTGGTTCGATGGACATTACGGTCATGTACGTCCCGGCACCACCCTCAAGGCGGACCGCTCTGTAGCGGAAGTGCATTCGAGAGCCGACGAAGCCACGCTCTCAGAGTGTAGCCTGACCGAACTCATGGAAGTAGACGCTCACCCAACCTCCCTCATTCTCCCGGTACTCCATACGACGGTACGAGCGTATCCTATGTGGGATTTCCGTAGAGATAGTGCGGAACGATCCAGAGATTCATCCCCTGTGACCGGTGCATCGCGAGACCCAATTATACACCAACTGGTGTGGACGGACCACGTGCTCCTTCGTCGAACTCCGTTATCGTAGTCCGTGCCAGTTTCAGGAGCGCCTCGTCGAGGAGTGTTTCGTAACCGTTCACGGCTACGGGATCGTTGTCGCAGTAGAAGACCAGTCTCCCCTCTTCGGCGCCACGGCGGGTCACTACGTCCACGGCAGCCGCCTTGATCTCCGTCAGGTACGCCTCTACCCCCAGGTCTCGCATCCCATCGAGGTCTCGCGCCAATTCTTTTCTATCCGAGAGGCTCCCCGAAGCCGCCACGACCTCGCACTCATACCGCGTTTCGAGATGACGCCGCAAGACCTCCAAAACCGCCCGGGGCGCCGTGGAGAGGTATGCTACCTTCAGACCTCGCACCTCCGCCACGGGCCGCGGCCTGAATACCGCGGGAATCACGCGCAGATCCGGCCTGACCTCGTGTACCGCATCCACTATGCCCCGCACCTTCTCCCTGTTCGCCATCGGCTCCTCACTCATTGTGAGTAGCAGAAGGTCCGAGATCAGCAACCGGTAAGCCCCCAGAAAGCCGGTTATGTACTCCGGGTCCTGATTTGCCCCAGCGACGAGTACGCGCCGTCCTACCTCAACAGGAGGCGTCGCCGCCCCAGAACCGTCGAAGAGTGTAATACGGGTATCCAGACCGTTGGCCAGTTCGGCCCCTTTGAGTACGTTGGAGACAAACGGTTCGCCCGCGAGCCCGCCGCCGCAACGCCTACATCCGACGGTCACGACCCGGCTCAGGGCCGCCGTCTCATAGTAGTCGCTCGCCGCATGCGCCCCTCGCGCGAGCGCTTCGAGCAGGTAATCGCTCCCGACTTCCATGTGGTCGCCTTTTATTACCTCGGGCTCCGTCGGTCCTCCCCGGCCCATCGAGACCACCCCGGGCGCGAAACCGTTTCTGGAGAGGAGCCGGGCCAGGTAGCCGGAGACGGCAGTCTTTCCCACCCTCTTGCCCGTCCCGATCACGGCTAGTGAAGGCTTTGTCGAGACCGGATGATACCCCGGTGGCTCGAAGTCGAAGTCGCTTCCCTTGTAGCGCGCGCCTGCCGCAAGGACGAGAGAGGCTATCCGCATCCGCTCCCGGTATCCTACTACCGGCTCATCCGACAGGTCCACGACCACCTCTACCTCATGCTCCCGCAGAGCCTTCTCTACCGCCGAGACCGGGTCTTTCGCCTTCACGAGCGGCAGACCGTAATCTGTCCCTTCCCGGAGCTTCTCCGTACCACCCAAAAAGGCTGCGGCGACGCCTTTGACGCTCAGGGACTCCTCCAGCGTCTGTATGGCGTGGAGGACGACGGGTGGGTAGTGTTCGCCATCTATCAGGAAGAGCGCCCGCACGACGAAAAGTAGTCTAGCCGTCCGTCAGGGGATCGCTTACGCCGCCGCCGTAGGGGGAGCCGGGTATCTCGGTGTCTATCCTCTCCTCGAAGCGTGAGTACTCGCGGGTGTCGGCGTCGAAGTTCACGATCAGCTCACGCTCCTTGAACGGGTATTTTCTGAAGACCTTTACGCGGCCGTTCTCGATCTCGATGATGTTGTAGCATGGCCGCGTGTTGCCTCGCAGACGCGTCGTGGAGCCAGTCCCGGCGTTCACGATAAACATATTTTCGAGCCTCCACGAGTATGGAACGTGCTTGTGCCCGGAGAGGACGAGGTCCACGTCTATCCCGGAGAGAAGCTCCAGGAGATCACCCGCATCGTAGATAATGTTCCGCTCGCGTCCCGTACCGGGGATCGGGATCAGGTGATGATGAACCACGAAGATTTTGAGCCTATCTCCAGCGTTCTCGAAACACTGCCGGATAAACCCGTAATGCTCGCGCCCCACACGCCCGTCGTTCAAGTCCGGCTCCGAGGAGTCTACCCCGACCATGATCGCGTCTTCGAACTCGATGACGGAGTAACGTTCCCCGAAGAGCCGCTCGAAGTGTATATATCCCACGTTCCTCGAATCATGGTTCCCCGGTATAACCATCAGGTTCTCGCACCGGAAACGCCTCACGTACTCCGCCGCCTGCTCGTACTCCTGGCGATAGCCCGCGTCCGTCAGGTCACCGGAGACCACGACAGCGGTCGGCTCCATATCGTTTATCTCCAGGATCGAACGCTCCAAGAGATCCGGGATAAAGTACGCGCTCCCGCAGTGGATGTCACTGATCTGGCAAATAGTCAAACGGCCATCTGGGCTCATGCACTTCTCCACGGCAAGACGATAAAAAGACCAGGTAAAGTATAGCAAAGGCCGTATGCTCTCCCGAAGAGCGCCAACCTACATCCTCTCGGGCGCTTCCACCCCTAGCAGACTAAGGCCAATGCGCAACACGTTTTTGGTCGCGGCACAAAGAGCGAGTCGGCGTTGTCTCAACTCTTCGTCCTCCACCAGGACCTGATGCACGGTATAGAACCGGTGGAACCTCGTCGCCAGGGTCTCCAGATACGTCGGCAGAGGATGAACTTCTCGCCGGGCAGCGGCGCCTTCCACTACCCGCGGGAAGTCGAAGAGCTCCAGGAGAAGCGCCCGCTCTTCGGGGGCAAAGTCCCCGGGTGGCACGTCTGTCACGTCTTCGGGCCGTAGCTCCGCCCGGCGGAAGATGCTCGCGATGCGAGCGTGAGCGTACTGCACGTAATAGACCGGGTTTTCGTCGGACTGCTGGACGGCCACCGCGAGGTCGAAGTTCATCTCCGTGCGGTGCGAGGAGCGCACGTAGAAGTACCGCGCGGCGTCCTCTCCCACCTCGTCGAGCAGCTCGTCGAAGGTGACGAAGTTTCCAGCGCGCTTGCTGACTTTTACCTGCTCCCCGCCACGCACGAGCTTTACCAGCCGCACAAGCTCCACATCCAGAAAGTCTTCCGGCAGTCCCAGGGCCACCAAGCCGGCTCGGATACGGGGCGGATACCCGGCGTGATCCGCGCCGAGCACGTTCACGGCGGTCCCGTAGCCCCGATTCCACTTGTCCTGATGGTAGGCGAGGTCCGGCGCCATGTAGGTGTACGAGCCATCGTTCTTCACCAGGACCCGGTCCTTGTCGTCCCCGAGCTTCGACGAGGCGAGCCACAGCGCGCCCTCGTTCTCGTAGACGTAGCCGCTCTCCCAAAGGTCCTCGATCAACCTCTCTATTCCCCCGGAGTCATAGAGGCTCTTCTCATTGAAGTAGTTATCGAAGGTAACGCGTGCGCGGGCGAGCGTTCGCTCGATGTCACCCATACACCACGCGGTGGCGAATGCCATAATCTCCGGCATAGCCTCCCGCGGCGATTCCTTCAGGCGCCGGTCGCCGTCTCTCTTTTTGAGGTCTTCGGCGATCTCCCGGATGTACTCGCCGCGGTAGAGGGCTTCCGAGTCGGAGACGGGCCATTCCCTGTCAAAGAGTTCGGCGTAGCGGGCGGCCACGGACTCACCGAGCAAGCGGATCTGGTTTCCCCCGTCGTTGAAGTAGTACTCCCTGGAGACCCGGCGGCCCGCAGCCTCCATGATCCTGGCCAGGGAGTCTCCGTACGCCGCATGCCGCCCGTGCGCGACCGTCATCGGTCCCGTGGGGTTAACGCTTACGTACTCAAGCAGGATCGGGGCGCCCGCAGGCTCTCTCTTACCGTACCTATCCCCTGCCGCAAGCAACGCCCCAACCTCCTCCACAAGAGCAGCGGAAGAGATCCGAAAGTTGATGAACCCCGGCCCCGCCACCTCGACGTTCTCTATGAACGGCGCTTTAAGAGCGGAGGCTATATTGTGGGCGACCTCACGAGGGTTGCGCTTGAACACCTTCGCGTTGGCGAGGGCGACGTTAGTGGCGAAGTCGCCGTGCGTGCTCTCGTTCGGCCGCTCGACGTGGACGCCGTTCAGCTCGACCCCGTAAGCTTCCCGAACCGCCTCCCGCAAGGAACCGGACACCCTCTCTTCGATACCGGACCTGCTAGCCATCCCGCCTCAGAAGCTCATCCAACAGGCTCTTGTTCTCCGCCGCTATTCGTCCGGTCTCCCGCCGGTCGTGCGTAAAGCTCACCTCGAAGACGTCCCCCGACCGCGAACCATCCGGCAGCAACTCCCGCGGTACGTCGAAGCTCCGCCTACCCTCCGGATAGAGCATCAACACAGCCATGCTATTGTCCTCGAACCTGTCTAATTGCACCCGCATGCGCGTATGTTACCGCTTTTTCGTGCGCGAGCTACTCACACCCGGCCCTTTGGAGAATTGCCATTCGCGAGGTATTGCGCCATCCTCCCTACCAGGATAAGTTGTACGGTAATGCTGTTCAAGGCGGAGGTCTTCTGCTCCGCTCTACCGAGGGAGAAACATGGCGAAGATACGTTTCATGAGGGTATGGGTGGTGGTCCTCGCGGCGGTCTTTGCCGCGAGCCTTCTAGTCGTGACGTTTTCAGCTCCCAGTGCCGAGGCACAGACGACAACCACGGGATCTCTGGCAGGGAAAAAAGTGGTGCTGGATGCCGGTCATGGCGGGAGCGATCCCGGAGCCTCGAACACCTCGTACAACCTCAAGGAGAAGGACCAAAACCTAGATGTAGCCTATAGGCTGAAGGCCTTTCTGGAAGCTTCGGGCGCCACGGTCTACATGACGCGCACCGGAGATCAGACCCTCTCCAACAACGACCGCTACGTCTTCGCCAACACCACTGGGGCCAACGTCCTTGTCTCGATCCACATGAACGGCTCGACGAACCCCAACACAGACTATACAAACACCCTGTACGGCAAGTGGCAGAAGGACAAGGAACTGGCCCTACGCGTGTTCGACGGACTCCGGACCTTGCCAGCGGCTACGGGTACGAGCCCCATCGCCACCAGGACGCCTTACCAGTACGCCTCGGGAGTGCTGCTCAAGAGCAACATGCCCGCGACCATCGCGGAGACCGTGTTCATTACCAACCGCGACGAGGGGCGTCTCCTCTCCGAGGGCGGCGGAGCCCGGCAGCAGCAGATAGCCGAGGCCCTGAAGGTCGGTATCGAAGACTACTTCCGCACTCGCTAGCGAAACCAGTCCGAGAAGGCCGGGTACCATCAGTACGTACCTGATCCTTTGCGCCCTCGGAAACGCCAGTCTGTACGGCAAGCATAAACCGGCGAAGGTCTCCGTCTACCAGTGGTACTTCTCACCACGGTTTATCTTCGCCGCCCGGTATAACTGCTCCAGGAGAACGACCCGCGCCAGTGCGTGCGGCAGCGTAACGGTGCCGAAAGAGACGCGGGCATCCGCCTTTGAGAGCATATCCGGGGAGAGCCCTAACGGCCCGCCGAGGATAAAGGCGACGTGGCTCCGCCCCGAGAGGCCCAGGGAGTTCAGCCGCCGTGCCAGCTTCTCCGAGGAGAGAGGCTCGCCTTTCTCCCGGTCCAGCGCGATCACATACGCGCCGGCGGGGGTTCGTCTTGCCAATCTCGCCGCTTCGGCGGTTAGCACTTCTTCGGGGGCGCGCCGGTTCAGGTCCTCCTCGGGGACCTCGATGACCTCTACCGGAAAGTATCGCCGCAGCCTCTTCAGGTAGTCCCGGCAACCGTCGTCGGGCCAGCCTTTCACGGAGCCCACCGCGACTACAGTGGCGCGGCGGATCATAGCCGGGCGCCCTACTCCACCTCGAAGAGCCGGGACGCGGCGCCTGCCTGGCCCCCGTACTTATACACGTACTCCCGTTCCTCGATGGGCTGCCCGACCTCGACCCAGGGCGTTGGATGCCGGGCCAGAGCTGCCTTGACCCGGATACCACCATAACCAGCGTCTTTGAGCGCCTTGCGCACCGTGCCGGTCGCCCGCATGGGAGAGTTGTTCTTCTCTGAGAGATGGGCGAGGACTAGGTCCTTGAGGCCGTGTGAGGCGAGGGCAAGAGCCACGTCTGTTGCCTGATGGTTGGAGAGGTGCCCACGTGAGGAGGCCACGCGCCGCTTGAGGTCCGCCGAGTACGGGCCACGCCAGAGCCAGTCCGTATCGTGGTTCGCCTCAAGGACAAGGGCATCCACACCGCGCAGGAGATCCAGGGTCTCGGGGTTCACTTCGCCGAGGTCGGTCGCCAGGGCGATGCTTCGCTCTCCGTCGGAGAGATGGAGGCCGTAGGTCGGGGAGTCGTGCGGTACTCTGAAGAAGGCCACCGAGATGCCACCTTCGAGGTTCAAGGGTTCGCCGGGTTCGGCTAGCGTAGCGGTTTTGACAACCTCCGCGACTCCAGGCGCGGCGTAGAGCGGAACTTTGCGTTCGCGCAGTAGAGATCGCACCCCGGAGGTATGGTCGGCGTGATCGTGGGTCACCAACACGGCATGGATGTCCGGGAGATCCCGCCCGATCCGGGCAAGTAGTCCCCGCAAACGCCGGCAAGAGAGCCCAGCGTCGATCAGTAAACCCCGTTCCTCGACTTCCAGATACGTAGCGTTGCCCGAACTGCCGCTCGCCAGTACGCTGAACCGCAGCGTTGCCTCCAAACCTCGGCTACCAGTCATGTCCCCGCTGATGGAGGATGTTAGCACGGACACGGCCGGACGCGCCCGATGCTCAGGCCTTCGTCTCTACCAACTCTCCCTGCACCACGATGCGGTCGACGTAGTCCGGAAGGGTGCAGGTCTGCAAGGTAATTATCGACTCCCCCGGGACCGCGTTCATCACCTCGATGTTGTCGCCCGCTACGACCTTCTGTTCCTTCACCCGGTAAACATACTCGTCACCAGCGGTGTCTTTTACAGAGATCTCGTCTCCCTCCACGAGCTTGTCGAGGTCGTAGAACACGTAGAGTGAGTCCGTATCCGGGTATCCGAGACGATGCCCGGCGATGTATACGTTCGCTCCGCCCTGCCACGGAAAACCCGTAGCGGGGACGTGGATCGTACTCTGTTTGAGTTTCTCTTCATCTATAGAGTCATAGACGGTCACGTCTTCTATTCCAAGTTTGGGGACAGTCAGGTACAGAGTCTTGTCCTCGGGACCACCGGGGTCACGACCGAAATTGAAGGGCTTGACGGCCGGGATAGGTCCCGCAGACGTACCAAAGGGCAACTGGATCGGCTCGCTTCCGCTCTCCTCGTTCCAGTCCCTGTACTTCGGGGCTCCCGTGCGCTGCTCTTCCGAAAGAACATCCTCCGGGTTCACCGCCTGCACGGTCGTCCACGACTCACCCGGTTCCGACCCTGTGACTTCGGACAGATCCACCTGAGCGGATTCCTGGCCGTCGCTCTCCCGTGCCTGGTCCTGCTCGGAAGACGCACCTCCTCCGCAAGCAGGGAGAACGAGCAGCAAAGTTAGGAGCAAGGCGGCTAGCGCCCTGCTCCCCATAAAGCTGTGTACGTGTAGTAGTTGCTTCAGGCTCTACGCTCCAGGCCTATTAAGCGCCGGGGCCACCCGACTTCGGTAGCTGTCCGCCGCCACTGCCGGCCTTACCGCCGCCGCTGCTGGAGCCGCCACCGCTAGAGCCGCCGCCCATACCCATGAACGGAGCAATGGCCGCGAGAACCTGGTCCTTGGTAAGGGCCTGCGCAAAGGCCACGTTGGCCGGAGGCACGATGCCCTGGAGGTTCTTGATGGCAACTACGTGGTCACCCTCGACACCGGCGATGGTCCCGGCGGCCTCAAGGAGGTCTGGACTCTGGATCATCGGCGCCGCGCCCAGGTAAGCCCCTACGCCCGTGGGCTCTAGAACGCTAGCCAGCTCTATAACACCCGCCTGGCTCGCGAGAGACTCCGGTGGGAAGGTGAACCCGGGGTTCGCTACCGGGGTAGCACCGGCACCCTGCAGCGCTGCCGTGATGGCGTCGACGTGCGCCTGCTCGTGATCGCGCAGGTTGGTCACGACGCCGAGGGCCGCTCCGGAGAGGACTCCGGCATCGAGCGCCTTCTGGTAAAAGTCACGCTCCAGGTACTCCAGCGTAAGGGCGAAGTTGAAGATGTCCGCATCTCCGCCACCCTGGGCGAAGGCTTCGCTCGTAAGCAGGGTAGTACCTGCTGCCGCGCCTACGCCGGCTACTGCGAGGGCCTTGAAAAAATCCCTCCGCGTCCGGGGCTGCGCGAATCCTTCCGCGCCCGGTACGTTAATTGTCTGTTTCTCCATAAGTTACTTAATCTCCTCCCTTAACCTGCGGTGACGCCGAACGGGGCAACAGCCTCGGCCACGGCCCCAAACGGCAGGCTCGGCTCAAAGGCCAGGTTGTTTGGTGGCAACACCCCGTTGAGGATGTTGATGGCGACCCTGTGCTGGCACTCCACGTTGTGAATAGAGAGCGCCGCCGCGAGGAGATCCTTGCTCTCCAATGCTGCCGCCGCGCCACCATACGCGCCAATACCAACCGGCTCGAAGGTCGCCGCCAACTGCAAGAAGGCGCCCGGACTGTCGAAGGTGCCCGGCGGGTAGGTCAGGTCTGGCGGTGGCGGGACCGGCGCGCCGACAGCTGCGAGGGTGCCCGCAATGGCATCCACGTGCGCCATCTCGTGGTCTCTGATGGCCGCTATCTGCGCCAGCGCGGGACCGCTAAACAAGCCAGCGTCCACACCGCGCGCGTAGAACGTGCCCTCCAACCGCTCTAGCTGCAAGGCGAACCCGAAGATTGCCGCGTCACCCAGACCCTGGTAGGTCGGGTAGTTAGGACCAGCCTGCGCGCTGGCGAAACGGGTCGAGGCTGCAAAGCCTCCGATCCCGGCCGCCGAGAGCGCGGCGGTAGCCCACGCCGCAGTCTTCAAGAAGCTGCGACGCGAGTGCTCCCGATCGAACTCGACCGGAGAGATACGTCCTGTATCTACATCCATCCGAAAATCTCCTTTCTTAGCAGGGTCCTATTCCAGACCCTTTCTCTTTTCTCCGGATCCCTTCCGGATGCTCACTTCCACTTACTGTCTACGAAACAACACAAAGTCTGGATCAACGCAGGAGCCACAGCCCCCTTTCTTACCTAGCGTACGCATTCCCATATCGAACTAACCACAAAACACATATTAACAACATGGAATATATATTAACAACCTTAAACCCAACGTTTCGGGGTAGTTTCGCAACAACGCAATCCCTGTTGCCGATTATTTGTCTCGTCGCGTGATCTGGGGGGACACGGTTGACGTAGACTTAGGTATGGCTGATAAAGGGAGACAATATCTGCTGCTGGCAGACGAGGACTTGATGCCCATGGCTGGTGGCGGGGATGCTGGGGCGTTCGCGGGTCTCTACGACCGGCACAGCCGGGCGGCGTACTCGCTGGCATACCGGATGATGGGCGAGCGACAGGCCGCGGAGGATCTGGTGCAGGAGGTCTTCCTAACCGTATGGCGGGCGGCCGGGAGCTACCGGGCGGAGAGGGGCAGTGTACGTACGTGGATACTGTCTATTGTCCACAACCGCGGCATAGACCAGTTGCGTTCATCGGCGAGCCGCCGCAGGACTCAGGAGAAGATCGAACCCACTACCCATTCACAGCCGAGCGAGGCCTTCGCCGTGACCTGGCGCAACGTGCAGCGGGATCAGGTCAGGGTAGCCTTGCGTGTTTTGCCCCCGGAGCAACTCAAGGTGCTCGAGCTCGCTTACTACTCGGGATACACGCACAGGGAGATAGCGGAGCTGCTCGGCTTACCACTCGGGACCGTCAAGGGTCGCATGAGGCTAGGGCTGCAAAAGATCCGGGAGCACTTCGACTCCCGCGGGCTGGAGGTACCAGGATGAGCGGACGCCGACACGAACCTTGGCGCGCGCGTTTCGACGACCTCAAGGAGGCTTACGCATTGGGTGCTCTCTCAGCGGGCGAGCGCCGGGAGTTCGAGGGTTACCTCGCAGCGCACCCCGAGCTGCAGGCCGAGGCAGACGACCTCGGCTCTATCGCGGGCCTCCTGGCCCTCGCCCCACAAGAGTACGAACCCTCCCCCGAACTTCGCCACAACGTGTTCGCCGGGATCGAAGCATCCGGCGGGGTCTTTCCCCGGGATTCCCTACGCCGCTCGCCCCCCCTCCGCCGCGGACTCTTCGGTTCGGGCGGGCTTGCCGCCGCAGCGGTCGCCGCAGTCGCGGTCCTAGCCCTCGTCGGGCTGTTTGCGTGGAACTCATCGCTGCGTGACGCCAACGAGGACCTGCGAGGCGAGCTGGAGAACCGCCAGACGTACCAGTTGCAAGGTTCGGGTCCCGCCGAGGGCGTCCAGGGTGAAGTCGTAACAGTAGGGGAAGGCCGGGGTGTCCTGGTGGCGGAGAACCTGCCCTCCACGCCGGAGGGCGAGGTCTACGAGACCTGGCTCCTGCGCGATGGCGTCCCCGAACCTGCTGGCGTCTTCACATCCAGCGACGGAGGTGATGCCGCCGCCCCTATCGAAGGCTCCCTCGAAGGCGCCGACGCCGTCGCCGTTACGGTGGAACCCTCCGGCGGCTCTCCGGCGCCAACGAGCGACATACTAATGACCGCTACTCTGTAGACACCGCGTCGCCGAGAGTCTGGTTACCAAGATAAAAGCGTCTTGATGAGCGTTTGCGGCTCAGTTATGAGGGTAGTAGGAGTATCCAGGGAAAACGAGGAAAGGAGCATCCATGCCTGTAGCCCGCGTAATGGAGCTTAGCGCTACCTCCGAACGGAGTTTCGAGGATGCCATAAACGTAGGCATCAAGCGCGCCACGAGCACTCTGAGAGGCGTAGAGAGTGCCTGGGTCAAGGACATGAACGCAATGATCGACGAGAACGGCAACATCTCGGCCTACAAGGTCAACATGGCCATCACCTTCATCCTGGAAGAGGGCGAGCGGCCCGGCTAGATAGTACGGTTGTTTTTGTCGAGCGCCCCTTCCACGAAGATGGGGCGCTTTTTGTTGGGTCGCGAGAGGAATAATAGAGAACACATAAATGGTCTGCCAGGCACTGTATAAATCCTGACGTGATACGGCTAGGTTACCCGACGCAGAACCTGACGATACCGGCGGGGACCAACCGGAGTCTACGGCTTGCGAACCTTCAAGACACCGAGAAGGTGCGGGCGTTGGTTCGGGAGAACATCGCCGGTTTGGAGACTATTCTGGAGTGGAACGCTGCGCACGGGATACCGCTCTTCAGAATGGGGCAGGCCCTGATCCCATTCGCCTCCCACCCCGAGTTTCCATACGACTGGGAGCGAGAGCACGAGGACGAGCTGCGGCGCGCCGGCCGGCGCGCGCGGGAGCTTGGCATCCGTCTGAGCATGCACCCGGGACAGTACATTCAACCCGGTAGCCCCAAACCCGACGTGGCGCAACGCAGCCTGATAGAGTTGCGCTACGTGGCCCGCATCCTCAACCTTATAGGCAGTTCGGACTCGGTGCTCGTGTTACACATGGGCGGCGCCTACACGGACAAGCCTGGCGCTAGCGAGCGTTTTATCGAAGTGATGCGGCGCGAGGGTGATGTCCTCCGGTACCTGGCGCTGGAGAACGACGAGCGCGTGTGGGCGGTACCGGAGATCGTCACGACCTCCGTGGCCCTGGGCATACCGACGATAACCGATGCCTTTCATCATGGTTTGAACCCGGCCGGTCTCACGCTAGGGGAGGCGCTTGACCTCTCTTTGCCAACCTGGGAGAGGCGGGAGACGCGTCCCAAGCTACACCTCTCCAGCCAGGACCCCGAGAAGCAGCCCGGCGCCCACGCATACTCCGTGGATCTCGCCGATTGGAACCGGCTGGTGGACGCCCTCGGAGAGAGGGAGGCCGATGTGATGGTCGAGGCAAAAGGCAAAGAGCACGCGCTCGTCCCACTCGGCGTAAACTTCTAGAGGTTCTAGAGATCCCGGCGGTATCGTCGGAACAAATGCATAGAGATAAACGGAGGTTGCAAGGTGGCTGAGAAGTTCGATGTGGTGATCCTGGGCATGGGTCCCGGCGGTGAAGCCGCGGCGGGACTCCTGCTGAGCGCAGGCAAGAAGGTTGCGGTAGTGGAGCGGGAGTTGCTCGGGGGTGAGTGCGCGTACTGGGCATGTATACCGTCCAAGACGCTGCTCCGGCCACCGGAGGTCCAAAACGAGGCGAGCAGGGCCTTCGGAACCGGCACGACAGAACTGAAACTAGAGGACATCTTCGACTACCGGGACTACATCATTCGTAACCTCGATGACTCCGGAGAGGTGGAGAGCTACGAGAAGAAGGGCGCCACGGTCGTCAGAGGCGAAGGCCGTCTGGCCGGGCCGGGCCGTGTAGAGGTCAACGGCGAAATTCTCGAAGCGGACCATATAGTAGTGGCGACCGGCTCCGCGTCGAACGTGCTACCAATCGAGGGCCTCGAAGACATAACGGTGTGGACGAACCGTGAGGCGACCACGACGCGCGAGATCCCGGAGCGATCCGTCATCGTTGGTGGTGGTCCGAACGGGATAGAGACCAGCCAGTGGCTCTCCCGTTTGGGGAGCCAGGTCACTCTAGTCCAGAGTCCCGACAGCCTTATAAACAGAGAGGACCCGAGGGTTAGCGAGATCATCAAACCAATCCTCGAAGAAGACGGTATTGGCGTGCGGGTGGGCCGGAGGGTAGAGAAAGCCCGCAAGGAGAACGGTAGCTCGGTCATAACGCTCGACGACGGCGAGGAGTTGCAGACGGACGTACTGGTAACCGTCGCGGGCCGCACGCCGAGGGTCGAGGGTATCGGGCTGGAGTCCGTTGGGGTGGAGCCAGACGAGAAAGGCCTCGCCGTAGACGACCGCTGCCAGGTTGATGGAGTTCCCGGCCTCTGGGCGATTGGGGATGTTACGGGGATCTCGCTGTTCACGCACGTGGCCCAGTATCAGGGGAAGATAGTAGCGGCGAATATTCTGGGCGGAGACCGAAGGGCAGATTACCATGGCATCCCGCGGGTCGTCTTCTCGGACCCGGAGATCGCCGCGACGGGCATTACCGAAGCGGAGGCGCGGGAGCAGGGGATGGACGTGGCAACTATCGACCTGGAGCTGCCGCGGGCGCTGGCGCGCCCCGTGACTTATGAGAAGGAACCACGGGGGAACCTCGGGCTGGTAGTGGATAGGCGGGAGCGGGTATTGGTTGGAGCATGGGCGGTAGCGCCGCTGGCGGGAGAGTGGATCCACGGGGCGTGTCTGGCAGTCAGGACGCGCATGTCCGTGGATACCTTGCTCGACAGCGTCTTCCAGTTCCCAACATTCTCCCAGGCCTACCTCGAAGCCCTGGAGAAAATGGACCTGTAGATCGAATTCAGAAAGGATAACGATGCACAAAAACCCCGGCGCCGGCGAGATCAAACGCATCCTCGAAGAATCGCGCACCGTGGCGGTCGTCGGACTCTCCGATAACTCATACCGCACGAGCCACGCCATCGCCGCCGCCCTACAGAGCTTCGGATACAGAATCTTCCCGGTCAACCCCAATCTCTCGGGACCGGTCCTGGGCGAGGAGCCCTATGCGACCGTCGAGGAGGTACCGGAGAACGTGGATATAGTGGACGTCTTCCGCCGTGGCGAGAAGGTCATGCCGGTCGCGGAGGATGCCGTCGCTGCCGGGGCGAAGGTATTGTGGATGCAATCCGGTGTAATCAACGAAGAGGCCGCGAGGTACGCTGAGGAGCATGGCCTGACCGTAGTTATGGACCGGTGCATAAAGGTGGATCGTGCCATGCTGGTAGGCCGCTAAGCACCGCTGCTTCCGGTCTTTAAGTGGCGCCTGGTACCTCCCGTAGTTATTCATTCGAGAATTCGGGTATGATTGGCATTGTAAGGTAAGGGATGGGAAAGGAGTAATGCATGCCACGTATTCAACCCGTGGAGCCAGAGAACGCCCCAGAGGCATCGCAGCCACTGATGAAGCAAGGTGAGCAAGCCTTCGGGCAGATGCTGAACTTCCTCAAGCAGATGGCCGTCTCCCCGGCGTCCTTCCAGGGGTGGTGGGACTTCAATGGTGCACTCCAGGGCGGCAGCCTCGACCAAATGACCCACGAGTCCATCTACATAGCGACCTCGAACTACAACGGCTGCGTCTACTGACTGTCGGCTCACTCCGCCGTGGCGGAGCAAGCAGGCATGAGCGAGGACGAGATCGAGCGCGTGCAACAGTTTGAGTCCGAGGACGAGCAGCGAGCGGCGGCCCTCCGGTTCGCCCGGGAAGTAGTCGAGTACCGCGGGCACCCCTCAGACGGATCGTTTAACGAGGCCCGCGAGGCGGGCTACACCGACGAGCAGATCATAGAAATGGTCGCCACCGTAGTCCTCGCCACCTTCACCAACTACATGAACGACTTTATGCAGACCGAGGTAGATCTCCCGGTCCGCGAACCTATACAGAGCAGCTAAGAGAGTTCCGGCTGGGGCGGCGGTAACTCGGCGCCCCAGCGAAGCATGGTATAGAAGACAACGTTCTCCAGTACATAAGATCAGGGCAGTAGGCCCAGCGTCCGGCCGCTCGTGTAGCAGGTCAAAGGCGCTGGCCCTGGTGAACGTACCGTTCGAGAGTCCTTTTAGCTCCGCGTTGGCGCGGGCACTCTGTAAAGTATCGCCAATTAACTCCAAAGAATGAACGGGAGTACCCTGCTCTCCGTATTCACAAACATGGAGGCCATAAAAAAAGAGGCGTGCGTAGGCACAAGGCCGTTGTCGTCTTTACAACAAGCATGTACCATAGGGACCCAAGAGCTCCCTCTCTCCAATAAGTTCATTGGGCTCTCGATATGGGCGACGAATCCCCAGTCTTTTGTTCACCACAAGGGGTATCACGTCTCCGGTAACGTGGCTGTCCTGGTAACCGAGACGCTGTGGCATACTGAGACCAAACGAGGGGGAAGGTACAGCGGCAAGATGTGGGGACGTACAGATACCCGCAGGACGGCTTTAGACAGCGAAAACGACCTGCGGGCAGCTTATGCGGCGCACGGGGCGGAACTCTACCGCCTCTCTCTCCGGTCGCTAGGAGACGAGGGGCTGGCGGAGGAAGCGGTACAGGATACCTTCGTGCGAGCCTGGCGTGCCGCCGACCGCCACGACTCAGGCATAGGGTCCCTAAGAACGTGGCTGTTTGCGATCTGCAAGAACGTTATCATCGACCTGCACCGCGCCCGCTCCGTTCGCCCGGTCGTGGTAGGAAAAGAGAAAGAGGCGCGGGGAGAGTCGGCGGACCCGGCCAACCCGATCGAGGAAACGCTGGTCGCCTGGCAGATGGAGGAGGCCTTGAGGCGTGTCAGCGACGAACAACGGCAAGCTATTGTAGAAACGTACTACAAGGGGCGATCCTACAAGGAACTCACCGCTGAGATCGGCGTTCCCGAGGGTACGCTCAGGAGCCGGGTATTCTACGGGATGAAGGCCCTCAAGCGAGAGCTCGACGAGATGGGATGGAGACCCGATGAACCTCGACGGCCACGGCCCGCTGGTGGAGAAGCTCGGCGCATATGCGCTGGGCCACCTCGACGATGCCGAGCAGGCCGAGCTTCGGGCACATTTGGATGGCTGTCCGATCTGCCGGGCCGAGCTTGAGGAGATCGCCCCGGTCGCCACGCTGCTGTCAAGAGTCGACCCGGACCGGCTCGGAGACCCCCTCGCGCAGCCGCCGCCGGACCTTGCCGAACGAGTCTCTGGGAGCGTCGGAGGGAGAGCCGCCGGAGAACGCCTAACTTCGGGTTAGCCGCCGCGGCAGCGATCATCTTGGTCATATTTGCGCTCACGACCATCTTTGTGCTGGAGGACCCGGGAGAGCAGGTAGACCTGCGACCGGTCTCCGAGCGAACGGCTCTGCCGGCGGCGTTCCGGGACCTGGCGGCCACCGCGACGCTCAGAGCGGCGCGTTACAGCACTCAGATCGAGCTCGAAGCCAGTGGGCTCACCCCCGGGCAAGCCTACGCCGTGTGGCTCGAAATGGCGGACGGCGAGCGGGTACAGGCGGGAGGCTTCCAGGCCTTTGACGAGGGTCCAATCACGGTCTACCTCTCAGCTGCGCTGCCGTTGGACGAGGCGGTGGCCGTCGGGGTGGGAACCCCGGAGGGCGAGTCCATACTCAGGTCGGACCTGGACGGCGGAGACCACAGGGACTTGATAGTCCCGAACCTGCGCGGCAGGACGATCGAAGACGCGATCAAAGCAGCCGGCCCGGACTTCGAGGTTGACGCCCAGGAGGAGCGCGACCTCGAAGGTCAGCCCCCTGGCTCGATCGTCAGCCAGAACCCGGCGCAAGGCGATCGGGTCCGGAAGGGATCGACGATCTCGGTGGTGCTGAGCAATGAAGGCCGGACGCCAGGGGTTACGAGTAGCACCGATCCTGACGAGCCAGACTCGGAGGACACCGAGCAAGACTCCTTCGCCGGGAGTGAAGCAACCCTGATCGTCGCCGCGAACGTCGGCTTCAGCCAGGAAAACGCACAGCTCGCCTCAGACATCCCGGAGCCCGTGGGCGAGGAGGCTTCCGAGGTTTCTGAAGCTCCTTCGGGAAGTCTCCCAGACCCGGAGTCCACCAACGCCACCAGCGGGCCTCCCGCTAGTATAGGCTCCTCCGAGGGCCGCTCGCCGGGCGTCACGCCAGGAATCGGACCGTCCGGTATCAACGCTCTACCAAACGACCTCAGCCCGGTAGAGAACGCTGGCGGGCCTATCAGTACCACCCCTCCTGACATCCAGACGCCGCCGGTCGTTGTACCCACAACCGGGTTCCTCCCGGAGCCGTCCTTCCCGGAGCCATCACCTGTACTGGAGACTGCGCCAGATGGCGCGCCTTTACCGGAAATCACGCCCCCGTTCGAGACCCCGCCGGAAGTTGTACCCCCGCCTGAGGCCGCGCCCACACCGGAAGCCGCGCCCCAGAACCAGCCCACCCAGGAAGACATCCCCAGCCCGAGGGATGGGAACGGCGGCGATGGTAACGGCGGCGGTGGTGATGGTAACGGCGGCGGTGGCGATGGTAACGGCGGCGGTGATGATGGTAACGGCGGCGATGGCGGTGGCGGTGGAAACGGCGGCGGTGGCGGAAACGGCGGCGGTGGCGGAAACGGCGGCGGCGGCGGTGGCGGCGGAAACGGCGGCGGTGGCGGAAACGGCGGTGGCGACTGTACGGACGACTGCCCCTTCCCGAACCCTGACCCCGGCCCGGGTAACAAACCCTAGCCGTAGATGTGTCTACGTCTCCTCGGCTTCGTGTTGGAGGTAGAGGAAACTTGCCGGAAGACTGGCTTCGGGAATGCAGACCCCGGTATAAGAGCCATACGAATTTGCAGTGGACCATCGGTGGCGGGAGCACTATCACAAGCAAGAGTCGAGTGACACAAGTAAGGCGAGGGGATATCTTTTCCTCGCTCCGAGCAAAGGAGCGGAAGCGATGACGAAGATCAACTACTTCGGGGCATTGGCGACGATATTAGTGGCGGCCTTGGCGGCGGGTCTACTGATGGCGCTGGTCATCGCGGGGACGAAGCCGGCGGGAGCGCAGGCAGCACCATCGAACGGCAAGATCGCGTTCAAGAGCGATCGGGCAGGCAACCAGGAGATCTACGTGATGAACACCGCCCTCGAGGACAATACCAACCAACCTCAGCGCCTCACCACCGACCCAGCGCTGGACTTCAGTCCCGACATCTCTCCCGACGGGAACAGGATCGTCTTCATGAGCGACCGGGAGGACGACAACGAGGACATCTATATCATGGACACCCAGGATATAGACAACGACGGCAACGGTGACAACCTGGTGCGCCTCACTAACCACCCGGCGACCGACCTCAGGCCCACCTTCTCCCCCGATAGGACCAGGATAGTGTTCGAGAGTTACCGGGACGGCAACTACGAGATCTACACGATGCTCGTCGCCGCCCCCGAGGACAACATCACCAACCCGCCCCAGCGCCTCACCAGCAATCCAGCCACCGACTACGCCCCTGACTTCTCCCCCGATGGAACCAGGATCGCCTTCTCGAGCAACCGGAACCGGGACGGGGACTATGAGATCTACACAATGAACTCCGACGGCACTGGAAGGCCAACCCGCCTCACCAACAACTCTACGTCCGACCGAGTACCCGACTACGCCCCCGACGGGAGGATTGCTTTCTCGAACAACGGCGGAGGTAAGTATAAGATCTTCGTGATGAACGCCGACGGCTCGCGTAAGACTCGCCTCCCGGGTACGAGCGGAAGTGATTACGGTCCCGACTTCTCGCCCGACGGCACTCAGATAGCCTTTTATAGTTACCCTACGAGTACGGCGACCGGTGATATCTACACGATGAACGCTAACGGCAAGGCCACGACCAGGCTCACCACGGCCAGGGGGGAGGACACTCTTCCCAGCTGGGGACCGGTGCCAGTGGCGCCGACGACACCGTAGAAGACGGAGAGGATGATGGCTCCGGCGGACGGGAATGAATACTAACCGCCGTGGTAAGAAGCTCAACCGCGAAAGAAGGCGGAGGATAGACCAACTAAGCGGGGCGCGACGAGGAGCTACGCCTCCCGCCCTTACCGGGCGAGAAGAACCATTGTCGGCTCCCTAGATGCTCGAAGCCCCTTCTGCTCCGCGATCCTGACCCGCGTGACAAAAGCAGCGTGCAACGCGCCCGCGTGAGCGGGTCTGCGCGAAACGGTCTGAAAGTGGAAGCGCCTGGCCTCGGACTTGGTCTCTGTGGCGGCACAGGCCTCTTACAGTTCGGCGCTCTCGATGCGCAACCACACCATTATCGTGTTCCCTTCCAGGCGCAAGTCGAGCGGGCGCTCCTGGTTCCGGTATACCTCGTACTCAGGACCGATCGAGCCCCTTCTTGCCCACGTGTTCGACCGTAAAGTGCGCTTGGGAGGCCAATCCATGACCTCCGACTCATAACCGTATAATTGCGAACCGCATCTAGTCAAAAGTACTAAAGAGAAGATTTTTCCTACCGGCGTTCAACAAGGCACCCCCGGCGACCGTATACACGGGTATCCAAGGTTATAGGAACAGGGAGGTAAGCGATGATCGTGGTTCCAGAGCGCCAATACCGGAAGTTGTTCCTGCAAAGTGACACGCTGGCGAAACCTGTTTCCGTTCTAACGTCGGCTTTGGGAATTCACAATGCGGCGTCGAAGGGTCACGTGGAGCGTACCAAAGTGCTAGTAGGGGAGGTGGCGGTCAGGTTAGAGCTTGGAGCCGAAGAAACGTGGACAGCCCGGCAGGCAGCGGTCTTGCACGACATCGGTAAGATACACATCCCAAGCTCAATCCTCTGTAAACCCGGGAAGCTCAGCGAGCATGAGTGGGAGATCATGCGCCGCCACCCGGAGATCGGGGCCGAGATGCTCTCCGGGATCCCTGGGCTCGAACGGGTCCGGGCGGCGGTTCTAGCCCACCACGAACGCTTCGACGGTCGAGGGTACCCGGCGGGACTCGCGGGCGACGAGATCCCGGCGGAGGCTCGTTTGATCTCGGTTGTCGACGCTTACGACGCCATGACGAACGACCGCCCCTACCGCAAAGCTCTCTCCCACGAGGAGGCTATCGCCGAGCTGGAAGCCGGGGCTGGGAGCTAATTCGACCCGTTCGTGGTCGAGGCCGTCAAGGCCGTGCTAGGCTGAAGAGTACCGGGTCGAGCCCCGCGGAGAACGACAAATCCTCACACACCTACCGACGGTAGCCGCCCGTTCAGCGTCGTCACGAATCACGAGCGAAAGCGAAGAGATCCAGCCTTTCCGCAACCACCTGTGCCGACCCAAATTCTTCTTTAAACAACTTTTCATTCGGCACGAATGCTTGCGCGTACCACAGCGCCTATACATAGCCGGTAGCCCGCGAAAGCGAATCGGGTTAGAAGACTACCCGGTGGCTCCTGGTCGGAATCTTGGCTCCCCAAAGCTTGGCGCATCCGCCTGGCGCCTGGCCAGGAGCTTTCGCTAGGCCAAGGACGCAAACGTGGTAGGGTTCGTTCGACAGTTCGGATTCACGGTCGCAGCCGATTCCTGACCGTCTTGGACATCCTGAAGAAGCTGCTACTGGCACCCACTATAGACACTCCAGTACGGCGCACTTGAGATAGCTGGTCTCAGGAATGGTGAGAACCTGGGGATGATCTAGCGCCTGGTCACGCCACTCGCGCACCCGAATGACACGCCCTGCGTCCGAAGCGGCGGAGCGTAATGTTTCCTGCATGAGCTCGCGTGAAAAGTGATAAGAGCAAGAACAGCTGACGAGAATGCCGTCGGGGTTGAGGAGCTTCATGGCGCGCAGGTTTATCTCCTTGTAAGCGCGGGCGGCGCCGCGTAGATCGCGCTTAGTCTTGGCGAAGGCCGGAGGGTCGAGGATGACGGCGTCGTAGGTCTCCCCAGCGTCCGACCGCTCGCGAAGCAGGTCGAAGGCGCTGGCCCTGGTGAACGTAACGTTCGAGAGTTTGTTTAGCTCCACATTGGCGCGCGCTCTCTCTAACGCGTCGCCGCTGGAGTCCACGGCCTCCACGGTCTCCGCGACGCGAGCAGCGTGCAGGGTGAAACCGCCAGCGTAGGAGAAGACGTCCAAGACGCGGCCGGCTCCGCCTTTGGCTTCGCCTATGTATCGTGCGGCGGCGAGGTGGTTCTCACGCTGGTCGAGGAAGCTTCCGGTCTTCTGGCCGGCCCGCAGCCCGGCGTTGTAGCGCGCAGGCCCTTCGTGGACGACAACCGATTCCGGGACTTCGCCGGAGAGGACTTCGGTCTTGGCAACGAGGCCCTCTCTCTTGCGGGACGGCGAGTCGCCGCGGAGGAGGATGCCCGTGGGAGCGAAGAGGTCTTCGAGGGTGGCGATGATCCAGGATAGGCGCTCCTCGACGGCGGCCGAGCCTACCTGGAGGACGAAGTATTCTCCGTAGCAATCTATGACGAGGCCGGGGATGCCGTCGGCCTCGGCGTGGACCATACGGTAGGCGCTGGCGTCTATGTCAAGCGATGCGCGGTAATCCCTGGCCTTCTGCATGCGGGCGCGGAAAAAGGCTGCGTCTATTGGCTCGTCTTCGCGGGTTACGATGCGGAGTGTGATCTCGCTCTTCGGGTTATAGAAGGCATGGCCGAGAAAGCGTCCGGCCCGGTCCATGACGCGGACGACGTCGCCGACATCTCCCGTAGCGTCGGTGATGTCGGAGCGGTAGATCCAGGGGTGCCCCGACCTCGCCCGTGCGGCGCCTCTCTTCGTGAGCACCGCCGCTCTCATCGCGCCACCTGTTGTCATAGCCTTCGCCATACTCATGTAAGCCCCTTTACCTGGCCCTCTCGCACGCCCTGCTAGCATCCCTGGCGTATACTCCAATATACCTTGCAAACGGAAGGCAAGAGCTTCGGAGAGGTGGAAGTTTGGCGAAGAGGGTGGCAATTATCGGGGCCGGGATGGGTGGGCTCGCGGCGGCGATCCGCCTCCGGCTCATGGGCTTCGATGTCCAGATCTTCGAGAAGAACGGCCAGACCGGCGGGCGTGTGGGCCGTCTGCGGGAAGACGGCTTCACCTTCGATACAGGCCCGACACTTCTGCTCATGACCGACGTATACCGCGACCTTTTCGCCGCCGCCGGACGCGACCTCGACGAAGAGATAGACCTTATAAACCTGGACCCTAACTACCGGGTCCACTTCGGGGACGGAGATTCGATCAGCGTCTCCTCCTCCCTACCCGCCTTGATCCCCGAGCTCGAGCGCATCGAACCGGGCGTCACCCCCCGCTTCTACAGCTTCATGCGCGACGCCTGCCTCAAATACCGCCTCGGACGCAGCGAGTTCGTGGAGCGTGACTTCGAGAAAGCAACCGACTTCTTCGGCCCCCGCAACCTCAAGCTCCTGCTCAAGACCAAGGCCGTCAACAACTACTACCGCTCCGTCTCCAAATACTTCAAGACGGACAAGCTACGGCAGACGTTCTCATTCCAGACCATGTACCTCGGGCTCTCACCCTTCGAGGCGCCCGCGGTCTACGCCCTCCTGCCATACACCGAGCTCGCCGAAGACGGCCTCTGGTTCCCCCGCGGCGGGATGTACGAGCTGATCGAAGCCATAACCCGGCTCGCCCGCGACCTCGGAGTAGAGATCAACTTGAACAGCCCCGTCGAGGAGATAGTCACCTCGGGAGACAAGACACGCGGCGTGCGGGTAAACGGCGAGGAAGTTGGGGCGGACGCGGTGCTCGCGAACGCGGACTTGCCGTATGTATATAGGAAGCTCTTGCCGCGCTCGGCGGGAGAGGGTGATTTCAAGTGGAAGGTGCGCAAGCAGGAGAAGCTGCTGTATACCGCTTCCTCGTTCATGCTCTATCTGGGGTTGGATAGGAGGCTGGATCACATGTCGCACCATAACGTCTATCTCTCGAAGAATTACCGGGAGAACTTCCAGCAGATCTTCGCCGAACGCCGTCTCCCCGACGACCCGTCCTTCTACACAAACGTCCCCTCGCGCACGGACAAAAACGCGGCGCCACCGGGTATGGAGTCCCTCTACGTCCTCGTGCCGACGCCACACCTGGGCGAGAACGTGGACTGGGAGCGTGAAGGCCCCGGGTTCAAGGAGCGCATCTACGACCTGCTGGAGAAGAAGGCCGGCATAGAGAACATACGCAGTCACGTCGTCTACGAGAAGGTCAAGACGCCCCAGGATTGGCTCTCGGACTACAACCTCGAAGAGGGTGCCGCGTTCGGCATCGGACACGGCATCTTCCAGGTTGGCTTCTTCCGGCCGCCTATGGCCTCGAAGACAATAAAAGGCGTGTACTTCGTGGGCGCGAGTACCCGCCCCGGTACGGGCGTGCCACTCGTCACTATCGGCGCCAGGCTCGCGGCGGAGCGCATCGGGCGGGACCTCGGACGGCCCTCCCCCACTCCAAAGAGCGTCAAGACGGGCGCCGGGGTCGCCGAGTAGTGCGCCTAGACCCGGTCGGCGAGGGGCCGCTCGTCCGCAAGAGCCTCCCCCTGGCCGAGTGCTATGAGCTGTGCCAGCAGGTGCAGAAGGCGCACAGCAGGACCTACTATTTCTCGACGAGCCTCTTTCCAAAGAAGGTCAGGCCGCACGTACACGCTTTGTACGCTTTTATGCGCTACGCGGATGAGATCGTGGACAACCCGGGAGCGACGAGCCTCGACGAGCAACTCGCGGGTCTGCAAGTCTTCGAGGAAGAGACCCTGGCGGCGGTTGCCGGGAAAGCGGTCTCGAACCCCGTTTTGCGGGCGTTCGCGAACACGGTAGTGGTCTGCGGTATCGGGTCGGAGCTAATAGAGGCGTTTATGGGAAGCATGAAGATGGACACCGGCGTGTTCCGCTACCAGACGTATGAGGAGTTGAAGGAGTACACGTACGGGAGCGCGGCGGTCGTGGGGCTGATGATGTGCCGTGTAATAGGGGCGCGGGACGAGGCGTCGAACCCGCACGCGGAGGCGTTGGGGGTCGCTATGCAGCTCTCGAACTTCTTGCGGGACGTGAAGGAGGACTGGGTCCGGGGACGGGTGTATGTGCCGCTCGAAGATTTGGAGCGTTTCGGGTATTCGGAGGAGGAGTTGGGCCGGGGCGTGGTGGATGAGAGGTTTGTGAAGTTGATGAGTTTCGAGGTTTCCCGGGCGAGGAGGCTCTATCGGATCGCCGACGGGGGAATGCGTTACATCCCGCGGGGGCACAGGTATCCAGTTATCGTGGCGGCGCGATTGTACGAGGGGATACTGGACCGCATCGAGGCGCAGGGTTATGACGTCTTTGCGAACAGGGCGGAGACGTCTCTTCCACACAAGCTGCGGGTCGCGGCGTCGTGTGCCTGGGGAGACCCGGGAGAGGTCGTGGCGCGGGTTCGTGGCGGACGTGGGGTCGCGCCCGGCGGAATTGCAATTACAGAATGATCGTGGTGTAATTTAGGAGTTGTCTGGGAGTTTTCCCGGGTGGCGCTCATCGAGAGCAGTGGAGGGATGGGCCCTGAGAAGCTGCGGCAACCGATGGCCCGAAGGATTAGAGTAGCCGGAGGACTGTGGCAGGTGCCAACTCCCGCGGAGGGGACTCCGAGAGATGAGGTTGCGGGACATCTTCGCCCTCACCTCTCTCTGTTATGTCCTGGCGGGGCGCGCCTAGAGAGAGGTCAATCCATATTGAGTGCAAAAGAGAAGTCGCTAGGCATCAGAGAGAAGCTCCACGGGCTAGTGCTCGTAGGCGGCGACCTGGATACGCTTCCGGCCGACCGTTCCTACAACAGGGCTTATCTCATGCCCCCGGCCTCGATGCCACATCTAGCGGACAACGTGATCGAAGCCATCAACTGACCGCGTCGATTCACCGATCAGGACAGCTTCGAGAGACGAACGTTTGAACGTTAATAGCATAGAGAGGAATTCATGGTTCTCAAGAGTACGGTAGGCGAAGAGCAGGCGGCCCGGGTTTCGAGGTTTAGGGACGCTTTGAAGCAGCGCATCCTCGTGTTGGATTGCGCTATGGGGACCATGATTCAGAGCTACGGCCTGGAGGAAGAGGATTACCGCGGGGAACGATTCGCCGACCATCCTGGGGAGCTCAAGGGCAACAACGACCTGCTCTCCCTCACCCAACCCAAGATCATCGGCAACATCCACGAGGCCACAATGGAGGCCGGCTCGGACATCGTGGAGACTAACACCTTCAGCTCGACCACCATCGCCCAGGCGGACTACAAGATGGAGGACCTGGCCTACGAGCTGAACTACGAATCGGCGCGCGTCGCCCGCGCAGCGGCGGACGCCTACACGGAGAAGACTCCGGACAAGCCGCGTTTCGTGGCCGGCGCCCTCGGCCCCACCAACCGCACGGCCTCTCTCTCGCCGGACGTGAACAACCCCGGCTTCAGGAACGTCACCTTCGACGAGTTGGCGGCGGCGTACAAGGAGGCGGCGCGGGGACTCGTGGAGGGCGGCGCGGACCTGCTGCTCGTGGAGACTATCTTCGATACGCTGAATGCCAAGGCTGCTATCTTCGGGATCACGGATTACCTCGGAGAGGCGGGCCTGGACGTACCATTGATGATCTCCGGTACCATCACCGACGCGAGCGGGCGGACGCTCTCGGGTCAGGTAACGGAGGCGTTCTGGAACTCGGTAAGCCACGCCAAGCCAATTAGCGTCGGCCTGAACTGCGCTCTGGGATCGAAGGAGCTTCGGCAGTATATAGAGGAGCTTTCGGGGATCGCCGAGACGCACGTGAGCGCGTACCCGAACGCTGGTCTGCCGAATGAGTTCGGGGAGTACGATGAGAGCCCCGAGTACATGGCGGCGGAGATCGGGGAGTGGGCCGCGAACGGTTGGTTGAACATCGTCGGGGGCTGCTGCGGTACGACGCCGGACCACATCAGGGCGATGGCAGAGGCCGTCTCCGGGCATGCGCCGCGCGAGGTTCCGGAGCTTCCGAAGAAGCTGAGGCTCTCCGGGCTGGAGCCGCTCAATATCGGGCCGGACTCGCTGTTCGTGAACGTCGGGGAGCGGACGAACGTTACGGGATCGGCGAGGTTCAAGGAACTCATTCTGAACGACGATTATGAGACGGCGCTGGACGTGGCGCGGCAGCAGGTGGAGAACGGTGCGCAGATTATAGACATCAACATGGATGAGGGGATGCTTGACGGTGAGGAGGCGATGGTCACCTTCCTGAACCTCGTAGCCGCGGAGCCGGACATCTCGCGGGTTCCGGTGATGATCGACGCGTCCAAGTGGTCCATCATCGAGGCGGGCCTGAAGCTCGTGCAGGGCAAGGCGATAGTCAACTCCATCAGCATGAAAGAGGGCGAGGAGGAGTTCATCCGGCAGGCACAGCTCCTGAAGAGGTACGGGGCGGCGGTGATCGTAATGGCCTTCGACGAGCAGGGCCAGGCGGACTCCAAGGACCGTAAGGTCGAGATCTGCACCCGCGCCTACAAGATCCTCACCGAGGAGATCGGCTTCCCAGCAGAGGACATCGTCTTCGACCCGAACGTTTTCGCCATCGCCACGGGCATCGAGGAGCACAACAACTACGGCGTAGACTACATCGAGGCGGTCAGGGAAATACACCAGACCCTCCCCCACGCCAAGACTTCGGGCGGGATCTCCAACGTCTCGTTCTCGTTCCGCGGCAACAACCCGGTGCGTGAGGCGTTGCACGCGGCGTTTCTGTACCACGCGATCAATGCAGGGCTGACGATGGGCATCGTGAACGCCGGCCAGCTCGCGGTCTATGACGATATAGACGAAGAGTTGCGAGAGGCCGTCGAGGATGTAGTGATGAACCGCCGGGACGATTCGACGGAGCGGTTGCTGGAGCTGTCGGAGAAGTACCGGGATCAGGGCGACGGCTCCGTGAAGGAGAAGGACCTGGAGTGGCGGACGTGGCCGGTGGAGAAGCGGCTGGAGCACGCGCTCGTCAAGGGCATAACCGATAACGTCGAGGATGACACCGAGGAGGCTCGCCAGCGGTTCCCCCATCCGATAGAGGTGATCGAAGGTCCCCTTATGGACGGGATGAACGTGGTCGGGGACCTGTTCGGCGAGGGCAAGATGTTTCTCCCGCAGGTAGTCAAGAGCGCGCGGGTTATGAAGAAGGCCGTCGCGTACCTGCTACCGTTTATCGAGGCGGAGAAGGGTGAGGCCCAGAAGCCGAACGGCACGGTTATTATGGCGACCGTGAAGGGCGACGTACATGATATTGGCAAGAATATCGTAGGGGTCGTGTTGCAGTGCAACAACTTCGAGGTGATCGACCTCGGGGTAATGGTGCCGTCGGCGAAGATACTGGAGGCCGCCAAGGAGAATAACGCGGACATCATTGGGCTCTCAGGGCTTATCACGCCGTCGCTGGATGAGATGGTGCATAACGCGAAGGAGATGCAGCGCGAGGGCTTCGACATACCGCTGCTTATCGGCGGGGCGACGACTTCGCAGACGCATACGGCCGTGAAGATTGCGCCAGGGTACGACCATCCCATTATTCACGTAAAGGACGCGTCGAGGGCCGTGGGTGTGGTGCAGAGCCTGGTAGGTAAGGGCAAGGCGGGCTACGCCGAGCAGATCGCCGCCGATTACGAGCAGGTGCGCATAAAGCACGCCGGACGCAGGTCCAGCACGAAGATGGCCAAGCTCGAAAGAGCGCGGGCGAACAGGACGAAGATAGACTGGAAGGGATACGCCCCGCCGAGGCCGAACGTGCTCGGAATCCGGACGTTCGATGGTTACCCGCTAGAGGAGATCCGGAACTACATAGCCTGGACACCCTTTTTCCACTCCTGGCAGATGAAGGGCAGCTACCCGAAGATCTTCGACGACCCGGAGAAGGGCGAGGAGGCGCGCACGCTCTTCAATGAGGCCCAGGCCCTTCTGGACCGCGTTATCGAAGAGGACTGGCTCAAACCCCGCGGCGTCATCGGTCTCTTCCCGGCCAACACCCTGCCGAACGATTCCGTGGAGGTGTATACCGACGAGTCGCGCGAGGAGGTCTTGACGAACTTCCACTTCCTACGCCAGCAGAAGCAGAAGCCCCCGGGCCGCCCGAACCGCTCGCTGGTAGACTTCCTCGCCCCGAAGGACACGGGTCTGGAGGACTACATCGGTTTCTTCGCCGTTACCGCCGGAACCGGGGCGGAGGAGGCCGCGCGGCGCTTCGAGGAAGAGAACGACGTCTACAACTCCATCATGGTCAAGGCTCTGGCTGACCGTATCGCCGAGGCCTTCGCCGAGTTGATGCACGAGCGGGTGCGCAGGGAGTTCTGGGGCTACGCACCGGACGAGGACCTCGACAGTGAGGACCTCCTCTGGGAGAAGTACCGCGGCATCCGTCCCGCTCCCGGCTATCCGGCCTGCCCGGAGCACACAGAGAAGCGCACCCTCTGGGACCTCTTGAACGTGGAGGAGAACGCCGGCATCGAGCTCACCGAGAGCTGCGCGATGTGGCCGGGCTCAGCGGTCAGCGGCTACTACTTCTCACACCCGGAGTCCTCCTACTTCGGTGTCGCCGAGATAGGCCGCGACCAGGCCGACGACTACGCGGAGCGCAAGGGCATGACGCTCGAAGAGGCCGAGAGGTGGCTCGCCCCCAACCTGGCCTACGACCCCGAAAGCCAGAACGGCAACAGCGGAGAGACGGAGGTACCGCAGGCCCGAAGCAAGGCTGCAAAGTAAGAGACGAACGGCAAGCCCGAGCAGTACCAAACAACCAGACAGCTCGATTAGTACGACAGTTGTAATTGATGCTAGTAATGGGCCGCGCTGCTATTACAAACAGCGTGGCCCAACTCGTTTCTAGTCGCGGGCAAGCCACTGCTGGTGATGGCGGTTGGCGATGCCACGGATGCCGAACTTGAAGCCCTCCTCGTACTACGGGTTCCGGATCTCCTGGTCGCTTTTCTCACGCATCACTACCTTGAACTGACCCGCGCGGCTATCGTGGTGCATACACAAGTGCGTCCGCCGCGACGGCCCCGTTCTCCAGAAAAGTCGTAGAAGGAAGAACCGCACCGCAGGATCCCGGAACGGCTCTTCGATATCGTCTATGGTCACAAGCAGGAAGGACCGAAGGACTCACCCCTACCGACCGGTCCCGGCGTTGGAGGCCGGGGGCTGGATCCGAGCGGCTCCAGCCCCCTTTCGGCGAGCCCCTCCTGCCGTCCTACTGCTTTATCGTGAAGCTCCAAACCTTCGCCGCTGCAAGCGGGTTGCCCGCCGCATCCTTCGCCCCTCTCGTCACCATGACCTTGTACGTCTCTCCGCTCTTGAGGCGTTTACTCGGAGTGAGGGTGACCTTCTTGGTGGCCGCGTCGTAGCTCACCGAGGCCGCAACCGGGGTGCTCTTGCCCTTCTGGAGGAGGGTGAAGGTGCCGCTAGCCTTCAGCGAACCCTCGTCCATCGCCTCTGAGAAGGTCGCCGTGACGTTGGTACTCTTGGCGGGCTTGGGCCTGGCGGCCGGCGTCACCGAGTCGATCGTGGGGGCGGTAGCGTCTGCTGGATTCGCGCTCTGGGTCGCACCGGCCGACCAGTTGCCAACTTCGTCCTTGGCGAAGGCGGTGTAGTAGTAGGTGGTGCCGTTGGCGAGGTTCGTGTCCTCGTAGGACTGGACGGTGCCCTCGTAGATCTGGGTCTGCTGGGCGCTAGGTTCGGGGCTTGTCGCGGTCCCAGTAGTGGAGCGCAGCACCCTCACCGTCTGGAAGTCGGTATCCGAGGGGTTCTTCCATGAGAGGGAGACCTTACCGTCGTCAGCTATGGCGGCGAAGGAGGTTATGGGACCCGGGGCGCTGGCGTCCAGGGCCAGGTTGTGATATACGCTTGCGTCTATGGCTGTGATGCCCCCAAGGTCGTAGGGGACGCTGCCATGGTCGAAGCGGTTGTCCCCCCAGGCGACGACGGTGCCGTCCTCCTTGAGCGCCAGGCTGTGAAGTTCACCAGCGGAGATGTCCTTCACCCCCGAGAGGCCGGAGGGGACGCTGCTCTGTCCCTCGGCGTTGCGTCCCCAGGCGACGACGGTGCCGTCCTCCTTCAGCGCCAGGCTGTGGCTCCCACCGGCAGAGACGGCCTTCACGCCACCCAGGCCGGTCGGGACGGTGGTCTGGCCCAGACCGTTGGCTCCCCAGGCTACGACGGTGCCGTCTTCCTTGAGCGCCAGGTTGTGATAAGTACCAGCGGAGATGGCCTTTACACCCGAGAGGTTGGAGGGGACGCTGCCCTGACCGTAGGCGTTGTACCCCCTCCAGGCGACGACGGTGCCGTCTTCCTTCAGGGCCAGGCTATGAGACAGGCCAGCGGAGATAGCCTTCACCCCCGAGAGGCCTTCGGGGACGCCGATCTGGCCGTAGTAGTTTCCCCCCCAGGCGACGACGGTGCCGTCCTCCTTCAGGGCCAGGTTGTGAACTCCACCAGCGGAGATAGCCTTCACCCCCGAGAGGTTGGAGGGGACGTTGAGCTGGCCGAACTCGTTGAACCCCCCCCAGGCGACTACGGGGCCTCCCGCCGTCTGCGCCTCCGCCGGTTGCACGGCGAACCCCGCCAGCGCTACCGCCAGCGCCAGCGCCACCAATAGCACCACCACCGGCACCAGAGGCAGCGCTCCCTTTCGCGTAGCGCCTTTTTGCTCGTGCCCGCCGACCGTGCAAAGTGCCGGCTCGGACTTCTCCAGCCCGTAAAACTCGCCGGTAGCTCCGCGCAACGCCTTTAGACTCGCCTTTCTCATCTTTCCTTCCTTTCCTGATCTCTCCCTTGAGCTGACTGTCACAGAAGCTTCGTCCCGTCCAGGCGCGCCGGTGGCGCCTGATGACTCCTCTACCGCTGGCACGCCGCCGGGAGAAGCTCGCATCGGTGTTGCAGGCCCGAGTGGTAGGTATGTACAGGCACCTTAGCAGGCGCCCCTTAACGATCCCTTAATCGCGGGGGCCGTTTTCGGCCTACGCATACGTACGCATGCCTGGGCGCAGAGGCAGTTGGACTAACATCTCCAGGAGCGGCCTGAGTCACGAAAAGGCGTCCGCTATGACCTCGCGATAGCCCCTGGGCTCGTTGGCCAAGAGAACGCGCGTCTTCTCGTTCTACTTCTCCATACGAGCAACCGTAGCGGGGTTTATCGTCGGGCGCACCCGTGAATTGATAGGGATCGCCAGGAAGTTTCTGATATTTCTCGCTCTTTTGGTTCCCGCAGGCAGATGTGTACTTCACAGGGATCTCTCGGCGGGGCCGGGCCCCAGATCTACGAGGCCGTGGTGGGCGGCGAAGACGAGGGCTTGCAGCCGGGAGTTGACCCCGAGCTTCTGGAGGATGCTGGACACGTACCCGCGCGCCGTCCCCGAGCTCACCCCGAGCCTGGCCGCGATCTCCTTGTCGCCCATCCCCTCGGCTAGCGCCCGCAGCGCGTCCTTCTCGCGGGAGGTGAGTTGCTCGAAGGCAGCCCTGGCCTCGCGACCCTGCGTGCGTCGGCGGTCGGCGAGGCGCAAAAGCTCCACGACCTCTTTCTGGGAGTGTAGTGCCTCCCCCGCCGCCAAGCGGCGCACCGCTTCCATGACCTTGCCCATACCGACCGACTTGTGCAAAATCCCCGAGGCGCCCTTCTCTACCGCTCGGCCGTGAACCGCAAGGTCGGCGTCCGCGGTCAGAACCAGGACGGCGCAGTGTGCGTTCTCCCCGCAGAACTCTCCGATCAACTCCGTCCCGTCTCCGTCGGGGAGGCGCAGGTCCACGACCGCCAGGTTCACGCCTCCTTCTCCCAACTCCGCGAGCTCCCGACGCGCCCCGGCCAAACAGCCCGCCTGGGCAACTACCTCGAAGCCCGACTCGCGGCCGATGACGAGGGCGAGCATCTCCCTGAATATCGCGTGATACTCGACGAGCATCACGCGCACTACCGGCGTCACCGCTGGATCGTCACTACCGTTTCGAGGGGCGGGCTCAACCTCACTGCTCACTATCTCTCTCCTTATAATTCGCGCTTGTGAAGGCTCGCAAGGATGGCTTAAACCGGGGAGCCTCGCCGCGTTCCTCTTCCTACCAGGACAATATCCGGTAGGCGGACACTTCGGTACCGTCTGGCCGGACGGTTTTTCGGTTTTTTCTCCATGACGACCCTAAAGTAGTGGCTCAGACATCGTTCGAATACCTCCGTCTTGGACGGCATCGTCACGCAAGCGACGCACCGTCGAAGTCTCGCCCTTTCGCGCCCACATCCCTAACGGGTAGAATACGTTGTGCCGGATGCACGAGATGGCGCAAGGGGAGAGCGCCGTAGATAGGAGGCGGGTGGACGGCGAGTCGAGAGGTATGGGCCAGGCGAAACCTTCCGGAGAGGCATCTTTCTTCGGGGGTGAGGAACACCTGTACCATGCCTTTTTCCGGGCGAGCATGGGCGGAGTGTTGTTCGCCGACGCGCAGGGTGGGATCCTGGATGCTAACGCGGAGGCTTGCCGGCTGCTGGGGCGCAAGCGCGAGGAGCTACTAGCGCCAGGTGGCGGCGATATCTTCGATCCCTCGGACCGGCGTCTGGCAGCGGCCCGCGAGGAGCAGAGAGAGAAAGGCTCCTTCAGGGGTCCTCTGCGCGTGCTGCGCGGCGCTGCCGGATCCGCGGGTTCCTTTGAAGCTTCGGTAACGGTCGCCGCCTACGTAGACGGCTTCGACGAGGATCGGCTTGTGATAGCGGTCGCGGACCGGGAGGGTTCCCTTCCCGGCCCAGGAATCGTGGAGAGCACCGAGGAAACGTTCCGGTCTCTAGCTTGTCACGTCGGGGACGCGGTCGTGATCTTCGAGATAGACGGCTCCTTGCGCTACGTGAGCCCCTCGATAAAGCGGGTCCTAGGCTACGCTCCCGGTGAGCTGGTGGGCACGGTAGCGCTCGATATGCTCCACCCCGAAGACCTGGAGATGGTGGTGGCAAACTCCGTCGAGATCTGGGACTCCCCTGGTGTCGCCCCGCTGTTCGTGTTCCGCTGCCGGCGCAAGGATGGCTCGTGGGTGCATCTGGAACTGGCAATGAATAACTTTTTGAACGACCCGAACTTGAACGCCGTGGTGGCGATCCTCCGGGACGTCACGGAGCGGGTCCGGGCCGAGGAAGAGGTCAGGCGCCTCAACGAGGAATTGGAGCGGCGGGTGGCGGAGAGGACCGCCGAGTTGGAGGCCTCCGTCGTTAGGCTCAAGGAGAACGAGAGGATCATGAACGCCACCTTCGAGGGAATGGCGAGCGACCTTGCCCACCTGTCCCCCGACGGGCCATACTTGAGGGTCAACAGGAGGTTCTGCGAGATCACGGGCTACTCTAGCGAGGAGTTGCTCTCGAAAACGCCCCATGAGATAACCCACCCCGAGGATGTGAGTAAGGACGAGGAACACCGGCAGAGGCTACTCGCAGGCGCGCTCTCCGACTACTCTGTCGAGAAGCGGTACCTCAGGAAAGACGGCTCGTACGTTTGGGTCTCGATCAACGTCTCACCCTTGTACGAAGGGGGCGACTTTACCGGGAAGCCCAACTACTTCATCGTGGTAGCCGAGGACATAGACACCCGCAAAAAGGCCGAGCTCGTCTTGGGCTCGCTCACGCTCCGGGAGAAAGAAGTCTTGCTGCTCACGGCACGGGGCAGGACGAATCCCCAGATTCAGGAAGACCTCAAGATCGGGCTCGGCACCGTAAAGCACCACCTCAGGAACATCGTCGAGAAGCTCGAGGTCGAGGACCGCACTCAGGCCGCCGCCCGCGCCGCCGAACTCGGCCTTCTCCCCGTTTCCGCAGATGCAGCGCGTTAGCGGCCGTGGTGTGCTCTTCCCTTCCTCTAACCTTTAGGTGGTAGGACATCCTAGAAGTGACGAAACCACAGTAAGGTTAATAAGGTTGATCGCACGTCCCTAAGCAGTTTGCCGCACTAGTAGATTAACCAACCTACATCTCATCGAAGTCCAGAGAGGCTAGGAAAGTATGTATGGAGTCCTCATCGTTAGTCTCGACTTGTCCACGTATGCCCTCCTCTTAGTGTGGCTCTGGGTCCGAACCACCAAAGAATCTCAGCAAGCATCTACTCTCCCGTCTTCGCCCCTCCTTCGTCGTCTCCCCGTTTACCGCCGCCGGGCAACTCCGCATGCCGGTGCGTCGCCTCAGTGGCCGCTGATAAGAAGCGGGCAATAACCGTCCGTTCCTCCTCCGAGAAACTATCCTCGATGGCTTTCATTTCCTGGATGTACGGCCACAGGTGCTGGAGCGACTCCACCAGCCCCGCCTCGGTCTCGTGTACGAGCGCGCTCCTACGGTCCCCAGGATTCGGCGTACGCTCCACGAAACCTCTCCGCTCCAGACGATCCACCAGAGCCGTCAGAGCCCCGGGGCTCATCGACAACCTCTCCCCCAACCGCCCCAACGTCATCGGCCCCGCTGCCTGCAAATGCTCGAGCGCCGCCAACTCCGAAGCCTCGATGCCCATGCGCTTGGCAGTAGCCGCCGCGTAGCGCATAACCGCCGAGGAATGCTCGCGCACCAATTCAGCCAGACTCTCGTCCCCTGCTATTGACACCTATTTACTTCGATGATAAAAATACTTTGTCATAGAAATAGTGTACCAGAAGGGGGTACGTATGGGTAATGGCGGTAAGTGGGGCCTGGCGCGCCAGGTAGCTAACGTCGTGGGGGCGCTCTTTCAGGTCGTGGCAGGGGCTGGTGGGATTCTGCTTCTTGGGCTGGATGTAGGTAGGGTCTCTGCGGAGAACGGCACGCTGGTGGTCCCTGCCGACTACGCGTTCGTGATCTGGAGTCCGATCTTCCTGCTCTGCCTGGCCTACGCTGTTTATCAGGCGCTGCCTGGTAACCGCGACAACGCGCTGTTGCGGCGTGTGGGGTGGTTCTCGGCCGGGGCGTTCTTCTCCAACGGCCTGTGGGAGATCCTGTTCCCGGCGCGGCAATTCCTCCTGGCGCAGGTGGTAATCGTGAGCATCTTTGCCTTCGTGGCCCTCGCGTACCTCGGGGTCTTGCGCGAGAGCCGCGGGCGCGCGCTGAGCGGAAGCGAGCGCTGGCTGGTAGCCCTACCGCTGGGGCTGTTGTTTGGCTGGATCACGGCGGCTACTCTGGTGAGCTTCGCCACGACGTTCGTCGCCCTCGGAGTTCTACAAGGTGGCTCTGGCGAAGCTGTTCTCGGCGTCGCCCTACTACTCACGGGCGGTCTTCTAGCCTCGGCGGTACTTCTGGCTGGCAGAGCTGGTCCGCTACAGGGGAATCTGGCCTACGCGGCCGCCGTCATGTGGGCGCTCGTTGGAGTAGTCCTAAACCAGTACGATGCGTCTCTCCTGACCACCGGTGCAGCGTTGGTCGCCGCCATACCTGTCGCGCTATCCCTCTATAGTGTGCTCCAGGGGAGTAAGCCGCGCCGGAAGGCGGATGGCAGCCTGCGAACCGGGGCGGCGTAAGGACGGTAAATCTTTAGCATCCGGTTAGAACGGGGTTGGGAACCAGAGGGAACTGCCCCATACTCAAGAGGGTAATTACAGGGCGACGAGGAGGTCAAACATCACCGCGAAAAGAAGGAGTAGTGGGGTTGTTGGTGAGATGAACACCCGACCAGAGGAAGAGATGGCCGTCTCCGGTTCGGCCATCCGCGCCGAGGGGCTCGTTCGCCGGTTCGGGGACATGGTCGCGGTCGATGGGGTGGATCTCTCGGTCGCGCCCGGCGAGATCTACGGGTTCCTTGGTCCGAACGGCGCCGGCAAGACCACCACGGTGCGGATGCTCGTCACGCTGCTCTCTCCCACCGCTGGGCGCGCGTCAGTAGCCGGTTACGACGTCGTCGATGATCCTGGCGGTGTGCGGCTACGCATCGGCGTCGCTTTGCAGGAAGCGGCGCTCGATCTCAAGCAGACCGGCGCCGAGTTCCTGCGCCTCCAGGGCCGGCTGTACGGGCTCAAGCGCGGCGAGATCAGCCAACGGCTCAAGGGCCTTGGGGCGCTCATAGACCTCGGCGACGCGCTGGACCGGCGGGTGGGCGGCTACTCCGGAGGCATGCGCCGCCGCCTGGATCTGGCCGCCGCACTCATGCACAACCCGGACGTACTATTCCTCGACGAGCCTACAACCGGCATGGACCCGGTCAGCCGCGCCCGGGTGTGGGAGGAAGTTCGACGTCTCAACGCTGAACTCGGTGTCACCATCTTCCTTACCACCCAGTACCTCGAAGAGGCCGACCAGCTCGCCGACCGGGTCGGCATCATCGACAAGGGACGCATAGTCGCCGAGGGTACGCCTACAAAGCTCAAACGGTCGGTAGGTCAGGACCTCATAGTGGCAAGTACCCGCGGCAAGCTCAACGGGGCAGTCGAGCGCCTGCGCGGGCTCGAAGCGGTCGAGCGGGTAGAGGTGCACGACGGTGAACTCACTATAGCCACGCCCGATGGTGCGCGAGTAGTCGGGCGCGTCGCCATCGCGCTCGAAAAGGCCGGCCTCGACGTGGAGCGGCTCACGCTACGCACGCCCACCCTCGATGACGTGTTCCTAGAAGTGACCGGCAACCGGCTCGGCAACATCGAGGACACGGACGAAAAGGAGTCTCAGTGAATACCGGAGCAACTCCCACTACTACGTCCCACCGCGCCAGGAGCGATAGCGGCGCCATTCGCGCCCGCCCGGCTGGCTTCTGGCGCGACTTGATCAGCGTCGCCGGAAGGGCCTTGCGGGCGATACCGCGCGAGCCGGAAGCCTTTATACCGGCGCTTATCGTGCCACTGTTCTTCTTCGCGGTGAACGTCGGCGCCCTGGCGGATGTGGGCCAATTCGTCGGGGTAAACGACTTCGAAGCCTTCCAGTTGCCCGTCGCGATCGTCTTCGCCGTAACGGGCATCTCGCGCGCCTCCGCGCTCGTCACCGACATTCAGTCCGGCTACTTCGACCGTCTGCTCGTCTCGCCGGTGAACCGCTACAGCCTGCTGCTCGGGCTGATGGTCGCCGATCTCGTGCTCGTCATGGCGCTGTGCTTGCCCGTACTCGCTCTAGGCTTCATCCTCGGGATCGGCTTTGCCACCGGACCTCTGGGCGTGCTCGCGTTCCTGCTCCTCAGCGGGTTGTGGGGGCTCGCGTTCACCGGCTTCCCCTACGCGATCGCGCTGCGCACCGGCAACCCCGGGGCGGTGAACTCTTCGTTCCTCCTCTTCTTCCCCTTCGCGTTCCTCACGACGACGTTCCTGCCACAGGAAGCGCTCACCGGCTGGCTGGCCGCCGTCGCCGACTACAACCCCGTGACGTATCTGCTCGCCGGTTTGCGCGCCCTCATCTCCTCCGGCTGGTCCCCGTCCGACCTGCTCCCCGCCATCGGCGCGGTCGTTGGAGTGGGCGTGGTGTCGTTCGCGCTCGCCTTCTCCGCCCTGCGAGCCCGGGTCAGCCGCGCCTGAGCTTCAACGAAGTTCGGTGCACCTCCAACAGGCTCAATCCCGGGGATTCAGAGAGCTTCTCAGTCGTTGAGGCTTCCCTCTCTCTCGACCCGGAGGCGGGGGTCTGTTCCGGGAATTATGCTGCGGAGCAGCCGCTCGGTTCGCTCGAAGAACCGGGTTCGATCTAGCAGCGGGTTCCAGAAGCCCACGGTGATGCAGTAGTAGGTGTCGTAGGGGCTGGCGTGGTGAACATTGTGGTGTTCCCGGGAGAGGATCACACCCCGCCTCTGGAGCCATGCCACCGTAGACGGCGGATCTTGCATGTGCGCCCACTTGTGGAACTGGTTGGTCAGGAACACTGCGAAGCAGAGCAAGAGTGAGAAAGCCGCGAAGAGATACCCGCCGACCGTCGTTTCGATAGGGACGGCGATCCATACCAACAGCAGGAAGGGGAGGCTCACGAGGCAGTTGTTGCCGTTGGTATCTACGAAGTCGTGGGTAACTATCCCGGCCGGGTCCACGTGGTGCTCACGAAAGCCACTTATAAACCCAGGTCCGATGACCGGCATCTCGGGAGACCCGAAGTTGTCCGCCAGGAAGTGCACGATCCCGGAGATCAGATCCGCGGCCAGGTAAGCCAGGAGTACGAGCAACGGCAGCAGCCAGAGGTAGCCGAAGTTCGCCATCCCGTGATAGATGTCCACCGCGATAAACAGCGCGAGCACGAAGAAAGCCGCGATCCCGAGAACCTCCAGGATGTAATGGCCCCTGCTGGTCTCGGGACGGGGACCACCTTCCGTCATTTGCTGTTGCTGGCTCATTGATTGCCTCCTTTGCAAAAGATACGGACCACAAAGCACTTCTGGATCATCTTACGAGGATTGTCGTCTACCGTAACCAGCCAACCCTACTCGAACCGAGCTTATCTCAACCCTGGAGTAACCGGCAGCGCGACTATCCGAACTCGGGGAGGATCTCCTTTTCGTAGAAGTCGAATAACTCCTTCTGATTCGGCCCGATCTACTGTAGGTAGACCTCGTCGTATCCGGCGTCTATGCACGCCTGGATGTTCCTTCCGCGTTGTCCATCACAGCACGACATTCTACTCCGCGAACTCGACCTCTTCGAAGCCCAGAGTGGTTACGAATGCCCGGATCCCGTCTTCGGCGTTGCTCTTCGCGTAGTCCAGAATACCGTTCTCCCGGGCGGCGGTGGTAATCTCCGTTTCCGCCTCCCGGCGGGCCTCCTCCACCAACGCGTCATCCGACCGGAAATTCAACCACCCCTGGTCCCGGTCGTAGACGGCGGTCTTCTCCTCGTCCAGGCTCGACGAGAGTATCTCGGACTCCGGCAGCCGGATCGTCACCCTCTCTCCATCCACCTCGACATCATCCGGCCCCAGGCTCGCCAGATCCACCCCCGCCTCGACCTCTCCCACGGCGACGAGCAAAATCCTCTCGCCGATTAGGAACTGCCCCAGCTCGTTCCCTCCACTCTGCTTGGTGATGACTGTGGATTCGGTCCAGCGCACGGTCGCGAGTTGATCCAACCGCTGAATGCCCTCCACGACCACGGGACCGGTCGTGGTCCTCGGCGCCGGGTCACCGAGCAAGAAATTCAGCACCGAGACCTCGCTACCGTAGCGGGCGATCCCCACACCTATAACCACCGACAGAACGACAACCAGTAGCGCCAGGACGAGCGTGGTCCCGAGCCCTCCGCCTTTCTTGCCCCTGATCACCACAAGCCTCCCGCACGGAAAAGAACTGGAAGTACGATAACAGCATTCGGCTGGGCATGTCTATAATGTCTCTTCCCAGGGACAGCGAGGCAAGGAGGAACGGGATGGAACAGCAGATCATGTCTGGGGCGGAGCCTTTTAGCTTCGAGGGCGGCGGGACGGGCGTCCTCGTCTCCCACGGCTTTACCGGGACGACGCAGAGCGTACGGCCTTTGGGCGAGGCGCTGGCGGCGGAGGGCTTCACGGTCGTGGGACCGAGGCTCAAAGGACACGGCACGAACATGCAAGATCATGCCAGGAGCACGGCGCTCGATTGGATCCACTCCATCGAAGAGAGCCTCATCTGGCTCGAACAGCGCACCAGCAAAGTCTTCTTCGCCGGGCTCTCGATGGGCGGTATGTTCTCGCTATACTTAGCCGCCACCCGCCCGGGCCGCATAAGCGGCATCATCCCTATCAACGCCTGCGTGTTCCTCGACAACCCGGACCTCGCCCGGCTTGTCTTCGACCCCAACGCCCCCGCGACCGTGCCGGGCGTCGGCTCGGACATAAAAGCCGAGGGCGTGGAGGAACTCGTCTACCCGGAGGTCCCCATCCCAGCAGTCAAGGACTTCATGACCCTGATGCGCGTCACTGATGACCTGCTCCCGACCGTCTCGGCGCCAGCCTTGATCCTGCAATCCACCGAAGACCACGTCGTCCCGCCCGACAACGGCCCACACATCCTGGAGAAGCTCGGCAGCGCGAACAAGCAGCTACTCTGGCTGGAGAACTCCTACCACGTCGCCACGCTGGACAACGATAAAGACCTCATAGCGGAGCAGACTATCAACTTCATCAACGAGCACAACCAGTAAGGGCTGTCGGACTCCCTACGCCTGAATGTTCGTCCCCCGCCAGCGAGTGTGCGTCCCCAGGTCCTCGGCCTCCGGGAACTCCTCGCCCTTCGTAAGCTGGACGCGCACCGGGGGCAGCATCGTCCCCCGGTGGCAGACGTAGGTACCGCTAACAGGAGCCTTTTCACCCGGCTTGAAGGCCGGGCCGTAGCCACGGTAGCGGGCGATGGTGTCCTCGATGCTCGGCGTCATGGGGCTAGAGACTTACGGCTCGGGCGTCGGTGAAGCCAGGAACCTCGCGCAAGGTCTTCAAGACCTCGTCGGAGATTGGCTCGTCCACCGTTATCGCCATTGCGGCCGGGGAACCGGGGGCGCTGCGCCCGACGGCCATGTTACCGATGTTGACCCCATGCTCCCCAAGGATGCTCCCGACCTTGCCGATCATACCGGGCTGGTCCTCGTTGCGGAGGAAGAGCGTATGCTTCTGAGGCACGATATCTACCGTAAAGCCGAAAGCATCGACGATCCGGGGCTGCATTCGCGGCCCGACGAGAGTCCCGCTCACCACGTTCTCCTCTCCACCATCGGAGGCGAGGCGCAGCGTGACCAGGCTCGTATAATCGGCGCTCTCGGAGAGACGCGCCGTCTCGACCCTGAGCCCCCGCTCTTTGGCGAGCGCGGGCGTGTTGACGAAGTTTAGCGGCTCATGAACCATCCCCGCCAGTAGCCCCTTCACCACTGAGACGTCCAGAAGGCGAGTATCGTGAGCGGCGACCTCGCCCCGGTACTCTATCTTCAACGAGCTACCGGGCCTGTCCGTAAGCTGGTACAGCACCCTCCCCATGGTCTCGCAGAGTTCCGAGAACTGGGCGACGAACTCCGCGCCCTCCCCGACCGGCACCGGGGCATTTATGGCATTCATCGGTACCCGCCCCCGCAGCGCCACCGCGACCTGCTCGGCGGCGGTTACGCCCGCCCGGTCCTGAGCCTCGACCGTGCTCGCCCCGAGGTGCGGCGTGATGACCGCGTTCGGGAGCGAGAAGAGCGGTGAGTCCGTCGTAGGCTCCTCCTTGAAGACGTCCAGGGCGGCACCGGCTATGGTCCCTTCCTTGAGCGCGTTGTACAGCGCCCCCTCGTCCACTATGCCCCCGCGCGCGACGTTTATGAGGTACGCGGAGGGCTTCATCTTCTCCAGGGTTTCCGCGTTGATCAGACCCATCGTCTGCGGCGTTCGCGGGACGTGCAAGGAGACGAAGTCGGACTGCTCCAACACCTCGTCCACGCTCTCGGCCCGGGCGACGTTCATATCGCGCATCCGGTCCTCCGAGACGTACGGGTCATAGGCCAGCACGCGCATCCTCATCCCGAGAGCGCCCCGCGCGACGATCGTACCTACGTGCCCCAGCCCCACGAGGCCGAGCGTCTTTCCGGCGACCTCCACGCCCTTGAACTTGCTCCGCTTCCACTCGCCGCCGCGCAGGGAGGTGTCCGCCGCCGGGATGTGACGCGCCGCTGCCAGCATCAGGCCGAGGGTGTGCTCGCCGGCCGCTATCGTGTTGCTCTCCGGGGCGTTGGCGACGATAATGCCCCGCTTCGTCGCGGCCTCGATGTCTATGTTGTCCACCCCGATACCAGCCCGGCCTACGACCTTGAGGTTGTCGGCGTGGTCGATAACTTCGGCTGTCACCGTCGTGGCGCTGCGGATAATGAGGCCGTCGTACGCCCCGATCTTCTCTACGAGCTCCTCGGGGCTCAGGCCCAGAAGGACGTCTACCTCGAACTCCTTGCGTAGTAGCTCGACCCCGCTTTCGGCGAGGGCTTCGGTGATAAGGACCTTCATTAAGCCGTCACCCCGCTCTTGGAGAAGACGCGTTGGGCGGCGCCGACGCCGCGGCCTAGCTCCACCGGGTGATCCAGGGACTCCAGAGCAAGCTCGGCGGCGGCTATGGTGGCGATGATGTCGTAGGAGTCGAAGTAGCCGCAGTGGCCGATGCGCCAGATCCTACCCTCCATCGGACCCTGCCCCCCCGCGACCTGTATCCCGTGCTCCCGGAACAACAACCGCACGAGCGCCTTGCCGTCTAGCCCGTCCGGCACCCACGCCGCCGTAACGGCCGAGTTGAGGTCCTCATCCGGCCCGAAGAGCCTGAGGCCCATCCCCTTGATCCCCTCGCGCGCGGCCCGCCCCAGAAGGACGTGACGCTGAAAGACCTCCTCAACACCCTCGGCAATGATCTGCTGCAAGGCAATGTCCAACTGAATAATTAAGCTCACCGCCGGAGTCCAAGCCGTCTGTGGCGGGGTCTTGGCATAAGCCTTCTTCGCCGCCGTCCAATCGAAGTAGAACCGCGGCATCCGCGACTCCTCGTGCATCCGCATCGCCCGCTCCGAGACGCTGACAAACGCGAGCCCCGGAGGCGTCATCAACGCCTTCTGCGAACCCGCCACCACCACGTCCGCACCCCAATCATCGGTGCGCAGAGTGCAGGCCCCAAGGCCCGAGACCGCGTCCACGATGCTGACGACGTTCTGTGTCGCCCGGGTGAAGCCCTCGATGTCGTTGACCGTACCGGTGGAGGTCTCGGAGAGGACGCACATGGCGGCCTTGATTTCGGGGTCGTTCGCGAGCGCGTCGGCGACCTCGTCGTTATCGGCTTTCACACCCCAGTCGTACTTCAACTCGGTAACTTCGAGGCCAAACGCCCGGCTCATCTTCACCCAGCGGTTGCCGAAGTTGCCGTTGTTTACTACCAGGACCTTATCCCCGGGGGAGAAGAGGTTCTGGATCGCGCCCTCGAAAGCCCCCGTCCCGCTAGCGGCGTAAGTAAAGATGTCGTTCTCGGTCAGAAATACCCGCTTGAGGTTCTCGTTCACACGAGTAAAGACCTCGCCGAACTCCTGCGTGCGGTGGTGGATGATCGGCAAAGCACCGGCAGCCGAGACCTCCGGTGGGATAGGCGTAGGCCCCGGCGACATCAAACGATACTTGTTCATCATGGGTACGAAGGTTCCTCTCTTGATGCGGACAACTAGATACCTATTCTAGTCATTATCTTGCGAGATGGCTACATTCTAGCTCAGACAATCTACAAGCTGTTGCTATCTCGCTGAACCCTCAAAGGGTTTTCCTCTGAAGGAGAAGCGCCCTGTGGCTGAACGAAGCGCCTCCGGGCATTACAGTCCTTGTATACGGCGTCTACGGGAGTAAAGCACTGGAAAACCTGACTCACGAGCAAGAGCGGGAGGTCGAGGTGGTAGGACGACGGGTGCTAGCTTGCCTACTTGACTGCTTTCTAGTGACGCTCCCCTCTTCTGTAGCGTTCACACCTCTCCTGTTTGTAAATTCAAGCCTTCTCCTGACTCTGATACTGCTGCTCGTGTTCGTGCTGTTACTCTGCGTCCTGTATTTGGTCTACGTCGTTGTCTTCGACGGTTTCCGGGGGCGGACCCTTGGGAAGGCGTTGTTGGGGATAGAGGTAGTCCGGGCGGAGGATGGCGGCGTGCCGGGTCCTGGCCGTGCGGCGTTGCGGGCGCTGGCGTTCCTCTTTGCGGATATGCTTGTGGGCGTTTTCGTTATGCTGGTCTCGCCAAAGAGGCAGCGGCCCGGCGACATGGCCGCGAACACTTTAGTAATCCGCAAGAGAAATAATTAGCGGAATCCAGCGCCTTCGAGTGCGGGTAGGGCGTAGCGAGCGTAGCGGGCGGCGTAGCCGTAGGTGGAGAGTACGGGGCTCGCGAAGGGCTCGCGGCGTCGGATCTCCTCGGCCGCAGCTCCGGTGCGAATGAGGCCCTTCTCGAGGTCGATCCGCAAGAAATCCCCGTCCCGCAAACGCGCGATCACACCACCAGCCGCGGCGTCCGGCGTCATCAGCGAAGCCCAGGCGCCAGTAGCATCATCGGGAGGGAGCCCGTCGGTGAGTACGGGAACGGCCAGGCCGGCTACGTCCAGGGCACCGGAGAGGCGGTCGAGACGGATCAGACCCGGCCCCCCGCCGGGTCCGCAGCCCGCCACGACGAGCAACTCGGAACGCTCGATCCCACCCCCCTCCACCGCCCGAACAGCATCCTCCTCCAAACCGAAGAAGCGACAATGTCCGGAGACCTCCGCGACGCCGCTATCCGTCCGGCAAACTACCTCTGTCCCAGAAGCTCGGCCACGCACGAAGGCCAAACGTGAACCGGCAGCCTCCTGATCCTCCAGGGCCGGAGGAGCGGGCGGGAGGGCTTCCTTCAGTCGTCCGGTTACGGTCCTGGTGTCGTGCAGCGCGTCACCGAGATGAGAGAGCAGTCCGGCGGTGCCGTAGGTATCGAACCATGACGAGCCGAGGTCCACGGCTTTCGGGCTCTCGGGAGCGAGAACCCGGATCATCTGTGGGAATCCGATCACCCCGGCCTCTCGCGCGATGGCGGCGAGGTGTACTAGAAGTTCCGGCCCGGCGCCCGAGGCAAGGCCGGCCCGCAGCGCGTTCGCCAGAGAGAAGCCCTCGACCAGTTCCCGCAGGCGCGGTCTGCCGGTCTTGCCCAGCTCGACAGCGATAGTGGCGGCGTCCTCCGCGATAGGCGTCCCCCCCAGAGCTGCAAGGGCGATAGCAAAAGGGTCTCTCACCGGCACAACGGCCACCGGCAGGTCGAGGCGCAGCGCGGCTATCAGCAGGCCCGCGAGCTCCGCTGGCTCCTCGGCGCTCAAGAGCAGAGCATCGAGCTTGTTGTTGGCACAGAAGGTCTCGGCCCAGTCGGCGACCCACTCTCGACGGAGCGCGACGCCACCGAAAGGGCGTTCCATCGGTAGGCCGAACACCATCGGCTCGCCGCCGGCCTCCATGATAGAGCCAATGTATAGGAGCGCCTCGGAGGGTATCGGAACGAAGACGCGGGGCTTGCCGCAGTCTCGCACCCGGCTACTGGCCGTCGAGCTTCTCCATGAGTAGCTGGCGCACCCGGCCACCATCGGCGCCGCCACGCGTGGCCTTCATTACCTGGCCAACGAGGAAGCCGATGACCTTTTTGTCCCCATCCCTGACCCGCCCGGCCTCGGCCGGGTTGGCGACGATAACCTCGTCCACCGTCCCCGAGAGTTCGTCGCCGCCCATTGAGGCTAGACCCTCGCGCTCGACCACGGCCGAAGGGGCATCACCCGTTTCGAAGACGAAGCCGAGGACGTCTTTGGCAGCGGAGCGGGAGACTGTTCCTTTTTCGACCAGCCGGATCAACTCCGTCAGATGCCCCGGCTCGACCTTCGACTCCGGGATGCCGATCCCCGCCTCGTTCAAAAGTGCTTGCAACTCGCCGGTCGTCCAGTTGGCGGCCTGCTTGGGGTCTGCTTCAGCGGCGACCTTCTCGTAGAAACCGGCAAGCTCCGCGTCGGCTGTCAATACTCCCGCATCGTACTCCGAAAGCCCATACTGCTTGATAAAGCGCGCCTTCCTCTCCTCGGGAAGCTCGGGCAGGCGACTCTTTATCTCTTGGACCCAGGCCGCAGTAAGCTCTAGAGGCAGGAGGTCCGGCTCCGGGAAGTAGCGATAGTCGTGGGCTTCCTCCTTGCTCCGAAGCTCGTGGACTTCATCGGCGACGGGATCGTAGTGGACCGTTGCCTGCGTGACGCGGCCACCCTCCTCCAGTATCCCCTGCTGGCGCTCCAACTCGCGGGTGAGGCCACGCTCCACGTAGCGGAAGGAGTTCATGTTCTTCAACTCGGTCTTGATGCCGAAGGAGCCGTCCGGTTTGCGGATGCTTACATTGGCGTCGCAGCGGAGCTGGCCCTTCTCCATGTCCGCCTCCGAGACGCCTATCGCCTGCAGGATGGCCTTGAGGTGGTTCGCCGTGGCACGAGCTGCCTCGGGTGAGGGGATATCGGGCTCGGTGACGATCTCGATAAGCGGAGTACCGCCGCGGTTGAAGTCCACGAGCGAGCCGACCGAGCCGTGCATACGGCCGGATTCACCGACGTGGACGTTCTTGGCGGCGTCCTCTTCGAGGTGGACGCGCGTTATACCGACGCGCACGGTACCCTCGGGTACGGGAACGTCGAGGTAGCCGCCGGTGCAGATAGGGGCGTCGAACTGGGAGATCTGGTAACCCTTCGGCAGGTCCGGGTAGAAGTAGTTCTTGCGCGCGAAGACAGCCCTGGACGCAACCTCGCAGTTCAGGGCGAGCCCGGCCATTACCCCAAGCTCGACGGCCTTCTCGTTGGTAAACGGAAGCGCCCCCGGATGACCCAGGCAAACCGGGCAGGTATGAGTGTTAGGCTCGTCACCGTAGGCGACCCGGCAACCGCAGAACATCTTGGTTCTGGTCGCGAGGTGTACGTGAAACTCTAGCCCGATGACCGCCTGATAAGTCCGCTTCTCCTGTGTCTGCAATGCCTGATCCTCACGCCTCGCTTGCCTGCTTCTCGAATATTAATTCTAGCATCGAGGACGGATGCTGGAACCAGCCGAGGCGTGCGTTACGCACCGTTTAGAAAGTCGAGAAGCAAGGCGTTAACCTCTGCGGGACTGTCCTCCGCCACCCAGTGACTCGCGTTGGGGAGCCGTTCGACGCGGAGGTTCGGGACCCATGAACGGTTCGGCTCGGCCAAGCCGGGGCTCAGGTAGCGGTCTCGCTCGCCCCAGATCACGAGCGTGGGAGCCTCTATCTTCTTTAGCATCGCCCGTGTTGTAGCGGGGTTTCTGCGAACGAGGGCCCGGTAGTAGTTGCAGGCAGCGGTCAGGGAGCCCGGCCGCGCCATCGCCTCCGTGTACCGTTCGATGTCTTCTTCGCCGAACGTCCCCGGCCTTGCCGGATCGCGGCGGATATCGAGGAGGAAGCGAGCGAAAACCTCGCGCTCGATCCGTCGCCCCGGCGGGCCGGGCACCTGTAGAGCAAAAACGTACCAGCTCTTTCGCAACTGCTCCAACTTGAATAGACCTCGCACAAAGCGAACCGGATGCGGGACGTTGAGGATCGCCAGCTTCGTCACGCGCTCCGGATGCTGCATTGCGGTAAACCAGCCCGCGATCGCACCCCAATCATGCCCGACGACCACCGCACTCTTTGCCCCGAGAGCAAGGATCAGGCGCTCCACGTCGCGCGCAAGCAACTCGACCCGGTAGTCCGAAACTCTACCTGGCTTCTCCGAGAGGTTGTAGCCGCGCATATCCGGAGCAACCACCCGGAAACCCGCGGCCACGAGCGCAGGGATCTGCGCCCGCCACATATACCAGAACTGCGGAAACCCATGCAAGAGCACTACGAGCGGCCCCTCCCCCGCCTCGACGTAATGTAGCGGCACATGCCCAAGGTCCGCGTAGCGATGCTCTACCAGGCCCGAAAGCGCGCCGGTCACGGAGGCCCTTCAGACAGGCTCATCGCGGGGCTCCACCAGCACCTCGTTGACGGCGACGTACTCCGGCTGCCTCAGTGCGTGCATCACCGACGCGGCGACGTCCTCGGGGTCTAAAACGCGTGCCCCGCCCGGCTGTCCGTACATCTCCAGAGCCTCCACGTCCTTGCTGAGCGACAGGAGGTCGGTTGCAACGTTGCCCGGTTGGATGGTAGTCACCTTTACCCCCGTACCGACCGTCTCCAGACGCAACCCCTGCGAGAGCGCCTCGACAAAGAACTTGCTGGCCGAGTAGGCCGAAAGGCCGGGGAAGACCTTGCGGCCAGCGTCCGAAGAGATGGTTACGATGTGCCCCCGCCCACGAGAGATCATCCCGGGCAGCACCGCGCCGATGCAGTTCAGCGCCCCCTTGCAGTTCACGTCCACGGTTCGCTCCCAGTCGTCCTCCTGGAGGTTTTTCATCAGCGTATAGAACATAACCCCTGCACAGTTGACGAGGATGTCGACGGGGCCGAGATCTTGTTCGGTGCGTGCTATCAGCGACTTGACCTGCCGGCGATCGGTGATATCGGTGGGCATGACTAAGCTTTTTGCCGCACCACATTGCTGGTCGAGCCCTGCTTGCACTTCACGCAGCGCTTCTGACCGACGCGCCGCCAGCGCTACGTGCGCACCTTCGCGCGAGAGCGCGCGGGCCACCGCCGCCCCGATCCCGCTGGACGCCCCGGTTACCACAGCAATCCGGCTCTGCAAAGATTCAGAACTTATGCCGAACTCCTTTCAAATCCCGCAGGGTTTCCCGCGAGAGTTTTGACCCACCGCCGATGTGCGCAGCCCAAAATCCTCGGTGGCGGACTCGAACTCCTTCTCGTCCGGCACACCGGCCAAGGGTGCCTTGCCCCGCTCGCGCGGTCTCAGAGAGCTCTTTCGAGGAGGAGGTTTTATGGGCCAACACCTTCAATGTAGATGTCTGCATTCACGACCATGTTAATCATACTGAGAAACGACATCGGCGCAGCCCTGAGATCCACCTGCCTCTCCTACTTGTTCATCTCCCCTGCAGTCACAGGAAAACCCGCTGACTTGCTCATTACGAGTAAGCGGTCTGGCATTGCGGAGCATTGCAGGGCCTTGCAAATGCCACATAAGCAAGCGGTTTTTCATTCCCTAGATTGCCCGGTATTGTAGGGAGTTGCGTCTGAGTTAGGGTGAGATTAGAGTCAGTATCAGGGTCTGGCCTGTAGCGGAGAGACAGGGTAATACCCGTGTGTATAGGTGCTGTGCCTGAGGAAGCTTACTGTTGTTAGCTCTCTGCGGCAAACCTTATCCATACCTTTTTACTCCTTCCTTATAGTGTTTGCCTTACCCTTATGCCACGTAAATTACTGCTTTAACTTTGATCATACTCGAAGAACCCTCGTCCACTCTTGCGTCCGAGCCGGCCGGCAGCGACATACCGCTTCAATAGCGGACAGGGCCGGTACTTAGTGTCGCCGAAGCCCTCGTGCAAAACCTCCATCACGTGCAAGCAGGTGTCCAGGCCGATCAGGTCGGCAAGCTCCAGCGGGCCCATGGGTTGGTTAGTACCGAGCTTCATCGCGGTGTCCACGTCCTCGGGCTCGGACACGCCCTCCATGACACAATAGACTGCCTCGTTGATCATAGGCACCAGGATGCGGTTCACCGCGAAACCGGGGGAGTCTTGCACCTCTACCGGCGTTTTCTCCAGCCGCTCGGCCAGTTCGTTGACCGCGTCGTAGGTCTCGTCGCTGGTCTCTAGCCCGCGGATGATCTCGACGAGCTTCAGGGCCGGCACCGGGTTGAAGAAGTGCATTCCTATAAACTTCTCGGGCCGATTCGTCTGCGCCCCAAGCTTGGTAATGGAGAGCGAGGAAGTGTTCGATGCTAGAATCGCCTCTTCCTTGAGTTGCTCGTCCAGAGCCCGGAAGACCTCCGTCTTGATCTCCATCGTCTCGGGGGCGGCTTCTATCGCCAGATCCGCGTCCTGAGCGTACTCCGTCCCAGAATCGATACGCCCCATCGCATCGTCCATCTCTTCCTGAGAGATGCGCTCCTTCTCAACGGATCTGGAGAGGTTCTTCTTTATCGTCTCGAGGCCCTTCTCTACCATCTCCTGCTCCACATCTGCCAGATGCACCGCAAGACCGCGCTGCACTGCTACTTGAGCGATGCCGCTCCCCATCTGTCCCGCCCCTACTACCTGTATCTTTTTTATCGCCATAATCTACTCCTCTCGGTAACGAATCCGGTGCGGTAGCCCGCACTCACCTTAATATCTACAAGTTGTCTCTCCACGGCCTGTATCAAAGGCGCAGACTCTCCGCCGCCGTACCCCCAGTGATGGGATCATCTCCCGGCTCGGTCAGGCCTGCCGCTTCCCTAGTATGTGTGACAGATTGCTGCTTTGCCGGCGTAGCTGATCTTATTCCTCTTCTCTTGCGTTCCTTCCCTCTATAAGAAGGCGCCAAAACTGGTTATGGCGCGTCCCACGATGAGCGAGTTAACCTGGCGCGTACCCTCGTAGGAGTGGATCGCCTCGGCGTCGGCAAAGAAGCGTCCCACGTTGTAGTCAATCAGGACCCCATTTCCCCCGAGGAGCTCGCGGGCATGGGCTACCGTCTCGCGGGTTTTGGTGGTAACGAAGGCTTTGGCCAGCGAGGCATGCTCGGCTTTCATCTCCCCGGCATCCTGCATTTGCGAAAGGCGCAGGACCATACACTGGGAAGCCGTCACGTTGCCCAGCATCTGCACCAGCAGGTCTTGTATAAGCTGAAACCCTCCGATAGGACGGCCAAACTGCTCGCGCTGCTGCGCGTAGGCGAGAGCGTGTTCGTACGCGCCCATCCCGCAGCCTACGGCAATCCAGGCTCCTCCAACGCGTGTCATGCGCAGAACCCTGGCTGTATCCCTGAACGAGTTAGCGTTTTGCAGCCGGTCCTCTTCCTTCATGCGGCACTCGTCCAGATTGATCAGAGCGTTGTGCACGGCGCGCAGCGCCATCTTGTTCTCCATCTTCTCGGCGGTAAAGCCTGGGGTGCCTTTCTCTAAGAGGAAGCCCTTGACCGTATCGTCCTCCATGTCGCGAGCCCCGCCTACTGGCGCTAGCTTTAAACTTAAATTGCTTCAGTTGCGCGGTCCAGAAACCTTATTGAGTCCGTGGTCATCTTCATTGCCTACGCGTTTGGGACGACTTCAGCCGCTTCCGCTCTTCCAGTTCTAAGACCTTTGCTTTCTGTGAGACTGTATTCTGGATTTGTCGTCTACTCAACACATCGACTAACATAAGAGCTATTCATTTCTCGTTTCGGGAGTAGCGCCCTGTCGTTCCCGACTCCTGCCCCCAGCGTCTCGCCGCAGACTACTCCCTGCAACGAAGCGATCTAATCCAGAAACAGGTCGACCGCGAGTTCACCACCCTCAGGGTCGGCGCGGTAGCGTTCGAGGTCGGTTATCCCCTCCTCGGCGAGCACGTCTTCGTCTATGAAGAAGTTGCCGGTGCATTCGGGACCCCGGGCGAGGATCGCGTGCGCGGCGTCGGCGAGGATCTCAGGGTTACGCGATTGAGCCATCGCCTCGTCTCCTCCTAGCAGGTTCATGACCGCTGCGGTAGCGATCATCGTCCGCGGCCACAGAGAGTTGCACGCGATCCCGTCCTCACGGAACTCCTCGGCCCAGCCGAGCGTGAGCATGCTCATGTTGTACTTGGAGATTGTGTATGCGACATGCGCCCCGAACCACTTGGGATCCAGGTTCAGCGGCGGCGAGAGCGTCAGCACGTGCGGGTTGTCCCCACTCTTCTTGAGGTGGGGCAGACACGCCCTGGTCACCACGAACGTACCTCGGACGTTGATCTCCTGCATGAGATCGTAGCCTTTGACCTCCAACTCCTCGGTCCCCGAGAGGTTGATCGCGGAGGCATTATTGACCACGACGTCGATCCTGCCAAACTCCTCGACCGCCCTCTCGACGGCTTCGTTTACCGCGTCCGCGTCGCGGATGTCGCCCACGATCGGCAGCGCCTGGCCGCCCGCGTCCCGGATCTCCTCGGCCGCAGTATGAATCGTGCCAGGCAGCTTGGGGTGCGGCTCGTCGGTCTTGGCGATCAGCGCCACGTTAGCGCCATCTTGGGCGGCGCGCATCGCGATCGCCAACCCGACCCCACGACTGCCGCCAGACATGAAGATCGTCTTGCCCTCCAAAGGCGCAGAAGCATTTTCAGTCGCCACGCACTTACTCCTTTCTCCTCACTAAAGCGCCCAATCTCGCCTGAATCCCCTGGCGTCTCGTCGGGACCTACTCTCCACTCCTTACTCCCACCGCGAAGTGATTCTGTTGGCGAACTCCTCCCGCAGCTCGCGCTTGAGGATCTTGCCGGCGGCGTTGCGCGGCAAGTCCTCCACGAAGAAGATGTGCTTGGGGCGCTTGTAATCAGCGAGCTTCTCCCTGGCGTGCTCTTCCAGCTTCTCGCGCAGGTTCTCCCTTTCGACGTCTTCCCTGGGGACGACCACGGCGCTGACAGCTTCGATCCACTTCTCGTCCGGAAGTCCTATAACCGCGACCTCGGAGATGGCCTCATGTTCGAAGAGCGCGTCTTCCACGTCACGCCCGGATACCTGCATCCCGCCAGTGTTTATGACATCCTTTACCCGGTCCACTACATAGAGGAAGCCTTCCTCGTCGAAATAGCCAAGATCCCCGGAGTGGAACCAGCCTCCCTCGAACTCTTTTTCGGTCTCCTCGGGTTTCTCCCAGTAGCTCGTCATGAGCTGCGGGGAGCGGTGGACGATCTCGCCGGTCTCGTTGGGCGCAGTGTCGTTCATCTCGGGGTCCACGACCCTGGTTTCGACGAACAGGACGGGACGCCCAACGGAGGCTAGCCTCTCCTCGGTAAGCTCATTGGGCCGCAAAACGGTGGCTAGAGGTGAGATCTCGCTCTGCCCGTAGCAGTTATAAAGCCTGGGGTTGGGCAATCTCTCCCGCAGCTCCCGAAGCACGGGTACGGGCATGATCGAGGCACCGTACTGCACCTTCCGGAGGCTGGCGAGGTCGTGCTCCTCAAAGGCTCGGTGCCGCAAAAAAGAGATCCAAACCGTCGGCGGGGCGAACATGGAGTTGATCTTCTCGCGCTCTATCAGAGCGCAGCACTGCTCAGGGTCCGGTGCTACGACCACGAAGTTCGTCGCCCCGACGAGCAGGTCCGGCATGAGGAAGACGTGCATCTGGGCCGAGTGGTAGAGCGGGAGCGAGTGCAGCGCGCGATCGTCGTAGCGATACTCCAGAGCCTCGATACAGCTCACGTACTCGGCCAGCAGCGCCCGGTGCGTCAGCGTCGCACCTTTGGGGGCGGAGGTCGTCCCGGAGGTGTACAGGATCTGTGCCACGTCCTCCTCATCCAGATCCACGTCGGGCTCGGAGGCGTCTTCCCCGCTCTGGGCCAGGCTCACGACGTCGAGGTCGTCTCCCTCGTAGAGGGTGCCGTGGATGATTACCTCGGCGTCGTCTCGCACCTCCTCGACGTTAGCCTCGAACCCTGGGTCGTAGAAGAGAGCCTTTGAGCCGGACTGATTCAGGATGTAGAGCAGCTCCTCGCCAGCGAGGTGGAAGTTTACGGGGACGTGGGTCAGGCCGGCCTTCGAGCAACCCAGCCAGAGCAGGACGTAAGCGTCGGAGTTCATGCCGTAGGCGGCCACCCTGTCACCTTTTTCGAGTCCCCGCGCCAACAGCGCGTTGGCGACACGGTTGGCCCCCGCGTCGAGATCGGCATAGCTCCAACCCCGCTCGCCGAAGACGAGGGCGTCCTTCTCCGGGTTACGCGCGACAGAGCGCCTGATGGCGTCGCCAATGGTATTGCGACGAGCACGGGTTATCGTGTGCCCTATCTCCTGCACGTCGGACCTCCTCTAAGTAGGTCGCTCGGACGGCGGGCATCCTGCCCGCCTTTCGGGAGTCGGGGATCTACACGCTCCCGGGAGTGTATGGATTCTTTTTCCATACCATGAATATACATTAGCCCACCGCGTGGTACCGAGGTCTCTGGTCGCTACTGCCCGCAACGCGAAACCTTTCGCATCGTCAATGCTTGACATTATCTGCATCTCGTTACCCGGTGCCCTCGTCTGGATTCTAGCAACGCAGTTCTGTACATGACTTCCGGAGGTTTTCGCGATTTGCACAAGTCTACGAGTGACTGTTCTCGACATCCTTGATTAGAGTCACGCTTCCCTGCATAGCTCGGATATTGGTAGTAGATGAGCTATCGGCCGCCGACATGGATGATAGGACGCCGCTTGGGGTCCGGCTCGACCTCCCTCAAGACCTCGTGGGTTACAGGGGCGATGTCCCCCTCACCGAAGAGGAGGTAGCGGAACAGGTACACGATGGGATTGCCCTGCGTCCAGCCGAAGTAGCAGTGCGGCTCGTCGCCGGTGGTGTCGCGCAGGTGGAGCAGGAGGGCGGCGATAGCGTTTGGCACAGTCGAACTCTCCGCGCGTAGCACTCGGTGGTCACCGACCTCTATCCCCCTCAATTCGAGCACGGTCTCGAACTCTGACGGGTCCTTCACCTCGACCTCCAGGAACAGTATAGGCACGTCCTCTGGGATGTGGTTGTCTTCGCGCTGCTCCCTTTCCGACACGTCATACTCGCGCTCGTCTCCTGACTGGCACCGGTGCGCGAGGAGGTGGATCTCGCTCTTTTTGGTTACGTCTTCGATGAACCTTTGTGCTTCCTCGTCCATCTCTACGCTCTCCGTGCGCAATTCGGTCGAGCGCCATACCCGCGAGACTAGTGAGGCGAGGACGATCGAAACGATAAAGAACGCGGCGATTATGATGCCGTCAGGCCGCTGTATCACATTGGCTACCAGCGCATATACAAACACCAGGGTGACCAATCCGAACGCGATTGCTCCCCACTTCGATCCATCGCGTCCGGCAGTCAGGGTCACCGCGACGGCCGCCGAGGTCATCATCGCCAAGACGCCGGTCGCGTAGGCCCCCGCCTGGGCGTCAACGTTGGCCCCGAAGATGATCGTGATCGCTATAGCGACGGTGATATAGACCAGTACCAACGGTCTTACTGCCCGCCCCCACTGCGGTGCCATGCCGTAGCCCGGCAGGTAACGGGGTACGATGTTCAATAGCCCCGCCATCGCCGAAGCGCCTGCGAACCACAGAATCAGGATCGTGCTCAAGTCGTAGACCGTCCCGAAAGCGCCACCCAGGTACTCATGCGCCACCCACGCGAGCGCCCGTCCATTGGCGCTGCCACCGGACTCGAACTCCTCTAGAGGAATGAGCACGGCCGTCACGAAGGTGCTCGCGAGCAGGAAGAAGCTCATAATCACGGCGGCTACGGTCAGCAGCTTACCTGTGTTGCGGATACGGGCTTCGGGTTCCTCGGGCTCGTCCTCCTCGCTGCCGCGCACGAGCGGCATCATGCTCACGCCGGTCTCGAAGCCTGATAGGCCCAAAGCCAGTTGCGGGAACACCAGCAACGACACCCCGAGCATCGCCAGCGGGTCTCCATGACTGGCAAGCAACGTGCTTTGCCAGTCGGAGAGGTTTTGGGGTTGCGTGACGATCTCGTAGAAGCCGACGGACACGACAACGAGGTTCAACAGCAGGAAAGCCGCCACCAGGAGCACCGCGATGCCGATCGCTTCCTTGAACCCTTTGAGGAAAACCCCCCCCAAGAGCGCCAACAGCACGAGGGTAATTACAACCTCCCATCCCTCCAGAAACTCCGACACAAACGGGTTCTCGACTATGTGGGCAGTAGCATCCGATGAAGAGAGGGTGATCGTGACCACCCAGGCGGTCGCCACGAAGCCCAACAAGCAGAGCACGGATAACTTGGCCGTCCAAAACGATAGCAGCCCTTCAAGCATCGCGACCGAACCCTGGCCGTGGGGGCTCTTTTTGGCGACCCGATGGTACATCGGCAGCATCCCGAAGAGCGTCAGCAAAACGATGAGCAGAGCGGCAATGGGCGAGAGAGCCCCTGCGGCCAGGCCTGCGATAGCGGGTATGTAGCCGAGCGTGGAGAAGTAATCCACGCCGGTCAGGCACATGACCTGCCACCAGGAATGCTGCTCGGGTTGCCCCTCCTTCGCGACCCGGCCTTTTGGCTCTACGGCTCGGGCTTCGAGTAACCAACTACCGAATCGTCTGGTTAGGCTCTTCGAGGACTCCGTCGTTTCGGCCACTGCCACTCCTGAGTATCGGATACTTCGTCCCAGTGTAGCCTCGTTGAGCTTCTCCTAAACTAACCCAGCAAAACACCCGAGTAGGATGACGATGCACTCCAGGTGCGGGAGACCAAAAAGTTGTCCGCCCTCCACTCGTAGCAGACGACCAAACGTCGGATATGACCGAGCCATGCGAAGCTCCGCTGGGGTCGATGCTGTAGGGAGCCTAGATCTTAGAACAGATCTCTTTCGGCTTTCGACAGCAGGAGATAATACGTTTTCTGAGGTAGTGAGCCTCGCCGACCTCACCCAAGAAGTCGGCCGACGCCCACGGGTCGTCCAGGAGGCTTGGGAACGAGAAGATGAGTCTAGATTCAGTGCTTCTGCCCCTCAGAGATACCGCAAACCTGCGAGACGGCAGGCCGTAAAAAGAGGCTGAAGAACGCCGCACCCCCGTGAATAAGAATCCGGCGCGACGAGGCCTCCTCATCCTGCTTCGGTGGCCCCAGCTCATCGTGCGTCTACTGTGCAACCCTGACCATGCCTTCGACCACCAGGTTAACGTACTCACCTGCGCGCCACGAGCAACCGCTATGTATTGCGGGATCCTAAACGGGAGATCTTCCGACGCCCGCTGGAGAGTTTCGGAGGCTCTTCAACCCGGCCCTCTCTCACAAAGTGATCCACGTAATTGCGGAGAAGCGAGGCGTCGACTTGGGGCCGCCGCAAACCACTCCCCCGCAGCGCATACCGCGTGTTGGAGTCGTCGTAGATATTGCCGTCCCAGAGCTCGTGCGTCTCGGGTGCTTCGCCCAAGATGCCGCCGACGATGTCATCGCTGTCGGCTTCACGATAGAACGGTGCACTCCGCGACTCGCGCACCGCCTCCAGCCAGAGCGGGTAATCCAGACGTTTGAGAGGGTAGCCTATCTCTTCCAGCCAGGTGAAGACTCTTTCGGCCGGCACGGGGTTCGGGTCGGCGAGGTGGAAGACCTGTCCCAGGTTGTTCGGCTCACTGGCGAGGTGACAGATCGCGTGGCTCACGAAATCCACGGGCGTCATCTCCATGCGCCATCCATCCACCCGGGGCGCGGAACTCAGACGTAGAGATTCGGCGATGAGAGCACCCTGAAAGTCCCTGGGGTTCGAGGCCCCGCTGGTGCTGTGGCCGGAGATGTTGCCGGGACGGTATACGGCGACCGGCAGCCCGCGCTCCGCAGCCTGCCACACCAGCTTCTCGGCGACCCACTTGGACTGGCCGTAGCCGTCGTCGCGAGCTTCGGCTAGAGAGTCGAGAGCCACATCCTCTCTGCACAGAGGCGTGCCGGGCGCGAAGATGCCGTTGGTCGAGACGTAGTGTACGGGCTTGGTCTTGTGTAGGCAGGCCAGGCGCAGGATTTCTTGTGTTCCGGTTACGTTCACCGACTTTAGGGCGGCGTAAGGGTAGATCATGTTGACCACCGCGCCACCGTGAACCACAAGATCCAACTCACGCCCCAGAGCATCGAAATCATCTTCTTCGATCCCCAACAGGGGCTTGCTCAGATCTCCAGCCACCGCGACGATGCGCTCTGCATGCTCCGGACTCCAGAGGCCGTACCGCCGCAAGTTGGCGCGGATAGGAGCCATCAGGTCCGCTTCTCCACCCTTGCGGAGACGGACCAGACAGTAAATCCTGGCGTTGGTTCGCGAAAGCAACGAGTCGAGCAGAAACGCCCCCAGGAAACCGGTGGCGCCGGTCAGGAAGACGCTCCGGGCATCGTGCAAGGAGGTTGTGCCGGCAGGACTTGCCCCTCCTGGCTCTATACCCGGCTCCAGAACGGCTTCGGAGCGCAGGTCCGGTCGCGCTGGAGGTTCCTGGCCCGGATGGCCCGTTTCTTCGTGCCCCTGGCGCCGTTGTAAAGCTTCGATCCCCTCGCGCATCCCCTCGACAGTAGGGTTCTCGAGGAACGCGCGCATCGAGAGGCGCACCCCGAAGACGCCGTCCACGCTGCTGAGTAGCTGCGCGGCGGCGAGAGAGTGCCCACCGACGTCGAAGAAGTCGTCGTCGCGCCGCACGTCACCCTCTTCCAGGCGCAGAACCTCCTCCCAGAGCCGGACGAGCAGAGCCTCCTTCTCGTGCCGGGGCGCCTCCGAGGAGAGCGCCCGAGCATGCTTCACCGGGTCGAAATCGGTATTCTCCACGCGGGCGGGAGGAGACGGGAGTTGCTTGCGGTCGACCTTGCCCGTGGTGTCCTGCAACGGCAGCGCCTCCAACTCTACGTAGACTGCGGGGATGGCGTAGTGTGGCAGACTCTCCTGTAACCGGCGTCGAATGTCCGGTTCACGACCCGTTCTCGGGTCTATGCTCCAGTCGGCGTAGCGCCCCCCGTACTCGGCAGGGTCGGAAGAGGGGACCAGATAGGCGATGAGGCGTTTGTCCTCGCCCTCCTCACCCTCGGTGACCACGACGCAACTCCTCACCGCGAGGTGCTTCTCGATGGCAGCCTCCACCGCGCCGAGCTCGATGCTGTAACCCCGGACCTTCACCATGAAGTCTACGCGTCCCAGCACCTCCAGGCTCCCACCGGGCAGCAGACGCGCCTTGTCCCCGGTGCGGTACATCCTCGCCCCATCCTCGGAGGAGAATGGGTCCTCCACGAAGCGCTGCGCAGTGAGCTCGGGGCGGTTCACGTAGCCGCGCGCCAGAGTGTCACCACCGACGTAGAGTTCACCAGCCGCCCCGTCCGGGACGGGTTGCATGTCCTCATCCAACAGATAGAGATGATCCGGGTCCATGGGGCGTCCCACGGGACAGTACGTCGCGGAGGCGTCGTCGATAAGGTCGCGCAGATCTCCCGCGGCGACTTCGTGGGTCTCGCTGATGCTGTATACGTTGAGCGCGCGGGTGCCGGGCAGCAGTTCCAGCACGCGCCGCGCCAGCGTCCTGGTGACGACCTCGCCGTTGAGCCATAGCACCCGGAGGGCCTGTAGGCGGGACCCCACCTCGGGGCCGCCCGCGTTGAGCACCGCGCCGAGTAGTGAAGGGGTCATCAAGACTTCGGTGATCCCGAACTCCTCCATAAAGCGGACGAGCGCCTCGGGGTCGTAGATAACGTCGTCGGGGATTACTACGGTGATCGCGCCCCGTAGGAGTGGCCGGAACATCTCCCAGATAAAGAAGACGTTGCAACCCACCTTGTCCCCGGGACCGTAATCGCTGATACCGAAGCGCCAGAGGTAGGAGCGAACCGCCGCGCGATGAGGATTGGCGATGCCCTTGGGCTTGCCGGTAGTACCCGATGAGTAAGACACGAAGACCAGGTTATCGAGATCGGGTTGTAGCGCGCTCTCCAAAGCGCCGTCGCCAACCGTCTCTTCCCAACCGTTATCCAGACAAAGGCGTGATTGTCCCCGGGGGAGGCGCTCCGCGTAGTGCTCGTGCGTGAGGACGATGCGGGGTTTCGCGTCGTCGATAACCTCCGCAAGCAGCGAGGCAGGATAGGCGAGTTCGAGAGGCAAAAAGGCTCCGCCCGCCTTCAGGGCAGCCAGGCATGCGACTATATACCCCGCGCAACGCTCCATGTAGACACCCACTACCTCATCGGGACGTACACCCGCGCCGCGGAGGTAGACCGCGAGGCGTTCCGACTGCCGGTCCAGTTCCTCGTAGGTAAGCATGCCCTCCGTATCCACGACGGCGGGCGCGCGCGGGGATCTCCACGCCTGCTCTTCGAATAGCTGGTGCAGACAGAGGCTTTCTCGACCGGTACTCACTTGCCGTCCTTTCAATGCGTACTTGCAAGAGACCCACACGCACGGCCAGGCGTAGCGTGCAGGCTGTGCTGAATCGTTATCTGCCGGTATTGGGGTCCACGGGGCTGGACTGCTGTGGTGCGGGGGCGCCTGATGGGCGGGTCACTGCCCTCCCGGGCTCCGGCGCCGTCAGTGTTTGCGGCAACTGCTCGGCGCGCAGCTCCTTGAAGAGAGCGTAGCACATGGCGATCATCACGAGCAAGAAAGGCGCCGCGGCGATGATCGAGGCCTGCTGCAGGGACTGCAAGGCGTTGTTGCCCCCGGCGAGCAAGAGGACCGCCGCGGAGAGGCCCGTGAGCACGCCCCAGGTAACGAGGACCCACGTCTTGGGCTTCATGGCGCCGCGTGAGGAGAGGATGCCGAGCACGACCGCCCCCGCGTCCGCCCCACTAACAAAGAATAGCGCGACCAGGAGGATCGCCAGGATCGACGTGACCGTCGCCAGCGGGAACTGGTTAAGGGTCTCGAACAGCGCGTTGGCCGGGCTCTCCGTCGCGGTCGCGGCGAGGCTGGTGGCGCCGGAGAGCTCCAGGTTGATGGCCGCCCCTCCGAAAACGGCGAACCACACAAAGCTGACCAGGCTCGGGACCAGCAGTACGCCGAGGATGAACTCCCGGATCGTACGCCCCTTGGAGATGCGGGCGATGAACATACCAACGAACGGGGTCCAGGAGATCCACCACGCCCAGTAGAATAGGGTGTAGGCGGCCAGCCATTCCTGGTCTCCGGAGGCCGCCGTCCTGAAGCTCATCCCGACCAGGTTACTCGCGTATGCGCCAAAAGACTCCGTAAAGATGTTCAGCATAAACACCGTCGGGCCCACGATCACCAGGAAGAGCAAGAGTATCGCGGCCAGGATCATATTAATCTCACTGAGGTACTTGATCCCCTTGTGTACCCCTGTGACCGCCGAGATGGTAAACAGCAGCGTTATCGTCAGGATGATCCCGATAGCCCACGTCGTCGAGCTCCCTACACCCCACAGGAAGTCGAGCCCACCGTTGATCTGCATGGCCCCCAACCCCAGCGAGGTGGCCGTGCCAAACAGGGTCGCGAAGATCGCCAGGATGTCTATGGCCTTGCCGATCGGGCCGTTCACCCGCTCCCCGAGTATGGGATAGAACGCCGAGCTTATGAGGTTCTTCCTCCCCTTGCGAAAGGTGGAGTACGCAAGCGCCAGTCCAACAACAGCATAAACGGCCCACGGGTGCAGCGCCCAGTGGAAGTAGGAATACTGCATCGCCGTCCGGGCGGCATCCGTCGAGCCGGCCTCCGCGAGGCCGTGTGGCGGAGTGGCGAAGTGCAAGATAGGCTCGGCGACCCCGAAGAACATCAAGCCTATACCCATCCCCGCACTGAACATCATGGCGATCCAGGTCGCAGTCCTGAACTCCGGCCGGTCGTCGTCCTTGCCTAGCCGTATCTTGCCATACCTGCTAAACGCTAAATAGCCTACGAAGACCAGAAAGCCGAACGTAGCCAGTATAAATACCCATCCATAAGTAGTGATCAAGTAACTCAGCGTGGTCGAAGCAACACTCGCGAGGCCATCCGTGAAGAGCACGCCCCACAAAACAAACAATACCGAGATGCCTACCGCAATCCCAAATACCCCAGGGTCAACCGTGGAATTCGCCGACCTTTGCATTTTCTCACCCCTTCTCTAAACCCTACCGCTACCAGGGCCATAACAGGAACCGCAACACTGTAGCGCAGCATGCATCGTATGTCGAATCGGGGCAGTGAAGGACGCCAGATAGTCCTCTGCGCACATCCGGCTCATGTCCCGGATTTGAAGACGGGCTGTGGGTGTTCTAACAGGTCAGAGAGTGAGGCCGGAGTCTCGAAGAGGCCCCGGCCCTGGAAGATATGCTTCGTCTCTATCGTGGAGCGTCTTGCTACAACCCTGCATAGTACAACCGGCGCGCTTCATTACCATCGAGCCGCACGAGGTAGTCCTCGAGCCGCAAGCACAGGCGATGCTCTTCTACACGCCGATAAACCCGAGTGCGCCGAGCCCGGTCGCGGTGGCGTCCCGATCCGTTTGCCCGAACAGGGTCCGCATTGGCCACCGCCAAATCACTTGCCGCCTCTCTCATCCGCTCTTCTCCTTGCCCATTGCGACCGCTTCCATCGCTACCCCCACCCGTTACGAGTGAAGTCCCCTTGTATCTTCAGTACGGTACCCCGTGGTCCTCACGGTCACCGGCGTAAAGCCAAGAGTGCAGGATCTCGTCCTTCGAAGAGCCCGCCAACTCCTTTCGGACGACCGGAGTAAGCCTGGCCTGAACCGAGACTCTGCACCCGTGGGCGTCCCCGTGGGGTTCACGAGGACTCCCGGTTACAGGTGCGTTGCTGGACGGTTGACCGTGTGGTGTCGCCGCTGGTGATCGATCAAGTCAGGGCTTCAGAGTGAACTTGAAGTCCGAGACCTGTTCGGTGGCGCGGGCGGCACGCAGGAGCGTTGGTTCGGTAAAGTGGTCGCTCATGAGTTGTACGCCTACCGGGAGACCTTCGGAGAGACCACCGGGAACGCTTATGGATGGGATGCCGGCCAGATTCACGGGGACGGCGCAGATGTCCGAGAGGTACATGGCGAGCGGGTCGTTTATCTTGGATCCTATCTCGAAAGCTACCGTTGGCGAGGTCGGAGAGACGAGTACGTCGTAGCGCGAGAAGGCATCGCGGAAGTCCTCGATTATCTTTGTGCGGACCTTCTGGGCCTGGGCGTAGTAGGCGTCGTAGTAACCGGAGGAGAGGGCGTAGGTGCCGAGCATGATGCGCCGTTTCGCCTCGTCCCCGAAGCCCTCCTCGCGCGTCTTGCGGTACATCTCATGGACACCGGCGGCCGGGACGCGTAGACCGTAGCGCACCCCGTCGAAGCGGGCCAGGTTGGAGGAGACCTCCGCTGGCGCGATGATGTAGTAGGCCGGCAGCCCGTAGCGGGAGTGCGGTAAGCTGACCTCCCCCACCTCCGCCCCGGCCCCTTCGAGCCCACGGACGACGCTCTCCACGGTCTCGCGCGTACCGGGCTGGACGCCCTCGCCCATCAGCTCCTTGACTACCCCGACTCGCAGGCCGGAGACACCGCCTTCGAGTTCTGCAAGGTAGTCCGGGACCGCGACGTTCGCGCTCGTGGAGTCACGAGGGTCGTGGCCGGCGATGGCTTGCAGGAGGAGGGCCGAGTCGCGCACGTCGCGGGTCATAGGCCCGATCTGATCCAGCGACGAAGCGAATGCTATGAGCCCGTAGCGCGAGACCCGCCCGTAAGTCGGCTTCAAACCCACGATCCCGCAAAGTGCGGCGGGCTGCCTTACTGAGCCTCCGGTATCCGTACCCAGAGCCCACCAACCCTCGCCAGCAGCAACCGCAGATGCCGAGCCTCCAGAGGAGCCACCCGGGACGCGATCCAGGTCCCAGGGATTGCGGCTCGGACCATAGGCGGAGTTCTCCGTTGAAGAGCCCATCGCGAACTCGTCGCAGTTCGCCTTACCGACCACGATCATGTCCTCACCGTAATTCAGCAACGCCGAGGCATCATAAAGTGGCTCGAAGTTGTAGAGAATGTTGGACCCACAAGTCGTGCGCACGCCCTTTGTCGAGAGCACGTCCTTGACGGCTATGGGCACGCTCTCCCACAGCTTTATGCCACCGTTCTTCATCCGAGCATCTACCCTCTCAGCTCGTTCCAAAGCAAGCTGCGGGGTAGTAGTGACGAAAGAGTTGACATCGCCCTCGACCTCCTCGACGCGGGCGTTGGCGGTACGGGCAGCTTCCGTGGCGGAGACCTCGCGCGCCTCTATCTTCTTCGCCAGCTCATAGGCCGAGAGGCTTAGCAACTCGCTCCGCGAATCCTCGGCCATCAATCTATCCTCGGAACGGCGAAGAGGTCGTCGGCAGCGTCTGGCGCCGTGGAGAGGACCGTCTCCGGCGATAGCTCCGCGTGCGGCTCGTCGGGGCGAAGGACGTTCGTCAGGTTTAGGGCGTTGGCCGTGGGCGGAACGTCTTCCAGGTTCAGCTCCCCGATCTGGTCAATATTGTCGAGGATATCCCCGAGTTGACCGCTCATCTTCTCCACCTCTTCGTCCGTCAAACCCAGACGAGCCAGGTTAGCGACGTGGCGCACCTCTTCTTCAGATATCATCTTCTACCTCTAACTCTCTCTAGCGGATCCATCGTTATCTTAGCGCACAGTCTGCTGAGGTTACTATGAACCTTCTCTGTTGCATTTAGCAGAGTTGCACCGATAGCACAAAGGCTGAATATTCTCGATACCGTCTGTACCACCTACTGAAAGCGGAACAATATGATCTTTAGTCCATACATACTTGTAGCGTCTATCCGGTCGTCGCGGGATGTCCTGCCAAGGCCGTCCGCAACGCGGACATCTTTCGTACTGTTTAAGTTTTTCGAGCCATTGACGGGACGTGTGCGAACCACCACTGGCTCTCTTACGCTGGGAGTAGGTATCGGCCCGCTTCCGACGGCAAGGGAGGCAATAGCGATGCTGCTTGCCTGTGCTTGACGATGTCCAGAAACCAAAGCTCGTGCTTCCACACTTAGGGCATGGCGAAGCCTCCATCCTTGCTTTGGATATCATCTTCTACCTCTGGCTCTCTAGCGTCTCCGCCGTACTTAGCCTATCAAGTGTTGCGGCTCTCAGATTATAGAGCGGACGACACCGCCGTCGGCGCGCAGGGAGGCGCCGTTGGTCGCGGAGGAGACCGGGCTACAGACAAAGGCGATCATCCCGGCCACCTCTTCGGGCTCGATGAACCGTTGCAACAGTGACGAGGGGCGAGCCATCTGGAAGAACTCCTCCTCTACGGCGGCCTCATCCTTGCCCTGCTCCTGGGCCATCTGCCCGACAAAGGTCTTTACGCCTTCGGAGGCGGTAGGGCCTGGCAGCACCGAGTTGACCGTCACGCCAGTCCCCACGGTAGTCTCCGCCAGCCCGCGAGCGACGGCGAGTTGAGCCGTCTTGGTCACGCCGTAGTGGATCATCTCGACCGGTATTTGAACTGCCGACTCGCTGGAGACGAAGACGACCCTGCCCCAGTCCCGCTCTTTCATCCCGGGCAGGTAATGACGCGCCAGCCGCACCCCGCTCATCACATTGGTCTCGAAGAAACGGAACCAGTCATCGTCTGTGATCTCCTGAAAGTCCTTGGGCTCGAAGATGCCGAGACTGTTGACCAAAACGTCCACTTCCGGGACTTGCAGCACCAACTCCTCGACGCCCTCCGCCGAACCGAGATCAGCCGCCACCCCCGACACTTCGGCCCCTGGCGCCCTCTCCCGCACACGCCGAACGGCCTCCTCGACACGCTTCGCCGACCGTCCGTTCACCATCACCGAGGCGCCCTCCTCCGCCAGCCGCGCCACAGCCGCAAAACCGATCCCGGCTGTCGAACCCGTCACTAAAGCCCGCTTCCCTCCAAGCCGCAAGTCCATAATTTTCCTCCCATTTATCCGAACGAACAATGGTTCTTACTACAGCGGCCTCCAGGAAAGCGCCGCCGGGCGATGATACAACACGTCCGGACACCGACTGAAAAAGCTAGCAATGACTCGCTAATCGGCTTTACTAGCCAGCTTCCGAAAACTCGAACCATCCTCGGCTAGACCGGCGAAGAACATACCCGGGCAAAGACAGCGGGGGCACACAGTCACGCCCCCGCTCATATACCTCTGGTATTGGAGAAGACTACTCCAGCAGCCGTCCGGCGGCCTGGATCTCCTCGTCGTCGAGCCGCTCCTGGAGTTCATCGGGGACGACCTCCACGGCCTGGGGGGATACGCTGAGCCCGCCATCCTCACCCCTGGTGATGACGAAGTTTATTTTGAGGTTGGGATCGGTCTCCGGATAGTCGGAGCGGCTGTGGGCGCCGCGGCTCTCCTTCCGCTCCACGGCCCCAAGTAAGCTAGCCTCAGCGGTCACGAGTGAGGCGCGCAGGTCGAGGGCATGCGCCAGGTCGGCGTAGCCCTCGGAGCTGGGGCGAACGTCGACGTTCCTGGCGGCCTCCCGGATCTCGGTGAGCTTCTTCAAGCCCTTCTCCAGCCTCTCCTCATCGCGAACGACACCACAGTTCTCCCACATGGTGTCCCGCACGGCCCGCTGCAGAGGACGGGCGAACTCATCTCCCTCGTGAATGAAGCTGCTCAACTCGTCGTTGGCCTCCTTGATGGCGGCGCGGGAGCGAAGCTGCATGTCGGAGGCCATCGAGAACTCAGCGGCCGCGGCTCCGGCGCGCCGGCCGAAGATCATAGTCTCCGACAACGAGTTGCCCCCAAGACGGTTGGCCCCGTGCAGCCCAGCAGTAGTCTCCCCCGCTGCATACAAGCCCTCCACGTCCGTCGCGTGAGTCTCGGGCTCCACGAGAATACCGCCCATGGAGTAGTGAGACGTCGGCGCGACTTCCATCGGCTCGCTGGAGATGTCGAGCATCAGGGCATCGAGGTACTGGCGGTACATCCTGGGCAGCTTCTCCAGTATATAGGCCTTGTCGCGGTGCGAGATGTCGAGGTATACACCACCATGCTCGGTGCCGCGTCCCTCCGCTATCTCCGTGTAGTTCGCCAGGGCGACCCTGTCGCGGGTGGATAGTTCGAGCCGCTCCGGATCGTAGCGCTCCATGTAACGCTCGCCGTTCGCGTTGTACAGCCTGCCGCCCTCGCCGCGGACGGCCTCGGTCACGAGGGTGCCCGCCCAGTCCTCGGGGTGAACCATGCCGGTGGGATGAAACTGCACGAGTTCCATGTCAGAGAGCCGGCAGCCCGCCTCAAGCGCCAGGAACATCCCATCGCCAGTGTTCTCGTCACGCCTGGAGGAACTGCGGCGCCACAGTCGGGTGTGGCCGCCGGCCGCGAGGATCACGGCGTCGGCGAGGTGCACGGTGCGCTCACCACTCTCTATATCGAAAGCCAGAGCGCCGAAACACCGCCCTTCGTGGACCAACAGCTTCGATACATACTGGCCTTCGATCACGGGTATGCCGAGCTCCTCGACCTTGTCCGCTAGCGTGTACAGCATCGCCCGTCCCGTGTAGTCCCCCGCATAACAGGTGCGCCGGTACTTATGTGCCCCGAAGAAGCGCTGGTCCAACTCGCCATCCTCGGTCCTGGCGAACGGGCAGCCCCACTCGACGAGCTCGTTGATAGCGCGCGGCGCCTCCTTCGCCATGATCTCCACGACCCGCGGGTCGGAGAGATAGTAGCCCTCCTTCAAAGTGTCGGCGAAATGCTGCTGCCAAGAGTCCTCGGGGTCACGCGTGCCAAGAGCAGCGTTGATACCCCCCGCCGCGAGCACCGTGTGGGCGTCCTTACGCTGGCGTTTGCCAATTACCACAACCTCCGTGCCGGCCTCGTAAGCAGCGATAGCGGCACGCAAACCAGCCGCCCCTGACCCGATCACCAGAACGTTCGACACACTCATCCGCGTACGCGCACTACCGTTGTCCACAAAACCCTCCTCGATCCCGGTCTCTCTCCCATCATCCAAAGCCCACCAAAGGATTCTCCAGAGACCAGAAAGAGTACGGCATCCGTAACATTCCCTGCACACAACATGTATACCATCGGAGGGTTCCCGCTCCTGCAATTGCGTTTACGAATGCTTGTTTTGCAGGTTATTCAGGCGCGAAGGATCAAAGTGAGAGAAGCCCGGCTATTTCGATGAGTGTGGTGGGAGTGGCCACGCCCCTCATGCTCTCGCGTACTCTATGCCTCGGCTTGGGCGCGGGCCGCCTGCAAGGTGTTGTATAGCAGCATCGCCCGCGTCATTGGCCCCACGCCGCCCGGCACCGGCGTAATATAGGACGCTATCGGCTCGACCTCCTCGAACCTTACGTCCCCGACTAGACCACCACCCTCCCTACCGTGGATGCCCACATCCACCACCACCGCGCCGTCTTTCACGTACTCCGCGCCCACGAACTCGCGCCTCCCGGCTGCGACCACCAGCAGATCTGCCCCCCGCGCTACTTCCGCAAGGTCTTTCGTGCGAGAGTGGCAGACAGTAACGGTGGCGTTCTCGCGGAGGAGGAGCTGGGCCAGGGGCTTGCCGACCAGATTGGAGCGCCCGACGACTACGGCCTCTCGGCCCTCTATTTCCACTCCGCTGCGGCGGAGTAGTTGAACGACGCCATGTGGGGTACAAGGCAAGAGGCTTGGTAGGCCGATGGAGAGACGCCCGATGCTTAGAGGGCTGAGACCGTCCACGTCTTTGGAAGGATCTATAGCGGAGATCAGGGGCAAGGCATCCAGGCCGGGAGGCAGCGGGAGCTGAATAAAGAACCCCGAGACGGCCCCATTCTGGTTCAACTCTTCGACGAGTGCCGCAAGCTTTTCGTGCGAAACATCCGCCGGGAAACGATGGGCGCGGGACTCGATGCCTACTTCTTCGCAGTCCCTCTGCTTCATCCGCACGTAGGTCGCGGACGCCGGGTCGTCGCCCACGAGCACCACGTCGAGGCGTACGGGGATATTCCGGGCTTCGAGCTCCGCGACACTCTCCGCGACCTCGGCTCGTATCGTCGCCGCGACAGCCTTGCCGTCTAGTATCTTCGCCACAAGCTACCTCGCTCTAAAACGCCGCGAGGAGCTTGGGGGCGACTTGCTTTTTGCGGCTCATGACGCCGGGCAGGTCTATGACCCCGTCTTCGGCACGGACATCGAAGGCCCGCTCGACGGAGTCACAGTCCCCCGCGCATAGGAGTTCGGTGCCCTGGCCGATGATATCCGTAACCATGAGCGCCGTGAAGAGGTAGCCGTTCTTCTGCCGCAGCTCTTCAAGAGAGTCGAGTAGCTCGCCCTTACGTTCCAGGAGACCCGTACCTACAGTCTCTATCTGGGAGATGCTCATGGCACCCAATTCGCCCAGGTCGTACTCCTTCTGGTCGCGGTCTATGATCTCCTGCGGTGAGAGGCCGGAGACGTCTGACGATGCCTCGAACATCTCCATCCCGAACTCCTTCGCGTCCACGTCCAGCATATCTTCCAGGTAACGCACGATCTCGCGGTCGCGCTCCGTGGTCGTTGGGGAGTTGAAGATCACCGTATCCGAGAGGATCGCCGCGAGCAGCATCATCGCCGTGGAGTCTTGCGGCCGGATCCCATTCACCTTATAACGTTCCAGGATCAAGGTCGCCGTCGAGCCCACGGGGTCGAAGGTGGCCGGTATCGGGATCCTGGTCTCGATGTTGCCCAGATGGTGGTGGTCGAGGATCTCCACGACCTCGGCCTGCTCTACCCCGGGCACGCTCTGTCCCCTCTCGGCGTGGTCCACGAGCAAGACCTTGCGCGGCTCCGGGTTGAGGAGATCCGTCCGCGTAATTATGCCTATGGGCACTCTGTCTTCGTCTACGGCTATCGCCGCCCGATAGTGGACCTCCATCACCTGCCGGGTTATGTCCGTGACGAGCGCCTCCGGGTCCACAGTCAGCGGATCCTCGCTCATTACCTCCCAGCAGGGTACCGAGAGCTGTATCATCCGGCTGGTCACGTACGAGTCGAGAGGACTGAGCACTATCGACGTCCCGTTCTCCTCGGCCATCTTCAAAACGTCGTCGTCGGGCCGGACGCCGTTGGAAATCACGATCACGCCCGCCCCCAACTCTATCGCCCGCCGCTGGCCCTCCGGTCGATCCCCGATTACCACTATGTCGCCGGGGTCCATGGACTTACCCATGGAGTCAACGCTCATGGAGATCACCCACAGCTTGCCGCTCGCCTCCTTGTACTCGCCTGCGAGCAACTCTCCCTCCAGAACCTCGACCATCGAGCGCACCGAGACGGGGGTCGAGGTAAAAGTCGAGGCCTCCCTCGACTCCCGGATGTACATGCGCGCCAGGCTCCGTTCCGTGACGATGCCGACCAGAGCGTCATCATCGTCCACTATTGGCACCTGGCTTATCGTGTTCTTCGCCATCGCCAACCCAACGCTTCGCAAGGGGTCGTTCTTGTGTACCGTCACGACGTCCTTCATTACGTCCTTGACCCTCAGCATTATGTGATTGAGCAGCTTCGGCTCCCTGGCCCCGCTCCGGTTCAGAACCCACCGCGTCTGGGCGTTTACCTCCCCCAGGCGCGCCGGAGCGTAGACGCTCTCCGGGTCGAGCTTACCCTTGAGCTCCGCGTATCCAATCGCCGACGCGATCGTGTCCGTGTCCGGACTCCTATGACCTGTAACGTAAATATGTGACATAGATAATTTCCCTTTCCAGTCGCTCACGCCTTACTCAAAGGAGCCAACTCGGGCACGAAGATCCTCTCCTGAGACCCGAACCGAACGACAACTCTTCCATCACCCGCCTCAACGACCTCCCCCACCCCGAACTTGGCATGGCGCACTTTCTCCCCCGCACTAAAAGCGGTAGCCCCGGCGGTAGACATACTGGTGGCCCTCTCCGGCCGCACGCGCCCCGGCGAGGCGCTACCTGTGCCACCTGTCAGGGCACCACCCCATCCGTCGCGCTTCGCGGACGCGCCCGGAACGGTACCAGCCTTGAACTTCTCCGGTATCTCCGAGAGGAAACGCGAGGCCATCTGATACTCCCGCTCGCCGTAGGTCGTGCGTATGCGCGCGTACGTCAGCGTCAGCGTCTTCCTGGCCCGGGTGATCCCCACGTAACACAGCCGCCGCTCCTCCTCCAGGTTCTGCTCATCCAGGGACCGCGCGTGCGGGAACGTCCCCTCCTCCATCCCCACCACGAAGACGTGGTCGTACTCAAGCCCCTTGGCGTTGTGCAGCGTCATCAACGTAACCCTGCCCTCACCCGTCAGCTTATCCGCCTCCGAAAACAGCGCCTGCTCCTGCAGAAACCCATCCAGCGTAGCCTCCGCACCAGATACCCTCTCGTACTCCGCAGCGGCGTTCACCAACTCCACCAGGTTCTCCAGACGCGACTCGGCCTCCACCGTGTTCTCCGCCGTAAGCTCCGCCCTGTACCCGGACTCATCCAGCACCGCCCCTATAATCTCCGCGGGCGGTACCTCCCTGGCCGCCACCCGCCAACCTTCAAAGAGATCCCGTACTTTCGAACAAGCCGCGCTAGCCTTCCCCGTAAGCCCGGCCTCACCCGCGTCCGCCAGAGCATCATATAGCGAGATGCCCTCCCGGGAAGCATACTCCTGCAGACGCGCCACCGACGTCGCCCCCAAGCCTCGCTTGGGTACGTTGAGGATACGCTCCAGGGAGACCGAGGCATCTTTGTTCGAGATCACTGCCAGATAAGCCATGGCATCCCTGACCTCCGCCCGCTCATAGAACCTCACGCCCCCGACGATCTGATACGGAACTCCCTCCCGCACCAACACATCCTCTAACGTCCTACTCTGAGCATTGGTCCTATAAAACACCGCCACATCCCGCAAACTCGCCCCGGATCCCGCGAGCCGCAAAACCTCCGAAACCACGAACCGCGCCTCCGCATAATCATCCGCCGCCGTAAAAACCCGGATGCGCTCCCCCTCATCACCGGCAGTCCACAACTCCTTCGCCTTGCGCGAAGCGTTGTTGGACACTACCGCGTTCGCCGCAGCCAAAATCGTCTGCGTCGACCGGTAATTCTGCTCCAGCTTTACGACCTTCGCCTCCGGATAATCTCTCTCAAAGTTTAATATGTTAGAAATATCCGCCCCTCGCCAACTATATACCGACTGATCATCATCGCCGACGACACACAAGTTCCGATGTGCGGCGGCTAGAGCGTTCACGAGGCGGTATTGAGCGTGGTTGGTATCCTGGTATTCGTCGACGTGGATGTATTTGAAACGGCGTTGGTAGCGCTCGCGGACTTCGGGGAAGAGTTCGAGCAGGGCTACGGTTTGCATTATGAGGTCATCGAAGTCCATCGCGTTGTTCTCGTAGAGCCGCGTCTGGTACAGGTCGTAGACCTCGGCGACGTTCTCGGCCATGTAGCCTTCAGTCTGTCGCAGGTAGTCGCTGGAGTCTAGTAGGAGGTTCTTGGCGGAGCTTATCTGGGCGTGGAAAGACCTCGGATTGAACCGTTTGGGGTCTTTACCAAGCTCGATGATGCATCGTTTGACGAGTCTGGTTTGATCCGCGGAGTCGTAGATCGTGAACTCCCGCCGGTACCCGAGCTTCTCGGCGTGCACGCGCAAGATACGGGCGCAGAACGCGTGGAAGGTCGAGACCCACATCTTGCGCGAGTCGGGACCGACGAGGAGCGCGACTCGCTCCTTCATCTCCTTCGCGGCCTTGTTGGTGAAGGTTATAGCCAGCACCTCATCGGGCGCCGCAAGACCCTGCTCTAGCAGATAAGCGATACGATGCGTGAGTACGCGCGTCTTGCCGCTGCCGGCCCCGGCGAGGATTAGTAATGGCCCTTCAGTGTGCGTAACGGCGTCGAATTGCGTAGGGTTTAGCTGGTCTACAAGCACGCGAGCAGTATAGCAGCCGTGGGCTGGCTTCCGCCCGGCCTCACGCCTCTTGCAGGACTTCCCCATACCGCTCGGCCTGCTCCTCCGGCACGCTACCGGGGATCTGGACGAGCACGTTGCCCTCCACATAGACGTAGGCCGCGAATAGGTCGCCGAACCCCTCGTAGTGCTCGCGAACCTGCTCCAGGTCCTCACCGGACTCGAAGGTAAAGACGCGGCCGGCGATTCTCTCCCCGGCGGACGGTATGGAGAAACTCACCTGCTCCTCGTAAGTCTTGGGTACGAAACTCCAATCCGCGTCGCGGTCTACCTGATGCGCCTCTCCGGCCTCCAGCCCCTCATCGCGGAAGGCCCGCACGACCTCCTCGGCGCTCGGGTCCGCGATCACGAGCGCCACCAGAACGACGGCGACCACGGCCACGGCGAGGACCACGCCCCCGACGATCCCTATCAACCTCACGACAGACGCCCCTCAACCCTCACCAACAAGCTACGTCACTCACTTCCAGTCCACACCGCGCGGAGCCAACTCGACGTTTCTCCCCGGAGCCAAGCAATACAAACGCGTCACCTACGAGCGTCGCCATAGCCGATGCACCATTACCTTTACCTCTTGCCCCTCTGAGACCACAAAGCATTCCTCCGTTGCGGAGTCGAAGCCGCTCTCCCTCATTCTCTCCAAAAACACGGGGGCGTCATTGCGGCGGGGGTCGGCGATCACAACCTCTCCACCCGGAGCGAGTAGGGTGGGGATCAGGGCGGCGAGCGCCGGGATGTTTCTGGCCTCGTAGAGCACGTCGGCCGCGAGGACGAGGTCGAAGTGACCGAACCCCGACATCTGGGGAGCGTGCCAGTCGAGTAGTCGTGTCTCGGGCTCCCGGCCGAGGTTCACGCGGGCGTTGTAGAGAGCGGAATCGAGGGCGGCATCGTAATGGTCCGTAGAGGTGACTCTCGCTCCGCGAGTGAGGGCGACCATGCTTGGGAGCCCCACGCCGCAGCCGAGTTCGATGGCGCGAAAATCCGCAAGGTTCCGCATCGAGATCGACCGCGCCAGCGCTATGGCGCTCGGCCAGAGATTCGCCCAGTAAGGGAGACGCTCGTCCCTGGCAAACTCTTGCTCGTCTATGAGCGCGTCAGCGGCGGCGGGGCACGTTATGCAATACGCCACATCTCCAACCTCGACGCGGATCTCGACCAGTCTGGTACGGTCGCGGAGATGCGCCCGGAGGCGCTGCAAGAGTTTCTCTTCTCGGGAAGGTCCGTCTATCTAGTGGAAGAGGCGACGATGGTTTCGGCCGGCATATCCTCTTCGGCATGGGCGATGCGGTTCTCGCGTTCGGCCGTCGCTATCTGGGCTATGGTATAGCGGCCAAAGACATCCTCCAAGGCAACCCGGGCTTCGTCCCAGATCTTGCTGGTCGTGCATAGCGGAGCATCGGCGATGTAGCAGGTGCCCCCGGCGGAGCACCGCGCCGGACGAACCTCGCCGTCCAGGAGCCCCACGATATCCAGGACCGTTATCTCATCCGGCGGCGTAGCGAAGCAGAAACCGCCATGCGCCCCGCGGCGGCTCTCCAGAATACCCGCCCGCCTGAGGTCGCCAAAAATCTGCTCCAGGAACCTCTCGGGGATGCGCTGCCTTCGCGCGATCTCGTACACCCCCAGAGGGGAGCCGCATTCATCGAGCGCCAACTCCATAAGCGCCCGCACCGCATACTTGCTTTTCTGCGTCAACCTCAAACTGCCGATTCCCATCCTTGCACGGAGAGTAAAACTACGCCTGTATTGTAGCATACGCCTGCCAGCAGAGAGGCTTAAACGGACCCTGGAGACGGTTCTAGACTTACGGCTAGTCTTCGTCCGACTCGACGCGGCGCTCACGGTACTGCTGCATGGCGCTCTCCATACGCTCGCCGGTAACGAGGAACACTGTGCGCCCGCCGACGTCCACCCCGTGGTCCGCGATACGCTCGAGGTAGTGGACTATAAGCGCGGCGCGGATGCGCCACTCGGGGGAGCCGCCACCGTTATCCGAGGGGTTGACGATCAGGTTCATCGCCTCTGAGTAGAGCAAGTCGACCTTGTCATCGGCCGCCTCCAGGTCGCGTGCGCGATCAATGTCGCGCATCTCGAACACGTTCAGGCCCTCGTGAAAGAGGTTGCGAGCCGCCCGCGCCATCTCAGAGAGGGTAGACGCAAGGTCAGGGTCGTGTTCCACCCCGCCGGTGTCTACTATTGCCCGGCAGATGTGCTCGCTGAGGGTACCGGCCCGCACCAGGTGGTTCGTCACGGCCTGGACAGTGTAGATCAGGCGCAGGTCGCGGGCCACCGGGGCCTGGCGAGCCTGCAGGATTATGCACTCCTCGTCAAGCTCTAACCCCCGCTGCTTGTAGCCGGCGTCTACCCCGATCACCCGCCGGGCTATCTCGGCGTCCTGTGCCTGCATGGCCTCGACCATCGTATCCATGCTGGCCTCGACCTCCCGACCCAAGGCCACCATGTCTCCGACAAGATGGTCGAGCTCCTGTTGAAAAGTCTCTCTTGGCATAAGATGCTCCTCTAGCCGAAGCGGCCAGTGACGTAATCCTCGGTTTCCTTGCGGCCTGGAGCGGAGAACACCTTGTCCGTCTCATCAAACTCCCAGAGGCGGCCCGGGTCGCCCATGTGCTCTATGTAGAAAAAGCCCGTGTAATCGGAGATGCGGGCCGCTTGCTGCATGTTGTGCGTCACGATTACCACCGTGTACCGCTTCTTGAGGTCGGCCATCGTGTCCTCTATCTTCTGGGTCGAGACCGGGTCCAGGGCACTCGCTGGCTCGTCCATCAGGATCACCTCCGGCTCGACCGCGAGCGTACGCGCGATTACGAGCCTCTGCTGCTGGCCACCCGACAGGTCGAAGCCGCTCTTCTTGAGCTTGTCCTTGACCTCTTCCCACAGAGCGGCCCGCCTCAAGGACCTCTCCACGAGCTCGTCCATATCGCCCTTGTAGCCGTTGATCCGGGCGCCCCACGCCACGTTCTCGTAGATAGACTTGGAGAACGGGTTCGGTTTCTGGAAGACCATCCCGATGCGGCGTCTGATGGTCACCGGGTCCGCGTCCTTGGCGTAGATGTCCTGGTCCCCCAAGTGCACGCCTCCCTCGGCGTAAGCCCCAGGTATCACCTCGTGCATGCGGTTCAGGCATCGCAGGAAAGTGCTCTTACCGCAGCCTGAAGGGCCTATCAGGGCAGTAACCTTGTTCGCCTGGATGTTCATGCTCACGCCCGTAACGGCCTTGAAGGAACCATAGAACGCCGAGAGGTCCTCGATCTTCATACCGAGCATGGCAGGCCCTCCCACAGACGCAGGCTCCGCGGAGGAGCGCTGATCTCCCTCGTCGCTACCGGCCCTCTTGTTCGTTATGTCAGACAGGAAATGCCCCTCTCCAGCCTCTCTAGCTTTCTCTTCTCTGGAAGTCATCAGACTCGCACCGTCCTTTTGGTAAAGCTCTCCGTAGCGCCTACACGCGCCTCTGATACTTGTTCCGCAGCCAGATCGCCACCGAGTTTGCCAGCAGCAGCACGACCATCAGCACGACTATGCCCGCCGCCGCGGCGATCTGGAACCCCGGCTGCGGCTGGGAGACCCAGGAGTATATTTGGATGGGCAACGCGCTGTAGCTGCTCAACGGACTCTCGGGGGCGAAGGTTATGTAGGTCGCGGCCCCGACGACGATCAAGGGCGCCGTCTCCCCGATCGCACGCGAGAGCGCGAGGATCGTGCCGGTAAGCGCACCGGGTACGGCCATCGGCAACAGATGCGCCTTGATCACTTCCCAGCGCGTCGCTCCCAGCGCGTACCCTCCCTCCCGTACTGCGCCCGGGATGGTACGAAAAGCCTCCCGCGTGGCTATTATGATGACGGGCAGGATCAACAGACTCAAGGTCAGGGCGCCGGCGACAATAGTCTGCCCGCCGGTTATAGGCCCTAGCAGGTTCACGAATATGCCCAAGCCCAGCAAGCCGTAGATTATGGATGGAACACCGGCGAGGTTGGAGATGTTAATCTCGATCAGACGGGTCAGCCAGTTGTCGGGGGCGTACTCTTCCAGATAGGTAGCAGCTCCGATACCTAGAGGAACGCTTATGATCCCCGTAAGCGCCAACAGCCACAGCGAGCCGAGTAAGGCCGGGTAGATACCCGTGTTGTCGGGGATGACCGAGGAGTAACTGGTAATGAAGTCCCAACTCAAGCGTGGCAGACCGTCCAGGGCGATGTCCACGAGCAGAACCACCAGCACGACCAGCCCGATCATGGTCGCGATGAACACGAGGACCGCAAACATACGATCGAGTGTGTGCCGCGCGGACGTGGAACTCTGGAAGAGCGGACCCTGTTCCGGACCACCCTTGCGCGAGGTCTGAGTGCCGCTCTTCGTCGCCATTAATAAGCCTCCCTAAAGCGTCGCACGAAAATGTAGCTGATGATGTTCAGGACCAGGGTCATCAAGAACAGGGTCGAGCCGACGGCGAAGATAGTCTGATAAGTCAGCGAGCCTGTCGGCGTATCTCCGGAGGCCACTTGTACTATGAAAGCCGTCATGGTCTGGCAGGGTTGAAGTGGATCCACGCAAGCCTGCGCGAGGTTCCCCGCTGCTACGGCCACGATCATGGTCTCCCCCACCGCCCGAGAGATACCGAGGATGGTCGCCGCAACAATGCCCGAAAGCGCGGCCGGAACGACGATTTTGGTCGCCGTCTCGCGCTTGGTAGCCCCGAGCGCGTAGGCTCCTTCCCGCAAAGACCTCGGGACCGCGTAGATGGCGTCCTCGCTAACCGAGGCGATGGTCGGAATAATCATCACGCCCATCACCAGCCCCGCGCTGAGGACGTTGAAGATTGCCATTTCTGGGAAAATAGTCGCCCGCAGAAGCGGCGTGACGAACGTCAGGGCGAAGTAGCCGTATACGATGGTCGGCACTCCGGCCAGGATCTCCAGGGCCGGCTTCAGCCAGCGCCTCAAGCGCGTCGAGGCGTATTCGCTCAAGTAGATCGCCGCGAGGAGCCCTATCGGGAGCGCGATGAGAATAGCGATCAAAGTGGTCATCAGAGTGCCGCTCGCAAGTATCATGATGCCGAAGCTCGGGTTGGCGAACGAGGCCGCCCATCTCGTATCGGTGAAGAAGTCTAATATCGAGACCTGAGTAAAGAAGTTAACGGTCTCAAAGAGCAAGACAAAGACGATCCCAAAGGTCGTCAAGACAGAGAGGTACGCGCACGCCGTAAGCACGATCTTCACGACCCGCTCTTGGAGGTGCCTTCCCCGGTTCTCCTGCTGCCACATCCCGGATTCAGGACCCGAACCTGGTCTCGCCTCAACCGCCACTAAAACCTCCAGTTGCTTTTCGTCCCATAAATATGGTTGGAGCCGCCGAAAATACACAATACGGGGCCGAATGGACCGGCCCCGTATATTCTACCGGCAATATATCGCCGTCAAGTCAATGTTGGCGAAGATCGGAGCTATTAGCTACTTCTTCTCCGTATCCTCTTTCTTCTCTTCCTTCTTGGTGTCCTCTTTCTTTTCCTTCTCCTCCTTCTCCTTGGCGTTCTGCTCCTTCGACTCACCCGCGGAGGCACTCTGAGGATCCGTCCCCGCGATGCGGTCCTGGAACCGCTGACGGGTCTCCTGGAGAGACTGCTCGGCGAGCGGCACGTAGAGAGCTTGCTCTACGAACTGGTTGAGGTTCTCCAGATAGTAGCTCACGAACTCTTCGACCGACGGGTTCTCGTCGAGGGCCTGCACGCTCACGTAGATGAACAGCGGCCGCGCCAACGGGTACTGACCTGACTGGATGGTCTCCACGGTGGGCGCAACGTCATCGACGGTGAGTGCCTTGAGCTGCTGCTGGTTCTGCTCGAAGTAGCCGAAACCGAAGTACCCAAGGGCGTTCGGGTCACCGGAGACGCCCTGCACCAGCACGTTGTCGTCCTCGCTGGCCTGGTAGTCCGTCCGGCTCTCCTTCGCCTTACCGTTGGCCTTCTCGGTAAAGAACTCGAAGGTACCCGACTCTGTACCGGGGCCGTAGAGGTTGACGGGCTGATCGGGCCATTCCGGATTCACGTCGTTCCAGCTATCTACCTGGCCCTCCGCGTCCGGCGACCACAGCGTCCCGAGCTGCTCGAGCGTTATGTTGTTAGCGAAGTCGTTCTGGGGGTTGACCACGACGGTGATGCCGTCCTGCGCGACCGCCAACTCGAGGAACTCGATGCCGTTCTCCTCGCAGGTCTGAGCCTCTTCGTCACGGATCGGCCTGGAAGCGTCGGCGATCTGAGTATCACCGCTGCAGAACGCCTCGAAGCCGTCGCCCGTACCGGCGCCACCGACGGTTATCTGCACGTCAGGGTTCTGCTGGTTGAACCCCTCGGCCGCCGCCTGGGTGATCGGAAGGACTGTACTGGAACCCTCGACGGCGATCTGACCCGGAGTACCGCCACCGCCACCTTTCTGCGCCTTGGTGTCCTCTTTCTTGGTCTCTTCCTCTTTCTTGGTCTCTTCCTCTTTCTTCTTTTCTTCTTCCTTCTCTCCCCCGCCGCCGCAACCGGCCAGGATCAGCGCCAGGGTCAGGAGAAGCACCCCCACTAAAACGCTCGAACGCACAGTTCTACTCAACAACACTCTCCTCTCAGATACATGCCGGTCAGCCCGTAGCTTCCTTGTCTCCGGCCCAAAGTCTTCACTATCTTCAATGGGGGACTATATGCAATTGTCACCCGTCTATGGTTTCACATGTGTAAACGGGTCATTAAATCTGTGTTACACGGTCCTACTTATCACCAAAGCAAAGATCACCTGAGCGTTGGCCCAGGTGATCTCGTTACAACTCGCCATGCGTGCGGGAGACGCGGTGAGAGTCCAGGCGGCCCCTCCTGTCACGGCCCTTCTCTTGCCAACAATACTTCTTCTCTTTGCCGCCACAGCCGCAAGCGCCGGACAGAACCACCAGGGACAGCAAGAGCGCGCTCGTCACCCGCCTCGACCGCACTGCCGCGCTCGAATTGCTCTCCTTGCAGATCACCGCGCCTGCGGTTGAGTAGCCAACCACAGGCGCGGAACATTGCCTCGAAAACCGAAGGGCAGTGGAGATAAAGCCCGAAGCCTTACGTCACAGCCCTTCCTCTAACTACTACTTCTTCTCGTCTTCCTTCTTCTCGTCCTTCTTCTCTTCTTCCTTCTTCTCGTCCTTCTTCTCGTCCTTCTTCTCTTCTTCCTTCTTCTCGTCCTTCTTCTCGTCTTCCTTCTTCTTCTCCTCGCCGCCACCGCAGGCGCCGGCCACGATCACCATCAAGGACAGGAGGAAGGCTCCCATCAGTCGCTTCAACTGTGCTGCTCTACTCAAAACTACTCCCCTTTCTGATCTTCGCGCCCAACCGACCCGGGTCTACTGCAACCCGGTCTCCGGCGCGAACTTTTCAACGCGGGACTATAAGACATTAATTTGGATCCTTGGTTGCAGTTACGTAAACTCATGTTTAAGTCCATGTTGCACGAAATTCATGCGTCTTCGGCTTCTTGTCTCTCTACTAGCGGGGTGACAATTCGAGGCTGTAGCTCTCACGTGATGGGCGCCAGCAATTAGTGAGGACGGCGCTGCTGAGTGAGCTGCCGCTCGGCCCTCCGATCAGAGTAGAGAATTCTCCTGCTGTTTTCGTAACCGTTGTAGTCGGCGCTTACTCTGACAGCGTGGGCCGGGGACGGCTGCAACCGCCGTTGCAGCCGTAGTAGGCGGATACTTACTGCTCCGGCCGTCTCGTTATTCGCCCACGGCTCGGTTCAAGAAGAGATGGCACGCCGGTCAGTCTAAATTAGGGTGAAAACAGAGTAGCAGTAGGCGTGCCATAGAAGAAGAACGGACGTGGCCCCGTCGCTGGTTCGGGGAAGGATCTAAACCATCAACTCGGCCAGGAGGTCCGGTCGATCCGTGACGATCCCGTCCACCTCCAAATCGAAGACACGCCGCATCTCCTCCGGCTCGTTCACCGTCCACGCGGTGACGTGAACGCTGGCCTCCCGGCAACTCTCGACTACGGCCGCGCTGAGGTACGCGGCCTCCAACGAGACGAGGGCGGCGCCGATCTGGAGCGCCGGGACAAGGCTGTACACGGCACCGGAGACGATAAGGCCCACGGGGAGATCCGGCAGGGACAGTTTTATCCGGCGCAGGGCCTCGGCCTGGAAAGAGATGGGCGTAACCCGTTGGGCGAGTCCTCTCGCGAAGATCAGATCCGCTAGCGGCCCCGCAGCTTCGACCGTCTTTAGTTCTGCGTGGATCGGTAGTTCGATAGCATCTAACGTCTCCTCCAAAGTCGGTATCCGCTCCCCCAAACCGGCGTCGAGACGCTGGATTTCGTCCAGCGTCATGTCCGCCACCGGGCCGCTGCCGTTTGTCGTGCGGTCCACGGTTGGATCGTGCAGCATGATGAGGCGTCCGTCGCGGGACAGGCGCAGGTCAAGCTCCACGGCGTCCACACCCTCAGCGGCGGCCCGGCGGAAAGAGCGCAAGGTGTTCTCCGGCTCCAGGCCCGCCGCGCCTCTGTGCCCTATGGTGTAAGTCACAGTCGTATTTACACGCGTCCCGCCGCCTGCTCCCTGACATCCTGCGCGTCGGTCTCGAGCTGCTGGGCAACCTCCTGGAAGACGCTCTCGGCGGGCTCGTTGCTCACGAAGATACGCTCCAGGCCGGTGCCTATGGTGTTGTCGCCGTTCGGTATCAGGGTGCGGGCGGTGTCCTGCGGCTGGGTGCTGGGAAGCTGGTCCACGGCTACCTTGAAGTTCGGGTTCTCCTGGAAGTAACTCTGCATCTCCGAGGACTCCTGGGCAGACTTGGTGACGGGCATATAGCCGGTATTCGTAGACCAAAACGCCACGTTCTCGGGCCGGGCCGCGAACTTGATGAACTCGAAGGCGGCCTGCTTGCGTTCGTCGGGGGCCGCGGCGAGAATCCCTAGCCCCGCTCCCCCGGTCGGACAGCCAAAGTTCCGCTGCTCCGGCAGCATCGCCGTTCCCACCTCGAACTGGGCCGAGTCGGTTATGCCACCCAGACCGCCGGTGGACGCAAGTGTCGTTGCGGCTAGCCCGTTGGCGAAGTCTACCTCCTGGTTGTCGGCCATGTACGCTAGCTCGTCCTCGTGGATGAGCCTGCGCGCGAACTCGCCAGCCTCTACGGCAGGGTCCTCGGCGATCAGTATGTTGAAGTTCTCGTCGGAGTAGTTACCGCCCCACTGCCAGACGTTGCCGTGAAAGAACCAGGCGTTGTACTCTGCGGCGGCAGTGAAGGCGTGGGCCTTGGGGTTTCCACTCAGGCGGACGAGGTCCTGCCCCCACTCGCGCATCTCGTCCCAGGTCTCGGGGCCGCGGTCCGGCAAACCAGCCTGCTCGAACATATCGCGGTTGTAGTATAGGAGCGGGGTGCTGCGGGCGAACGGCACCCACCAGATCTCGCCCTCCCTCGTCCCCTCCCCTATCAGGGATTCCACGTAGTCCTCCGGGTCGGGGTCGCCCCCGCCAAAGTAGCTCGTCAGCGGCTCCAGAGTGTCGTCCAGAAAGAACCTGTTCCATGTGACCTCGGAGAGCACTACCATATCCGGGACCTGCTGCGCCGCGAGCGCCGTGGCGAGCTTCTGGGCCGTCTCCTCGTAGTTACCCTGAAACTGGTTCTCTACGAAGATATCCTCCTGGGAGGCGTTGAAGTCGTCGACGAGCTTCTGCATGGCCTCGCCGTTCTTTGCGTCGAAGGCCGTCCAGAACACGACTCTCGTGCGTCCCTCTGCCTCCTCCGGCGTCTCGCCCTCCGGCTGCTGCACGCCACCCGTGCCGCCACAGCCGAAGGCCGCCAGAGAGACCAGCGTGCCGCCGGAGACGACCAGAAAGTTGCGCCTGCTTATGCGCCTGTTCATCATCGTGTTCTCCTCTGTTTGAGTTTCAACCCTTGGTCGCCCCCGAGGTGAGCCCGGAGATTATGTGCTTCTGCCACTGCAAGAAGAGCAGCAGGACGGGAAGGATGACGAAGATGGTCGCCGCCATGATGATCCCCCACCGGCTCGGTCCCTCCTGGCTGAAGAGGTACGAGAGGCCGATGGGCAGCGTTCGCATCTCCGTCGAGTTGGTCACGATCAGCGGCCACAAGAAGTCGTTCCACTTGGTCACCAAAGAGATGAGGGTCACGGTAACGATCATGGGTTTTGAGATTGGCAGGATCACGTACCACAGGATCTGCAGGTGCGTAGCACCATCCAGACGCGCCGCCTCCAGGATCTCGCCCGGCAAAGTGAGGAAGTGCTGGCGGAGCAGGAAAGCCCCGAAGGCTACCGCCGCCCCGGGCAGGATTATCCCCTGGTAAGTGTTGACCCAACCGAGCGAGGCCACGGTGAGGTAGTTGGGGAGTATGGTCACGTGGATGGGGATCATCAACGCCGCGAGCATACCGATAAAGATGATGTTCTTGCCGGGGAAGCGTAAGAACACTAGTGCGTACGCCGTCAGCACCGCGTTCACGACCTCTAACAACACCCCGAAGAACGTGGTGATTATCGTGTTGAGGTAGAAACGGCCAAACGGCGCCGCGTTCCACGCCTCGGGGTAGTTGGAGAATTTGGGGTTCGTAGGGACCCACACGGGCGGGAAGGTGTATATCTCCCGCAGGTCCTTGAGGGAGGCGCTGAAGAGCCAGTACAGCGGCACGACGAAGACGAGCGCGACCAGTATCAGCAATGCGTACCGTACTAGCTTGCCACCGCGAGCCCTTACCGCCGTCACTTGTAATGCACCCCCCGCTGCGAATAACGAATTTGGAAGACCGCTATGACCAACAGCAGCAAGAACATGACGATCGCCGCCGCCGCAGCAGTGCCGGCCCTGAATGCAACAAATGCCTCCTGGTAGATGTACCAGATCAGGGTGGTCGTAGCGCCCGCCGGCCCCCCGCCAGTCATCACGGCGATGATATCGAAAGCCTGAAAGGAGTTGATGATCGTGGTCAACACCACGAAAAAGGTCACCGGGGAGAGCTGTGGCAACGTTATGTGCCGGAAAAGGACCCACTTGCTCGCGCCGTCTATCCGCGCGGCCTCGTAAAGGTCCTTCGAAATATTCTGCAACCCGGCCAGGTAGATCACTACGCTGAACCCGAGGCTCTTCCACAGGTACACGATGATGATGGCAGGCATCGCATACTCGGTGCTACCGAGCCAGTCCGGCGAGGATATCCCTATGGGCTCCAGAAAAGTCCGCATGAGCCCGTAGTTCGGATCGAAGATGTAGGCCCATACGAGTCCGACGGCTGCCCCACTGAGGATCACCGGCGCGAAGACCACGGAGCGCACGAAGTTACGTCCCCGCAGCCGCTGGTTGAGCAATATAGCGATAGCCAGGCCGAGGGCCACGCTGCCCAACACGACCGTGCCCATAAAGTAGAACGTCTTGAACAGCACCCCCCAGAACTCCACTCCACCGAACATGCTGGCATAGTTGTCTAGCCCCACGAACGTCTTGCGTGGGGCTAGCATGTTCCAACGGGTCAGGCTCAGGTAGCCCTGATAGATCATCGGCCAGTAAGTAAAGACGCCCAGGAGCAGGAAGTTGGGCGCGATAAACGCTAGAAACAGAAGGTGCTCCCGCTGTACGCGATGCTTCTTCGCGCCGCCGTCTTCCGCTCGCTTGTCTCTCCCTACGCGCACCCGTGGCATGCTAGCTACCACCGCACGCTGTTTGGTTAAAGGTACGAAAACTCTAGGTTAAATCAAAACGTACCGGCGAATGCGTACAAGAGTCACTTACGGGAGCGCGGCGTTTTGGACTAGTCCTACTCCCACTCAATGGTGCCCGGCGGCTTGCTGGTGATGTCCAGCGCCACCCGGTTTACCCCGGAGACCTCGTTGATAATGCGGTTGCTCACCCGCTCCAGCAGATCGTACGGTAGCCGCGCCCAGTCGGCGGTCATCGCATCGTCGCTGGTCACGGCTCTTATAACGACGGGGTAAGCGTAAGTCCTCGCGTCGCCCATGACGCCCACGGAGTGGATCGCCGGGAGCACGGCGAAGCTCTGCCAGAGATCTCGGTAGAGACCGGCGGCGCGAATCTCATCCTGCAACACGAAGTCAGCTTTGCGCAGTATCTCCAGCCGCTCTGCCGTGACGTCGCCGATGATCCTGATAGCCAGCCCCGGCCCCGGGAATGGCTGGCGCCACACCATACGCTCCGGCATCCCGAGTTCCGCCGCCACGACGCGGACCTCATCCTTGAACAGGCTGCGCAATGGTTCCACGAGGTCGAGGTCCATGATCTCCGGCAGCCCGCCAACGTTGTGGTGGCTCTTTATCTTCGCCGCGTCGCGAGTCCCGCTCTCTATGACGTCCGAGTAAAGCGTCCCCTGTACGAGGAACTTCGCGTCCTCCGCTATCTTGCCAGCCTCCACCTCGAAGGTGCGGATAAACTCCTCCCCAATGATCTTCCGCTTCTCCTCCGGGTCTACGACACCCGAGAGTTTGCTAACAAACCGGTCTTTGGCCTCCACATGGACCAGAGGCACGTCCGAGTTCTTGCCGAAAGCCTCGACGACCTGCTCCGCCTCGTTATGCCGTAGCAACCCGTGGTCCACGAACACGCACGTAAGGTTGTCACCGATAGCCCGGTGGACGAGCATCGCCGCCGTCGAGGAGTCCACGCCACCGGAGAGGCCACATATAACCTTAGCGTTCCCGACCTGTTCCCGGATCTTCTCCACAGCATCGGTAATGATGTTGACCGGCGTCCAGTCCGGGGTGCAGCCGCAAGACTCGAAGAGAAAGTTCTTGATGATCTCCATCCCATACCCGGTATGTCGCACCTCCGGATGAAACTGCACCCCGAAGAACCCCCGCTCCGGTTCCTCGAAGGCGATTATTGGCACGGAGGGCGTCTCCGCCGTCACGCTAAAGCCCTCCGGGACCGCCAGGACGGCGTCCCCGTGGCTAGTCCACGCTATCTGCTCGTCCGGGGTGCCGGCGAAGAGCAGCCCATGCTCCTTGATACACAGGTCAGAGCGGCCGTACTCCCGGATCTGAGCGGACTCCACCTTCCCACCCATCTCCAGAGCCATGAGTTGCATCCCGTAGCAAATGCCCAGAGTCGGCGTACCGAGATCGAAGAGCCTCGGGTCCACTCGCGGCGCGCGTTCGCCGTAGACGCTATTCGGCCCGCCGGAGAGGATGATGCCCTCCGGCTCGCGCGCCAGTATCTCTTCGACGGGAGTATCGTAGGGGATCAGCTCCGAGTAGACGCGAGCTTCTCGCACGCGCCGGGCGATGAGCTGGGCGTATTGACCGCCGAAGTCGAGGACGAGGATCAAGGCCAGGTACCCCTAACCCATCCCGACGTGCTGGGCGACCTGCTCTTGCTTGCCTTCGGTATGGAATGACGGAGCGTATATCACTTCAGCCTTCTGGAACTCTTTTATGTTCTGGTATCCGGTGGTAGCCATGCTGGTACTGAGAGCGCCCATGAGGTTGCGGGTCCCGTCGTTTTCGTGGGCGGGCCCGGTGAGGATCTCCTCCAGAGTACCCGTAATGGTCGTCTTGATGCGCGTCCCTCGCGGGAGCGTCGGGTGGAAGGTCGCCATGCCCCACGAGTAGCCTCGCCCGGGGGCCTCCTCTGCCTTGGCGAACGCGCTCCCGAGCATCACGGCATCGGCCCCGCAGGTTATGGTCTTGGCGATGTCCCCGCCCGTGCGCATCCCGCCGTCGGCGATGACGTTGACGTACTCGCCCGTCTCCAGGTAATGGCGCATCCTCGCGGCGGCGGCGTCGGCCACGGCGGTCGCCTGCGGGACACCGATGCCCAACACACCGCGCGTGGTGCAGATACGGCCGGGTCCGACCCCGACGAGGACGCCTACGGCCCCGGTGCGCATGAGGTGCAGGGCGGTGGAGTAGCTGGCACAGCCACCGACGATCACGGGTACGTTTAGCGACGGGACGAACTGCATGAGGTTCAGGGGCTCGACGCTCCTGGAGACGTGCTCGGCGGAGACGACGGTGCCCTGGATGACGAGTACGTCGAGACCGGCTTCTATGGCGGCCCGGTGATAACGCTCGACGCGCTGCGGGGTGAGGCTGGCCGCGGCGATCACACCCTGATCCTTTATCTGCTGGACGCGGCGGAAGATGAGCTCCTCTTTTATAGGCTCAGCGTAGATCTCCTGCATGATGCGTGTGACCTTCTGCTCCGGCAGGCTCGCTATCTCCTCGAAGACCGGCGCGGGGTCCTCGTAGCGCGTCTGCAACCCCTCGAGGTTGAGGACGGCGAGGCCGCCCATAGCGCCGATGAGGCCCGCGGTCTTGGGGTCGACGGCAGCGTCGAGCGCACTCGCCAGACACGGGAGGTCCAGTTGCAGGTTGCCGAGCGACCAGGAAATGTCCACGTCCTGCGGATCGCGGGTCCGGCGGCTCGGGACGATGGCTATCTCGTCGAGCCCGTAAGCCCGCCGGCCCGTTTTGCCTTTGCCGATCTCAATATCCATATTTGATGGGGCCGCCTTTCTCGTCGCTCTCTAGATGGGTACGCGAAAGCCCACAAGGTTTCTCCCTGTGGGCTCTCGCCGCCTGCTATCTATAAGGTACCGCAAGTCTGTCTTAGGGTACACCCGACCGGCACTCGCGGTCAAGGAGCCGGAAAGGGTTTAGAAGATACCCAATACCCTGAGCAGCACTATAACTAGGATAACCGCCACTATAAGGCTAATTATTCCGCCTACTCCTCCCTGCACGCTCTTACCTCCCCTCTAACGAGACTAGATCCCAACTACCGATGGTACATGCCAGTCTCGAACTTGCGGTGCTTGGCACCGCAAGTTCGGAGCACGCGATGGGTTGAGAGCATCAAAATCTTCTCCCGTTCCCGACGAGCTAGAGTGGCCGGAGAGGGTCTAGAAAAGGCCCACTATCCTAAGCAGCACTATTATCAGAATGATCACCACTATAAGGCCGACGATACCGCCTACTCCACCCCTCATGCCTTTACCTCCCGTTCAGCTGTCACATCGCCCGCTTCTGTACCCATTCTCCGCTACTAGAAACAAATATCTTAAAGAACCCGAACGAAAACGGCGGCGCCCCAAAGGGCGCCGCCTGGAAGAGCCTCTTTTTGGAGACTCCTTACATCATGCCGCCCATGCCACCGGGCATCGCGGGAGCACCTTCCTCCTCGGGCTCGGCCACCACGACGTCGGTGGTGACGATGAGGCTGCCGATGGAGGCCGCGTTCTGCAACGCGCTCCTCGTGACCATCGCCGGGTCGACGATGCCGGCCTGGATCAGGTCCTCATACTCGCCGGTCAGGGCGTTGTAGCCGAACGCGCCAGACTGGCCGCGGACCTTGTCCACGACGATGGATCCGTCAGCCCCGGCGTTCGCGGAGATCTGGCGGATCGGCTCCTCCAGGGCCCGGTACACGATCCTTGCACCGGTGCGCTCGTCGCCGTCGAGCGAGTCGAGCATGTCGCCAACGGGAGACTGAGCGTGCAACAGTGCCACGCCACCGCCCGGCACGATGCCCTCTTCGAGGGCCGCGCGGGTCGCGCTGAGCGCGTCCTCGACGCGGTGCTTGGTCTCCTTGAGCTCCGTCTCGGTAGCGGCGCCGACCTTGATGACGGCTACGCCGCCGGCCAGCTTGGCGAGACGCTCCTGCAGCTTCTCGCGGTCGAAGTCCGAGTCGGTGTTATCGAGCTCGCCCTTGATCTGGTTGATCCGGCCCTTGATCGCCTCGGCGTCACCGGCACCATCTACGATGGTGGTGTTGTCCTTGGTGATGACGACCTTGCGCGCCCTACCGAGCTGGTTGAGCTGGGTGTTCTCCAGCTTCAGGCCGAGCTCCTCGGTGATGACCTCGCCACCGGTAAGGACAGCGATGTCCTCCATCATCCTCTTGCGCCTGTCGCCGAAGCCCGGAGCCTTGACAGCGGCGGCGGTGAACGTACCGCGCAGCTTGTTCACGATCAGGGTAGCGAGAGCCTCGCCCTCGACGTCCTCGGAGATGATGAGGAGCGGACGATTGCTCTGCATGACGGCGTTGAGGACCGGGAGAACGTCCTGGACGTTGCCGATCTTCTGGTTCGCGATCAGGAGGTACGGGTCGTCGAGGACGGCCTCCATGCGCTCCTGGTCGGTGACGAAGTACGGGCTCAGGTAGCCCTTGTCGAACTGCATGCCCTCGGTGAACTCCAGGTCCATCCCGAAGGTCTGCGACTCCTCGACGTTGACCACGCCGTCCTTGCCGACCTTGTCTATAGCCTCGGCGATGACGTTGCCGATCTCCTCGGAACGCGCGGAGATGGCGCCTACCCGCGAGATCTCATCCTTGTCGGAGATCTCCGTGGCCTGCCCTCTTATGGCCTCGACCGCCGACTGTACAGCCTTGTCGATACCAGCCCTCAAGATGACCGGGTTCGCGCCCGCGGCCACGTTCTTGAGCCCCTCGCGCACGATGGTCTGAGCCAGCAGCGTCGCCGTGGTCGTCCCGTCACCCGCGACGTCGTTGGTCTTGGTCGCGACCTCCTTGACGAGCTGCGCGCCCTGGTTCTCGAAGACATCCTCTAGCTCGATCTCCCGCGCAATCGTCACACCGTCGTTGGTGATGGTCGGCGAACCGAACTTCTTATCCAATACTACGTACTGACCCTTTGGCCCGAGCGTTACCTTGACAGCGTCGGCGAGCTTGTTTACCCCCGCCTCCAACGCCCTGCGCGCGTCAGTACCGAACCTTAGCTCTTTATGAGCCATTCCTAACCTCCTCTGCTAGACTGCAGAACAATTGCGGCAAAACTACCGCTTTCGGCACTCTTCCCACGAGAGTGCCAACATCCCGAAGTATAATCCGAGTGAGGTTACAATTCAAACATGAGCATATTTCGTCCCGACCGACTGCCCGGCCTGAGCCGATTGCCAAAAGAGCTTGGCCGCGAGGAGCGCCCCTGCGAGGCATGTGGCGAGAACACCGTGCATATCCTGTACCGGGTTCCAAAGAAGATGGTACTGCTGTATCTCAACGACCACCCGGAGAACGTACACGCCACGTGTATGAAGTGCGCCCGGAGCACCGTCCTCACCGGGGCGGAACGCGATCGGGCGCTCTCTTGAATAGCGGTCAGGCGTCAGCCTTCAGCTAAAAGCCTTGAAGAATCCACTCGCCATAAGGAAGCAAACCGCGCGTAACTCGCTACTGACCAGCTGATCGCCGACAGCCGATCAATACTCCTCGCCGCCGTGGCCCTGTACTTTCGCGTTCAGTGTGGCGGAGATCTCCCGCATCTTCTCGATAATGAGTTCGTCCGTGTTCTCGACCACAATGTTTCCCCCGCGCAGGTCAAACCAGACTTCTCTGCACACCGGATGCCCGGTCCACACCGCTAAACCCTCATTCTCGTAGCGGAGCGTCTCACCGGAGCCAGTTGTAGTCTTCACGGCTCCTTGCATACGCATCTCGGGGTCACCTTCGACGGCTTTCAGCCACTCATCATATTTGATAGGAGTTCTCTGAGCGTCAGTCTGGCCGCGAGCGCGGGTAACGTGTACGTCGTATCCCTTGTCCGGACCTCCTCGTGGAGATGCACACCGCTGGCCGCCGGTCTTCTTCCCTTCCGGTTGGTGAGCGGACGACGGGGAGGCTCCATCCTTGGATTCCGCGGCCTCGTCTGGAGCGTCCGCTCGATTCTCTTTGGAGCGCTCGTCTTTCGGTTCGGCGCGGGCGGCCGGCTCAGGGTTCTTGTTGTTCTGCTTATTTTTCTTCTTATGCTTCTTCTTGTCCGCCTTATCACCGTATTGCAGGTCCTTGTCGAACGCGTTCGCGAGGATGGGAGTGTAAGACGGGCGCGAGGTTCGGTCTGCTTGTGAGGGCGCAGGGAGCGGAACCTTCTCCTGGTCCCCTACGACTGGCGAGTCGTCTCCCGTGGACGGAGGGGACACCTGTTCCGGAGCCGGCTCGGTCTCGTCCGGCGTGGGGGTCTCTCCACCCTCGCCCTTCGACTTATCGTTAGCCTCAGTCCTGCCGGCCGGACCTGCTCCTGGCTCCGTTTCCGACTCCGTGATTGGGCTGCTGTCCGTAGCTGCGAACGTTTCGGGCTCACCCGCTGCGTTGTTCTCGTTTGAGAGGTTCTCGCGAGCGGGCTCTTGCTCCGGGGGGTGGTTGTGAGCATCGTGGCTCTGGCCGACGATGGGGCTGGGCCGGGCGTCGTTCTCGTAGCCGGTGTCGAGATCGGAGCTCGTAGAGGGGGAATCGGGGACGGGCTCCTGGGGGGCCTCGCAGTACGATGCGTCCGTGCCACCGGAGACGGCGCCACCGTTCTGTTCGAGCCACAGGAGTAGCGGGTATGGGTTCATTGCGCCGGACTGCAGGTTCGTGCGGGGGCCCGTGGAAGCGCTAGCGCCGGCGTCGTACCAGCCAAGGTGGAGGTGCGGCGGGAACTTACCCCGGGTGCCTTCGCGGCCCTCGCCGGTGTCGCCGACGACGCCTATCTGCTGTCCGGCCCGGACTTTCGTGCCGATGGGAAGGGCGCTCTTCTGGTCCATGTGGGCGTAGTAGAAGAGGTCGCCTTTCTTGATCGGCCCCGCGTCGTAGGCCGCCTGGAGCATTACCGTGTAGCCGCCGAGCCTGTTCCAGCCGTTCTCGTTGGACCTCCTGACCGGGACCAGATCGCCGTCAGTGATCGCAAACTCCGGCGTTCCGGCCGGGCTCATCAAGTCGCTGCCCTCGTGCCCGCCCTGCGGACGCGCCGCGCCCCACGTGTCTTCATAAGAGTTGAAGTAGTCCCTCGGGAGCGGGAAGACGGCCCGGCTACTCTTAGGTAAATCTCCGAGGTTACCGCAGACCGGCCCGCCGCTAACATCCCGGCCATTCCGTAACGAGGGACGATGGAAGACCGGGATTTCATCTTGCGATGCTGCGACGAACGGTTCCTCGGCCTCGTTTCGAGTCCCGGCGTGGTCCTCTCCGCCCGGCGGTGTTGGATCTTCGGAGTTTGTGGTTAGCAAATGTCCGACGGGAGCCGGGACAAAATCCTCCGCGCCGGGCAGGTCCAGCAACTCGCCCCAAAGTGCCTTCTCCGCGGACACCGGCTCCACGGCCTCTGCGACCGTCGTCGCGGGCACCATCCTCAGAAAGAGAGGCTTCACGCCCACAACACCGCTGAGCTTCATAAAGGCAAGCAATACGGCCACGGTGAATAAAGCGTACGACACCCTCGCGAACTTGGAACCCGTTAGCAGGCTACTCTCCCTCCATTACACGCCTCCAGGCATTCTAAGGAAACATCGAACGGCAATTGGATGCTCCCGTACTTTTGCAGAGTAGCTATCTTCCGTCAAGAGCAAGCATCAACCGCGACGCAAGCAGCGAGTATCGCGTTTCATCCCGGCGGGGCATCCGTACTCGCGCTGGCGATCTCTACACGCTGCGTGCGTTGATGCTGAGGTAGTCCGGGAAGGGGATGGCGAGAGTGGTCGCGGCGGCGGCCCCGATCATGGCCGCGTTGTCGGTGCACAGATCGGGCGGCGGGATGACGAGCCTGATGCCCCGCCTCTCGCACTCTCCGGTTACGGTACGGCGCAGAGAAGCGTTGGCGGCCACACCTCCCGCGACGACCAGCGCCGGGGCATTGTGTATCTCCGCCGCCCGCAATAGCTTGCGAGAGAGCGCCTCCACGACGGCCGCCTCGTAGCCCGCGGCCAGGTTCGGCAACTCTTCCCGGACCTTCTCCTCGCCGAGCGCCTTCAGCTTGTAGAGCAGGCTGGTCTTGAGGCCGGAGAAGCTGAAGTCGAGGTTATTCTTGTCCTTGAGGGCGACAGGGAACTCGTAACGCTCCGGGTCGTCGGCGTTACTCGCGGCCCCGGAGATAGCGGGGCCACCGGGGAAGCCGAGTCCGAGCATACGGGCGCCCTTGTCGAGAGCCTCGCCTGCGGCGTCGTCAAAGGTCTGGCCGAGGAGGTTCAGTCCACCCGCGGTTACGGAGTAGAGGGCGGTGTGCCCGCCGGAGGCGATGAGGGCAACGAAGGGCGGTTCGAGAGTAGGATCGGCGAGGTAGGCGGCGGCGACGTGGCCTTCGAGGTGGTTTACGGGTACCAGGGGGAGCTTGCGCGCGTAGGCGAGCCCCTTGGCGGCGGAGAGACCAACGAGGAGCGCCCCGATGAGTCCCGGCCGCACCGTGACCGCAATGCGCCCGATCTCATCCAAGTCTATTCTGGCATCGGTGAGTGCCTTCTCCACTACGCCGTCGAGGCGTTCGAGGTGAGCGCGGGAGGCAACTTCGGGGACGACGCCACCGTAGCGCTCGTGCTCGGTCTGGGTGTGCACGACGTTGGAGAGGGCGCGGCGGCCGTTGGAGTCTAGAACAGCGGCGCACGTATCATCGCAGGAGGTTTCTATAGCGAGGATCACGGGTTGATTATAGCCGCCAGCTACCGACTCTTTTACTTCGACGATGGTGCATTTCTTCAAGCATGGTTGGCTCGTTGGGTCATGAAGCGCCGGGCCGGCTTCGGTGCTGTGCACGACGGGTGCAGACTCCAGTTGTGTTTCGGCGTCTCCGGATCGTCACTTCGAGGTCAGCGGGGACCACGTACAGATCCCTTTGCACTCTCTAACAGCAGGCGAATCAGGTTCTTCATTCGTCGAAAGTCCTCGGCTTCGAGCAAAAAGAAGTGGTGCGCCCGTTTATCTTGCGGGAACGAGAGCGCATCCACGGCACAAGAGCGGAACACACAGGAGAGCCTGGATTTGATCGGACCGAGATGTTCTCCGACACCGTAGATTTTGATTTGCGCCACTGGGATTGTCCTTTCATAGCTGCCGCGCCAGCCGGACGAGGAGGCTAGCAGAGACCGAACGAATTCACCGAATATGTATTGGCTCACGGGCTTACCGGCTATACTAATAATGTGCGTATGTTTTCGTTGCTATTTGCTTTTATCGCGCTGGTAATGCTGGTCCAGTTTCTGATCTACGTGGTACGGGGTCCGGTAGACCCTTTTATCGCCTCGGCTATTTTCGTGAGCTTCCTGGTCTGCCTCGCCCCGACCTTGTTTCTCCTGAAACCCTTCGAGCCGCCCGAGGAACTCCGCCGCCGCCGCGAGGAGGCGCGCAGGGAGCGGGAGATTCGCCAGGACTCTACGGGAGAGGATTCTTCCGAAGATCGAGAGTCATGAGTAGCGCGTCCTCGTCGCCGTAGTAACCGGGGCGGACACCAGTCTCCACGAAGCCTAGAGAGGCATAGAGCGCGCGGGCGGCGAGGTTGCTCGGACGCACTTCCAGGTAAACGTGGCGGGCTCCGGCGGAGGCTGGTTCGCTGAGGGCGGCTTTGATGAGGGTCCGGGCGAGCCCTTGGCGGCGGCGCTCCGGGCACACCGCGATCGTCATGACATGCGCCTCATCGGAGATGAGTTTGAGGCCGATGAAACCGCAGAGAGCACTGCTTTCTTCGAGGATCAAATACAAGCCGAAAGGACTGTAAAACTCCTCGCGCCAGACAACCTCGCTCCACGGGCGGGGCAAACTTCGCCCTCCAATCTCCATCACCGCTGGCAAATCCGAGAGACGCATCGCACGAATGCGCGGCTCCTTCATCCCCTGCTCCAGGGGTTGAGGTCCCTCCTCACCTCGGCGTCCGGCTCGCGGACGTACAGCGGGACGACCTCGCGCGCGGGCACCGGCGAGAGGTCCGCCGAGAGGACGTGCCCCGTCGCCGTCACCCGGTGCAGCGGCGAAGCGCCGGGCGGGATACGCCCCAAACCGGAGAGAATGGCTCTGTACCGTACGGCGCCGTCACCGACGAGAAGCGTACGGTACCTCCGCAAGCTCTCGTCCGGCGCGGGAAGTTCTTCGGGCGCTATGCACAGTATTTCTTCCGAAGCGTGTCCGCCAGCGAAGCGTTGCACGAAGACCTGACGGCGTTTCGCGTCGAGTACGGCGAGCACATCAGACTCCTCCATACTCACTGATGCCGGGGCGGCGAGGGCGGCTAGAGTAGAGTTTTTCGAGAGTGCAGCGCCAGTCGCCAACGCCAGGCCCCTCGCAGCGGCCAGGGCGATGCGGATGCCGGTGAAGGTGCCGGGGCCGACCCCGACCAGGATGCGCTCTACCTCACCGAGGTCGCACCCGGCGAGGCTCAAGGCGGCGTCAGTTGCGGGTAGCAGGACCTCGGAGGCACCGCGGGAGGGGACGGAGACCTCCGCGAGCACCTCCCGCCCGGACTCGCTGGCACGGGCGATGGCGACGGTAACGACGCCTGTCGAGGAGTCGAGGGCGAGTATCAGCACGTCGCCGGTGGCTCCGGGGAGAGCCGTACGGCCAGGGGACCGGAGAGCCGCACCCGGCGCGTGGTTGGGGAGCGGTGCAGGATCTCCACGACCCCTGGCTCTTGCAAGAGGTCGAGCGCGGGTTCCGCCCACTCCATGAAGGTGACGGAGCCCGGTAGCAGATAATCGTCGAGTTCCAGGGCGTCCCGAACGTCTAGACCCTCAAGCCGGTAGAGGTCTAGATGGTTTATCGTGACCGGACGCCCGTTGGCTTCGCCCTCGTAGGAGCGGGCGAACTGGTAGGTTGGGCTCGTAACCGTCTCCCGGACGCCGAGAGCGCGGGCCGCCGCCCGGGTAAAGGTCGTCTTGCCGGCGCCCACCTCGCCGTTCAGCACGATTATGTCACCAGGCATGAGAGAGGTTGCCACTCTAGCGGCGAGAGCTTCGAGGTCGTCCTGGTTCAGGTCGTCCCATTCGAGGGGGGTCTCCTGCATGAGATTTCTACCAGAGGCCGGGTTGCAGGGGTTCGCGTTCGGCGGATGGAACGTGGGAGACGTTGAGGGTCTCGTAGGTGAGCGGGCGTTCAGAGGTGAGAAGCTCGGGCAGGCGGGAGAAGTCCGAGACTAGGAGCGCGCGATCCGCCGGGGTGTAGAGCGCCCGGCTCAGGGAGAGCGTCGGGAAGACGTAGCGGCCGTCGAGCGGGATGACGCGGCCCCGAATGCGCGAGACGGCCTCCTTGCGTCCGGTGAGGGAGCGGCTCGCCAGGTCCCCGAGCGCCACCACAACCTTCGGATCTATCGCGGAGAGCTGAGCGAGGAGGTATGGGCGGCAGGCATTGATCTCCGCCGGCTTTGGGGAGCGGTCGTCGGGCGGGCGGCACTTCAGAAGGGTCGTGAGATAGACCTCTTCACGCTCCAGCCCGACGGAGGCGAGGAGACGGTCGAGGAGCATTCCCGACGCGCCCCGGAACGGCTTCCCCTCTTTGTCTTCATTGAAGCCGGGAGCTTCTCCCACGATAACGAGCTCGGCGTTCAGGGGACCTTCCCCGAAGACGACCCGTGTTCTGGAGTTGCATGGGGGGCCGCAATTGCGTGAACCAAGCGCTTGTTTCTGGGCCTCGGCGAAGTCCAACTGTTAAAACTCGTCCGCTTCCGGGAGGAGGTATCCGAGGAGGACGTAGATCAGGACCGCCGGTATCACGCTGATTCCGGGTATCAAGATCGCCAGTAGTACGACTACTGCCCGCACCGCCGTCGAGCTCCACCCGTAACGCCGGGCTATCCCACCACACACCCCATAGATCCAACGATCCCTCCTGGCCCGCCTTATGCCCACGCCAAACCTCCATGCTCCGTAGCTACAGCTTCCATTCAACCAGACCGATAATATCCTCAACGACGCTTTTTTGGAAGCGCAAACCTCCGGTTGCGTGAAGCTTGGCGAACTAAGCGGAGCAGGATACCCTGGCGACGTGGCGCACGGCCTCGCTCTCGGATAGCCCACGGGCCACGAGAAGCCTCACCCGACTCGCGGCGTATCCAACATCGGCACCGGGCGCGACATTCGTCTTGCTGGCGAGGCTGTTGTAGTCGGGCTCCGGGTAGGGACCGAGGTTGCGGCTGACGTTGAGGAACCTGGTGCAGAGATCGCGGTGACGCTCGATGTGCTCCTCCTTCAGACGTGGGCCTCGGGCGGCGAGACGGTCGGCCCAAGAAAGGACCGCGAGTTCTTCCCCGAAAGGTCCCGCGGCCCGGGCGAGCCTTTCGGGTTCATAGTCCGAGCGGGGGTTGCCCATGAAGCCTATCTTCAGGTGCAGCGCCGTGAGGGTGACGGCGAGATCGGTGACGCGGGCGGAGAGCCCGAGCCGCCGGCAGACATGGTGAGCCATGCGCGCGCCCAAAGTATCGTGGGCGACGAAGAGCACGCGGCCCTCGATCTCCGCACGCGTGACAGGCTTGGCGACGTCGTGCAGAAGGCCGACGACAAAGAGACCGTAGCGCCCCTCCTCGCTGACCCGCGCGCCGATCCGGCCCTCGGATAACTCCCTCTCCACACCCCGCACGGTCTCTAAGATGTGCTCCAGGGTATCCAGGTGGTGGAAGGGTCCCTGTGACTGGTGGCGGGCGAGGCGTAGCTCCGGCACCTCGCGGAGCAACGTCTCTACATCGAGCGGATACGAACGCGAGAGCGCCTCGAAAACGGGAGCGCTCTCCGGCTCCGGCTTCAGCGCCGCCGCCGCCTCGACGCCTTTCTGCGGCTGGTATTCGGGTTGTGGCGTCCCCTGAGGTTCTCTGAATTCTCTGGATCGGGCTCGTCGTCTGCTCCGGTCGTGGATTTGGGGTTGGCTCGGGCCTTCGCGCCTGACTTCGTACCCTTCGTCTGGGCCTTCAGCTCGGCGACGCGCCGCTTCTTGCGCCGCTCGGCGAAGGCGAAGACGGGAGCGTAGACGAAGAAGAAGAATACGGCGATGATCAGTGACGAGGTAAAGTTGCCGGCACCGAAGGACTCCGGGAACGCGACGCTCATTACGTAGACGAACAAGAGGTACAGCGCGGCGGCGAAGGCGGCCCGCCTGAAGGCGCCCTTCCAGTCAAGGTCCTCGAACATTATGTGTAGCTCCTCTCTACTCGCCGACCCTGTATCCCGGTTGTTACCTCATAGTTTATCGTGCCCGCCCACCCGCCGACCTCTTCAGCCCGAACGCTCTCCGCACCTTGCTTGCCGATCAGAACAACCTCGTCCCCGACCTCTACTATTTTATCGACCCCAAAGATACAAGCATCCATGGTAACCCGCCCCAGAAGTGGACGCCGCTCCCCGCGCACGAGCGCCGCCGCCCTGTTGGAGAGGCTGCGGCGGTACCCCTCCGCGTACCCAACCGGTACCGTCGCGGCGTACATCGGCTCCCCGGCCCTGAACGTCAACCCGTAGGAGACGCCCTCACCGGGCGAGAGACGCCGCACCCCGGCTACGTAGCTCTTCAAAGAGAGTGCGGGCCTCAAGTCTTCTCTCTCCGGGTCGCCCTCGTCGCCAGCGGGGTGCAAGCCGTAGAGCGCCACGCCGGGGCGGATGCAGTCGTAGTGGGAGGAAGGATGCCAGAGCGTGCCGGCGGAGTTAGCCGCGTGTACGAGGACGCCGCCGAAGGGGTGCGCGGCGAGAACCTCATCGAAGGCATGTAGCTGGCGGTGGGTGACTTGTTTATCGGAGTCGGCTGAAGCGAGATGAGTGTAAACCCCGATCATGCGGTCTCCCAATATCTTGCGGGCCTCCCCTACTTCGTTCGGCTCGACACCCCAGCGGTTCATGCCGGTGTTGACCTTGAGGTGCGCTTCGAGGCCGGGCTGCGCCGCGATACGCTTCGCGCTCGGGATGGAGTGGGCGGTGACTTGCAAGCGGTTCTCTTTGGCGAGGGTGAGTGTGCCTGGAAGGAGGTCGGTGAAGACGAGGATCGGGGCGTTGATGCCGGCGTTTCTTAGCTCGGCGCCCTCCTCGGCCGTTACGACTGCTAGAGAGTCAGCGCCGGCTTCGAGGGCGGCGCGGGCCGTGGGGACGGCGCCGTGTCCGTAGGCGTCGGCCTTCACGACGGCCATGAGACGGGTGCCGCTGCCGTTTGCGCGACGTTTCAGGGCGCGGACGTTATGGCGGATCGCGCCGAGATCCACCTCAGCCCAGGTGCGGCTCGGGGGCTCCGGTATACCCTGGCCGATCACGCGGCCTGTTAGAAGCGGGGCTTGAGGACGTGGAGGGTAAGGATATCCATGCGGGTTATGACCCCGACGAGCCGTTCACCCTCGACGACGGGCAGTATCTTCTTGCGCTGCTCGGCCATGACGGTCGCGGTCTCGGCCAGGGTAGCTTCGGGGATAACGGTTATGGGGTCGTCGCTCATAACCTCGCCCACGGTGACGCCCGCGCTCTTGAGGACCTCTTTGCGGTACTCCTCGGTGTTGCCCAGAGGAATAATGCCGCCAAGGATGTCGAGGAAGCCGGGGGCTTTTATGTCGGCGTCCTGGAAGATCAGGTCGCCCTCGGTGATGATCCCCACCAGACGCTCTCCCTCGACGACCGGGGCGCCGGAGATGCGGGCCTCGGCGAAGAGCTTGATCGCCTCTTCTATAGTACTCTCGGGCCCTAAAGTAGGCCAATCGGTCTCCATGATCTCCCCGACCCTAAGCTCCCGGATGTCTTGTTGCTTCAAGCCCCAAACCCCTCTTCACATATCCGTCTCCGTCTCGCTGATACTACTCCAAATACTAGCTCCGTACACTAACGCCGCGCGTTGTGGTGTTTCCGCAGTTCAAGAAGTACTGGTAGGGGACCGGCGCAACCTTCGCGGTGAACGTCTAGTAGATCTCGCCGAACGCCCGCGGCAAATAGGATAAGAGGTCGGTCGCAACCATACTCTCCGGCGGCCAGCCGCTCTCTTCGAGCCACAGCTCCGCGGCCCGCCCGTGCGCCCAGGCGCCGGTCCGCGCCGCGTCGTAAGGGTCCATCCCACGTGCGAGAAGCGCGCCCGTGATGCCGGAGAGCACGTCCCCCGTCCCCGCGGTGGCAAGCTGCGGACCGCCGGTAGAGTTGACCGATACGAGACCATCGTATGCCACCAGCGTATCCGCGCCCTTGAGCACGACGCAGCAGCCGCCCTCTCCGGCTGTTTGGCGCGTCAGGGAGAGCCTGCGGGCCTGAATCTCCTTGGGACTCTCCCCCAAGAGCCTTCCGAGTTCGCCGGGATGCGGCGTGATCACGGGCGGCGTCTCCCTCCCGGCGAGAACCTCCGTTCCAGAGAGGTTCGAGATGGCGTCGGCGTCGAGCAACACGGGCACGCCGGTCTCCTTTAGCACCCCCTCGACGATCCCGCGCCCCCCCTCTCCGACCCCCATCCCGGGCCCGAGCACCACCGCCGAAGCCCCCTGAGCCTGCTCCAGTATGGTGTCCAGAGCGCCGGCGGCCATGTCGCCTTCGTCGTCCTCGGGCACCCCGGAGACGAGCACCTCGATGAGTTGGGCATCCACGAGGGGGGCGACGCCCTCAGCGGTCGCGACGAAGATTATGCCGCACCCGGCCCTCTGCGCCCCCCGAGCCACCATAACCGCCGCGCCCGTAGCCATCCTGGAACCCGCGACGATGAGCAGCGCCCCCGCCGAGTACTTGTGGGATGCCCCGGCCCGTCGTGGTACGAGGCCCTTCAAAGAACCGGCGTCCGTCCACGTAGCTTCCGGCTCCACATCCGCTTCGGGGGGAATCCCGATCTCTACCACGACGACCTCTCCGGAGTACTCCCGGCCCGGCGAGACGACGCAGCCAAGCTTCGCCGCGTGCCCGCATACCGTCAGATCGGCCCACACCGCCGCTCCCCATACCTCACCCGTCGAGCCGTCTACGCCGGAAGGCACGTCAACCGAGACGACAGCGGCCTCCGACTCGTTGATCTCCTGTATAAGCTCCACCACGTCCTCGCGCACCTCACCCCGAAAGCCAGTCCCGAGGAGTGCGTCCACTACGAGGTCCGTCCCGCTCAACTCTTCCTCGAACCCGTCCCGATCAATGAAGTGAACGTCCAGGTTGCGCAAGACGTCCAGGTTTGTCTTCGGGTCTCCCTCATATTCATCCTTTGTGGCGAATACGGCTACGTCGGCGCCGGCCAGGTAGAGCTCGCGGGCGATAACGAAGCCGTCGCCGCCGTTGTTTCCTCCACCCGCGACGACGAGCACTCTGCGTCCCTCCAGGGAGCCGAAGTGCTCTAGTGTGGCGCGGGCCATCTCGACGCTGGCGCGCTCCATGAGGACACCGCCGGGGATGCCGAGCTTCTGAGCGCCCTCGTCGGCACGGGTCATTTCGTCAGCGGAGTAGAGTTTCACAGGGTTATGGGTTGCCTTTCTCCGTCTGCCGGACGACGCAGACGGCTACCGCGGAGAGTTCGGAGTGGGTTATGGAGATGTGGAGTTCGTCCTGGCGAACACCTACCATCTCCGCGAAGCGTTCTATCTTGCCGAAGATGCGGACTGTCGGGGCCTGGCGCGGGAGGCGAAGGACTTCGACGCCGTTCCATTGTATGAGGCCGCAGCCGAGGGCTTTCGTTACGGCTTCTTTGGCGGCCCAGCGGCCAGCGTAGTGGCGCTCGGCGAAACGGTACTTCTCGCAGTAGGCGATCTCCTTTTCGGTGAAGAGTCTCTGGCGTATTCTCGGGGTCCTTTCGAGAGCGAACTGCATCCTCTCGACGTCTACCACGTCCACACCAATGCCTGGAACGACGAAATTTTTCATATTTTCCATAGGCTACATGGTACGTCAGGAGAAATTTTGGCGAAAGAGGGCCTATGATATAGGACATGGAAGGTAGAGAGACTGTAATTATCGGCAACCCGAACGCGGGACGCCACAGGGGCGAGGACCACCTGAAGAGCTACGCGGAGATCCTGAGGTCCGGCGGTCTCGACGTGGAGGTGTGGCCGACGGAGTATCCGGAACACGCCACCGAGCTCGCGACCCAGGCCGGAACCCGCCTCGTGGTCGCCGCCGGCGGTGACGGGACGGTAAACGAGGTCGTAAACGGCCTGGAGAGGGACGCGACCCTCGCCATACTCCCTCTGGGAACGGCGAACGTGATGGCGCGGGAGCTCGGTCTGCCCTTGAAGCCGGAGGTAGCCTGCGAGCGCATCCTCGCCGGCAGAGAGAGGCGGATCGACGTGGGAGTAGCCACGGACCAGCAGGGAACGGAGCGACGCTTCACGTGCATGGCCGGGATCGGCTTCGACGCTCACGTCGTCAACGAGGTCAGCCCCGGCCTCAAGAAGTACCTGAAGGTCCTCGCTTTCCCCCTGGCCGCCTTGAAGGTATACGCTGAAGAGGACCTGCCACCGCTACATATCTTCGATGGTAACCGTAAGTATGTAACGCAGTTCGCCATCGTCGCCAACGGTCAGTACTACGGCGGCGACTTCCAGGTAGCGGAAGACGCCACCCTCACGACCGGTAGGCTCGAAGTCGTCCTCGTGGACAACGTGAGCCGGCTCCTCCGGGCCGACATCCTGACGCGTATCCTGGCCAGGAAGCCGCTAGACCGCTCCATGCGCTCCTTCGCTACCGGGGACGGGGAGATCCGCGCCACCTCACCCGGCGCCGAGGTTCCCGTGCAGATCGACGGCGAGGTCTGGGGCTGGCTCCCCATGTCGTTCCACATCGAACCCGGTGTATTGAGCGTAGTTCGCTAGGCTCGCTAGTCGCCGAAGAACAGGGCGACAATGACGGGCACGACGACGACGATCGTACTCAACCTCACCAGATGGACGAAAGTTACGACTACTTCGTCGGCGTTGGCGTCGCTGGCAGCCGGAATGACCCCGCTCAAGCCTCCGGGGGATGAGGCGAGGGTGGAGGTCGAGAGATCGTAGTGAAAGAGCTTCACGAGCAGCCAACTCATCGCCGCCCACAAGAGCATCTGGGAGGCGATGATCAAGGCTCCCGCACCGGCGAGCCGGGCGATCTCACCGAGGAAATCACCCGATACCCCAAGCCCTATAACCCCACCAGCAAGCACCTGCACCCCGACCTGAAATTTCCTTAGCGGCACGGGCCTCACCGTCAACAAACGAAAGGCCGCCGCGCCGAGCAACCCACCGATGATCCCCCCGGCCGGCACCCCACTCAACATCCCGGCTACCCCACCCAAAACTCCCCACGGGGCCGCCATCCCGAGCCTCTTGAGGTCCTCGGCATAACCGGTCCTCTCTACCGGAGTGGTGACCTGCTCCCGGCTAGAGCCCTGGCTGGAGGCGGATTCCTGCTCGCCCCCGAGCCCGAACCTCTTTAACAGAAAGCTCACCACAGCGAGGGCCAGTAGTACCCGGACGAGCTGCACGGTGGCCACGGCGGCCCCATCGGCGCCGAAGGCCAGGCTTACCGCGCTCATCTCCGTAAGACCACCAGGAGTGGCCGCGAACACGGCTGTGACCACGTCGATGGAGGTCAGGGAGACAGCGGCGAGAGCAGCCGCTATTCCACTAGAGATTATTATGAACGTGACGACGAGGGCGGGTACAAGGGCGTGTACGCCGGAGCGTAACTCTTCTCTAGTCATCCTGAAACCTACAAGCATGCCTAGCGAGATCTGCAACACTCCGTTAGTCCAGGAGGGGACCGAGAGCGGCGGTAGCCCCAGGAGCGCGGTTCCCCCGCCGACCGCAACGCCCACCCCAACCAACGTACCGACTAGAACTCCCGCCGGCACATTCAGGCGGTGCCCCAGAAAAGCTCCCGCGACTCCGAAGAACAACGCGACAATAGCCGTTACTGCAACGCTGATCTGGCCTCGCCTTCCACCCGAAGAGACCTCGCGAAAAGGGCCGTTCGGGGCATAAGAAATAGACTTTATACTCTACAAGGCCATAAAGCATCCCTCAACCCGAATAAGGTCAAACTCGTCGAGAACCGCTCCCGTGACGAGGGTTCGCTCCCTGTTAGCGGCGTTCCGGGAGGGCGAGGCGCAGGCCCAGAACGATGAGAACGCTGCCGCTTAGCCAGCGCAGTCCGTGCGCGAATCCGGACCTGCTCCTCAGCCAATCACCCAGGCCTCCGGAAAAGTAGCCGAGGATGCTGAAGATCATCCAGGTTAGTAGTGCGAAGGTCAGGCCGAGGAACAGGAGCCGCGGGGCCGCGGTGGATGGTCCGGCGAACTGCGGTAGGAAGGCTAGGAAGAAGAGCGCTATCTTTGGGTTCAGAATATTCGAGGCGACAGCCTGGAAGAAGACGTTGCCGAGCCTCGCGGGGGGAGCTTCTCCGGAGACGACGAAGTTTTCGCTGCTGAGGAGAGTCTTTATGCCAAGGTAGATCAGGTACGCCGCACCTACGTACTTCACTACCAGAAAGGCCGTGGCCGACTGCTGGAGCAGCGCCGAGAGCCCGACCGCCGCGAAGATGGAGTGAACGACGAGCCCGAGGCTGGCGCCCGCCGCCGAGACCAACGCGGCCCCGCGCCCCTGCGCGATGCCACGGGTAAGCACGAGGATATTATCTGGCCCCGGCGCGATTATGAGCGCTAACGAGGCCGCCAGAAAAAGGAGCAAGTTCGTCTCTTGCAGCACAGCAACTCCTCTGCGCGGGTATTCAGCTACACTCCCATTCTCCCACGTCCGCCCGCAACCAGCCAACCACAGCGCCCCTCCTGTCTCCCGAAGGGACATCGAAACGCATATCACCCAACTGTACAGTAGCCACAAAGGGTTATGCTGCCGCCGAGGGGGACAATCTACGGAGTTTTATGTGGTGCCATCCGCGTAGAGAAGTTGTTCCGTCCTCGTAACGTTTCCGTGTCTTCAGCCTGCGGCGCCTGGTCAACTCACTGGCCGCACTTTACCTGAGAGGCGCCGACTACCTCGACGGCGGTGGTTTTCCCAGGTTCAGATCCGCTGGCAACGGAGGCGTACTGGATGGAATCTGTGACGTTCCGGACGCTGGCGGTGTTTGTAACATCGGAGTCCCTGCCGCAGAGGTTGGGGGTAGCGACTGTGCCTATGACGTCAGAGATCCGGCTGATGCCGCCGCTTTCGGCTTGCTGTTCGGGCTGCTGGACGGTCCTCGTTCCACCGCCAGAGTCGCCTTTGGAGCGGTATGCTCCGGCTGGCACGTCGCTTTCGAAGCTGTATTCGAGGCGGTCCTTCATGCTGGCGAGATGGTCCTCGAAGCGGTCTTCGTCGTCGCCGAAGATACGGTTCAGAGGTACAAGTGGAGAGACGACCACCACTATTACCGCCAGTATTGCCACCAGGAGCGTCGAGTTCCTCAGCTTTCGCTACCTCCTTGTCCCCTGCGCACCCTGGCAAGGGAGCGGAGTAGCTCGCCGGTTTATGCCAGGGCCTTTTGGAGAAGCCAGGCGTGTTCCCCGGTCTTGAGAAGGTTTTGGGCCTCCCTCTGCACTTGCCGGACGCGCTCTCTGGAGATGCCAAGCTCCCGGGAGAGTTCGGCGAGGGTCGCCTCATTCTGGCCGTCGAGGCCGTAGCGACGCACCAGGACGTGGCGCGCCCTATCCGGTAACCCTTCCACGGCCGACCGAAGCCCGAGGGTCTCCATCTCCCCCATCACGGTATCCGCCGGTCCCGGGGTTCGCTCGTCCTCCACGAGGTCACCCATCTCCGTCGCTCCCTGCTCGGGGTCGAAGGTCATGTTCAGGCTAACCACCTCTGTCGCCGCGCTCAGGGCGGCCCGCACCTCCTCGCTGCTCCATTCGAGGTGTGCGGCGATATCCTCTTCGGTTGGCTCCCGCCCATGCTGCGTGGCAAGTGCGTCGCGGGCGCGGGAGGTCTTCCTCGCCTTCTCCACCATGTGTACCGGGACGCGGATAGCGCGGCCCTTGTCCGTGACAGCCCTCTGGACGCCCTGCCGGATCCACCACGTCGCGTACGTAGAGAAGCGGTAGCCGAGGTCGGGGTCGAACTTCTCGACGGCCTTGAGCAGGCCCATGTTGCCTTCCTGGATCAAATCCTCGAACGGCAGCCCCAGCCCACGGTACTTCTTCGCCACCGAGACGACCAGCCTGAGGTTCTTCTCGACCAGCCTCCGGCGAGCGTGCCCATCCCCGGCTTTCGCGGCCCTGGAGAGCCTGATCTCCTCCTCGTGAGTAAGGAGCCTGCCCCGCTTTATATAAGAGAAGTAATCCCGTAAGAGATCCGGCGTTTCGGACTGTCTTGCCGGATAGCGACTCGTGTACTCAGTCATCTACTTGAATCCTCTTCCATACTATGCTCGATCTGCAAATAGTTCGGTCTCTCTAGCGCCTCATGGACGAGGACCCGTCTCCGGATGCTCTTAGCAAAACATCACCTCGCTCCTTTGCCGGAGTCTCCGCGGGGACGACATCCGTATTGAAGGTCTCTTTCTCCACGGAGCGTCGATGGGCTACGCGGTGCGTCAGCCGTCTGGAGAGGTAGAGCAGGCGCTGCGCCCGGACTCGCAATAACCCCTTCACGTCCTTCGCGGCGGTAGAGGCTATCTTCACCCGGGTATCCAGGTCCTCGACCCAGTCAACCGGCACTTCGAAGATCCGCAACCCGCGCTCCTCCGCCAGCAACAATAGCTCCGTGTCAAAGAACCACTCGTTGTCCTCCACCTCCGCCAGCAGTTCCCTGGCCACGCCGCTCTTGATAGCCTTGAAGCCGCATTGGGCGTCGGAGAAACGGTTGCCGAACATCGCCTTGACCAGCATGTTGTAGCAACGTGAGATCACCTCTCGCTTCCACTGCCTCGTGACCATCGCCCCTCTCAGAAGGCGCGAGCCAATAGCCACATCGCTCTGCCCGGTCGCGAGAGGCGCTACGAGCGGCAAGAGCGACCAAAGGTTCGTCGAGAGATCCACGTCCATGTAGGCGACGATATCCGCCTCGGAGGCGAGCCAGGCGGTCTTGAGCGCACGTCCACGCCCCTTCTCGTCGAGATGCAAAACGGAGAGTCGGGAGTGGGTAGCAGCGAGCTTTCCAGCGACATCCAGAGTGGAGTCGGTGGAGGCGTTGTCGGCGATAACGACAGACCAGCGGTAGGGGAAGTAGGCTTCCAGGTAGGCGAAGAGGGCGGGGATGCTCTCGGGGAGGGTTCTCTCTTCGTTGTAGACGGGGACGACAACCTCTACGTTAACCTGCCTGTGGGGCAGCGTATCCTCGCCGTGAAACGTCCGTGCATCAAACACAGGGTTCCATCCTTTCACGACGGGTTCCGGGTCACGCTAGTCAGTCTGCGCATCGGGGCTATGATCGGCCTATGAATAACTTATGTGTTTGGACAGGTAAGCTGGTTTCCGGTCTCTGCTTGCCGGGCTGGCTCGTGTCGCGGCTAAAGAGGTAGAGGATGAAGCCGAAGACGACGATGCTCCAGTAATTGATGCCGCGGTAGAGGAGGGTGACAGCGGTAGCGGTGGAAGCGTCCAATCCCAGCCAGCCAAGCATGACGATCATGCCAGCCTCGGTGAATCCCAGGCCCGCTGGCGTGAAGGGAACCGCCGTCAGGAGCGAGGCGGCCAGCGCGACCACCACAGCGCCCGCTACCGAAACCGGGACGCCCGCGACGGCGGCGACGGTAAAGTACAGCGCCGCTCCTTCGAGGACCCAACCGGTGGCCGAAAGGACGATGAGCAGCGGGAGGCGGCGGAAGGAGTCAATGACGCCGTGCTCCAGGCGAAAGTAGTGAGCGTGGAGACGTCCGGGCAAGATGCTTTCGAACGCCCACCGGAAACGCCGCATGGAGAGAAGCCCCACGACCCCTATCACCGAGAGGACCAGGCCGGCGGCGAGCGCCCGGGTCGCCTCCGTCGGCAGCGAACCGCCGAACAAGACGAGCACACCCGCCCCCAACATCGCAGCGAGCACCAGGAGGTCCAGGAGCCGCTCAGCCAGAATGGTCCCCAGCGTGACCGCGAAGGAGACACCGGCGGCCCTCTTGAGTAAGTATCCGCGGTAAGCATCGCCGAGGCGCGCGACCGTGACGCAGTTGGCGAACCAGGCGACGTACATGATCCTGGTCAGGCTCGCAGTCGAGGGCATGGGGCGTCCGGCGTCAGCATCGTATCCAACGTTGCCGAGCAGCGCCTTCCAGCGCAGGGCGCGCAAAGGGAACGAGCAGTAGAAGACCGCGAAAGCGAGCGCGAACAGCGCCGCGTTCGCTCCCCGCACGCTCGCCCACGCCCCATGCCAATCGGTGGCGAGCAACTCCCGGTATACCAGGTACAGGACGGCCACAGTCAGTAGAAAAGCGGCGACCTTACGCAGGCTGAAGACGCGCCGCCCAAACGGAGCCGCGCCTACTTTCTCCTCCCCGGAGGTCTCGCTCGGACGCTCTCTCACCTCTTCGATAGTTCCTTGCGGTTTCTCGCCTGCCATCCGCTAACTCCCTCCAATGCCGCAGTCGTAGAGCGCCTGAGCCCTTCCAGGTCCTCCCGGACCGCCTCCGCCCTGCTCCTCCTCTTCCTCGGGCGACTTCCACAGCTCCTCCGGGACCTTCTCGCAGTTGTCTTGCACCCAGGTCACCGACTCGTTATCCGCGCCCGGAGGACCGCCCGGGGGAGGCCCCCCAGCGGTGCCGCCGGACGCCTCCTGTTCGGCCCGCATCTCCTCCATGCGCTCCCTGTCTTGCAGCAAGAAGAAGCGCACGGCGCCTTCGTTCAGGAGACCGGTAAGCTCTTCGGGGGTGACGGCCGGATCACGACCCATAAACCCGCCAAGGTTAATGACCGGCTCGTCGGTGCCCAGGATGATCGGGGACAGGGGCATGGAGCTGGGGCCGGCGACCAGATACGTAGCATCACCCTTGTTGGCCTGCAGGTATTCCATCAATACTGGATCTGCCTCTCCCCCAGACCCACCCGGGCCTCCTCCACGCGGAGGTCCGCCGGGACCACCAGGCCCGCCGGGGCCTCCCTCCTCCTCGGCAGGCCGGGGACCAGCGGCTGGCAATCCCCCACCACCCTGTGACGACAAAACGTCGTAAGCAGCCCAGGCCGCCGGGGCGGCGAGGAGGGTCAACACACCCGCGACCGCCACGCCCACGGCGTAGGAGCGAACCCTGGAGGATGGCAACAGGCGCGCGAAGGTAAGGACCCCGGCGGCGACCAGACATAGTCCCGCCACCGCGGGTATCATCCAGGCGCGCCAGACCGGGTAGTCGAAGAGCACGTACGCCTGTACGGCGGCCATTCCGGTCAGCGTCAGCGGTAGTAGCCATCCGCGCCAGCCCGGGCTCCGGTAATCCCTCCACAGCGCCACGGCACCGATGCCGACCAGCGCGGCCACCGCGGGGGCGAGCATTACCAGGTAGTGGCGATGTCCGTAGCCGGAGATGCTGAAGTAGGCCGCCGCCGTGAAGAGCCAGGTGCCCCACATGGTAAGGGCCGCGTGCCGTGGGCCGAGTGGCAGGCGGGGTCGTCTCTGCGAACCCGCCGCCAAGAGTCCGATCACGGCCAGTGGCAGGAGCCATCCTATCTGTCCGGCATTTTGCTGGTTGAGGAGCCGCAAAGGCCCTGGCTCGCCGTTCTCCCCAATACCACCCGGCCCGCCGCCTCCGGGCCCGTCTGGTCCGCCACCGGGGCCGCCCTTTGGGGCGCCGCCTTGATCTTCAGCCTTGGCGTCGGGCGCTTTTTCGGCCGCCTTCCCACCGCCCGGTTCGCCGCCTCCAGGCGGGCCTCCGGGTTGCTCCCGTCCGAGCAGGCGTTCGAGGCCGTTGTATCCGAAGGCCAGGTTCAGCGCGGAGTCGCCCTCGCTACCGCCCACGTAGGGGCGCTGGTCGGACGGCGTCAGGTCCACGGCGAGCGCCCAGGAGAGCGACACCGCGAGCAGCACGACCGTCGCGATGCCAAGGTGCAGTAGCCGCCGCCAGAGGTCCGTCCGGGCAGCGAGCAGGTACAAGAGGTAGAACGCGGGCAATACCAGGAAAGCCTGCAGCGTCTTGACGTTGAAGCCGATCCCTACCATGACCGCGCCCAGGAGCAGCAAGCCCAGGCTCCCTCTCTCGGCGGCGGCGAGGAAGGCCCATGCTGCCAGAAGGACGGCCAGGACCACGAGCATGTCCATCGTGTTGTTGCGGCTCGTGGCGACTACTATGGGGGTAAGGGCGAGGGCCAGCGCGGCCAGGAGTCCCGCCACCGAGCCAAAGGTTCGGCGTACCAGGTGGTGGAGCAACGCCACGGAGAGTACGCCAGCTATTGCCTGGGGCAGCAGGACGCTCAGGCCGGTGAAGCCGAAGAGGTAGGCGCTTGCCGCCTGGATCCAGAGTCCCAGAGGCGGCTTGTCCACGGAGACGAAACCAACGTCGAAGGAGACGAAGAAGAAGTTGTACGGGCTCGTAAGCATGTTCTTGACAGCCGCGGAGTAGTAATAGTTCGCGTATCCCTCGCCCATCAGATCATACAGGTTCAGGAAGGCGGACAAGAGCAGGATCGCCGCCAGGGCGAGCCAGTGCCAGGGAGGGTTGGAGGCCAACGAACGTGCTCCGGCGGAGCGTTCGGCGCGTTTCCGGGTCAATTCTTGCGTCATGTTCCTCCTCTTGCCGCCCTTGTTCGTGCGTCTTCCTCGGAAGTCTGGACCGCGAGCCTATGAGTGTCCTTTGGCGACCTTATGAGTTCTCATAGGAAAGGTTTTCGAGAGCGCTACCATCCAGGGACTGGAGGTCTACCGGAGGCATTTGAGACGGCGGCGCGCGTGAGAATCCCCGGGACCTAAACGCTCTCATGTCCGTCAATTACATCGGGTAGGCCCGATACGGGTTCCATGTCACCAGGAGCAAGGTGAAAGACGAAAAAGTGTAAGATGCGCCTGGAAGTACCGGTTCTTTCGGACGCGTACTCACTTTAAGGAGTGACGGTGAGCGATTTCCAGACTGATCACAACGAAGCGCGGAGCTTTACCTACGGTGCCTTGATAGACCTCGGCGTCAGCATAGTCCCCGATGCTCCGCATGAGCCGTGGAAGCCAAAGGTGCGCTACCTCACACACGAGGGTGAGGGTCTGGACTGGATCAAGGCGACCTTCGGGGCGACAGAAGAAGACCTCGTCCACTCCAGGGGTAAGGGAGCCGCCTTCGAGGAGGTAACCGCGATCACCCACGCGGGCACGCACGTCGACGCGCCGTGGCACTACGGCCCGGAGTCCGAGGGCAGGCCCGCCAGAAAGATAGACGAGCTGCCTCTCGAATGGTTCTTCTCCGACGGGGTAGTCCTGGATCTGCGCCACAAGCAGCCCGGGGAGAAGATCGGCGCAGACGACCTTCGGGAGGCGTTGCGGCGCATCGAATACTCGCTCAAACCCCTGGACATAGTGATGCTAATGACGGGCCGCGACCGGTACCTGGGGAGCGAAGAGTACTTCGAGCAACCAGGGATGACCCGCGAGTCCACCCTGTGGCTCGTCGAGCAGGGGATCAAAGTCATAGGCATAGACGCTTACGGCTTCGACCGCAAGTTTGCGGACATGGCCAAAGAGTTCGAGAAGACCGGAGACGGGCGGGTCATCTGGGAAGCCCACTTTGCCGGGATAGAGCGGGAGTATTGTCAGATAGAGAAGCTCGCGAACCTGGACAAGATTCCACGTCCCACCGGCTTCAAAGTCTCCTGCTTCCCGGTGAAGGTGCAAGGCGCGAGCGGCGGCTGGTGCCGCCCCGTGGCTCTGGTTTGATCGATTAGCGCGTATCCGATTAGCGATATTTCTACGCTATAAATACGCCATCAGGATAGTATCCCAGTAGCACCCGAAGTACCGGTAATGGATAGTGATAGTCGCCGCTCCTTTCGAGGATGACCACGTTTTTATCGTCCCGCGGTTCGCTCGGAACCTCTTGGGATCGCTGATCCGGATGAGCAACCTGACTAGGAGGGTTGCTCGTGAATCGGGTTCGGTAAGGCGTTTCGTCCTACTACGTGCTCGACGAGGAGGGTAGGCGCAAGCCGTTTGTCACGCAGTCTATGAAAATCCTTAACCCCCTCATAGGCAAATCAATGCTTTCCCCTGAACAATGGTCTTGTGAGCACGAGTAACGGATGAGGAGGGGGCATGTATGTATAAATCGCCGGGTCAACTCACGGGAGTGTGTAGGCAATGCAAAGAATAGTGTCAAAGATCAACCAGGAGAAAGAGGAGGCAAACATGATAGAGAGAGACCCCGCAAACGAAGTTCCGAGGATTCGCTACCTCACCCGACGGGAGATGCTCGGCCTCATGGGCTCGACGGCGGCGGCCCTGACCCTCGCGGGTTGCGGCGGTGGCGAGCAGTCCGGCTCGGGTGAGTCGACAGGCGCGTCTACTACCGCGTCGACCGCTGCCGAGACGACCGGGGCGGCAGCGGAGACGGCCTCTACTACCTGCGTGGTAAAGCCCGAGCAGACGGAGGGACCATACTACGTGGACACGGGCCTCGAACGCTCGGACATCCGGGAGGAGAGGGAGGGTATCCCGTTCGAGCTGACGTTTAACGTCTCGCGGATAGACGGCGGCGATATCTCAGCCTGCGGTCCTCTGGCCGGCGCTTTAGTGGACGTCTGGCACTGCGACGCTCTGGGTGAGTATTCGGGTGTCCAGGATAACGCCGCCGGGGATTTCGACACCACGGGGGCGACGTTCCTGCGCGGGTATCAACTGACGGACGAAAACGGGACCGCGAGGTTCACGACGATCTACCCCGGCTGGTACCAGGGCAGGGCCGTCCACATCCACTTCACGATCCGTGACAGCGCCGAGTCCCAGCAGGGCTACGAGTTCACGTCGCAGTTGTACTTCGACGACGCTCTCTCGGATGAGGTCTTCGCCCAGGGCCCGTATGCCGAGAAGGGGGAACGCGACCAGAGGAACGCCACCGATGGCATCTACCAGGGCGGCGGGGAAGAGCTGACGCTCGCGTTGACCCCGGCTGGAGAGGGCTACGCGGCGACGTTCGACATCGCGCTCGATACCACTTACGGATAAGCCCAGAGGTCCTCATGAGGCATTCGGTCCGCGCGGGACGCGGGCCGGGTGCCTCGCTCGTAAGCCGCACGCTCGCGGTCTCCCGTATGATTGCGTAGATGGCATGAGGTAAGCGCATGGCTGTCGGAGCGCAACAGAGCAACGTGGAGGCATTTCGTGGAGCGGAAAACACGGAAGCGGACGAGTGCGGGGCCGGGGGAGGGACAACAGCAGAGGACTCGTCGGGGTAGGGCTTGGGAACGTACGGGGTTCGGCGACAAAACGGTCTGGGACTGGCTGCAGCTCCTAATCGTCCCGGCAATGCTCGGGTTCGGCGCGCTCTTCTTCAACGAGGCACAGAACAACCGGCAAGTGCAGACCGAGGAGAATCGCGCCAAGGCGCAGATAGAGGCGGAAGACCAGCGCGCACAGGAGGAGAGGTTACAGACGTACCTCGAAGAGATGGGGACCCTGCTCATCGACGAAGATCTGCTCGACTCCGAAGAAAACGACGAGGCACGTTACCTGGCGCGAGCGCGCACGTTGGCGTTGTTGAGGCGGGCTGACGGAGAGCAAAGACGGAGCGTCGTGGAGTTCCTGGCCGAGTCGGGATTGGCCGGTAGTAGAGTACCTGGCACTGACGTCGAGCCGGTCGTTAGCCTCGCCAATGCCAACCTGAGCGAGGCTGACCTGACCCTGATCGACTACCTTGAAGGTACCGACCTGACAGAGACCGACCTGTCGAACGCCACGGTGCTGCGTATCAGCCTGTCCGAGTCTGTATTGCGTCGGGCCAACCTGTCCGATGCTAATTTAGCGGGTACGAGCCTGCGGCAAGCTGACCTGAATCAAGCCACCCTGTTGAGTACCAGCTTGCGGCAAGTCGACCTGAGCGGAGCGGATCTCACCGGCGCCGACCTGACCGATGCAGACCTGAGCGGCACCAACCTTGAGGGCGCCACGGGAATTACCGTAGAAGAGTTGGAGGAGCAAACCGCGTCCCTCGAAGGCGCCACCATGCCCGACGGTACGGTTTATGACTAACTCGCGGCGAGAGAAGGTTCCGGTTGTCGCGGCGCCGTCTCCCGGCAAGACGGCCAGCCAGAACTCTCGGGCTGCTGTAGTTACTCGCGGTATTTCGATATTTCTCAGCACAGCTCACAGCGCCGCGCTAAAGCTGAATGCCAAAAGCGCGGGTTTTGGAAGGTCAATTCTTCCGCAACCTGCTTCCGCAATCTGCTAATTAGAGCAAACCCGGAGCGGCCTCGGGAACTTCAGAGCATCGAGGTAGCTTAATCGGCCAGCGACCACGCCGTCCCGCGAACAAGAAGGTACGCCGCGCGTAGGAGGAGGCGGAGAAAGGCGTCTTGTAGACGGTAATGGGCTGCACGCTCCGGGATAGGATCGCAACTTTCAGAAAATGCACGCTCAACGGCTTCGCCCGCGTTCGTCAGCCCTCGTGCGTGCGGGTGCCTGTATCGTCCCCTTGGGACAGCTCTTATCGGCGAGAACCGGGTCTGCCGCGACCGTTTGAGAGCCGGCGGACCAGTTGGACGAGATGTTCGAGAGCCCACCACGGCGCGGTGAGAGCAGCTTCGAGTGGACCGCGCGGAAGCACCCTCCGCCAGAGCGTGCAGGCGGCCACGGCGAGCAGCATGAATACGCCGACGGTGAGGAATGCCGCCGGGACCTCCGTGCTCCTCAGCAGCTCCGGGTAAGCAGCGAGCAGCAGCAGGTGGCTAACATACACGGTGAGCGCCATCTGGCCGGTGGCGGCCAGCGGCCACGTCACCCGCGGCAGCAGGTCGGCGAGCAGCAGCATCCCGCCGAGCACCGCGCAGGCCGAACCGACCGAACCCAGCATCCATAGCGGCATCTGACTGTGCGGCCTGTCCGTCAGTAGACTGGCGAACCCGCCCGGTTGCTCGCCGGGTGACAGCCCGTCAAAGGCAAAGCTCGCGGCGAGTCCGTTGGTAGCGAGAGCCGCGGCGACCGCCGAGCCCGCAGCGACGGTCAGCCCGAAGATAAGCAGCCACCAGCGCACCGGTGTAGCTGACAGATCCCGCCGTCCGATCCACATCCCGATAAGTAGCGGGGTCGCCCAGACGGCCAGCGGGTATGCCCCCGTGAGCAACAGATCGTCGAGGATCTTGCCTACGGGATCGTCGAGAGAGGCGGTCTCCCCTCTAGCGAACAACTCCGGCGCGAGCGACTGGGCCCAGAGGTAGACGAGCGGGCCGCCGACGAGCACGGCAGCTCCACCCACCAGCAACCACCTATCCGGGACGGTGAGGACCAGCGCCAGAAACAGGAAGTAGATCGCGTAATATTGCAGGATCACGAGCGCCCCGTGATCGAGCCCCTCCAACCACAGCCCCAACGGCAGCAACATCGCCCCCCGCAAGACCAGCCGCCCACGAAAGAGAGCAGGCGACCGCGCAGACCGCTGGCCCGAGTGGTCTCTGCGGTCACTAACGAGCAGCGCCACCCCTACCCCGGCCAGCAACACGAACAGCACCGAGGCGCGTCCGTGGGAGAGGCCGTAGAGGTTGCCGAGCGCGGTGTCCGGCGCGGGGGTCGGCCCGAAGTGGACCATCACCATGCCCACCACCGCGATGGCGCGGGCCACGTCGATGCCACGTAGTCTACGGCTAGGCCGTTGACGATGCTGCTCGCGGCGCCGAGTGGAGTCTGTTGACCGGGTCTTGGAGATACCGGCCACGGGATTGCCACTCATCGCGCCCTCGCTCGCGAACTTTCGAGCCATGCAAACAAGCGTAGCACGAAGAGTCCCGAGACCACCCCTAATAAAGCTCCTGGCGCGTACCGCGTGCAAGTTTCCGGCGTTGACGGAACGCAGCATATACACGTCTTGGTCCGGCTGGCGGGTACTTTACAGCCGTGCCTTAGCAGGGGTTCAGGTCCTTTCCTCGCCACTCGAAGACGCCACCGCGCCAGCAAAGGCAGGCCGTGGCAGGAGCGTCTCCTCCTCACCACAACCCGCCTCGTCCGGCGAGGTTTCCCGTTTGCTGCGGGCGAACTCGTAGGATGCCAGGGCTATGCTCCACACGGCCTCCAACTCCTCTTCGTCTCTCGGGTCGTATGCCATGAAGGCAATGGGTGGGACGCCCCAGACGCCCGTGACGGGGTGCAACTCACCCCATCCCTTCGCCACGGCTTCGTCGCTCAGCTCACGTGGCAGGGCTAGGTGCGGGGCACCGTCAAAGAGAGGATTGAGGAAGGCAAACTCTCCTCCCGAAAGGTATGCTTCCGTTGGTCCCCCGGCGTATTCCGGTTCGAGCAGGAAAGCTCTGGCTCCTTCCACTCCCGGGACAGTGCTCCGCCCCTCGGTTACGCCCGGGAGAGCCAGGATGCGCCCGGTTAACTCCCCTCGAAGCTCTACCGGAGCCCTCCCTACGATATGCCCACAGTACCTGTTCAATACCGCGCGCCATAAAGCTCTCTGGCGGAACGGAAGCGCCTTGACACTGGCTTTCATTGCTCGACCTCCTTCGAAGGATGCGGGTATCAGGCCGGAACCATACGGAGACGGCCCTCTTCGGAGGTCCGCCTCTCGCGGCGGTGGCTCAGTCCCGGAAGTTGTAGGGGAGGGAGGGAGAGTAGCCGTAGAAGGGAGGGTAGAAACCGTAGGGAGAGTAGTAAGGGAAGCTGTAGGAAGAGTAGTCGGAGGAATCCTCGTAGTAATCCTCCAGGTCCTCGTAGTAGTCCTCACGGTAATCCGCCAGGTCTTCATAGGACTCGTAGTAAAGCCCGTCGCGATCGTAGTTGGTGTAGTAGTCGCGGTCGGCGGCGTTAGCGGGGACGGCGGTTGCTGCCATTGTCGCCAGAACGGCGGCCAACGAAAGAATCAACTTCATACGTCTCACTTCTAGATCTCCTTTACTCACTGACCCTCGGCGGATCGCTTTTACGGAAGCCTGTTCGCGTTTTTCCAGCCTCTGGCTCTCCTTCCGGTCCATTACCTTCTCGTGCGCGTCGTCGTTCACGACTGGAGGTTACGAGGCGACTGCTGCTTCTTTGAGCTCCTCGACCTCTTACTCACTAGTCTGGACCTCAAGGCTATGATCGGCCTGTGAACAACTTATGAGTTTTCATGGATATGGCGAACGCTGAGCAGACCGCCGGTCGCATACGCACAGAGGCCCATTTCTTTCTGCTTATGTAAGGATCTCCGGGCAGCGAGACCACCAGCGACAGTAACGAACTGGCATCGCAGGTGAACGGGGAAACAAGGAAAACGTGAATACGGCGAACCTGCTCGGATCGAGCAAAATACAGATCCAAAAAGGTGACTTGCCCTTGAAGATGCAAGCCCTTTGTGCCTATACGCCTGTTGGCGTCGGTGGCGGTTGATCCACCACGAGAGGCGGCTCACCCGCCGCGGGGGGTGGAGTTTCCGTGAGGGGTGGTGGGACTTCCGTCACAGGCGGGGGAGCTTCCGTGACAGGTGGCGGAACCGGAACTTCCCCCGGCGGCGTTGGTGTCACCGGCGGGGGAGGATCTTCCGTTATAGGCGGCGGAGGTGTCTCTTGTGGAGGTGTCTCTTGCGGAGGCGCCTCTTGTGGAGGTGTCTCTTGCGGAGGCGTCTCCGGCGACGGCTCCTGGGGGGAAGCGTTCTGCGGAGGTGGCTCTTGCGTTGCGGATGCCGGCTCCTCGCTCGCCCCGTCGGACGGCGGTGTCTCGCTCGACCCTTGAGATGGCGTCTCCTCCGCCGTCTTCGGCGAAGGCTCGTTTGTGGTTGGGGAGACGCTTCCGGCGGAGGTGGAAGTCGCCGCCTGAGATCTTGGAGAGGTGGTGGGACCGGATGATGACTGCGGGTCGCTGGGGGCGTTGGTTGACCGGTTGGCAGCGGCGGCCTCGCGGGGCGTTCCGGGCCGCGGGAGGACGGAGCTTACGGTGGCCAGGCCATCGCGCGCGCTCCGTAGCACGGCCCCTTGCAAAGTCCCTTCATCCTCCGCACCGATCAGCGTCGCCAGTTGGTCGTCCACCTGCTCCAGCACCCCGGGGAGTACGCGCTTGACCACCTCGGTCGGACGGCCGATGGCATTATCTACATAGCCAGACAGCCAGGTGAGGAGCGAGACAACCACCACGGCGGCCACGGACACGCTGACGCCCAGAAACGCGTACCCACGGGTCGAGCGCAAGAGGCGCGTAAAAAGGTTCGGACGAGCAGCGAGGGCCGGGGCTTTTAAGCCCCGGCCTCTATTGCGGATCAGCTTTAGCATAGGCTTCAGCATAACGAGCGCTTACCTACCGCCCCGCCGCCGCGGCCTGGTTGACCTGCTGATCGCAAGTCGTCGTCGAGTTGCCATTCACGTTGATGTTGGAGCCGATGTCATCCTGCTCGAAGTCACCGATCTCGGAACCGTACTGGATGAAGCCACTCTGATTCTGGATGTTGCCGGTGTTGACGACGCTGTTGAGTCCTACGCACTGGTTGGAGTTGTCGCCCGTGTTGGAAACCTCAAACGACTGGTTGACGTCGCCGCTCTCGGCGTCCTGCTCGAAGGACTGGTTGATCCCGCTGTCGGAACCGCTTCCGTCGAAATCGTCCTCGTCGAAGAAGAACCCGTCCTCGAAGTCTTCGCCGAAGAAGAAACCTTCCTCCTCGAAGTCTTCCCTACCGAAGAAGAAGCCCTCGTCCGCGAAGTCATTACCGAAGGCGAGGAATCCTTCCTCCTCGAAGCCGTCCTCGTAGCGGTCCTCGAAGGCGTCCCAACCCGCGCTGTCCTCGTAGCGGTCCTCGTAGCTATTCCAGAGGTCCTCGTAGTAGTCCTCGCGATCCTCGAAGCTGAAACCGCGGTCCTGCGCAAGGGCGGGAAGGGCCAGCGCGGCCACCACCAGCGCCACGAGCGCTCCCAACATCATAAACTTCCTCATCTTTCATTACCTCCTCGTTGGAGCTTGCTAACGACTGCTCAGATGATCGCCCCTCACCCCCCGATGTACCATCCTCCGAAAGGTTGATTTCACGCCACCAAAAGTATGAACCTCGCTTTCCTATGAATATCCTTATGATTCTCACAGCTTGCTCTAAGGTTTATGTATTAACGCCAAGACACCCCTTAGAGCGCTCAGCGCACGTGGCAATGGCATCTCCGCACCTCTGTCAAGGTGGCAAGCGCAAGCATGGCACTTCCGGCGAAGGACGGTCTGCGGGATACGACCATAGAGAACGGGCGAAGCCGGGTCTGGTTCGGCATGCGTTGGGTCTTCGACGCCTTTGCGGTCATTGTCGACCATAACCACAATAGTAAGAGAAGTCATCAACCGCAGACCCGCGGTTATAGCATGGTAGTGTCGAACAACCGCTTCGAGGCTGCCTGACTTCCTCACGATGTTCTTTCTGTGCAAGTTGTACCGGCATATAGTGTTTGCGCGCCCTGGGATGTTTCGACACAAGGGATGAGTCGCCATCGAAGGGGTCATGTGTATTAACAGGTGGTAATCGTTTTTGTGGTATCGCTGCGCGGTTAGTGTGCGACCAGCGATCGCGCGGGTCGTCGTGGGATCGAGAGCGTGGCACGGTCCGGGGGTAGGATTAACTCTGGACCAACTAGAGGGCCTACCTGCGGGCGAGCGAAGCGAATTTGGTGTACTGCTCGAGCCAGGCCAATTGCTCTCTGCCGGTGGGACCGTTACGGTGCTTGCCGACGATTACCTCTGCTATGCCCTTGTCGTCAGAGTCGGGGTTATAGTACTCGTCGCGGTAGAGGAACATCACCATATCCGCATCCTGCTCTATGGCGCCTGAATCTCGAAGGTCGGAGAGCATGGGGCGCTTGTCATGGCGGGCTTCGACGGCGCGGCTGAGCTGCGCGATGGCGAGTACAGGGACGTCGAGGTCGCGGGCGAGCACCTTCAGGCCGCGGCTGATCTCCGATATCTCCTGCTGGCGGTTCTCGGAACGGTTCCCCTGCCCCACCATTAGCTGCAGGTAGTCGACGACGACGAGCGAGAGGGGAATCTCGCCTTGGGCATTCAGGCGGCTGGCGAGACGCCGGACCTTGGCGCGCATCTCCATAAGGGTTATGCCGGCGGAGTCGTCTATCCAGATCGGCGCTTTAGCCACCTCCGCCACCCCGCGCACGAGCTTGGGCCAGTCCTCCGCCTTGACGTTGCCGCTCCTCAAGTCTTGCGTCCGTATCCGCGTGGTCTGGCTTATGAGACGCTGGACGAGCTGCTCCTTGCTCATCTCCAGGGAGAAGATCGCCACCGGCAGATCCTTGACCGCCGCAGCATGCCAGATAATGTTAAGGGCTAGAGCCGTCTTGCCCATGGCAGGCCTTGCGGCAAGGATTACGAGGTCGCTTTTGTGGAAACCTGTAGTAAGGCGATCGAGGTCTTCGAACCCGCTCTCGACGCCGGTGACCTCTCCCTCTTGCTCGTAGAGGCGTTGAATCATCTCCAGAGCACTTGGAGCGAGATCGGATACGGGCGCGAGATGCTCCTTCATCTGCCGGTTTGAGACACCGTAGATTAACTGCTCGGCGGCATCGAGCGCCGTGCTGACGTCGTCGGGTTCGGCGAAGGCCTGTTGCTGGATGCGGTCTCCAGCGTCTATTACGGCCCGAAGTAACGCTTTGCCGCGCACTATCTCCGCGTAACGGGCAGCATTGGCGGCCGTGGGCACGCTCTCGACGAGCCGGAAGACGTACTGCCTCCCCCCGACGCGGTCGAACTCGCCCACGCTCCGAAGTTCGTTAGTTAGCGTAAGCTGGTCTATGGGCTCGCCCCTGGAATACAAGCGCATCATGCACCCATATAGGACGCGATGCGTTTCGGAGTAGAAGTCCTCCGCGACGACCATCTCCCCAACCACCGAGACCGCCGCCTCGGAGACGAGCATCGCCCCTATTACCGCCCGCTCCGCATCCAGGTCATGGGGCGGTACGAGGGCGCCAGCCTCGCCAGCCACCCCCGATGGGACTCCCCGGACCCTCCCCCTACGCTCCATAACCTCCCAGCATGAACGAAAAAGGACCCCGTTACAAGACGGAGTCCTTGAGGCTCTGATTTAGGCTTCAGATAAAGCTGTACTTCAGCTACAGTCCTGCTACAGCTTCGGAACTACGATGACCTTGACGCTCGCCTCGATATCGCCGTGAACCTGGACGGGGACCTGATGGGTACCGAGGGATTTGATGGGCTCTTCGAGTTTGATGCGGCGCCTGTCTATGCGGACGTCGCGGGCCTTTTCGATAGCCGAAGCGATATTCGCGGCGGTGACGGAGCCGAAGAGGCGCTCATCCTCGCCGGTACGCGCTTCAATCGTGATCACGCTCTTATTGAGGGTCTGGGCGATCTCGTTGGCCCTCTCGGCCATGCGCTGGTCGCGCTCCTCGGCCTCCTCCATCTCGCGGCGGACCTCTTCGAGCTTGGAGGGCGTGGCCATCTCGGCCAGGCCACGCGGCACGAGGAAGTTGCGCACGTAGCCGCGGCTCACCTCGATAATGTCGCCCCGGCGCCCGATCTTCTCTACATCCTGCTTGAGGATTACCTGCATAGCCAAGTACCTCCTAACGTCCGACGACGTATGGCAAGAGCGCCATCTCGCGGGCGCGCTTTATAGCCACCGCCGCCTCGCGCTGGTGCTGCGGGCACAAACCCGTCACCCGGCGTGCGCGGATCTTGCCGCGATCCGAGATGAACTTGCGCAACATGTTGTAGTCCTTGTAGTCGACGTACGCGATGTTCTCCTTGTGGAACACGCACGGCTTGCTCTTGACCGGACGCTCCCGGCGAGAGGGACTGGTTCTACGCTTACCCATTAACTATTCTCCTCTCTCAAAAACTAACCCGCCGCCTCGACCGATTCTTCCTCGAAGGCCTCCTCGGGGAGCGGCTGGTGAGCGTACGTCGGCGGGAGCTTCACGATGATGTGACGCAAGACGTCGTCCGAGACGCGCAAAATGCGCTTCAACTCGAGTAGTGTCCGCTCACCGACCGTAAACTCCATCACGTAATAAAAGCCATCGGCGCGGTGGTCGATCTGGTATGCGAGCTTACGCCGGCCCCAGTTGTTCACGCCCCCAACCTCGCCACCCGTGCGCTGTATGACGGTCTTAAACCGCCCAACTGTGCTCTCGACCTGTTCCTCGTCGAGTTCGGGTATTACTATGAGCATAACTTCGTAAGTGTCTATCGCTTGCCTCCTCCGGTCTAGTGTGGCTTCCCAAAGTCGGATGGCTCCGCCTGGAAAGCAGGGGCTGTATAGAATTATTCGTTGCTATAGTTAGTGTAGCAGCGAAGCAAGCTCGTTACAAACTCCTTCCTGGACTTACCCAGCTACCCTGAGGGCTGTTGTAACCTCGACCTCTTAGGGATCGAGGTCGGCCAGGTCTGGCTCGTCGAGGCGTACGTACGGGACGTAGTTGGGGACATGCAAGCCGGTTACGCGGCGGTGATGCGGATTTTCTTTGGGCAGTGTGAAACTCTTTGGACTACTACGGTGTTGTATGAGTATGGAGAGCGAAATCGGTAATGAGAATGGTGTAGGAAGTCTGGAACCGCTGGCAGAGCGCCTGGCGGAAGGAGACCCCGGTGCACCTCGGGAGCTGGTGGAGCGGCATCACGCCGAACTCCACCGGTATGCTCTGGGCTTGCTATGCGATGCGCCGGCCGCCGAGGACGCGGTGCAGGAAGCCTTCGAGAGAGCCTTCGTCGCTCTGGGTAAATATCCGAAGGAACGCATCGGAACCCTCTCTTTACGCCCCTGGCTATACCGTATCGTCCTGAACGTGGTGCGCAACGTCTGGCGAGATAGTCGCCGGGAGTTATCCGTGGCGGAGCCACCGGAGCCCGACGAGCGTTTCGGGGCGGGGTCGAGTACTACTTCCGGCTCGAACAGGGAAGCCTGGCTGGACACACTGGAGGCGCTGAGGCGGTTGTCCGAACGACAGCGGGTGGCCGTGTCGCTCCGCTACCTGGGAGACCTGCCTTACGCCGGGATCTCGGAGGTGACCGGCTGGCCGGAGAACACATGCAAAACCCTGGTACGCCGGGGTCTAAGACGGCTGGGCGCACTGTTAGACGAATCAGAGGAAAAAGGAGGCCGCTAGATGAAATACGAGGAGTCGCGAAGGTTGAGCGAAGAGGGAAGCGAAGAGCGTATGGCCGGGTTGCTAGGGAATGCTGCCTCACGCCTGAGGCTCAGGGGGGCTTCGGACGAACCGGTAGAGCGCATGCTCGCGCGCGGGACCGACCGCCTCTTCTCCTGTGATTCGCCTCTGGGCGAGGTCTACGTCGGGGTGAGCGAGAGGGGTGTACGCGTGGTGGGGAAGGACGCCTCACCCAAGAGGTTCGCCCGACGCTATAGAGAGCGCTTCGGCCGCATCCTTTCGTGGGGCGAGGACGAACATACGCGCAGGCTCGCCCAAAGGGTTGCCGGGGCGCTCGCCGGTGAGAAGATCGAAGTCCCGATGGACCTCTCGGGGACGACAACCTTCCAGCGGCAGGTTTTGGAGGTAGTAAAGGGGATTCCTCGCGGCGAGGTCAGACCCTATGCCTGGGTGGCACGCGAGGCCGGTTCGCCGAAGGCTTCCCGCGCCGTGGGGACAGTGATGGCGACCAACCCGGTGCCCCTTCTCGTCCCCTGCCACCGGGTAGTCAGGAACGATGGCACCACTGGCAGCTACGCCTTCGGCGCGGAAGAGAAGGTCGGGTTGCTCGAAGGAGAGGGCGTGCCGGTCGGGGAGTTGGCAGACGCACCGTACCTCGCCACGCCGACCACGGGGATCTTCTGCCACGCCACCTGCCGCAATGCCAGAAGAATAAAGCCCGAGAACCATCGACGCTTTCGCTCGGCGAAGGCAGCGATAAATGCTGGCTTCAGGCCTTGCAAGGTGTGCCGTCCGGTGGTGGCCGGGTAGCCTTCCTAAAAGGCACGACTTGAACTAGCAGAAGGTAGTAGACGCGAGAATTGCAAAGGACCGCCGAGGTTCAAAGGCACCTCTGGCGTTTGGTACCGGCTCGGAGTCCGGCGATACCATAAACTTCTCCCGAGTAACGGAGATACTGGAGGAGGTAGCTCATGTCTGAGGCAATCGGCTTCGACATCTATGGCACGCTGGTCGATCCGCTGGAGATGAACGAGCATCTGCGGCCCATCGTCGGGGAGGAGTTAGCGGATCACTTCTCCGAGCTGTGGCGCCAGAAGCAGATCGAGTACACCTTCCGGCGCGCCCTGATGCAGCGCTACGAAGACTTCGGCGTCTGCACCCGCCAGGCGCTAGCGCACACCGCGAATGTCCTTGGTGCGGAGATCTCCGGGGAGAATCAGGAGCGGCTCATGGAGGAGTATCAGAACTTGAGGCCGTTTCCTGATGTAATCCCCGGCCTTGAGGCGCTGAAGTCCGGGGGCCACAGGCTCGTAGCCTTCTCCAACGGGGTCGAGGCGACGGCCCGGACGTTGCTGGATCGAGCCGGAGTCCTCCCTCACCTCGAAGAGGTGATCAGCGTGGATGATCTCAAGACCTTCAAGCCGGACCCGCAAGTCTATGAGTATCTGGCCCGCCGACTCGGCACGCAACCCTCGCAGACGTGGCTCATCTCCAGCAATCCGTTCGACGTGATCGGGGCCAAGGCCACTGGCCTGAAGTCAGCCTGGGTCCAACGCAACCCCAACGCCCGATTCGATCCCTGGGAGATAGAACCCGACCTCGTCGTCGAGGATCTGCAACAGCTCGCGGAGAGACTGTAGGTAATCTTCGAACCGTGATGCTTCAGGTCTTCGTCTACGGCACCCTCAAACGCGGCCAGCGCAACAACCAACGCTTCTGCAAGAGCGTAAAAGAGATCCAAATCGCCACACTTCGCGGCCACCTCTACGACCTCCCCTTCGGCTACCCAGCCCTCGTCGTACCGCAGAAGGACGTCATAGCTACCGGCACCACGGATTATCTTGCCGACACAGAGAAACAACACCGCGCTCCTCCCGGCCCGACGACATCCTTGCCCGGCTGGGACACCGTTCACGGCGAGCTTCTGTCCTTCGACGACCCCGTTGAGCGTCTCCCCGCCCTCGACGGCCTGGAGGGTTTCCATCCTCGGGCGGAGAGCTTTTACACGCGTGTCCTCGTCCCGGTGACGCTCATGCAAACCGGTGCGAGCGCTTTGGTTTGGGCTTACGCTGTTGAATCGGGGAGCGGGGTTTACTTACCCGGCGGACGCTGGCCCCCGTAGCGAGGACGGCTGGGTCAGCCGGAGCGTTTGAAGAGACGCGCCCACGCTGGGAAGAAGGTACACAAAAACGCCACGAAGAGCATCCCGGCGAGCGCTTTTCTGTCGCGGCGGTAGGAGAAGAGAGTCCAGGCAAGGACTATCCAGACAAGCATGTTGGCGGACGCCACAGCGTAGACCCAGCTCGCGAACTTGTGCTGGTCTCCGAAAAAGCCCATCTCCTCAATCGGTGGATAGTATGTGTTCTCGTCCATCCCGGAGCGGAGCAGGATCACGGGTAGCAAGTTCAGGGAGATGATGCTCCCCGCCCAGAGCGGTAGGGCGAGGGGCCGCGGGTAACGGCCCCGCACGAGGTAGGTCATTGCGATAGTCAGGAGGATGTTAGCGGTAGCGCCGGCGTGAACGGACACGGGGAAGCGGCCCATGTCGCGGAGGTCATCCATCTCATTCAGTCGCTTGTTCATGCGCGCTCCCCGGCTTCACTGACGACCATCAATGGGTACAACTTTTCAGTATGCCGGAACAGAAAGCAGACCTCACCCTGAATATCCTCCTCCATCCCCGAGAGCACCTTCGCCTTCCCGGGGCACACTGCAGTGTGCCCGTCGTGGCTGCGGGCGGGCGTGAGACCATTGCTATTGCAGATGAACTCGAAGTCGTTACCCTCGGTAATAGGTAGCGTGTCCATGTCCGTCCACAGCGTGACCACACGCCCTGGCTCCCCACCAGCCAGGCGCGTGACCATGCTTGGAGGCCTGGGACGCGAGGGTTTCAGGCAGCCAAAGGGTTCGAGCGCCTCGTAGACTAACCGTAAGGTTTCCTCCTCGAAAGATAGCTCGGGATTCCGGTGCAAGGGATGGCGCCACCTTGTCACTTCGTACCTGATGTCCTGGACGAGGTTGCTGATCGTTGCGGTCTCGATGGTCCCTGCCCCCTTCTCCGGCCGTGTCCCGCCGACAGGCCTGTGAACTATAAATATAGGCTGCTCCCGGCGGCGGCGCAATCGTCCCGCTGACTAAATCTCTCTCGCCAGCCCGAGGAGTGTCCGGTAGAGGACGGCTGCTCCGGCGGCGCAGTCCTCTTTCGAGCTGTATTCGGCGGGGTTGTGGCTAATGCCGCGTTTGGAGCGAACGAAGATCATACCTATAGGGCACAGCTCCGTGAGGTGCATCCCGTCGTGTCCGGCCCCGCTAGCAAGCTCAAAGGGCTCGAAGCCTTGCTCTCTGCAAGCCGCCCGTGCGGCCTCCTGGACGAGCTTCGAGCAGGGCGCGGGCGGGAGCCTCTGCAAGGTCTTCGTTCCCAGGCTGACGCCGCGTTTTTCGCACAGGAGCATCGCCTCGTGCATAATGCGCGCCTCCACATCGTTGCGTATATCTTCGTCGATATCGCGCAGGTCCAGCGAGAAGGAGACGTGCCCCGGCACGATATTGATGCCACCGGGCGAGAGTTCGAGCTGACCGACGGTACCGACGCTCGTGCCGGTCCTCATGGCCTCCCTCTCGATCCTGCCCATCACCGCCGCAGCCGCCGCCAGTGCGTCACGCCGCAGGCCCATCGGAGTAGTGCCCGCATGAGCCGCCTCGCCGGTAAGAGTCAACCGGAGCCACGCGGGGCCAGCAATGCCGGTAACGATACCGACAGGGAGGGCCCTGCTCTCCAGAATTCCACCCTGCTCGATGTGCAACTCGACGTAGGAATGAACAGAGCCCGCGGCGCGTGCAGCCTCGCCTATTCTCTCCGGGTCGAGGCCACAGGCGCGCATGGCCTCTGCTATGGAGACGCCGTCCCGGTCTTTTGCCTGCAGGTCTTCGGGTTTCAAGGTGCCGGCGAGCGCCCGGCTCCCGATCATTCCGGAGGAGAAACGCGCCCCTTCCTCGTCTGTAAAAGCCACGACCTCCAAGGGTCGCTCCGTCTCTAATTCTCGCTCACTCATGGTGTGCAGCGCCTCGACAGCCCCAAGGACCCCTAGAGGTCCGTCGAAGTCACCACCGTTGCGGACGGAGTCCACGTGCGACCCGGCAAGGACGATGGGGGCGTCCCGATCTCGGCCCTCGCGGCGGCCAATGAGGTTGCCGATCGCGTCCTCGCGCACCTCCAGGCCCGCCTCGCGCATGTAAGAGGCGACGAGGTCTTTCGCGGCTCGTTCCTCTCGTGTGAAGGAGAGGCGAGTGACGCCGGCGCCTTCGGACTTCCCGATCTTCGAGAGTTCCGAGAGACGGGACCAGAGACGTTCCTGGTCTATTCCAGCGGGGCTATCCGGCACTCTTTGCGCCCTCGGGACGAGCAGTGTATGTCTTCGTGCCCTCGAAGGCGCGGGCGGCCCGCAGGATCTTCGCCTCTTCCCAACTTCCACCGACGAGCATCGCACCGACGGGCAAGTCTTCGGAGAGGCCGCAGGGAACGCTCATCGAAGGATAGCCGACGACATCGAACGGACAGGTATTGTGGATCATCTCCAGCGCCCGCCGCACGACCTCTTCGCGTGGCGCGTCCGGATCCGGTAAGGGAGTCGCCTTCATCGGTACGGTCGGGAGGAGCAGGAGATCGTAATCTTCGAGCGTCGCGTCGTAGGCAGCGGCTAGCTTACGGGCGAGGTTTTGGGCCTTTGCGTAGTAGCGGCCGTGGTAGCGGTCCCTCATGTAGCGGCCGGTAAGCATGGTGAGCTTCACGGTCTCGGAGAGGTCGTTGGCGCGGGTAGTCCTGCCGCGAGCGTAGGCGTCGAGGAGCGAGGTCGTGTAGTGACCCTTCCAGTTGGTGCCCATGGCGTTACCGTCAACCATGAGCGCGGTCGCCCCCTCGATGGCGATACCGTTCCAGATGTGAATACCGTCGCGGTGCAGCGGTACGGAGACCTCCGAGACTTCGGCGCCAAGCTCTCCGAACTTACGCGATGCCTCGCGCACTACTTCGTCCACGTCCTCTTCAGAGAGCCCGGGCCAGCCGAAGCCTTCGCTGAGGACCCCGACCTTCATCCCCTCCACGCCGCCGTCGAGGTCCTGGAGGTAATCAGCGGTCTGCACACTATTCTGGCGCGGGTCGAGGCCGTCTTCCCCCGCGATGGCCGAGAGCAGTAGAGCGACGTCCTCTACGCTCGCGGCTATGGGTCCAGTGTGGTCCAGCGTTAGCTCTATAGGGAAGATACCAGTGTATGGAACGAGGCCGTGGGTACCTTTGAGGCCATAGACGCCGCACCAGGAGGCGGGTATGCGTATGGAGCCACCCTGGTCACCACCGATAGCCATTTCGCACTCGCCGCTTGCGACGAGTGCGGCGCTCCCACTGGAGGAGCCGCCCGCCGAGCGGGAACGGTCGTGCGGGTTGAGGACGGGACCGGTGTCGGAGGTGTGGCTACCACCGGAGAAACACAGGGACTCGCAGACGGCCTTGCCGCAGACCTCCCCGGCCGCGTCCAGGATGCGGGTGACGATAGTCGCGTCAGTCTCGGGGACGTAACCTTCGAGCACAGCGGTACCGTTCATCATCGGGAGGCCTGCAACGCAGACGTTGTCTTTTATGGCTACCTTCTTGCCGGAGAGGAGACCCTCGGGTGCGCCTTTGATGGAGCATCTGTAGTACCAGGCGTTCAGGGGGTTCTCTTCGGGTTCGGGGCGGCGACCGCCCGAGCGGGGGTAACGAATCTCTGGGGCGGGCTCGACGAGCTGGTCCAGGCGGTCGTAAGAAGCCATCACACCCTGCATGAGAGCAAGGTATGAGTCTACGTCCGCGTCCGAGAGGTCGAGGTTGTAGGAGGCCGAGATCTCCCGCAACTGCCGGGGGGTAGGAAGCTTCACCATACGGTTCTCCTGTCCTTGCATCGTTTTGGAGGTGCTTCATAGAGTTTGGAGCAGAGCCAGATACTCCCCACCGCACCTGACGACACCATAATGACCCGCATGGCCCGAGTCAAACGCCGCGAACCACCAGGATGAGGACAAGGACGAACAAACGGAGAACCCGCGCCGCGCGGATCCTCCGTTCTTTGGTAGCCGGGTGGAGTTGTGTTCTTAGCGCTGGCTAATACGCCGCCAAACTCTCGTCATCCCGGTCTCCTCTCCCTGCGGCTCTTCTTGCCGACGGTCCTCCGGCCTCTGGCCCTCGCGTTCTCCACGTCCGGCCTCTTCCGTGGCTCCGGATTGGCGGTCTCCCGGTATCCTGCGTTCCACCTCTTCGGGGGAGGACATGGGAAGATCTCCCACGGGCAGGTCCTCGGCGCGTGTTCTGTCATAAGTCTCGCGGCCCTGGTTAGTGGGCTCCGCGCCTCGGGACCCTTCGACCATCCCTTCGTCCCTACCGCCGCCGATATCGTCGCCCGAGGAGGGCCTGGAGCCCCCGCGAACTGGCCGGTAGTAACTAGTGGTAGCGCTCTGCCGGTCCTGCATGTCTTCGAACTGCCTGTCGTCGGACCCTCCCGAGGGCGTCCCAAGATACTCGCCCGCGTCACTTCCTCCGCGCCCCCCGGACGTTTCACGGTCCCGGTAGCCCTGTTCACCGGGCTCCTCGCGGTGGCCTCGGGTCATGCTGCCTGCATCTTCACTGGCACCCCGGTCGAGATCTCCGCGATCAGAGGCTCGGCCTCTCTCGCCTGTCTCCAGATCCGGCATCCCTCCGGAAGGGGCCGCGCGACCGGCTCCCGCCGCACCCATCGCCGACTCGGAGCCCATGTCCTCGCGGTTCCGGTACCCCTCCTGCGACACGCGATCCCGATCCATCTGGTCTCTATCCTCGGTCCCACCTATTGGCGCTTCGGAGTACCTGTCGTCGCGGTCGCGATCCTGCTCAATCCGGTCCCGGTCCATATGACCCTGGTCCATACGACCCTGGTCCATACGGTCTCTATCATCCACACCACCTGTCGACGCACCGGAGTATCTATCGTCGCGGTCGAGATCCTGATCTATGCGATCCCGGTCCACGCGATCTCTATCCTCGGTCCCGCCCATCGGCGCACCAGAGTGCCTGTCATCGCGTTCCCGATCTTGCTCAATCCGGTCCCGGTCTATCCGGTCCTGATCTGTGTGGTCTACGTTTTGGGCGCCGCCCATTGCCGCGCCAGAGTACCTGTCGTCGTCTTGGTCGTGCCTGGCCGAGTCATCTCTAGTAGGGGCCGCGCCCGCGGTGACCCCGCCTACAGCCCCACCGGCGGCACGATCCGCATCCCGGTCATAAGGCTCTTGGCCCCCGGAGGATTGTCCGCTCCCCATGCCGAAGTGGCGAAGGATCCTCTCTTCGAAGTCCGCGGTGACCTCGTCATCGTCACTGTAGTTGGGGGCATCCTTGACGTGTTCCTTGGTATCGGAGACTTCAATCCTACGCTCCCGCTCATCGACACGAGCCATCTCTATCGGGATCAAAGTAGTACCCGAGAGTCCGAAGAGGCCCATCTTGACACCAATATACTCCTCGCGATCGGCATCATCCACGAACAGGTCATCCACCTTACCTATCTTCTCACCGTCGCGATCATAGACTGAGAAACCTTCGTATTTCTCCTCGAGCTCCCTCAACCGCTCGTCGTTAGCCACGATACACTCCTCCTTGATACGTTTGCTCCCACATGCCTTAGGGTTACCCTTCCCCAGCCCAGAGATAAACATACGCTGCAAGGCACCATTAAGCCGTCCGAAAAGGAATACCGAAGAGGCCGTTACCGGCTCCGAGACAGTCGAACCGCTCTGATCTCTCATCGAGCAGTAGTCCGGGCCTCCTGATCTCCGGCCGCGCTTTCTCGATTACGGGTCGCGGCGCTCCATGTCCTCTTCTTCCTCGAGGATCTCCGTCTCTTCGCGCGTGACCCTGCGTCGCACCCTCGAACGTCTGCCTCCCTGGCCTTGCGCACCGGGCTCTTCGTCCGCGTCGTCAGCCATCCCCGAACCATCCTCGCCGCCGGACTTCGTGGGTTTCGGATCCATGGCGGAGGCAGCCGAAGAGGCACGCCCTGCAGAAGACCTCGGGCTTTCTAAGCCGAAGTGGCGCCGGATCCTGTCCTCATACTCCTCTGTGACGTCATCATTGCCTTCGTAGGTTGGGGCTTCTCTGATATGGTCTCTAGACTCCGCTACCTCCATGGCGCGATCCCGCTCGTTCGCCCGCACGAGGTCCATGGGAATCAAAACAGACTTCGTCCCAAGTAAACCCGTCTTTACCCCTATATATTCCTCACGCTCGGCCTCATCGACGAGCAACTCATCTACCTTACCGACCTTCTCACCCGCATTGTCGTAGACCGTGTACCCCTCGTACTTCTCCTCGGACTCCCTGAGCCTGCCCTCGCCAGCCATGCCGCGCCTCCTCGCAATCCTCGCAACGATAACGAACCTTTCCCATACTTCCCCGGAGCCCGACCACACGACACACAACAACTGGCCGCAAAGTAGTGAAGCAGCCCCAGCCTCTCAAACCTCGTTTGGGTATCGTGACTCCCAACTCCCCAAACCCAGCGGAGGCGTTACCAATCGCTACGGTACTCCGACTCTTCCCTGGTTGACTTGTTGCTCTCCGTGCGACGGACGCGGCGGCGTACTTTGGCCCGCCCACTCTCCTCTCCCCACATACCCGTTACTTTGTCCAGAGGACGCTCGAACGTCTCCTCAGTCTCCCCTCCGCCGTAGGACTCCTCGGACTCCGAGGAATAACTCGTCGAGCCGCCTCTCTCCTTATCGACGTCCTGCATGCTTGCAAGGTCCCCATGCTTCCGGCTATCCGAACCGCCCGCTGGCGCATCAGCATACCGCCCAGCCTCATCAACCCCACCCGAACTGCCCACATCCTCCCTACCACCACGCCGATCCGTCTGCTCTACCTGCGGATCACCCGCGACCGATTCGCCGGGACCTCCTCGACGTTCCAGCGGGAATCCGGTCGTAGTGCTCTGCTGGTCTTGCATGTCCTCGAACTCTCTGTACTCGTGTCCTCCCTCGCGCCCCACCAGATCCTCTCCCACGGCGTCTCTGGCCTCCGGTTCACCACCTCGCGCGCGGGCTTCGGTCTCTGTCTCCTGGTAGCCAGCCTCCTCGTGGCTAGTCTCGGCAGAACCAACGCCAGGATCTCCGCGACCCGTGGAGCGTGCTCGCTGGCCGTCTTCGCGGTCCCGATACTCCTGCTGCCCTACAGGCTCTCGCTTCCGGGAGAGGGCGGTATGTCGCTCCGCTTGTGTATCGTCACTGCTGGGCGCGTCGTCTTCGGAGGAGGTAGCGTCCGGGTCAGGTTCGTCGATGCCTCCGGGTTGCTGGCCGCTGGAGCCGCGCCCGGTTGGATACTCCGTGGTTTCGAGGCTGAAGTAACGCCGTATCACGCTCTCGAAATCGGGTGTGAGATCCTCGTCGTCATCGTGGGTGGGGGCGTTCTCGATGCGCTCTCTGGACTCCGCAATCTCTATGGCACGCTCGCGCTCGTTGACGCTCACGATCTCCAGGGGGATCAGGGTAGACCTCAACCCGAAGAAGCCCATCTTGACACCTATATATTCTTCGAGGTCGGTCTCTTTCACCGAGACATCGGATACTGTTCCTAGCTCCTCGCCGTCGCGGTCATAGATCTTGTAGCCTTTGTACTTCTCCTGGATCTCTCCCAGCCGGTCGTCGCTGACCACGGTGTTCTCCTCTTCGTAACGCTTGCTCTTATGAGACCGGATACCCTACTGACGCCAAGGAACAAACATGTAGGGTAGTGGTATGGAGCGCGGCCCGACATCGCACGCCCTACCAGAGTCCTGGATCTCAAACACGCCACCGGGGCGGGCGTCTCGGCTGCGACGTCCGCCCCGGCATCTCCACCATCCTTGGAGGTTCCCGAATCCTGCTAGAGTCCCGGAAGAACCCGGGTGTTCAGTTACTTACCTGTTGAAATGCTCCTCTTCCTCTTCCTGCTCGAAGAAGGAACTCTCTTCACGACGGCTGCGACGGCGCACCATCGTGCGCTCGCCCTCTCCCTGACCGGACTCTTCATCCGAACGCCCGGATACTGGCTCCCGGCTCTCCCTCTCGCCTCCAGGCTCCAAATTGCGAGAATCCCCGCCCCGGGGCTCCTCACCTCGGGACTCCTCGCCTCGGGACTCCTCGCCTCGGGACTCCTCGCCTCGGTGTTCCCCACCACGGGATTCCCCACCGCGAGACTCCGGTGTCACGCGTTCCATGAACCCCTCTTCTCTATCATCCTCCCTCCGGTCCGCGTGGTCCCCGCGGTCTTCCCGGCCCTCGCGCTCCCCACGCTCCATGCTCGCCCCTTCTCTTCCTTCTCGGTCGTATCCGCGGTCTCCGCGCCCCTCGCGATCATCCTCACCCTGAGCACCGGCACCCGAAGCCGAACCGCCGCCCGCGCTCGTACCATAGGAACCGCGCTCCCCGGAGGAACCCTGCGCTCCAAGGCCGAAGTAGCTGCGAATTCTGTCCTCGAACTCGTCGTTGACCTCATAATCGTTGCTATAGGTGGGGGCGTCCTTTACACGCTCCTTGGACTCCGAGACCTCTATAACGCGATCCTGCTCGTCGATACGAGCAATCTCCATCGGTATCATAGTCGTCCCCGAGAGCCCCAAAAGACCCATCTTGACCCCGATGTACTCCTCGCGATCTGTCTCGTCTACGAATAACTCATCGACCTTGCCTATTTTGTCGCCGTCGCGGTCGTTGACCGTGTAACCGTCGTACTTCTCTTCCAACTTGCTCAACTGCTCGTCATTAGCCACTAAACACTCCTCCTTGCCACAATTGCTCCCACGTCCCTGGAAGGTTACCCCGCTATCGCCGATTGCTAAACACAATCAGCAGAAGGGCGGGCAGCGAGTAAAGCTCTCTCCAAAGGTGCCGAACCGTCCGGCGAGTACCTCCATTCGAGACCCTTCACCGAGGAGCACGTAGGCACCTCAACGGCCGCCAGTACCAGCCTCTCGGGGCAGAATAAAAAGACCTGGTACGAGAGTATTTTGTCACCCTGCCTACCGGAGAAGATCAACTCTCCCATCTCCGACGAGCCTTCGCGGGGCCTGCGCGCAGAGTGTCGCGACGGTAGCCGGCGCTCGCGGAAGTGCCAACGTTTCCAGCGGTCGTGGACGGTGCCGACTCGAATATCGGGAGCGGCTGCACAGAGTCCGGGAGGCTCGCGCTGATGGTCGGGACGAGTGGGGCGATGAGGGTACTGTGGAAGGCGGACTGCATGTGGGTGGCCGAGATGCTGTGATGCTACCAATCAGACGCTAAGAGGATCATCGCGGGCGGGCGCTCTCGCCGGCGGCACCTTCGTGGGATGTCTGTGCGAGACGCTGCGCCTCTCAGAGCCCGGGGAGACGGAGGAGATATTGGTGGCGATGAGCCGGGTTTGCACGGACTCAAGTTGTTGCCGCTCCTGGTCGGGGAGCGTGGTCCAGGCTAGGCGGACACGGCCAATGGCAAGGTCACGGAACCCTCGATCACCACCAGTCTCGCGGATACATTGCGCCCTGCGATGCAGGCCGTCGCGCTCCGTTTCGCACTCATCCCCGAGAGGTTGGACCCGGTGTTGCCGGCAGCCTCTAGCAAAGGCGCCGCTCTACCCGCTCTCGAAGCGCTCGGTGGAAAAGAGATCCAAGAGGTCGCAGCATCCCTCGAAAAGACTTACGGAGCAAACCTCTCACACCACGCAATTCATAGAGAAGCTTTGGAACGCTAGCGAAAACTGTACGATGCCTGATGCGCAAGGCCTAGATCACAGCGTAAGACAGACATTGCTGAAGTGCGGTTCCCATACACGAACAGCCGCGCCGCCCGGACGAGCATCCGGGCGGCGCGGGGTTTCTTACTATAAGAACGGGCTAGGAGCCTGAGCCGTTCCTCTCACTCATGGGGACGTAGTCCGTCTGGCGGGGGCCAGTGTAGATCTGGCGCGGGCGGGCGATCTTGAACTCTTCGTCGTTCATCAGCTCAAGCCACTGGGCCATCCAACCGGGGGTCCTTCCTATAGCGAACATCACTGTGAAGGCATCGGGCGGGATATTCATCGCCTCGTAGATGATACCCGACCAGTAGTCGACGTTAGGGTAGAGCTTGCGCTCCGTGAAGTACTCGTCGTCGAGCGCCCTCTTCTCAAGCTCTATGGCGACGTCGAGTAGCGGACTCTCCTTGCTCGTAGCCTCCAATACCTCGTCGACGTGGCTGCGGATGATACGAGCGCGAGGGTCGTAGTTTTTGTAGACCCGGTGGCCGAAGCCCATGAGCCGTTCGTTGCCCTGCTTCACACCCTCGAGGAAGTCGGGTATGTTGTCGGGGGTGCCAATCTTCTTTAGCATCTTGAGGACCGCTACGTTGGCCCCGCCATGCAAGGGACCGTAGAGCCCAGCCACACCCGCAGCGACGGCCGAGAAGGGGTCGGGCAGGGAGGAGCCAACGACACGGACGGCGGCGGCCGAGCAGTTCTGCTCGTGGTCGGCGTGGAGAATGAACAGCACTTCGAGGGCCCTCTCGAGGCGCGGGTCGGGCTCGTACTGCGGCTCGGCCATCTTGAAGAGCATCGAGAGGAAGTTGCCCGTGTAGGAGAGATCGTTGTTCGGGTAGACGTATGGCAGGCCGAGGGAACGACGGTAGGCAAAGGCGGCGAGGGTAGGCATCTTGGCGATCATGCGGACCGCCGAGACGTGGCGCTGGTGCGAGTCGCTAACGTCCACCGCCTCTGGATAGAAGGTCGAGAGCGCACCGACCGATGCGAGGAGCATGCCCATAGGGTTCGCGTCGTGGCGAAACCCGCTCATAAAGTCTTTGATGTTCTCGTGAACGTAAGTGTGGTGGGTGATCTCGTAGATCCACTGGCTTAGCTCGTCCTCGGTAGGTAGGTGACCATAGAGTATTAGGAACGACACCTCAAGGAAAGTCGAGTGCTCGGCCAACTGCTCGATGGGGATACCCCGGTGCTCCAGGATGCCTTTCTCACCATCGATGTAAGTAATTGCGCTTCGGCAACTCGCGGTATTGGAGTAGCCGGGATCGTAGGTCATCAGGCCGAAGTCGTCTTCGGAGACCTTTATCTGGCGGAGGTCCATCGCCCGCACGGTGCCGTCCGTGATCTCGATATCATAGCTCTCGCCGGTGCGGTTATCAGTAACCGAGAGACTGTCGGTCTGCGTTGCCTGACCATCCTGCGTCGCCTGCGTTTCGTCCGTCAACCTGCTACCCCTTTCGTAGCTTTCGCTAGCTTCCGCCCCAGACCGCCGGCATACCGGCAGCCCCTTTCCCCGACTCCTTCTGACCACCCTATTATATCTTTGTGGCCGGACAAATAGAAAGCCGGCCGGCGGGGTGAGTCCGCGCGGCCGGTAATAAATGAGGGCCCGGAGTAAGTGAGTAAGAGGAAGTAGGGTGATTTGGGCCCCGTAGGGTAGTTATCGGACGTATTGTCGAAATACTTTAATCGCACCCGGACAATGGCGAGAGTCAACGAGTGTGAGTCTCGATTACGTGGGAGAGCATACCCTCCACAGCATTGGTCCGGGCCTCCGCCGGGGTGACTTGCAGACGGTCGAAGCACTCGTTGAGCTTCATCGCCAAATCCAGAGAGTCACCGAGAGAGCTGGTCCGCCGGTCGAGTTCGACGAGAACGCCGAGACCATCCTGGCACGGTTTGAAGATCAACTCTAGCTCCTCGACGCGCCCGGCATAGCGGCCACCAGAGGGCCTGAACAAAGGGATGCGGGTAGCCCTTGGAGGGGCTGTACTCGTTCTCCACCTGATATGGCCTGAAGCCGAGTTCTGGGCGGCGTCGAGAACAGCCTGCCGGATAGCGCCGGGGGCGACGTGTATCTAGTTCCGGTCGCTCGGGTCGAGGGCGTTCGGAACGTCGAGTCCGGTCTTGACGTAGACACACGTACAGCCGAGCGAGAGGGGCGTGTCCCGGGGCGGGTTGACGGTGGAGAGGATAGATCGTCTCTATGCGGAGACTACCGGAGACGTTCTGGCCGGCCAGAGTGTATTCGTGGGTCGAGGCGTCGTGTTTGCAGGTCGTGACTACGGAGATGTAGATCCTGTTGAATTCCTGGGCGCCGCCGCCGGTGATGCGGACCTCACCGGAGACCATTTAGCCCGGGATGAACGAACTGGCGCCGAGGCGCGTCGGCCTTCGCCCCGCCGGTGCCGATGCTGCTTAATATCTTCCTGAGCACGCTACTCCTCTTTCAGGAATACTTTCCAACCTTATATTCTCATGTTGGCACTTCCAGGCATCTGCGGAATAGAGAGGTCGAGGTACGCCAGCGGCGACTGGTTGGGGAGTACGGGTACCGGTATGTTAGAGTGGATGAGACGCATTTTCCTACGAGGGTACGTTTGTCTAGGGATATGACCGAGCGCGAGAATACTAATGTAGCGAATGATCCTCCGGTAACGGCGGTAGCGTCGCGGCGGGTGAAGCCGGGTTGTGAGAAGGAGTTCGAGGAGTGGGTCTCCGGTATTACGGCGGCGGCGTCCGGGTTTCCGGGCTACCTCGGCTCGAACAACTTCCGTCCGAGTGATTCGGACGACGACGAGTACCAGATCGTCTTCAGCTTCGATCACGCGAGCAACCTGCGCGCCTGGCAAAACTCAGAGGAGCGCCGCCGCTGGAACGAGCGGGCGCGGCCCCTGATCTATGAAGAGCCCAAGGTACGCATCCTGACCGGTCTGGAGACGTGGTTCACGCTACCCTCCAAAAAAGGCGCCCCACCCCCACCACGCTACAAGATGGCTACCATAACCTGGCTGGCGGTCTTCCCGCTGGCGACCCTGGTATTTATGGTGCTCGACCCTCTGCTCGGCAGCGCCCCCGTGGCGCTGCGCACGCTCTTCTTTACGCTGGTAATGGTCACGCTTATGACCTACATAGTAATGCCGCGCATGACCCGCCTCTTCTCCTTCTGGCTCTACCCCAAAGAGAAAAAGTAGAGTAAGCCCGGGACTCCCGGAGACTTGCGGGAGCCGCCGGGCGCAGCTATCGCCGTCTCTTTACGGCGCCTGTCATCCGGCGTTCAGGACCGCGGCGTGGTGCCGGATGTGGTCTTCCATGAACGTGGAGATGAAGTAGTAGCCGTGGTCGTAGCCCTCGCGCCACCGCAGGGTAAGAGGCTGTCCCGCTTCCCGGCAGGCGTCTTCAAAGACTCCGGGAGAGAGTTGCTCCTCCAGGAACTCATCGGCGTCGCCCTGGTCCACAAGAATCGTGCATCCATCGGGGAAGGGTCTCCGGAGCATTAGTTCGGTGGCGTCGTGCTCGCGCCAGACCTCTTCGTCCGGGCCGAGGTAGCCGGAGAAGGCCTTCTTCCCCCAGGGGACACGCGTTGGCGCGGAGATCGGGGCGAAGGCCGAGACGGAGCGGTAGAGATCCGGGTCCTTGAGCGCCAAGGTGAGCGCCCCATGCCCACCCATGGAGTGCCCGAAGATTCCCCGAACGCCGGGCCGGGCGGGGAAGTTGGCCTCAATGAGGGCCGGCAACTCCCGCGTGACGTAGGTATGCATCCGGTAGTGCTTCGCCCAGGGCTCGACGGTAGCGTCGATATAGAAGCCCGCGCCGCTACCGAAGTCGTAGTCATCATCCTCTCCGGGGAGGCCGAGGCCGCGCGGGCTGGTATCCGGAGCGACGAGCATAAGACCATGTTCGGCAGCGTACCGCTGGGCGCCGCCTTTGGTCATGAAGGTCTCCTCGGTAGAGGTAAGGCCGGCGAGGTAGTAGAGGACCGGTACCCGTCCTTCGGCGGCCTGTGGCGGTGTAAAAACGGCGAAACGCATCTCGGCGTCGCACGCTTCGGAGTGGTGGGTGTAGGCTGCAACGGTACCGCCGAAGCAGGCGTGCTCTTGGAGGGTGGTGAGGTTTTCGGGCAAGGTATCTCCTAGAACGTGACGACGCTACGGATGGACTCGCCCTCGTGCATCAGGTCGAAGGCGGTGTTGATGTCTTCGAGGGGCATCGTGTGGGTGATGAGATCGTCTATGTTGATCTTGCCGTCCATGTACCAGTCCACGATCCTCGGAACGTCCGTCCGTCCTCTCGCCCCGCCAAATGCCGTCCCTTTCCACGTCCGGCCGGTAACGAGCTGAAACGGGCGCGTGGAGATCTCCTGTCCCGACGCCGCGACCCCGATTATCACCGAGACCCCCCAGCCTTTGTGGCAACATTCCAAAGCCTGACGCATAACCTCGACGTTACCGATGCACTCGAAGCTGTAATCAGCGCCACCGCCGGTCAGGTCCACCAGATACGGCACGAGGTCGCCCTCGACCTCACTGGGGTTTACGAAGTGTGTCATACCGAACTTCTCGGCGAGAGGTTTACGCGCCGGGTTGAGGTCCACGCCGACTATCTTATCCGCGCCAACCATCCGCGCGCCCTGAACTACGTTCAGCCCGATGCCGCCGAGGCCGAAGACGACGACGTTCGCGCCGGGTTCGACTTTAGCCGTGTTGATAACCGCGCCGACGCCGGTGGTGACACCGCAGCCGATGTAGCAGACCTTCTCGAACGGGGCATCCTCGCGTATCTTCGCCAGCGCGATCTCCGGTACCACAGTATGGCTGGCGAAGGTCGAGGTGCCCATGTAGTGGTAGAGCTTCTCGCCGTTGATAGAGAGGCGACTCGTGCCGTCGGGCATCAGGCCCTGGCCCTGGGTCACCCGGATCGCCTGGCAAAGGTTCGTCTTCTGGCTCACGCAATACTCGCACTCCCGGCACTCCGGGGTGTACAGCGGGATCACATGATCCCCCTCCTTCAGGCTCCTCACCCCCGGACCAACCTCCACCACGACCCCGGCCCCCTCGTGCCCCAGGACCGAAGGAAACAACCCCTCGGGATCGGCGCCACTCCTCGTGTACTCGTCCGTGTGACACACGCCGGTAGCCCGGACCTCTACCAGAACCTCGCCCTCCTGAGGCCCCGCAAGCTCCACCGTCTCTACCTTTAACGGTTCGCCCGCCTCAAAAGCCACAGCCGCTTTTATATCCAATGCGTCTCCTATCCCTCATCCCTCTACGGTCTTTGTCCTCGTATATTCGTGTCCACGCCACTCAGCGTCAAGCCACGCCGTCGCCAGAAGTTAGCGAAAAGGGCGGAATATCCTCAGCGCATGGTTCAGCCTATCCTGGAGAGGATCTCACGGGCGCGCTCATCCGACATCGGTTGGTTGTAGATGGGGGAGCCCGGCTGCTGCTTACCGCCACCGTCCCTCAAGGAGCCCGTGTCCACGGCGGCAAAGCCGATCTCATCCATAAGCCCCGAAACCACAGCCTTCGCCTCCGCGTCGTCTCCAGCCACGAAGAGCACGAGCCGGTCCTCATAAGACTGGCTCCCACGAGTGCGCAGAGTCTCGTAGTACATCGTGTTAAATGCCTTCACGAGGCGGGCGCCCGGCAGATGTTGGGAGATTACCTCGCTCGACGTCAGACCGCCGAAGTCTATTTGACCGTCTCACCCCGGATAGTAGTTCGTGGCGTCGATAACGACCTTGTCCGCGAGTTGGGCGGCTGGCAGCGTCTCGTAGCGCCCGAACGGTATAGCCACCAGCACCACCTCCCCGAACCCGGCCGCTTCCTCTACGCTGACGGCGCTCGCGTTCGGCCCGATCTCCTCGATGAGCGAAGATAGCGACTCCGGCCCCCGCGAGTTGCTTATCGCCACCCGGTGACCAGCGTCCGCGAAGAGCCTCGCGGCGGTCGCACCGATATTCCCCGCGCCAATGATTCCAATGTTCATACTCTCATCTCCTTCCGCCGCCAGTTCCCTGGAGAGCTACTCATTGCACTCCCGCCGGGAGTACCGGCGATGACTGTGCGCTGCTCGTCGAGCGACGATAGCGGCATGTTGTATGCCATTAGACTCTTTTTTCCTTGCTGGACGCGTTACCCCGGTGCAAAGCAAGCCTCGATCGGCGAATGGTCGCTAAAACCTTGCTCCCTGAGTGAGTGTAGATAACCGCAGGATTTTAGGTTTAGACGCTGCGAAGCGAAAACATGGTCGAAGCGACGACTGTACTGCTTGCCCAAGCGCCACATCACCCAGCTTACGTCCTGCTTCCCAAACCCGTGGAGGTGGCGGTAGACGTCCCCAAGATCGTACTCCGCAAGACCGGTTATCACGCTCAATTCGGCACTCGACCAGCGTTCCTTGTGATCGCCGAACGGGACAGTGACCCCGTCTGTTCGTTCCGCTCGCGGTGAGTTAAAGTCGCCGCACAGGATGCGCGGGAGTTTGCTCTCACCAGCGAGTCGCCCGTAGATTCCCTCAAACGTCTCGACTTTTATCCATCCGTGCGAGACCCCCGCTGGGAGGTGTACATTGTGGCACTCGATTTCACCCCATGGACTATGCACGATAACGGAAAGCACACGCTCCGGCCAGGGTAAGTCGAAGTCAGTCGGCGGCAGCGCCTCCATGGGCCATCGCGACGCCGTGAGGACGCAATACTTCCGTCCTCCCACTAGGCTTTCACGATCACTCGCCAAATCGAAGCTGGTGATGATTTGGTATTCGCGAGCTTCTAGCTCGCTCCGCCACAAGGGAATAGTCGTAGCCGTAACTTCCTGCAATGCAATGACGTGCGGTTCGTGCTCCGCTAGACCGTTGGCTTGCATAGGTAGCTTCTTGACTCTGCCGGCAACGTTCCAGGAGATGAGATTGAACACCTCCTATCCTGCCACCGGCTCGAAGTTACCGGCCTTGTAGACCTGACCCGGTAACTCCTTGCCGAGCTGTCCGGAGAGCCACGTCGCCACCTCGATAAGCTCTCCCAGGTCGATACTCGTCTCATGTCCCATCCCGTGCAGCGTGTAGACGAGGTCCTCTGTCGAGATGTTGCCGGTAGCCTTCGGCGCAAACGGACACCCGCCCGTACCGCCCACCGAGGCATCGAGCACCGTCGCGCCGCTCTCGACGGCGGCGACGGCGTTCGCGATCCCGGTGTTGCGCGTGTCGTGAAAGTGGCATCCAACCGTCACGCCAAATGTCGCGACCGACTCGACTAGATGTCGCACCTGGGTTGGGACACCCACGCCGATGGTGTCGGCCAGGACTATCTCATCCGGGTTCGAGTCCGCCACTTTTCCGGCGATCTCCAGCACGTGCCCGGGCTCCACGCCTCCCTCGAACGGATCACCAAACACTGTGGAGAGCGTGATCGAGACGCGCACCCCATCCAGCCGCGCCCGCTCCACGAGCCGGGCCGCCAATACGGTCGCATCTGCTACGGTGGTGTTCTGGTTGCGCTTCGCAAACGTCTCCGTGACCGGAAACGCGTAGCGGACTTCGTCCACCCCGGCCTCTACTGCTCGCTCGTAACCCTTCTCGTTGAGCACGAGGCCCGCGTAGACCGTACCAGGACGACGCTCTATCTTCGCCATTACCTCCTCGGCGCCAGCCATCTGGGGGACTCGCTTCGGGTTGACGAAGCTCGCCGCCTCGATTCTGGGGAGCCCGGCCGCCGCGAGCCTGTCACACAGTTCGGCGCGAGTCTGCGGCGAGAGGGTCTTGTCTTCGTTCTGCAGACCGTCCCGGGGACCAACGTCTACGACCTCCACGCGCATTAGATGATGCCCCGTTCGCGCAACTCGTCCCGCTCGTGCTCGTCCAACCCCAGAACCTCCCCGTACACCTCATCGTTATGCTCCCCGAGCCCCGGTCCCGTCCGGTGGACTCTCCCGGGCGTCCGGCTCAGGCGCGGGACGACGTTCTGCATCGGAAAGGCCCCGATCTCCGGATCCTCGACCTCGACGATGTTCTCCCTGGCAGCATAGTGCGGATCTTCGACCATATCTCTGGCGGTAAACAGCTTTCCGGCCGGCACCCCCGCCTCTTCCATGATCTTCAATACGTCGTCCGCCTCATGTCTCTCGGTCCAGTTGGAGATTATGTCGTCCAACTCCTCCTGGTTCTCTCCCCGAGCGTTATGAGTAGCATACCGCTCGTCCTCGGCCCATTCCGGCTGCCCGACAGCCTGTGCGAAACGCGCGAAGACAGTATCGGCATTAGCCCCGATGACCACGTAATCGCCATCGGCGGTGGGGTAGGTATTCGACGGCGCCACGAACGGCAGGATACCCCCGGTACGGCCCCGAACGTGCCCGGTCAACGCATACTCCGGGATGGTGCTCTCCATGAGGGCGAGCACGGCCTCGTAGATACCGACGTCCACCACCTGTCCCTTGCCGCCGCGCGTCTCCCGGTCGAAGAGCGCCGTTACCGCCCCGAGAGCCCCGAAGGTCGCCGCGAGCGAGTCACCGAGGCTGACGCCCACCCGCGGCGGCGGCCGGTCGGGGAAGCCCGTCACGTGCCTTATGCCCCCCATCGCCTCCCCGATGGCCCCGAACCCCGCCCGCGCCTTGTACGGTCCCGTCTGCCCGTATCCGGAGACGCGCACCATTACCAGACCGGGGTTGGTCTCGCTCAGGTCCTCATACCCGAGCCCCCAGCGTTCCATCGTGCCGGGCCGGAAGTTCTCGACCAGCACGTCGGCTCCTGCGATAAGTTGGCGGGCAAGTTCCTGTCCTTCTTTCTCCCGCAGGTTCAGCGTAACGGACTTCTTGTTGCGCGCGATGATCGGCCACCACAGGGTACGGCCCTCCTTGCGGTGCCGCCCCCACTCGCGCATGGGGTCGCCCTGGCCGGGCGGCTCGACCTTTATAACCTCCGCCCCGAAGTCCCCTAGTAGCTGGCCGCAGAAGGGACCCGCGAGCAGGCTCCCCATCTCGACCACGCGGACACCCTCTAACGGGGCGCTCGCATCGTCCCCCACCTCGCTCATCCCATAGCCTCCTTCAGGACGCGGAATAGAACCTCACCCCTCGCAAACGTCGTGGCGCCGCCCCCAGAGGTTACGGTAGCGAGGGACCCGGCTCGGGTCAAGTATCTGAACAGCGCCGAGACGCCGCACCTCGAGCTTCTTCAGCGCAGCGTGGTCGCAAGCGCGGCGCGTGCCGCGAAGTACCCACACATGCCGTGGACGCCGCCACCCGGTGGCGTCGAGGAGGAGCATAGGTAAAGCCCTTTGGCGGGGGTGGAGTACGGCGTGATCCGCACGGCCGGCCGGGTGAAGAGCTGGCGGAAATCCAGCAAACCTCCGTTGATGTCGCCCCCGATATGGTTGGCGTTGATGCGCTGGAGGTCGGCGGGACCCATAGTGCTCTTCGCGAGGATACGATCCCTGAAGCCGGGGGCGAAACGTTCGATCTGCGCCTCTATACGCTCGGTCATGTCAACGCTAGAGCCATTGGGGACGTGGCAGTAGGCCCATACGGTGTGCTTGCCCTCGGGCGCCCGCGTATCGTCAAAGAGGCTCTGCTGCGCGAGCAGCACGAAAGGCTTCTCGGGATGGCCACCCCGCGATACGGCGGCCTCTCCCTGGGAGATCTCATCGAGCGTGCCGCCAACGTGGACGGTACCGGCGCGCTTGCATGACTCGGCCGTCCAGGGGATCGGGCCGTCAAGCGCGAAGTCCACCTTGAAGACGCCCGGACCATACCGGTAGCTTTTGAGGGCGCGCCTGTAACGCTCGGTGAAGTGCTGGCCGGTGATGTCGAGCAACTGCCACGGCGTTACGTCGAAGAGTACCGCCCGCGTCCGGGGCACCTCCTCGACGGAGCCGACGCGGACGCCGGTATACACCTCGCCGCCTAGCGAACGCAGGTAGGAGACGAGCGCGTCGGCTATCTTCTGCGAGCCGCCTCTGGGGAACGGCCAGCCGGCGGCGTGCCCCACGGTACCGAGGACCAGACCAAACGCGGCGCTCGGCGCCTGCTCCATCGGCAAAAAAGAGTGCGCGGCGTTTCCGGCGAAGAGCCCCTTTGCCTTCTCGCCCTCGAACAGACTCTCGGCGAGGCCGCGAGCGGAGCGCACCGCTCCAAGACCGAAGCGGGCGAGCGCGAGCGGGTGGCGCGGGGGTCGCAGCGGGCCGAGAAGGGAGTCGATGATCCTGTGGAAGTCCCGCGCCAGTGGTCCCATGAACCTCCGGTACGCCCCGGCGTCGGAGCCAAGAGTCTCCCCGGTCTCCTCCACCGAGCGTTCAAGTACAGCAGCGGTACCGTCGTCGAAGGGGTGGGCGAGTGGGGCCAATGGATGGACCCACTCCAGACCATGCTCCTCTAGCGGCAGGGTCGAGAAGAAGGGCGAAGCATAGCCTAGAGGGTGTATCGCCGAGCCGACGTCATGGATGAAACCGGGCAGGGTGAGTTCCGCCGAGCGGGTGCCGCCGCCGATCGTCTCTTCAGCCTCCAGCACGACCACGGAGCGCCCGTTACGGGCCAACTCCACGGCCGCCGCAAGACCATTAGGGCCGGAGCCCACCACCACCGCGTCATACACGCCGGTTACCGCTCGTCCGTTCATGACCTCGATTGTACCTCTACATGCTGGCGCCAGGCTCGTGCGGATTCACATCTAGATGATCTTCTTGCGACGCAGGTAGAAGAGCATCGAGAGGGCGAGCGTGAAGAGTACGCCGAGAACGACGAAGTAGCCATTCTGAGTCGAGAGCTCGGGCATATGCTCGAAGTTCATTCCGTAGATTCCGGTGATGAAGGTCAGCGGCAGGAAGATGGTCGAGACGGCGGTGAGGCGCGCGACGCTCTGGTTCACCCGCTGCGTTTGCTCGGCGTTGCGGCGGGTTTGCTGGGTGGTGTAGATGTCCAGGGAGTCCATGAGATAGTCGCGCATGGTGTCGATCATGTCGACTACCCGGATCAAATGGTCCCGCACGTCATCGTAGTACGCCGCACTCTCCTCGGGGACGAGCCTGGTAGTTGGCCTCATGAGGATGCCTACGACGTCCCGCAGGGGAACGGCCAGCCTCCGGAGCGCGGTCAACTCGTGCTTGAGGTGAAAAAGAGAGTCGAGAACCGCCGTATCATCGCCATCCGGGTCCTCGTCGAGCAGCCTGTCCTCTATGCCGTCTACCATCGCGGACAACCTGTTCATGATCGGCAGGTACTCGTCCACTACCGCGTCGAAGACGGTGTGAGCGACGTTGGCCGGAGAGGAGGTGACGAACTCGTTCCTCGAAAGCATCCGCCGCCTCACCCTGTCAAGCTCCCGGAGCGGCCTCGGATGCACGCAGACCACGTAGTTGGTCCCGACGTATATGTCCAGTTCCACGGTCTGGACCCTCCGGGTCTTTTCGGAGAGGTGGAACGAGAATAGGGCCATAAAGAGGTACTCGTCGTAGATATCCACCTTCGGCAAGTGGTTCCTGGTAAAACAGTCCTCTATAGTAAGGCCGTCGAACCCGAAGACCTCGCGCAGCAGACGCCCGTAAGGTCCGTCCTGTCCCCCCTCCGTACTGGCTATATCACACCAGATCAAAGCCTCCGGGTCCGATAAGTGGAAGGGTAACTCCTCAAGCCCAACGTCGGTTCGGAGCACGCCGGAACCGTCGAGAACCATGAGGTCCACGTTCTCCGGCAGACTCTTTGTAGTCCACGTTTCGGCCATGCGCTCCGATCTTACCGGTAATGCCACATCCCGGGCCTGCTGACAGGCCCAGCTTACGACGGAGGTGCTGCGGGAGTGGCGAGACCGGGACTCGAACCCGGGACACCATGATTTTCAGTCATGTGCTCTACCAACTGAGCTATCTCGCCGTGAAGTGTAGACGAAGCGCCCAGAAGGACGTCTCCAGCGATGATTCTAGATTACCAGGCGCGGGCTATCAAGGGAGGAGACGCACAACCGCACGTCAAGGTACGCCTGGCTACTTCTTCGCGAAGCGGTCGAGTTCGAAGGTAGATTCGAGCATCTGCTTGGGCAGGGCGCCGACTACGGCCTTTGGCTTCTCACCGGGCTCGAAGAGGGCGATGGTCGGGATGCTGGAGATGCCGAAGTGCCCGGCCAGTTCCGACTCAGCATCCACGTCTACCTTGGCGACCTTTAGCCCCTCGTACTCGCCGGCGATCTCGTCCAAGATCGGAGCGACCTGTTTGCATGGCGCGCACCAGGAAGCCCAGAAGTCCACCAGAACAGGGACCTCCGAGTTCAAGACCTCTTCTTCGAACGTGCTCGTCGTCACCGTTATTGGTTGCGCCATCAGGTGATCTCCTTTGTCTTGACTTACTGTTTTAGTATATGGATCCTAGTATATGATTCGGGTCAAGGGCGCCGGGATTCGAGGATGCTGATAGCGAAGCCGGCTACGGAGGCTACTATCAGGACTATCGAAGACCCGAAGGCGAAGGGCAGGTAGCCCGCGAAGCTGAGGAGAGCGGAGATCAAACACACGAAAGCGGAGACTCCGAGGAGCATGACGGTAGTCTTTTTGGCCCGCAAGGCGACCCTCTCGCGGCCCATCTCCCCTATTATGTCCTCAGCCTTCTTGCCCCGTTCTCTCTGCTTCAACCAGTACCTCCACACCGCATAGCCGGTACCGTGGATCTCATACCGACGATAGTCTACCCTGACGTGGCGTAAGCCAGACTGGGAGGACGTTTCCGTGGGGATGGGCGGGAGCGACGGGACTCGAACCCGCGGCCTCCGGCGTGACAGGCCGGCGTTCTAACCAACTGAACTACGCCCCCGCGAAAGGGCATTAGCAGTGTACCAAACGCGGTCCACCTTTTCTAACCACACCGCCACGCGTACCCGAATACGGCTCTGCCGGGACCAGCGTAAACGCCCCCCGCACGGTGCGCGAGGGGCGAACTTGTTATCACGTAATGGATAGCCCAGGAAGTTATCGGTAGCAAGCCCCGTCACGCTGCACGGAGAACTCCGCCGGGCATCCTCCGTCCGGCATGAGCGGCATGGGACCGTCAGCCGGACCTCCCGCGTTCATAAGCGTCCCGGGATTTGGTGAGGGAGGAGGAGGTGGTGGAGGAGGTGGTGGCGGGGTCTTGGGAGCTCCAGGAGGAGTAGCGCCAGGTGGAGGAGGCGACGGAGATTTGGGCTGAGGGTTGGGGTTAGGGCTGGGGTTGGGTTGAGCAGCTTCGGCAGCGGGCAACGGCTCCCAGACTGCGTATACCGCGATACCAGCGGCGAGCAACAAAGCCGCGAATATCCCTACCAACACTAAACCATTAGATCTCAAGCGCAACCCCCCAGCCTGCAGTCTTCCAATACCACGCCATTCTAGCTAAAGCGCTCCACTACCGCTACATGCTCGCAAAAGAACATACACCCCGGTGACCGACTCCCTTGGGCCCCAATTGCTACCCAGCGGTTTCGAGAGAGGTGGGGACCAACAACTCGCCGTCCTCGTTGTCGTACTGGATGTCGCCGGTATCCTCGTCTTCCACTATAAACGAGGCCCCTTCGCCGATAAGCGTCAGTTTGCCGTCTGCGCCGATTACGAACGCGGATCCGTCAGGCTCTACCACCACGGGAGCAGTCGAGCCATCGGGCAGCGTTATAAGACCGTTCTCGTCTAGAATGCAGAAGGCAGTAGGACTATCGTACAACTCCTGGCAACCAACGGCAGGCCCGACGTTCGGGGCAGTATTAGTACTAGTATCCTCGGAGACATCGAGTATGGGATCCACCACCTGCTGCGCCAGGACCAACGGCGCGAATGCCGTCAGCAACATCGCGAGCAACGCTCCCAGGATCATTAATCTCTTCAACAGTTCCCCCTTATTCATGCAAAGTTCCACTTAATTGTAGCCAACGTTCTCCACCAACGAAGCACACCACTACCGGTAGTAATCGCCGTTCGCGCTCATACCATCACTAGATCGGGAGACTCGTTGGGAAGTCTTTACTTCTCTACTCCAGGCGTAGGCTGGCGTTAGTAGCGGCGGCCTCGCTGGCGGTTGATGTCGAAGCGGGCCGAAGCGGAGACAGCCATCACGGCCATCACCCCGCACTGGACCGGGTCGCTGACTACCAGGTCGGCGGCGTCCGGGACGCTGCCGGACATGTTCAGCGAGAGCACGACGATCCCTTTCTCGCGGATCTCGTAGACGGCCTGCGCGATATCGCCGCCCATGAGCGCGCCAGCGAGCACCAGCGCCACCGCCCGAGGGAGGCGGGCCACGGCCCGCACCGCATCGGCCAGATCCTCCTCGCCGACAAGTGGGATAGTGTCTACGGAGATCTTCTCGCCGCGGATGTTGTGGCGGTCAGCCTCGGCGACCGCGCCTACCACCACCTGGCCTACCTGCGCCCCGCCGCCGACCACGATGATTCGCTTGCCGTACACCTTGGCGAACGACGGCGCCCGCTCTACCTCCCTAACGATCGGCAGCGCGCAGAGGTCGGCGATCAGCGCATCCGGGGCAGGGACGTTCTCGAGCTCGAAGTAGGTCGTCGATCCATCCTTGTGCCGCTCAGCGATATCGACGTGGATAATGTTCGCCCGGTGTTCGAGGATCACACGCGTAAGCGCATGCAGCGTACCGGGCTCGTCCGGCGTGCGGAGCATCAAGGCCAGTGGGGCGTCTAGTTCGGTCATCTCGTTCATGGGCTCGCCTCCTCAAAATTGACCGTAACTGCGACCGCTAACCCGGCTAAGTCCCGCCAAGAAATACTAAGTTTCGCCCATTATCTGCTGTCCTGGGTCACGCAAGAGCCATCAAAAACGGCGTTTCTATCAGCCTTTCAAAGTGGGCGATGCTGGTTTCGAACCAGCGACCTCCTCCTTGTAAGGGAGGCGCTCTACCCCTGAGCTAATCGCCCTCCGCGGAGTCTCCCCCGGAGCGTGCCCCCAACGGGATTCGAACCCGTGCCGCCGCCTTGAAAGGGCGGTGTCCTGGGCCTCTAGACGATGGGGGCATAAGCCATTCGGTTCATGAGCCAGAGCCCGTGTATAGGCTGAGTACTGGCACACATGAACAGTATATCGTGTCAGCTTGGAGAGGGCTAATAGGAGCTTTCACCCCCACGCTGCCCCCACCGCACTTTACATGCTCTTCTTGAACGTGAGTAGCAGCCTCTGGGAGCGGTTGGGCTTTCCGGAGAATTCCTGTCCGGTTAACGGCGTGTTCAAGAACTCGCTATAGCCGGGGGTGGCACGAGCCTCCGGTGAGTCCAGATCGCGCAAACCCATCGACCAGTCGGGGAATTGCCTCTCTTCCAGGGGGCCCTGGTGCAAGATGATCTCCCCTGTGTGCGTGGATCGGTGCTGATCTTTGCGTAGACCTCACGAACTACTCCCTCTTCCCCTTCGAGGACCTGCATAAAGTTGCCGTCTTTATACAGCAACATTCCTGTTAGACCCAATTTTGCGTTGTTTTCGCGGCACTGCGCCAGCAACTTATTCAAATCGGTCTTCGAGAAGTCTTGCGCCGCACTGCTTACGTAAGTGAGATGGAACATCATACTCTCCTGATTGATGAAGCCATGATGGACCGGATTGTATCCGCTACGGTCTGAAAGAATGTGATACTGCAAACAGGATCATCCCGGGTAACGTTGGGCGGGCATTCCGAACATCGGGAGACAGAAGAAGAGGAAATAAAGGTCTACTCTCGGTAGCCTCCATGACCAAAAGCAATCGAGTTTGATCTTAGGCAATGTGCGCTGGCTCGTTACCTCAACTCCCCCTCGAAAGCTACGTAGTCCAGGGGGTACTTGTTTCTGAGCATGGATATGGAGCGAGCTACAGCAGGAGTGTAGTAACCGTCCCTCGACAAGGACATGTTGCCCTTCAAGATTCTCAGGTCTTTGAGGTAGATGATCTTTAGCTCGGACTCCGGGTACTTTTGTGCTTCTTCTATATATGTATAGCCCAAACCCGCTCCTAACGCTGTTGGTCGTGTAAAACCTAATCCTGATCGAGCACTTCGAAAACCTCCGGGTACGTCCTCCGCTACTGACCCTTATAGTTGGTTCCAGGCGTCGTTGTGCTTATTCGGTTGATGTTTGGGTTCGGTACTATAAGATGCCCCCACCATCCGACTCGCCTTGAAAGGGCGTTGTCCCGGGCCTTTAGACGACGGGGGCATAAGCTGTTCGGCTGGTGAGCCAGGAAGGGATCGAACCTTCGACACGAGGATTAAAAGTCCCCTGCTCTACCACTGAGCTACTGGCCCAGACGAGGAGGATTTTATCAGACCGCGCTGCCGGGCTCTATCTTCGATACTCTAGCGGGTTCCGGCGCGGCGGGTAAAGTAGAGGGCGATGGCGAGCGAGATCACGAGCACCGTCAACACCCCGAGTTCCAGCAGCAAGCTCTCGAACTGTGGTGTGCCGAGGTTCTGCTCTATGGTGATCGTCACGGCCAGGATTCGCCGGACGACCGCTATCATACCGATGAGCAAGAACGGCTCGGCGACTATCTCGTGCTCCCTTACTATGGTGCTAACGGTCCTCAAAAGCTCCGCGAAGATAAAGATCAAAAGTACCTTGTCGAGAACCTCCAACGCCGTCTCCAGCGCCCCAAGCTCCCTGACACTCAAGAGACTGGTCCCCGCCGAGAAGAAGACCATGCAAACGGTTGTAAGCAAGAAGACCGCCGCGCCGTAGTACACGATCCGCTCGGCGAATTCCACGGCATCCGCGAGCCGTGGCTCCTGGCTTAGGTTGCCTCTGGGTTCCTCGTTCGTGCTTTCCGTTGAACCCCGATCTCTCAATGCAGGAAATGACGCCGCTTGGTGACAACCATCGACACGCCACGCCGGTTCGCCGCCTGGATGACCTCTGCGTCGCGCTTGGAGCCACCGGGCTGAATGACGGCCTCCACTCCCGCCTCCGCCAGTGCCTCCACGCCGTCGGCGAACGGGAAGAAAGCATCGCTTGCCGCCACGGATCCGGTCGCCCTCTCGCCCGCGTTCTTCACCGCGATCTCCGCCGACGCCACCCGGCTCGTCTGCCCCGCCCCGATCCCAACCGTCGCCCCGTTTCTCGCGAGCACGATGGCGTTGCTCTTTACGCTCCTGGCAACCTTCCACGCGAAGAGCAGGTCTCCTAGCTGGGGAGGCGAAGGGTTCACTATCGTGGCAAGCTCGTACCCGGAGTCATCCTCCACCCGGTCGGTCTCCTGAACGAGAAGGCCCCCCGTCACGTACTTGGCAGAGAGCTCCGGACGCTCCAACAGACCCGCTTCCAGCACGATCATGTTCGGCTTCCCCGAAAAGACCTCGCGGGCCTCCTCATCGAATCCCGGAGCGATAAGCACCTCTGTGAAGATCTCGGCGATCTCTCTCGCTAGCTCCCCATCCACAACCCTGCTCAAAGCCACGATGCCACCGTAGGCCGAGGTCGGGTCGGAGGCGAAGGCCTTGCGATAAGCCTCCCCGAGACTCTCTCCAACCGCCGCCCCACACGGGTTAGCGTGCTTCACGATAACCGCCGCCGCCAGTTCCCCGGACTCGGCGAGATCCGCGAGCAGGGTACGGGCGGCATCCACGTCGTAGAGGTTGTTGAACGACAACTCCCGCCCCTGCACCCGCTCCACCCCCGAGAGCAAGTGAGAAGCCCCGCTCCCGTTCGCCTCGGCGTAGTAAGCGGCCTCCTGGTGCGGGTTCTCCCCGTAGCGCAAGGAGAGCTGGCGCTCGTAGCGCCTCGTCAAGACCTCCGGAAAACTTGCGTCGCGTGTGGCAACATCGTCGGCCTCCGCGTTCGGAGCCTCTTCTTCGACTCGTCCGGCGAGCCACACAGCGATGGCGGCGTCGTACTCGGCGGTCCTGCGAAAGGTTTCGAGTGCGAGTCTCTTCCTCGTCTCTTCCTCGACCTGGCCGAGCTCTAGTTCGGAGGCGACTTCTTTGTAGAACTTCGGCGAGGGCACGACGGTTACGCTCTTGAAGTTCTTCGCCGCGGCCCGGAGCATCGCGGGGCCGCCTATGTCTATCTGCTCGATAGCCTCCTTCTCCGAGGCTTCCCCCGTGATCGTCTCCTCGAACGGGTACAGGTTCACGCACACGAGATCTATCGGGCCTATGTCATGGGTCACGAGCTCCGTGACCTGATCCGGGTCTTCTAGGTCGGCGAGGATGCCGCCGTGGATCCTGGGGTGCAGCGTCTTGACTCTCCCGCCGAGCATCTCCGGCGCGCCCGTGACTTTGGAGACCGGGATGACGGGTATTCGCGCCTCCTCCAGAGCCCTCGCGGTCCCACCGGTCGAGATGATCTCGAACCCCAGCTTATGCAGTTGGCGCGCGAACGCCGCAACTCCTTTTTTATCCGAGACCGAGATCAACGCCCTGCGCTTCAAGGCTTCACCTTCCCCCTAAAATAGTCCGAGACTGCCCCCACGAGTAACCGGTGCTCGACCAGGTGCAGCCTCTCCAACAACGTCTCCTCCGTCTCCCCCGGCAAGACCGGAACCGCCTCCTGAGAGATCATCGGCCCCGCGTCTACCTCCTCGACCATAAAATGCACCGTCACCCCCGTCTCCTTCACCCCCGCCTCCAAAGCCCTCCTCACGGCATTCAATCCTCTGAACTCCGGTAGCAGCGACGGGTGGACGTTTATTACCGCAGGGAACCGCTCCAAAAAAGCGGGCGTCAACACCCGCATGTACCCCGCCCCAACTACGAGCCCCACATCATGCCGGGCTACTCTCTCGGCAAGCTCCCCATCGAACTCCTTGCGTGTCTCGAACTCTCCCGGATCCACGTACTCCACAGGCACTCCCGCCCGCCGCGCCCGCTCGAACGCGAACGCCTCCTCCCTATCCCCGGCCACCACGACCACCTCCCGCGGATAAGCGTCGAGCAGCGCCTGCAAGTTCGTCCCCGAACCCGAGACGAGCACCGCGAACCGCGAACCCTCCGGCAAAGCCTTCGGCGGAGCCTCTGGCGCCCGCTCAGGAGACAAACTCCACGTCCCCTCCCTCCACGACCTCCCCAATACGCCAAGCCTCGCAACCCACATTGCGCAGCACCTCCAGAGCTTTACCGGACTCCGCTTCTCTTACGACAGCGCAGAAACCCACCCCGAGGTTGAAGACCCGGCGCATCTCCTCTTCCGCCACCCCGCCCCTGGAGCGTATAAAGCCAAACACCGGCGGCTCCTCCCAGAACGCGAAATTCAACCGCGTGCCTAGGCCGCCCAGGGCGCGGGGCAGGTTGCCGGGTAGGCCACCGCCCGTGATGTGGGCCATGCCATGCACGTCGACCGACTCCCGGAGGGCCATTATCTCGCTCACATACGCCCGGTGCGGGACGAGGTACTCCTCTCCTATCGTGCGGTCCAAGCCCTCCGGCGTCTCGAAATACGAGAGGCCCGCGTCTTCGACCACCTCACGGGCCAGGGTGTAGCCGTTAGTGTGCAGACCGTTGGAGGGAAGCCCGATCACGGCGTCCCCCACCTCCACTCTCTCACCGGTAACGGCCTCCCCCCTCTCACAGGCGCCCACGCACGTCCCGACCACGTCAAAGTCACCCGCACCGTACAACCCCGGCATCTCCGCCGTCTCGCCGCCGATCAGAGCTATGCCTAGAGCCCCGCACGCCTCCGCAGCTCCCCGGACAATCCCGGCGACGCTCCCCGGCTCCAGCTTGCCGCTCGCTACATAGTCGAGGAAGAAGAGAGGCCGGGCACCGGTAGCGAGGACGTCGTTGGCACAGTGGTTGACGATATCCGCGCCTATAGACCCGTACTGCCCGAGTGCTCTGGCGACGAGGACCTTGGTACCAACACCGTCTATGGAGGATGCGAGGATCGGGTCGTCGAAGCCCTGAAGGGCGTAGAGACCGGCGAAGCCACCAGGATAAGAGACGACCTCTGGGCCATGGGTGGCTTCGAGGGCCGGACGCATCAGATCCACTGCCTCGTCGCCCCGATTTATGGAGACACCGGCGGCCTCGTATCGGGACGTTCCCCCCTGGGACGTGTTCTCGTGCTTCCCCAAGAGCTAGTCAGACCTCGTCTCGTGCGAATCATCGAGGTCCGCCGCGCTCAGGGCTTCCGTGAGGTCGGAGTAGCGTGACACGCTCACGACCCGATCGTTCCGGACGACAAAGGCGGAAGCCAGGGTCTGGGTGCCGGTCGTCTCCCCGTTTTCAGCGGCGCGCCACTCCGCCTGCTGTTCCACGACCACCTTTTCCGCCCGGTGGAAGACGCGCCGGGGGGCGAGACGGATACCTGCTCGACCCGCCCATTCACGGAGTAGTTGCGTACCGCGGCCGGTCCCGCGAGGGCCTTCTATCTCGATGTCCGGATGCGACAGGGACACCAGGCGTTCGATGTCGCCGCTGTTCAGGGCTACGTGCCAGTTCGTAACGACGGAGGTTTCGGAGGTAGTCAGGAGCCAGCTCCGGTCACGCCTACTTCTTCCCCACGACCGTGTCAGCGTTCTCCAGGGCGAACTTCTGCGTGGCGCCGGGGATCGGGTAGTCACCATCGAAGCAGGCGCGGCACAGGCGGCCTTTTTGCTCGGTGGCGTTCGTCATGCCTTCCACGGAGAGGTAGGCAAGGGAGGTAGCCCCGATCTGGTCGCGTATCTCTTCGACCGTGTAGTTGGCGCCCACGAGCCCCTCTTTCGTGTCCATGTCTATACCGTAGTAACACGGGCCGGTTACCGGTGGCGAGGAGACGCGGAAGTGGACCTCGGCGGCGCCCGCCTCGAACAGCAGCCCCACGAGCTTGCGAGCCGTGTTCCCCCGTACGATGGAGTCGTCTATCACCACGACGCGCTTGCCCGCTATGATCGAGGGCAGAGGGTTCAGCTTCAGGCGCAACCCGAGCTGGCGCATGCTGTCCGCCGGCTGGATAAAAGTCCGGCCGACGTAGCGGTTCTTGATAAGACCCTCCGCGTACGGGATACCGCTCTGCTGGGCGTATCCGGTCGCGGCCATTATCCCCGAGTCGGGTACCGGGATGACCACGTCAGCCTCGGCGGGGGATTCGTCCGCGAGGACCTCTCCCATCCGCTGCCTCGCGTGCGCTATCTCCTTCCCGTCAAAGCGCGAGTCGGGGCGGGCGAAGTACACGTACTCGAAGACGCACAGGGCGCGGCGCGCCTCCTCGGCGCGGTAGCTCTGGAGTCCGTCGTCGTCTATCACCACGACCTCGCCCGGTTCGATCTCCCGCAACAGCTTCGCCCCGATGATGTCCAGCCCGCACGTCTCGCTGGAAACAGCGTATCCGCCCTCGACCTCGCCGATGCACAGAGGTCTGAAGCCGTGCGGATCGCGAAAGGCGACGAGCTTGTCCCGGAAGATCATGGCGACCGAGTACGCCCCCGAGAGCCTCCGCATCGTCCGCAGCACCGCCTCCGCCACCGTCTGCCCCTTCTCCAACTCTCCCACGGCACTCGCCGCTATCGCCGCCGTATCCGAGGTAGACTCGAACTCGAAGCCCTCCCCCTCCAACTCGTGCCTTAGCTCGGCCGCGTTGACGAGGTTGCCGTTGTGAGCCACGAAGACGTTCACGTCGCCCCGGCCGTGGAACTCGGGCTGGGCGTTCTCCCACGAGGCGGAGCCCGTAGTGGAGTAACGGACGTGCCCTAGAGCTATGTGTCCCCCTTCGAGCGAGGCGAGCTTGCGTTCGTCGAAGACCTGCGAGACGAGGCCCATGTCACGCATAGCGAGGGTGCGCTCCCCGTCGGAGATCGCGATGCCAGCAGACTCCTGCCCCCTGTGCTGCAGCGCATACAGCCCGAAATAGGTACGTTGGGCGAGCTCGCCTGAGATCTCACGCGAGTACAACCCGAACACCCCACAGGCCTCCTTCGGCTTACCATCCGCTAGCAAGTCCATCAGATCCTCTCCAGCTCCACAATCGACTCGTTGGCCGCGCCGACCGCAAACACAGGCTCAGCCAGCAACTCCCGTACCTCTTCCTCCATAACGAACCGGGGCTCCGCCCTGTGCGAAACGGAAGTAAACTCGCCCTCCTCGACGACCACGTCCTCGTGGTGATGCCGGAGCAAATCCCCTGAAAGTTCGACCGGCCTGACATACCGACCCCTCGTCCTGTCTACGACCTTGGGCCTCCGGTGCTCATCACAGGATGGGAGCTGCTCTCGAACACTTACCTTGCTGATAATCGCCTTGCCTCCGTCCCGGGTACCACTAGCCAATCTGGCCTCCTTCCGGAGCATACCGCTCGAAGAGATCCCGCTCGTACGCCGCTCGAAGCTCGTCGATCCTTGCGTCGATAAGTCCGGCGATACTCAACCTCTCTCCGCCCGTGCGCCCGATGCGGGAGTAAGGCACACCCTCCAGATGCTCCTCCAACTCCCCGAGCTTCTCCCCGGGTACCGCGAGCAAGACGCAACCTCCAACCTCCCCAAAGAGCGTCACGTCCTGCCTTCCGCCCGGCAGGACTTGCACCTCGGCCCCGATGCCGCCGTACATGGCCATCTCGGCGAGCGCGACCGCCAATCCTCCCCCCGATAGGTCGTGCGCGGTATCCACCAGACCAGCGGAGATCGCCCGCCGCACCGCGTCAGAGACAGCTTTCTCGACCGCGAGGTCCGGCACGGGAGGCGCACCGGCTACCCGTCCGTGGATGAGTTCCAGGTATTCGGCTCCCCCCAGGACCGGCTGGAAGTTGCCCGCGATCAAGACCTCGTCCCCCTCCCGCTTTATACCGGGCGTCGCCCGACGGCTCACGTCCTTGAAGACGCCCACCATCCCCACGGCCGGCGTCGGGTAGATCGCCCCGTACTCGGTCTCGTTATATAGGCTCACGTTCCCACTCACGACAGGGGTACCTAAAGACTCGCACGCCTCCGCCATCCCCTCGATGCACGACGCGAACTGGTAATAAGTGTCGGGCTTCTCAGGACTCCCCATATTCAAGCAGTCCGTGACGGCCACCGGCTCGGCACCCACGCACGAGAGGTTGCGGTAAGCCTCGGCTACCGCCGCCGCCCCGCCGCCCTTCGGGTCCAGGTAGCAGTGGCGGCCCCTGCAGTCGGTAGTTATGGCGAAGCCTAACGAGGTACCTTTGATCCTCATCACCGCGGCATCCGCGCCGGGAAGCACTACCGTGTCCGTCCCGACCTGATGGTCATACTGCTCGTACACCGAACGCCGGGAGCACAGATTCGGATGCGCGAGCATCGCGAGAAGTGCGGAGTTACAGTCCTCCGGCTGGGGCAACTCTTCGAGGTCCAGCTTCCTCACCTCTCCGAGGTAAGCGGGAGCTATCACCTCCCGCTTGTAGACCGGAGCATCGGCGAGGTGGAGCGCGGGGACGGTTCCCACCACCTCGCCGTTATTCAGTATCCGCAGGTCTCCATGCCCCGCGACGCGGCCCACGACGGCGGCATCTAGCTCGTAGCGTTCGGCGACCTTTAGGACTTCCTCCGCCTTCTCGGGCTCGACGACGGCCAGCATGCGCTCCTGGGACTCGGAGATGACGATCTCCCACGGCTCCATGCCCTCCTCGCGCAACGGGACCAGGGCAGCGTCTATCTCGATCCCCACCCCGCCCTTCGCCGCCATCTCCGAGGCGGACGACGTGATCCCCGCCGCCCCAAGGTCCTGTAGAGAGACCAGCAAACCCTCTTCCAACAACCGGAGCGAGCTCTCGATAAGCATCTTCTCCGCGAACGGGTCCCCAACCTGCACGTTGGGCCGCTTCGCCTCGGAATCCTCACTCAACTCATCCGAAGCAAACGTCGCCCCGTGAATACCATCCCTGCCGGTCCTGGCCCCGAAAAGAATAACGAGGTTACCCTCTCCAACCGCCCGCGCCCGCACCAAGTCGCCGGAGCGCACCAGCCCGACACACATCGCGTTGACCAGAGGATTCCCGGAGTAAGCGGGAGCAAACTCGACCTCGCCACCAACGGTCGGGACCCCAACCGCGTTCCCATACCCTCCGATACCCCGCACGACCTCCCTGAAGAGGTAACGGTTCCGCTCGTCGGTAAGCGGACCGAACCGCAACGCGTTCAAAAGCGCGACGGGCCTCGCCCCCATCGCGAGGATGTCCCGGATGATGCCACCGACGCCGGTCGCGGCGCCCTCGTAGGGCTCGACGGCCGAAGGGTGATTGTGGCTCTCCATCTTGAACGCGAGCGCCCACCCATCCCCAACCTCCACTACCCCGGCATTCTCTCCCGGCCCCTGCAACACTCGCGGCCCCTCGTTCGGGAAACGCCCGAGCAGCGGCCGCGAGTTCTTGTAGCCACAATGCTCGCTCCACATTACGGAGAAAAGCGACAGCTCAAGGTAGTTGGGCGCCCGGCCCATCAGCTCCAGGATACGGTCGTACTCGAAGTCCGAGAGCCCGAGAGAGCTGTAAGTCTCCTGTATGTTCAAGCCTTTATCCCCGCGAAGGAGAGGACAGACTCAAAGACCTTCAGGCCCTCTCCAGAGCCGAGGGCGGGGTCGGAGGCGCGCTCCGGGTGCGGCATCAGGCCGACGACGTTCCGCCCCTCGTTGCAGATACCCGCTATGTCATTCAGCGAGCCGTTGGGGTTCTCCAAATACCGCAGTACTACACGGCCCTCGTCTTCGATCTGGGCGATGGTCTTCTCGTCGGCGAAGTAATTCCCCTCGTTGTGGGCGACGGGGAGAGTCAATTGGTCGCCAGACTCGAAGAGAGAAGTCCAGGGTGTCTCCACCGATTCGAAACGTACGGGAGCCCTGCTGCAAACAAAGCGCATGTGCGCGTTGCGGAGGAGCGCGCCGGGGAGAAGGTGCGCCTCGGTGAGTACCTGGAAGCCGTTGCACACCCCGAGGACGGGACCGCCAGCGTTGGCGAACTCCTCCAGCGACCCCATCACCTTCGCGAAGCGGGCGATAGCGCCGGGCCTGAGATAGTCGCCGTACGAGAAGCCGCCCGGCACCACCACGGCGTCGACACCCTTGAGGCTGGCGTCGGCGTGCCACAGCTCGACGGGAGTGGCGCCCGCTCGCTCGATGGCGTGCAAGGCGTCGCGGTCGCAGTTGGAGCCCGGGAAGACCGTCACCCCGATCCTCATCGCACCACCTCCCACTCATACTCCTCTATCGTGGGGTTGGCCAGGAGCCTGCGGCACATCCCCTCCACCTCGTCGGCCGACTCGACCTCCATCTCCACCAGCCGCCCGATGTGGACAGTCCTTACCCCTTCGAAGCCGAGAGCGGGGAGGGCGCGACGTACGGCCTCGCCCTGCGGGTCGAGAATGCCGGTCTTGGGCCGGACGAGAACCCGGATCTTCAAGGTATCAGCCATCAGCAGTTAGCTTCCGCAGTTGGATCAAAACCCGTCGCGCTACGATGAAACGCCAGAGAAGCCTTGTAGATGACACCCCGGCTCAGGACGCTACATGATCTAAATTCAGGAACGAACCGCCGGCAGTCCTGCTGACTGCTGACTGCTGACTGCCGATAGCTCAATCCGTAACCCGTTTCAGCATCTCGGCGTAGGCCTCTTCTACGCCACCCATGTCGCGGCGGAAGCGGTCCTTGTCCAGCTTCTCGCCGGTCTCTTTGTCCCAGAAGCGGCAGGTGTCCGGGCTGATCTCATCGGCCAACATCAACTGCCCACTCTCGTCCCGCCCGACCTCTATCTTGAAGTCCACGAGCGTAACACCCTTCTCGTCGAAGTAGGGTGCTAGAACCGCGTTGACCTTCAGCCCCAACTCCTCGCAGAACGCCAGATCCTCATCTGCCACCCCGAGCTCCCGGAAGTGATACCAGTTGAGCAGCGGGTCATCGAGGTCGTCATCCTTGTAGCACAACTCCACGATGGGAGACTTTAGCTTGCGCCCCTCCTCGAACCCCAGCAGCCTCGACAGCGACCCGGCGGCGACGTTGCGCACCACGACCTCGACCGGGAGCATCTCCAGCCTCTTGGTCTTTATGGAGACGTCGTCCACCTGCTCGACGAAGTGGGTCGGGACGCCCTGCGACTCCAGGTACGCGAATACAGCCGCGCTCATCGTCGCGTTGGTGCGGCCCTTGCCCTCCCACGAACCACGCTTTTTTGCGTTGTAGGCGGTAGCGTCATCCTTGTAGCGGTGCAGGAGCACGCTTCCATCGTCCGTTGTAAAAACCTTCTTTGCCTTGCCCTCGTAGAGCAACTCCTCAGACACTTTGTAACCTCTCTCTCAGTTCTTCCACCCGGTCGAAGACGACATCCAGGTTCCGCAGGGCATACGACGGATCGAAGAAGCCGTCGAGGTCCTCACCGAGCCTGTCTTTTACCTCGACGTCGGCCTCTAGCAACTCCCGGAAGCCGCCTTCACCCTCCCAGGCGCGCATCGCCGCGCCCTGCACGACCGTGTACGCCTCATCACGTCCCATCCCGGCCTCGACGAGCGCCAGAAGGACACGCCCCGAGTATACGATGCCCCCGCCAGAATTCAGGTTCTCGCGCATGCGGGCCTCGTCTACCTGCAAGCCTGCCAGTATGCGGCTCGTGATGCGCAGCATGTAATGGGCGAGGGTCGTGGAGTCCGGGAGGGCTACTCTTTCGGCGGAGGAGTGGGAGATATCTCTCTCTTGCCACAGGGCGTTGTCCTCGAAGCCCACGGCCGCGTAGCCGCGGAGCAGCCGGGCCATGCCCGAGAGGCGTTCAGCGAGGATGGGGTTGCGTTTGTGGGGCATGGCGGAGGAGCCCTTCTGGCCGCGTCCGAAGGGTTCGGCGAGCTCCCGAACCTCGGTACGCTGGGCGCCTCTTATCTCCAGGGCTATCTTCTCCAGGGTCGAGCCGAGGATGGCTAGAGAGGCGAGGACTTCGGCGTGGCGGTCGCGTTGCACGACCTGCGTAGAGGCCGGCGCAGGTCGTAAGCCAAGCTCCTCGCAGGTCAGAGCCTCGACCTTCGGGTCCACGTTAGCGTAGGTACCGACGGCGCCGGAGATCTTGCCGGCGGAGGCCATCTCTTCGGCGTGGTTCAGCCGCTCCAGGTTTCGCTCCATCTCGAAGGCCCACACCGCGAGCTTGTGTCCGAGCGTCGTGGGCTCGGCGTGTACTCCATGCGTCCGGCCGACCATCACCGTATCGCGGTGCGCCAGCGCCATCACGCAGAGAAGAAGCGCGAGAGATTTAGCCTCCCCGTGGATGAGCCGCAGGGCTTCCTTGAGTTGCAGGGCGCCCGCTGTATCCAGTACGTCCGAGGAGGTGAGGCCGAAGTGGAAGTAGCGGGCGACGTCTCCGGCTCCCTTCGCGGCGACCGTTTCGGAGACGGCGGTGACGAAGGCGATAACGTCGTGGTTTGTCTGTTCTTCGACCTCTTTTATGCGCTCGACCGTAAAGTCCGCCTTCGCGGCCAATTCCTCGACTTCTTCTTGCGGGATCTCACCCAGTCGCGCCCTTGCCCGGCAGACGGCGAGCTCGACCTTCAGCCAGGCGCGGAACTTCGCCTCTTCGTTCCAGAGGGCGGCCATCTCGGGGAGGGTGTAGCGGTCGATCACGGGCTGCTACCTTCGAGTCTCTCCAGTAGCTCCGGGTCCGAGAGCGCGAGTATCTGGGCGGCGAGGACTGCGGCGTTGACCGCGCCGTTCACCGCAACCGTAGCGACCGGCACCCCGGAGGGCATCTGGACGGTGGAGAGCAGGGAGTCGAAGCCGTTCAGGGGGCCGGCGGCGATGGGGATGCCGATAACGGGGAGAACGGTGCGGCCGGCGACGGCTCCGGCGAGGTGGGCGGCCATACCGGCGGCGCAGATGATTACCCGCAGGCCGCGGTCGCGGGCGGTCCCGGCGTATTCGGAGACGCCTTCGGGGTCGCGGTGGGCGGAGCGGACTTCGATCTCATACTCTATACCCAGCTCTTCGAGGCGGACGGTGCATTTTTCGAGGATCGGCATGTCAGACTTGCTGCCGACGAGTATCCCTACCAGGGGCGTCATAGTTCCTCCATTTCCAAAGCCTCCAGGGCTATATCCGAGCGGTATTGCTTACCGGGAAAGTCTATGATCTCGACGGCCGCATAGGCGCGGGCGCGGGCCTCCATGATCGAACTACCCGTGCCGACGATGTTGAGTACGCGCCCACCGGCGGTGTAGAAGACGCCGTTCTCCTGGCGCGTCGCCGCGTGGTAGACGCGGACACCCGCCATACCAGCCACTTCGTCCAGGCCCAGGATCTCGTCTCCCTCCGAAGCCGATTCAGGGTAGCCCTCCGAGGCGAGGACCACACACACAGCCTTCTCGGCGGACCAGGAGATCTCACGCCCTCCGAGGTCCTCCTCCGCGCACGCCGCCAGGAGGTCCAGGAGGTCGGTGCGCATCCGGGGCAGCAGCGCCTGGGTCTCCGGATCTCCGAAGCGGCAGTTGAACTCCACCGCCTTCGGACCCTCCAGCGTCATCATGACACCGGCATACAGGAGCCCAGTAAACGGCGCGCCTATAAGGGCGAGCTGGTGCACGGTGGGAGTGATGATCTCCTCCAGTACCGTCGCGTAGGTGGCGGAATCCATCCACATGGTCGGCGAATACGCTCCCATCCCGCCTGTATTCGGCCCTTCATCACCATCGTAGATGCGCTTGTAATCCTGAGCCGGAACGAACGGCAGGATACTCCTCCCGTCGGTGAGCGCAAAGACCGAGGCCTCCTTGCCCGTCATGTGCTCCTCGATGAGCACCCGCTCCCCCGCCGCCCCAAACGCTCCTGAGAAGGCGGCGTGTATCGCGTCCTCGGCCTCCTCGTACGAGTACGCGACCTTGACGCCCTTGCCCGCCGCCAGGCCGTCCACCTTGACCACCACCGGGTAAGCATCGCCTCCCGGCGGGAACCCGCGGAGGTAGTCGAGCGCGGCTCTCTCCAGGTCGAATGCCTCGGAGCGTGCCGTGGGGACACCGGCGTGGCGCATCACCTCCTTGGCGAAGACCTTGGAGCCTTCTATGCGGGCGGCGGCGCGCGAGGGGCCAAAGACCTTCAGGCCGGCCTCCCAGAAGGCCTCGGCAATACCGCCGACCAGCGGAGATTCGGGACCGACGACGGTAAGGTCGATGCTGGCGACCCTGGCGAAGTTGCGCAGGCCAATGATGTCGTCCGCGGGTATGTCCACTAGTTCGGCGAGCCCTGCCATACCGGGGTTGCCGGGTGCGGCGAATATCTCCTCGGCCTGCGGGCTCTGAGCCAGGGCCTCGACCAGCGCGTGCTCGCGCCCACCACTCCCTACGACGAGGACGCGCACGCTCTAGGCCTTTACCCTCTCTACTATCGCCTGGTCGCGCTCCGGCCCGACGCTGATCATGCGCAGCGGCGCCCCAAGCTCGGCCTCTATAAACTCCACGAACTCTCGCGCCTCCTCAGGCAACTCCTCCCGCCTGCGACACCCGGTAACATCCACGCCCCACCCCGGGAACGACTCGTAGACCGGCCGGGCGTGATGCAGATCGGTCTGGTGCATCGGAAACTCATCCACCCTCTTACCATCTACCTCGTACCCCACGCACACCTTCACCTCTTCGACCGCCGAGAGTACGTCGAGCATCGTGAGGGCGAGGCCATTGATGCCGTTCACCGAAGCCGAGAACTTCGTCGCGACGAGGTCCAGCCATCCGCACCGCCTCGCGCGTCCCGTAGTCGCCCCATACTCGTTCCCGACCCGCCGCAGAGTCTCCCCCATCTCATCATTGAGTTCCGTGGGCATCGGCCCGTCCCCGACCCTGGTGGTATAGGCCTTGGTCACCCCGATGACCTCTCCCAGAAGCGTCGGCGGTACTCCGGCTCCCACGCACGCCCCGCCGGCGGACGGGTTCGAGGAGGTGACGAACGGGTAGGTGCCGAAGTCGTTGTCCAGGAGCGTGGCCTGCGCGCCTTCCAGCAGAACCTGCTCGTCCCGGCCTAAGGCATCGCGCAATAGCGAGCCCGTATCGGCGACCATCGGCTCCAGCAGGTCGCAGAAGGAGAGGAGGTAGGCGGCGATCTCATCGGCGTCGTAGGGCTCTTCGCCGTAGGCGTTGGTGATCATGGCGTTCTTCTCGCGCAGGGCCGCCTGTAGCTTCGCGCGCAGAATTCCCTCGTCAAAGACATCCTGCACCCGGATGCCCACGCGCGCTATCTTGTCCTCGTAGGTAGGGCCGATGCCGCGGTTGGTGGTGCCGATCTTGGCCTTGCCGAGTGCTTTCTCGCGGTACCCGTCGAGGTGGATGTGGTACGGCAGGATCAGGTGCGCCCGCCCGTCCACCTTGAGACGGCTCTTCACCTCGATCCCGCGTCCTTCGAGCATCGAGACCTCTTCGGCCAGAACCTCCGGGTTGACCACGACACCGTTGCCGATGGTACACAGGACACCCTCGCGCACGATGCCGGAGGGGATCAAATGAACCACGAACTCTTCTTTACCGACGCGTATCGTATGCCCGGCGTTGTTCCCGCCGGAGTAGCGGGCCACGTACCTCGCATCCGCCGCCAGAGCGTCACAGACCCGCCCTTTGCCTTCATCCCCCCAGGCCAATCCCAAAACTACCGTGGCGCTCATAGATCTACTCCTGAATTTCGGTCTCCGGGTAGGGCGAATCGGCGAGGAAAGCGTGCGATACGTCGTGGAGCCTTACGTCCTTGCTGCACGACGGCAATGTAGCATACAAAGCCCGCGTTTTGAATCCATGTTAAACGTCCCGCAAAGCTATTTCTAGCAACTGGCCCGCAAGACTTACGGGGAAGCTTCACCAGAACGCCGGACCCGCGATCATGAAAGCGATCCCAAAGATGGCGTACATGCCCGCTATGGGCGAGACGAACGCGAACGCGAGCGAGAACACCAACCGCAGGCTGAAGCCCCGCTTCAACACCTCCCCTTGACCGCCTTGCCCCTGACCGCCTTGCTCCACGTCGGCAGGGCTCCCGAGAGCCCTGCCGGATCCTTGCCTTCCATCCCAACCCTCTCCCTTACTGAATCTTACGGCGTCACGCTCGACCGTCCGCCTCCGCCGCCGGCGGAGGCGGCGCCGGGAACCACTCCTCGGGCTCGGGGTACTCGAACCCCTCGGGGAAGACGTAGGTCTCGAAGACGGCCGAGGTGGCCTCCTCCGTGCCGAAGAAGGCGAAGGCATTCTGGTCCAACCACCGTCCGGACTGCGTGAGCGGGAAGCCTCGCTCGGCGAAGGCGGCGATGCGCTGCTCCAGTGGCATGTCCTCGCAGTCGAAGGCGAGATGGTGTATCCCCTCGCCGTGCTCTTCGAGGAAGTCCTCGATGATGTTAGGACCCCCGAGCGGCTCCATAAGCTCCCAGATCACGTTCTTCCCCTCAGCGAAGCACACCTTGAGGGAGAACGCCGCGGGCCTGCCGCCATAGGTCTGCTCGGTGACGTTCTCGGGGGTGAAGGTGTGGACCCGCCAGGGGCCGATCCCGAGCCGTACGAGCCCCTCCATCGTCCGGCGGTGGTCCCTCGTGACGACGCACACCTCGACCAGGTTGCCCAAGAAGCCGTTGGACATCGTGCTCCCGCTAAGGACCTCGGGCCAGGGCTTCCCCCGTCCGTGCTTGTCGGCCGTCGCCGACTTGGGATCTATATCCATGTCCGTGTCTCCTTGTATCTTAGCTTGGCATTTCTTGAGATTGGAAATTCACTTGGTGAGTCAGGTATACAATCGCCCTATTTTTCTACGCCTGGCTTCCCACGTTCCGCGTGGTGCGGAACAAATGTATAAGGGAGAAGCGGAGAATAAGAGCCCGGGCTAGCGGACTAACGATCCTGGGGTCCCCCGGTGCGGCTAAAGATGAAGTCCAGGAGTACGAACCCGCCAAAGAAGAACGCGGCGAGGACAGCCAAGAACCCTACGATGCCTAATAAGAGATAGAGAGTGTCCAAAACCTGTAACCTTTCGTGCCTCTTCTAATTCGCAAGAAAAAAGTCGGGACGGCAGGATTTGAACCTGCGACCACTCGGCCCCCAGCCGAGTGCGCTACCAGACTGCGCCACGTCCCGACGCCCAAGCGCTTTCGCGCCATCCAAATCATACCAGACGGACCTCATGCTATCATCGCCTGCGTGGCGCGAGCGGCTATATATATCAGGACCGACCCGGAGGGTGAGTTGCCTTCGGCGCGAGAGCAGCGCGAGGTACTGGAGGCCTACGCCGCGCGTGAGGGGCACGAGATCGTGGCCTCCTACGAGGACCTGGATGCTCCCGGCTTTCTCCTGTACCACCGCGCGGGTATAAAAGAGGCTATCGCGAATATCAAAGAACAGGAGGACTGGGAGGTCTTGCTGGTCGCCCGTCCCCATTGCGTCTCGGATACGGAGTCGGCCGTTCACGAGCTCGTACATAAGTTCTCCCTGTACAACAACCGTCTGGAGAGCCCGGAGCGTGGCTGGGAGGAGTTTCTGGAGGCGATGAAAGCTTACCGCCGGGAGATGAGCCGCCGGTAGGGATTGGAGACCGGGTATTGAGCGTTGTGCTACGCAGGTGGCATCGGGTAGTATAGACGGGTGGAACTCTTACTAACTCTTTTGTTGGTGATCGCCGGGCTCCTGCTACTCCTTCTGTCGCTAGCGGGGGTCGTGTTCGGGATATTTATGGCACTCGACCCGCGCAACCGCGAGGCTGGGGTGTTCTTCGCGATCTGGTGGGTCCCCGGAGTGGCGGCCTCACTCGGCATCCTCATGCGAGACTCTGTAACCTTCACTATCGGCGTGATCTGCTTTGTCGTCGCGGGTGTGGCGCTGGCCGTGGAGCGCAGTGGCGCCAAAAGAGATTCCAAGAGCAGGAGGACAGCCTCCGCGGGAGCGAAGAAACGCCCCGTGCACGAGAGAGCAAAGCGCCGGCTTAAGGACACGGTAGAGAAGTATCGCAAAGCTCTCTCCTAGTTCAGCGGGAGCCTCGGGCAACGAATTATCAGAGTGAGAGACATCTCGTGTATACGGAGGAGGTTTTGTGGGGAGGATCGAGTTCGGGGCTGGTTGCGAGGCACGCTATCTCGTCGTCCTTACGAGAATCACCAGATCGTTGCACGAACAGCCTGTAGTTTTCAGGAAAGGGGACCTGCGGTGGCTCTGCTCAGGACGATACTCGCGTTTATTATCTTCGTAATACTCGCCCATCTGGGGCTTGCCTACGCACAGATAGACGAGAACCTCAACGGGCTCACCAGCGGCATCTTTAGCCTCGGGAGGCTCCTGGAGATACCGGCCCAGATCCTGGTGGATGCCCTACCCACAGCCGAAGTGCAGCGCCAGAGCATCGAAGAGAGCGGCGTCTACTTCATCGGCTTCGCGGCCGCCGGCCTGTACTTCGTCCTCTTCTTGCTCCTTGGCATTGGACGCCGGTAACGACACGTCCGGAACGCTGGAAAAGCGCCAGACCTGTGGCTCGGGTAGGGAAGTTTGAGAATGCCGTATAATTCACCGGCTTACCTATCTGAGGATAGAAGGAATGGTGGCTATGTTTGGTAGGGCAAACGTGTCCGTACGGGAAGGTTATTATCCGTATCACCCCTGGGCGTATAGGAGATGCAATGATCGAGTTTAGGGGCGTAAGCAAGACTTATCCTGGCTCATCGAGGCCGGTAGTCAACGATCTCTCATTCGAGGTGTTCGACGGGGAGATCTGCGTTCTGGTCGGTCCTTCGGGGTGTGGCAAGACGACCAGCATGAGAATGGTGAACCGCCTCATCGAGCCGTCCGCCGGGGAGATCCTGATCGACGGTGAGCCGAATACCGCCATGAGCGGCACGAAGCTCCGGCGGCACATCGGGTACGCGATCCAGCAGATAGGTCTCTTCCCGCACCGGACCATCGCCGACAACATCGCCACGGTACCGCAGCTCCTGGAGTGGGATAAGGGGCGCATATCAGCGCGGGTCGAGGAGCTTCTGAACCTCGTCGGGCTGGACCCGGACCAGTACCGTGACCGTTATCCGGCGGAGCTGTCAGGTGGGCAGCAGCAGCGGGTTGGGGTGGCGCGCGCTCTGGCGGCGGACCCGCCGGTCATGCTAATGGACGAGCCATTCGGAGCGGTGGACCCGATCAACCGCCACCGGCTGCAGGACGAGTTCCTGCGCATCCAGGGTGAGATCAAGAAAACCATAATCTTCGTTACCCACGATATAGACGAGGCCATAAAGATGGGCGACAGAATCGCCATCCTTCAGGAGGGCGGCATCCTGGCCCAGTACGACACCCCGGAGAATATCCTCGCCTCCCCGAACTCGGAGTTCGTCTCCTCCTTCGTCGGCGCCGACAGGGTCCTCAAGAGGCTCTCACTACTGCGCGTCTCGGACGTGGAGCTGGGTCCGCCAAACGGGGACGGTCTGCCCCGCCTGAGCGAGCGAATGAACCTCAAGGACGCCCTCTCGGAGCTTATCGGAGCCGGCGTCGAGCGCGGGTCCGTCGTCTCGGACAAGGATGCGGTGCGAGGCACGCTTAGCATAGAGACCATCCAGCGCCTCTCCCACGGGGCCGAGCAAGCCCGCGGTGAGTAGCTCCGTGAGCGGACTAATGGTCTTCCAGGATTTAGGACCTAAGATGTTTGACTGGGGTTGGGTCTCGAACAATATTACCGACGAGATCCTCCCGGCGCTCATAGGCCATATATATCTGTCGTTCGTCTCGGTGGCGATTGCGCTACTGATCTCACTGCCCATAGGCATACTGGTCTCGCGCTACCGCAAAGTCTACCCACCCGTCACGTTCATCACCGGGCTACTCTTCTCCATACCGAGCCTGGCACTCTTCGCACTGCTCGTCAGCGTCCCGGGCCTTGGGCTCGGGTCTACGACGGTCATCATTGCGCTCGTCTCCTATTCGCTCCTCGTCCTGATCCGCAACGTCGTCGCGGGGATAGACTCGGTGCCCGAGGAGACCAGAGACGCCGCGCGCGGCATGGGATTGACCAACCGCCAGATTCTGTTCAGGGTCGAGCTACCGCTGGCGCTGCCGGTCATCGTGGCCGGCATCAGGATAGCGACCGTAACCATCATCGGCATAGCGACTATCGGGGCGTACATCAGCGGCGGCGGCCTGGGAGAGTTGATCTTCACGGGCATCAGCCGCAACTTTCCGACCAGGGTCATAGTCGGCGCGGTCCTCGCCACGCTGCTCGCGGTCCTAGCGGACCTCACCCTGCTGGCCGTCGAACGCTACCTGAGGCCCTGGGCCAGGACCAGGAGGGCATAAAGACGCATGAACAGCTTACTCGAAGTCTTCCAACGCCCGGACTTCCTTTCACAGCTCGTCGTACACGTGGAGCTCTCGGTGGTCGCGTTGCTGATCGGGGTCGCTATAGCACTGCCGGCGGCCATCGCCGTGAGCCGCTCGCCACTCGCCTCGACGATAGTCATAAACATTGCCAACACCGGGCGGGCCGTACCGTCGCTGGCGATCCTGGCGCTCGTCTTCCCGCTCCTGGGGTTCGGGTTCGCTCCATCGCTGGTGGCGCTCGTGTTGCTCGCGATACCGCCGATCTTGATAAACGCCTCGACCGGGCTCATGCAGGTCAGCCCGCAGGTGATAGATGCGGCCAGGGGGATGGGGCTCTCGGATGGCCAGATCCTGGGCCGCATAAAACTCCCCATCGCGGCGCCGGTGATCTTCGCGGGTATCCGCACCTCGGCGGTGCAAGTCGTGGCGAGCGCAACCCTGGCGACGTTTATCGGTGGCGGAGGCCTGGGCGAACTTATAGTCCTCGGCTTCCAGCGCAACGACCTGGCCATTCAAATCGGCGGTTCTTTAACCGTCGCGATGCTGGCGATTATCACGGAGGTCAGCTTTGGGGCTCTGGAGCGAACCTTCACCCCGAAGGGCCTGCGCATAGCCCGCAAACATCGAGGCAAGTAGTCCGAAAAACCCGCTAGAGAAGGAGAGAAGAATGAAGACCAGGACAAACTTCCGCGCAAGCACCCGCGCAGGCGTTCGCGCGGCGATGCTCGTCGCGCTCGTTCTCGCGCTAGCCGCGGCGCTCTCGGGATGCGGTAACGCTGGTGGCGGTGGTGGGCAAGGTGGCGGCGACGGTCCCAGCGTGACCGTAGGCTCCAAGAACTTCACCGAGCAGTTCGTTCTGGGCGAGCTCTACGCCCAGACGCTGGAGGCGAACGGCTTCACGGTCGAACGCCAGCTCAACCTGGGGTCTGAGCAGATCGCCGACGGTGCGCTGCAGGACGGCCAGATCGACTTCTACCCCGAGTACACGGGGACGGCCCTGACCACGCTCCTGGGCTACGAGGGCGAGAATCCGCCGTCGCCCGAGGAGACCTACGAAGAGGCAAGGAGCCGCTATGCGGAGCGCGATCCGGCCGCCACGATGCTGCCGTACGCGGACTTCAACAACAACTACGGCATCTTCGTCCGGCGCGAGATAGCCGAGGAGCAAGGACTCGAAACCCTCGACGACCTGGCCGGCGCCGCCTCCGGGCTGACCTTCGCGACGTTCTCCGAGTTTCAGGAGAGGCCGGACGGCTACCCGAACATGGTCGAGAATTACCCGGGCCTGGATAGCTTCCAGGAGACCATCACCGCGAACGACCTCGGCTTGCGGTACCAGGGCGTCGAGAACGGCGAGGCGGACGTAGGCGTCGGTTTCCTCACCGACGGCCAACTCACCTCTCCCGAGCTGACGATCCTGACGGACGAGAAGGCCATCTGGCCGTTCTACTATCCAGCCCCCGTGGTACGTGACGAGGTGCTAGAGGAGAACCCCGAGATAGAGGGCATCCTGAACTCCGTCACAGAGCGGCTTAACGTGGACGTCATCCGCGAGTTGAATGGCCGGGTGGATATAGAACAAGAGGATCCCGAGGACGTCGCCGAGGAATTCCTCAGGAAGCAAGGCCTGATCTCGGCCGGGCCGTGATCTAGAATACCCTAATGCCCGCATTCGTCCGCATCAGACCCGAGCTTATAACCGAGCACCGCATGCGCGTGGAGATGTGGGACCTCGAAGACGAGGACATCGAAAACACCATCCGCATGAAGGGCTGGGCCTGGGTCCTGGCGAGGCACAGTTGGGTCTACGCAGGCGAGCCGGACTTTATCTACCGCCAGATCCGGGAGGTCATCATCGGCCTCCCGGACATGGCCTTCGACCCCAAAAGCATCGAAGAGAGCATCAAAACCGTCGAAGAGAAAGCCCGTACCCCCGAGGAACGCGAAGAGGGACGCGCCTTGCTGCGCCAAGCTCTCGAAAAGACCGGGCAACTAGAAGAAGCCGGTGGGTTCCTCGGATAGCCCTGCTCCTCTAACCTTTGAGCAACGGCAAAGCGTCCGGTACACCATCTACAACCGCGCTCACGCTCACCGTAGTTGCCATGAAGAAAAAGGCCGGAGCCCATGAACCCCCGGTTTGATCCAATTATTTACCTCTGCAGTTGCCGAGAGCGCTCGTAGACGGGACGTTTGTCCCGCCTACGCTGGTACGAATGTCCTATAGACAAAACTACTATTCGGGGGCAGAGTCTTTGTTGGAAGGCAACAAACCCAAGGAGGTACAGCAATGAGGAAAATGACGGTACTGGCGACCATGTTGGCACTAACGGCACTGGTAATGGCAGTCTCCCCAGCAATGGCGCGGGATCGCATCGACCGCTTGGAGGATCGCTTGGAGAACCGCCTCGACCGCTTCGATGACGATGGCACCTTCTTCTTCTTCATCGGCGACGATGACTTCGGCTTCTTCGACAACGACTTCGACTTCGATGGCGACGGTGTAAGTCAGTCCTTCGAGCAGGATAGCGAGAGCGGCGACGTGGATCAGTCGTTCGAGATCTCCAGCAGCGGCGACAATGCCAACCAGTGCGTGAATGTCCAGGGCGTCTCCAACACCGGCAACGTGCAGGACGTCTCCGGATTCGTCTCGTTCGACTCGGATATCGACGACTTCGAGCAGGATGATATCGGCTCCGACCTTACGGTTGACGGCAACTCCGATGTGTCGTGTGACCAGCAGGTCAACCAGGCCGCCGCCGCTGGCTAGAGACACCTCAGCTACAGGGCGGACGGTAGCAAACTCGCCCGTCAATAAAGAGTTGGGCAGAAGGGCCGGGGTACAGTACCCCGGCCCTCTTCGCGTTGTGTTTCGTCGGGGCACGGGCCTCGTCATGGTTATCGGCACGATCAGCGAAGAGCTTTAGCGGCGCTATATCCTACTCCTTACCCACAGGACCGGGGCAAAGCAAAAGGCCGGCTCCGTTTCCCACAACCGTAGGAGCTAGCCCCGGCCAGTCCAGGCAAGGTCAGCGTTAAAAGCAAGAGCAGAGATGGAGGCACCGCCGGAAGCGGAGGGGTCGTCGCTGGAACACCTGAGACCATAGTAGTAGTAGAACGGCATCGTGGCCCTGCTGAAAAGCAAGGCCACGATGTTTGTCTGACCGGTATAAGCGAAGGGCCGGAGCCCCGAAGGACCCCGGCCCGTACCGTCTATACGGTAACCAGTTGATTAGGCCATGGAGACGTTGTCCGCCTGCATGCCCTTCTGGCCGCGAGTCGCCTCGTAGGAGACCTTTGCGCCCTCGTCGAGCGACTTGAACCCGCTGCCCGCTATCCCACTGTGATGGACGAAGAGATCCTCGCCACCCTCGTCCGGGGTGATAAAGCCGTAGCCTTTATCGTCGTTGAACCACTTAACTGTTCCTTGGGCCATAATCGGAGCCCACCTTCCTTGTTCTTGAGGCTATACCGCAATAAAAAAGCCACCCTCTTGTCGAGTGCGGCACTTTAGTCACCATAAAACCCACATCTTCAACTACGTTCTTAATATATCACAATCGGGACCGGGGGCTCTCGGGAAGGGCACCCTGGCCCGCTCGTTCGGCCGTCGCCACTTAGCGAATTAAAGCTCCGGTCGTAGGACCTATGGGACCGGGGCGCCAGCCTCGCACCCACACTCTACAGGAGTCTGTGAGCGAAACTGTAAGGAGCGATTGTTAAGATAATAGCGCGAGCATCGGCTACCTCACCAGCCCTCATGCTCGAAAGAAGTTTCGACTGGCGTCCTTTGCCACCAGTCGGTTTCCTGCCGGATCTCGTCGAACGTCGTGCGGACTTGGTCCAGCGAGTCCTGACTATAAGGATACCCCAGCCCGATCTAGTGCCTCCTCACCAATACCACAGGGCGCCAGCAGTCCACTCCAAAAACACCTCCCCCTCCAACGTTACCGAGCCTACGAGGAATCCACCGGTCGGAGCGAGTTTCTTGTTCTTCAGTACTGAGCCGGGCACGGCCCCTTTGGCCCGCTGCCCTCGTGGCTTCTTTCCCACCGCGGGTGGCGCCGACGGGGATTCGGAGAAGAATCTGGGGAAAGGGTTGGAGAAGAGCCGGGGAGACCTCCGCACGCTACCCTGTCGCCGTCAGCGGTCTACCCGAAGGACTCGCCTGTGGTTCATCTCAAGAACGGCAGTCTATCGTAGAGGACGAAGCGGCTGAAGTCCGGGTAGAACTCGCTGGTAGTGACGGGCTTGCGGGAGAAGCTCGCGAGTGGCTCCTCGCCTCCCTTCCCCTTGCCGGGCTGGTGCAGCGTGATCTTTACGCTATCCTCATCGAGGTCAATGACATTGTATGAGGGTGGCATCGTCCCTCGCACCCGCATACTAGAGACCGTCCCGGAATGAATAATCCGAACCCCCGAGATGCTCCAAACGTACGGGACGTGCCGGTGCCCCGACAGCACCATATCCACCCTTAGCTCTCTCAAGATAGCCATCACGTCCCCGGCGTCACGCAGGTTGTTCACGTCGCGGCCGGTGCCGGGTACGGCGAGGATGTGGTGGTGGACCAGGAGAATCTTCGGTCCCCTGTCCCAGTCTCTGAACTCCGAGTCCAGCCAGGCGTAGTGCTCCCGGCCGATCTCACCCTCGTCCAGGTCCGGCTTGGTGGAATCGAGCGCCACGACCTTCGCCTCTCCCTCCGGGATCGGTATTGTCGTCGCCCCCTCGCGCATTCCGAATAACTCCTCGAAGTGCCGGTAACCGACGCTCTTCGCGTCGTGGTTGCCCATCGTCACGATCACGTTCTCGCACTCGATGCGGTCCAGATACCCCTTCGCCTCCTCAAACTCCCACCGGTAGCCCTCCGTCGTGAGGTCCCCAACCACGGCGACGAGGTCGGGTTCTAAAGAGTTTGTCTCCTCTATAGTAGCCGAGAGGAGTTCGGGCCTGAAAAGACCCGAACCCACGTGTATGTCGGACATTTGAACTATCTTCAAAACCCTACCCCTTCATCTCAGTGGTGTGCTAGTGGACCAAAAATCTGCCTCTTTGCTGGTTAAAAGAGGGACTCATCAATAGCAAGCGCCGGCGTCTCCTGCGCATCTGGAAGGACGTGCGAACAACGCTTCAAAGTGAGTGCTGGGTCTTCATGACCCCGTATCTTTGCCACATCAGAAACGGGCATACCGACCCGCAGGGTCAGGGTCACAGCAGTGTGGCGCAAGTCATGGAAGCGCACCCGGTCCGGTAGCCTCGACCCTCGTCTTGTCGTGTCTTGTCGTAGACGGTCTTTCGCTTTTTGCCCTCCGAGGTCAACGCATGGTAACGGGCGTACCAGCGTCCATCCTTGCGTCTTCCGATTGTTCCCTCGCCGTTGCCATGTGCTTTTCCAGCCATACTCGCATCTTACCCGCATCCCCCACCCGAAACCAGCCAGAGGAGCGAGGGAGGAGAGTCGAGAGCTAGGGGCCGTCCTCGGCCATCCGGCACGTCTCGCCTGCGCAGGTATTCAACGCCTGGCGCCTGCTGTGCAAGTTGATGCGACTCGCCTATGAGGACGGGGCCGACTGGCTAGTGGAGGTGCTGGAGTACGAGCGTGAATCGGCGTCGGCGCAACTGGCATTCGCGCTCGAGGATTACGAGCGGAAGATGGGCACCCCTGAGGAACAAGAGCATCGGAGGGAGAAAGCGAAGCGCGGCGAGAGGCGACCAGCCAAATAGTCGAGTATCAGAATATCTATCGGACGAGGCTATCTTGGTCCCGGCCCTTTTTGGGGCCTACCTCCGCGTGCGCGACGGGCTCGCTTGGATCTCTAATGGTGTAGGTTGATGGTCGGGGCCACGTGAGAGGGGAGTTGCCCCTTCGATCTCTTGTATCTCCGTGAGGAGCCTTCCTCTCAGCTGCGCTAACTCTTCGACCTTCTGCTGGGCCTTCGAGTGTTCCTGCTCCAACCAATTGGCCCGTTCTTGGACTTCTGTGTGCCTTACGCGCCACCGCTCAAGCTCTTCCATGAGGTTCCGGCACTCTCGCTCTAGGTGCAGGCGCTAACGTTCTTGCTGCTCGTCTCGATGTGCCCACTCCTGTTCCTTTAGCCCGGCCAGGCGCAGGTTTTCCGAATGCTCGTTTCGTAGTCGCTCAAGCTCTTTCGTCGCCTGCTCAAGTTCCCACGTTAGCTTCTCTGGGCGTTGCTCTTCCAACTGTTTATTCGCCCGCTGGGCTTCTTGCTCATAAGCTGAGCGTTCCACCCGAGCAAGATCCAACTCGTTTTCCATTCGCGAGTATCTTTGGCCTAGCTCGTAGGAGATGTTTCGCACTTCCCTCCGCGCGCCGACCGTAATAACGAGGATCGCTATGGCCGCGAGAAGGAGGATACAGAGACCAACCAGAAGAAGTGTGCTCTCAGTCATCTCGGTAGTCCTCCATCTTTAGTTTTCTCCTCCAACAATAGTACTAGCATAGAGATCCACCTCATTACACTATATATTACATTTTCGACTTGTTTCGCAACTAGCCGCGCGATGGGGAGATTTTCGCGCGAAGCTTGTGCCGAAGTGCCGAAGCACAGCGGAACCCGGTCCTTCTCATGCTTTGGGTCCGCGCACCTCGCTGGCGCCTAGGCTTACCCGTGGGGATCTCAAGGGCGGGGTAGCAACAGGGTGCGGGCATCGGTGATAGTTGTGGCTTCGGAGAGGGGCATCCCTACTCGAACCTCATTTTCGTGTCGATTGTCCTTGTTAGTCACACTCTCTTTCGGGGTGGAGAGAATGGTCTGTTGGGTCGGCCGCACTATAGAAAACGTGCCAATCTTCTGGGGATCGAGAACCTCGGACTGGGCGGTTTCCACGGCGCATTCGTCTTCTTCAGCTTCACTCAGAGGGATTGAACGCTCCCCCTGGTAGGCTGTCCCTGCCACTTCAAACTCGTACGTAACATAATCGGATTTACCCCAACTCTTATAGTAGATCAAGTCGACCACCCTCGAATACTGGGGCTTCGTCTGAGAGACGCTTCCTCGTCTCTTGCAGCAATCCTCTCACTGAAAAAAGAAAACAGCAAAAAAGACGAAAACCAGCACGCTAACTTCCCCAGCAGCTACGAACACACCCCCGCAGAGTAACTCTTTGTTCCCCCTATCCTCATTGCAGAGGCGCCATCGTCGTCGTGCGCCTTCTCTAGCCGCGGCTTCGAGGCCTGTCATAGTAGCGGCACGCCTTGGGCGTTCGTTCCGGTAGGGGTTGGGAGGACATTGGACGCCGATCACCCCTTTACGATTCGCTGAAGCTGACGACATACCCGCCAGTCCACTCAGCACCCACCCAATTGACGGTGAGCTACCTTTTCTCGGAAACTTGGGCATAAGAGAGAGGGCCAAGGCTGCAAACCTCGGCCCTCACGAACTCGCAGTCTTCAGGGAGAAACTTCCACGGTGAAGGCCGCTGTCCTCACCCGTCCCGTATGGGCGAACTGCAGGAACATCCGGTAGCGGCCTATGCTGGGGAACATGGCGTGGAACGCGACCTGTGCCCCGGCACCACCGGTGGGATGGACGTGTAAAAAGGCGAGGTCACCCTCGCGCAGGGCTACCAGATGACCCAGGGCACCGAGGTAGGGCTCGAGCTGCTCGATTTCCTGGCCCCTCAAGGTTATACGGAAGGCAAGGGAACTTTCGGCACCAGCAGCCAGGGCGCCGGTTTCGAGGGCTACCTCGTAGCCCTCGGTGTGGGCGACGCCCGTCGGGGTGGGGAGCTGGGCGAACTTGAGGTTACCCGGCACCCACAGGTCTGCGCCTAGAGTCAACGCCTCTCCTCCCGTCGAGAAGTCGGCGAATGCCCGGTAGACTCCGGGGTCCGGCAGGACGAGGGCTGTGGCCCAGGTCCCATCTGCTCCCAACGAGGGGTGCAGATGTTGGTAATGGACCAGGTCGCGGCGCACGACTATCAGGTGCATGCGCTCTCCGTGCTGCTCGTCGAAGTCGCGCACGGCACGTCCGGCCTGGTCCAGGATCCGAAACTCGAACGTCTCGTTCCGACTAGCCTCGAAGGTCTTCGATCCGATGGCCAGCGTTAAGCCCGCCACAGAGATTGATAGCCCGCCCGGCGCGCCGTGCCTCCCAAAGTGTTCCTCAGCCCGTTCGCCGTGTTGTATCTCGTTCATGTGTTTATCCTCTCGCAGGAGGGCCGGCTCGCAAAGGCTTTTACGCCACTCATTGCTCGTGGTTCCCGTGCTGATGACCACTGTGATGATACTCGTGAACCACCGCGTGTCCCCTGCCACGCGCGATAAGGTAGCGGTTCACTGGGTAGGCCACCACGAACGCCACCGCCAGCGCGAAGGCCAGGCTGCCCCAGAAGAGGAAACTGACCACACCGGCCTCCATCGCGCCCGGCACGACGAGCATTACTGCATTGTCGACGATCTCCATGACGGTTATCGAGAGCGTGTCCGCAGCGAACGCCAACGGTAGCGTGGTTGCCAGAGCCAGACCGGAGCGCAAGAGCGGGATCATCGTTAATAAGTAGCCGAAGAAGAACGCCAGCACCACGGCGAGGGCGATAGTTGCGACGTTGCTCCACCCGAGGGCTGTGCCGATAACCATGCCTAACACCTCGCCGATTGCGCAACCGGTTAGGCAGTGCAGCGTCGCGCTGAACGCCGTCCTGTTCAGTGAAGTATCTTTACCTTGCATCGTTCTCTGCTCCTTTCTGGGGTCTTCTACCCCTCCGGGTACCACTCGTCTCGCCAGCTTCTCATCTGCTCGATCTCCCTCTCCTGGGCCTCCACGATGGCCCCGGCGATCTCCCGTATCTCGGGATTTTCGCTCTCCGCAAGAGCCACACTCGCCATCGAGATCGCAGATTCGTGGTGCGGGATCATGTTGTCGATGAACGCCTCGTCGAAGGGCTCCTGATTCGCCAACTCATCCGGGTCCATCGTCATGCCCATCCCCTCCATCTCCGCGGCGCTCATCTCCATGGTCACCTCCGACGTACCGAACTGCTCCTGCTTTATAGCCTTGAGTTGCCCTATCTCGGTCTCCTGGGCCGAGACGATCTCCTCGGCGAGGGCCAGTATCTCCGGGTGCTCGGCCCTCTCCAGCGCGACCTGCGCCATATCTATTGCCCCCTGGTGGTGCGGGACCATCGCGTCGATGAAGCGTTCGTCCGAGTACTCCCCATTCTCCATCAACATCTCCGATGTTTCCGTGCTTTCGGACCCATGGTCCATCTCTTGCATGCCGTCTTCGGACCCACTGCTCCCCTGCTCGTCTCCGCCACCGGAGCCGGCGCAGGAAGCCAGTGCGAGGGTCGCCGAGAGCATGAGTGCGGGTAGCCAGAACCTTATGTACTTTCGCATGATTACTCCTTCCTTAGAATCGTACTTACGCTGCCAAGGAAGAGCCCTACAGCCGGAACACCTGTAGTAGAGGCAAGTCTGGACTTCGCGGGGAACGTAGAAAGACCGGCGGGAAGACGCGCTCTGGGAGAGGCGGTAAGACGTTTATGGTCCACGTTCGAGTACCGCTCAGCCACCGAACCGCTGCTCCTAGCGAGATCGCCAGGAGTACCGTAGCGTAGACGACGTGTCCCAGATGGCCCCCTGGGTCTCCGCCCTGCCCCTCCGTGGAGTGCTGCTCCCCGCCTCCCCCCGCCCCATGCGTGTCCGCGTGATCCAACTGAAGCGCGTGCGCGTGATGAGGCTGTTCGGCGTGTTGTGTAGCGAAGACCTGGTGCGATACGCCGTAGACACCGTGGCACAAGAGCAGCGCCCCCACGAGGAGTAGCGCCAGGAGTGCCCTCCTGGAGCACCCGTCGAGGACGGTCCCAATGTTCTTTGCGCTTCCCATCCCGACCAGTTCATCACCTTTCACTACCGCGTCCTATATACCCTATGGGGGTATACATAGGTGTTTAGTATTGTGCCCCTGCAAGTGCCTCTTGTCAAGAAGAAACTGCTTGTGGATGGCTAGGGACGGGAAGCCTCTGTTCAATAGTTTGCCGCTAAGGGGTATCTTTTCGGAAGCTCATCCACAATCCTGCACGAATCGGCCCTCGCGGCGCATGCGTGTCGTAAGAACTTCCCTTCCTGCCCATTGTGGCGCGGGGTTGTTACCGGCGCTATGCTTGTCGCGTGAGGGAACGGGGGACTACGAAACTTCTCGGGATGCTGGTGGCTGTGCTAGCTCTTGCCGGCGTCATTGCAGGTTGCAGCGGTAATGCTAGTGGAGAAAGCGAAGAGGGCAACACGCCCCAAGGCACCACTGCCGAAGAGACTACGGAGGGCGCCGAAGGCTCCGATGTGATCGAAGGAACCGAAGAAGACGACACGATAAACGGCACCGAAGGCGACGACACCATCGATGGCGGGGGTGCAAACGACGAGATCAACGGCCTGGCGGGCGCCGACGAGATCGACGGCGGGGAGGGCAACGACACCATCCGGGCGGGTCCGTACGACGCGGACGTGGACACCATCGAGGGGAACGAAGGTGACGACACCACCCTGACCTTCGACCTTCCGGCCGCGAGAGACATCGTCGGCTGCGGCGCCGGCAACGACGACGTGGTGGCGGACTCCCTGGACGAGACGGCCGAAGACTGCGAGGACGTTGAGAGGGTCCAGGAGACAGAGCCCGACCTGGCCGATGGCACCTACGAGCTCGTGCCGGACCCCTCTTCGGAGTGCAGCTTGGGCAGGGGGACCTTGACCATCGGGGCCGATCCCGCCACTGGCGAGCGCGGCGTCGGGGTCGAACTCGGAGAGCAACAGGATACTTCGGGCGAGTTCGAGGCGTGCGAGACGCGTATCGACTACGAGACCCCGGTCACGGCACAGGGCGAGCCTGCGGAGCAGGAGACCAACAGGCGCAGCTACAAGGGCAAGAGGCCGCCGCAGCGAGAGATCGACGAGATGATGAGAGAGGCGCAGAGTATCGAGGGGCAGGTTGCTGCTCCCGCCGAACCTTAGACCACATGCTCCCCCTGTACAGCAACTCGACGCGGACGGGGACGGGCAAACCTACGAGGCCTCACCCTGAATCGCCAAGCAGCTTCCGCGGGTAGAATGACGGGGCGATTAAGGACACGCCCGCGCACCGCCAAGTCCTTGAAGAGATAGAACGTGGCGGCATACCGGCCTCGTGGAGGTGATGCGCGAGTAGGGCATTGACGGCGTGAGGTACGCCCTCTGGGACGCCTCGGAGTGGCACCGCAACTACTCTCCGGCCGCCTGCCCAACCGGGCTACCGAGGAGGAGCAGAAGAAGAAGGGATGGGAGATGGCGGTGCGAATCGAGAAGATCATCGTTACGGTGCGGCACGAGGCTCACGGGCGGCAAGTGAAAGAGACTATGGAGATCCTTGGCGAGGGACCGGAGAGCTTCTACGAGAGTCCCTTGGCTGAGAGCCGGGACTTCAAAGGAACTGCGGTTCAGCGTCCTACTTACCGAAGACGTTTCCGGGATCGAGGTGACTCTAGCATAGGTGACGAGCTCCCCAGCAGGGTTAGATGCCTTTACCAAGGGTAAGAATATTTCTATGGTGCAGGAAGCTGATTTTTACAGTGCGCAAGAGGCCGCGGATGTGCTGGGGCTACCTGTCAGGCAGGTCTTTGGCATGCTATGTCGCGGCGAATTGGAAGGGCATCAGGACAACTGGGCCCGCTGGCTTGTACCAGTGAGTGCCGTAGAACACGCGCGTCGAAACCTGAAGCCCTCCTCCGACCGGCCACCTAAAGAAGAAGACGACGACGTGGAACTCCACATCGCGCAGAATGAAGCACGTTCTGGGGATACGGAAGCGACGATCCTCCTCCCCGCAGACCAAGCGCTTTGGAAGCCGCCGGCGACCGGCTCCGATCTGTCCAGCGGGGAAAAAACCACCCAGGAAGCCGATGAAACGCCGCCACTTGGCGCCGTGCTGGTAAGGGACACACGCACGGTAAGCAGCGATGCGGCAACCACCGAGATACCGCCCCACGAAGACTACCCGGAAACGACGGTCTCGGGCGAAGCCTCCAACGAGACCCTCCGAGAGCTCGCCGAGCGGCTCGTCGCAGCCGCCGAACAGACCAGGCAACTACGGGAGCGCCTGAAACTCGCGGAAGCTGCAGAGGCCACGCTCCGCGAGAGCCTCAAGCGCGAACAGGAGAGGGCCGACTGGGAAAGGGCGCAGGTGGGGCAGAAACTCACGGTGGACAGGCGAACCGAAGAAGAGCTAAGAACCAAGAGAACCAAGGGGTTCTGGCGCAGGTTGTTTGACGAGTAAGGTGCAATGGGACGCCCGCTCCAGGGTACGAAAATCGGTAGCTAGCGTCCCGCACCCTGCTACACTGGCCGCCATGCGACAGCTACCGGAGATTTGCGAGTTCCGCAACCGCCAGATCCACACCCTGGAGAGATGTGTGGTCCTCACCTCGAACGAAGAGGAGCGGGTGGCAGAAGTGACGTTCAAGAAAAGCGTCACCGAAGGCGTACTCTGCCTGGTGCCTTAGCTTTATTATTGTAATCCAAAGTACTCTAAAGACTGGAAATGGGCCGAAGTATGTAAGGATTTTGA